>JAFGMO010000012.1 GCA_016927475.1 Candidatus Aminicenantota bacterium
AAAGCAGGAATATGCGACAAAACTGACTCTTAAAAAAGACTATCGGGATGATTCTCAATTACATCCTTTTGAGACGGACCTTCTCGACCTTGTTTTCCTTACTGCGGCTGAAGGGAACAGACAGGAAGAAGGGAGCCTGGAACTGGAGGATCTGAAAAAATATTTGGAGAAAAATCCTAAAAAGTTTCAGTCCTGGTATAGAAACTGGCAGAAAACGCTTCGCGAGCGAGCGGAAGGCTATCAGTTTTTGGAGCCGGCCAGCAAGCGTATGCGCAATATCTTTCTGGCTGTTTCCATTCCCCTGGCCATTTTTACCTTTAATATTGTTCTTATGATTTTGATTCCTATCCTGGTTCCCAAGATGAAACGCCGGACACAAAAATGGGCTCGTGAAAACGAAATGTGGCGGGCCATGGAAAGGTTTCTGGATGATTTTTCTCAGTTCGAAGATATTCCTCCTGAAGCATACAAGCTCTGGGAGTACTATCTTGTTTTTGGCATCATTTTCGGCAATGCCAAGAAAATCCTGAAAATGCTTCCCATCATCCTTGAGGATGAACAGGCCGCGCCTCCGGTATGGTATGCCGGATTCAGCTATGCCGCTTTTTCGGCAGCGGGAAGACTTCAGACTATGGTCGAAAGTATCGAATCCATGGCCACAACCATCGAGCAGGCAAGCACGTCAGCGGCCCATTATTCTTCGGGAAGCGGAGGAGGATTCAGCGGCGGCGGTGGCGGGGGCGGTGGCGGTGGCGGAGGCTCCGCCGGTTGAGCGTTGACGAAAATGAACACCTGTATTCATGTGATCCAAGGTAAAGGCTTTTGCCCGTATTGTTAAAATGAGAAAAAAAAGATCCGATTTGCCTAGAGGTATGGTTATTTTTTTTGTCGTCGTTCTTTGGGCCGGAACGGCATGGCTGTTGTATCCTCTTGTTGTGCTGGACAGTGTGGATGTTACCAATGCCAAGATATATTTTTACCGGTCTGTTTTCGGGGTCACCATATTGCTCATCATGTTCGGGAAAACTTTCTTTGATATTCTTTTTCCTCATGTAACATCCCGTCGAACCCCGGTTGTCCAAACCGTTTTTTTATCCCTGTACTGTATGGTCATTGCGGCTGGAATCATCTTTATGGTTGCCCGGATGATCGTTCTTTTTCTGAAGAGCCGGGATTCCGGTGTGGTTTTTTAAGGATTAAGGAAAAATCATGAAAAAAATTGCGGTTTTAACCCGAGATTGTTCAGGAGTGAACGCAGCCCTGCGCGCGGTCGTTCGAACGGCGGACCTTTATAATATTGAAGTTTGGGGTGTGATTAAAGAATATGAAGGATTGATGAAGGGAGAGTTTATGGTAATGAACCGCCGGTCCGTATCCGGGATCATTGACCGGGGAGGAACGGTTTTAAGAACCAAACGTTTCGAGGAGTTTAAAACCCAAAACGGACAGAAGGAAGCTGTCCGGCAGATCCAAAAGAATGGGATAGAGGGATTGATTGTCATCGGAGGAAACGGCTCCCTAACCGGAGCTCATGTGCTGGCATCCCGGTACGGTATTCCGGTGATCGGAGTTCCCGCCACTATTGACAATGATATCAACGGCATCAACCTTTCCATTGGTGCGGATACGGCCGTAAATGTTGCCGTTGAAGCCTTGGATAAGATCCGGGATACGGCCATGAGTATGGAGAGAATATTTGTCGTTGAGGTGATGGGTCGGGACTGCGGGTATATCGCCCTCCGCGTAGCCCTGGCGGGCGGTTGTGAAGAGGTTCTTGTCCCCGAGATGGACGTGGATATTGATAAAATGTGTGATGAGATTGCGGAAGGAAACCGCAAGGGCAAGGTCAGCTGGATTGTTATTGTGGCCGAAGGGCGGGCCAAGGCAGCAGATATTGCCGAAGAAATAAGAAAAAAAACTGGTCTGGAAACTCGAATTGCGGTTTTAGGACATATACAGCGGGGAGGCCGTCCGAGCGCACGGGACAGGATCCTGGGAGCCCGCTTGGGAAATTATGCCCTTGAGCTTCTGCGGAACGGAGAAACGGATAAATGTGTTTTTTTGAGTGAAAATAAGCTGGCGAGCATTCCTCTGGAAATGGCGGTTCAACCAAAAAAAATTGATGTTGAACCTTTTTACAGGTTGATAAAAATACTCACTTAATACCCAATATTTACGGGCTGGATTTGCCGCATCTGTTTTACGATGTCGGTGGCGCAGCCGTCTTTTCATACAAGGCCATGATTCCGAATTTTGACATAAAATCCTCCCCTGTGCTATAAAACATAGCTGTATTTTTTTCTTGGGAACGCAGAAAGATATTCCATGATATATATATACAAGAAATAAAAAACTTATAGCTAAATGAGTGGTGATAGAACCGGCCCCGATTTAAAGAAGGAGCTGCGGCTCTACGGCCTGACCATGATCGCCATAGGTTCCTGCATCGGGTCGGGAATTTTCCTGACACCTTCCCAGATAGCGGGCCATTTAGAGGCGCCTTTGATGATTCTTGTTGTCTGGGCGGTAGGCGGTATCATCACCCTTACCGGTGCCCTGACCTTTGCCGAACTGGGAGGACTTTTTCCCCAAGCAGGCGGTGTTTATGTTTATCTAAGGCAGGCTTATGGTGATTTGTTCGGATTTCTTTACGGCTGGGCATACCTGATCGTTATCACATCGGGAGCCAATGCCGCCCTGAGTATCGCCACTGCCACTTATTTGGGATACATCTTTCATCTGAGCGCCGCAGGGATCAAATTGGCGGCTGTTGTCTTTTTGTTCGTAGTGACGGGGATCAACATTTTGCGGGTCAAAGCGGCCGAGGTGTTCACCAATGTTTTTACAGGGCTGAAATTACTGGGGATTTTTGCAGTCATCGGGGTAGGGTTGTTTTGGGGAAAGATAAATATAAATTTTGGAGCGGCTTTTCAAGGGAAAGAAGGGGGAAGCCTGGCCGGGGTTTTTGGTATAGCCCTGATAGGGGTCCTTTGGTCGTATGGGGGATGGCAGCATGCCTCTTTTGTGGCCGGAGAGGCCCGGAATGCTCAGCGAACCATCCCCAGAGCGATGGTCCTGGGCGCCCTGGTCGTGGCTGTCGTTTATCTCTTAACAAACCTGGCCTATCTCCGTCTTTTACCGGTTGATGTTTTAGCGGCATCGGACAGCCTGGCGGCGGATGCAGTCTCGACCATCGTCCCTTTCGGGGGAGTGCTGGTGGCTTTGATCATCGCCGTTTCTTGCTTTGGAACGTTGGGAATCTACACGCTTTCAGCCCCGCGTATATACTATGCCATGGCCCAGGACGGATTGTTCTTTCCCACCCTGGCCCGGGTTCATCCCCGGTTTAGAACACCGGTTTACGCCATCCTCGTCCAGTCAATTTGGGCGGTGTTTTTACTCTTGTTTTGGGGGACTTTCGAGGACCTTATCACATACGTTGTTTTTACCGACTGGATCTTTTTCGGTCTGACGGCGGCTTCCATTTTTATTTTTAGGCGAAGACTGAAAAACAAGCCCCGTCCCTACAAAACGCCGGGATATCCATTTGTTCCCTTTATTTTTATCTCGATCACCTTTTTGTTTGTGGCCAATGCCCTTATAGAGAAGCCCAAGCATGCCTGGGCGGGATTGATTCTAATGGTTGCCGCTCTTCCTTTTTATGTTTTTTTCAAACGCAAGAAGAGCAGCCGGGAGTGACCCGCAAACGGAGCTCTTCTCAATAATGGATACCTTAAAAAGGTGAATGGTGAGACAGCGTCACTCCAGTCGGATTTTTAATGTCTTTTCTTCACATTGATTTGGGAAAAGTGAAATAAAAACTACTCTCTTGTCCCGGTTTCGATTCCACCCAGATTTTCCCTCCATAAAGCTCGACGATCTTTTTCACAACAGAAAGCCCCACTCCCGTGCTTTCCTGTTTGTCCCGGGATTGCAGTGTCTGAAAAACCTGAAAAATTTTTTCCCTGTATGGTTCCTCGATTCCGGGTCCGTTGTCTTTGATAAAAAATTTCCAGGTTTTGCCTTCATCAGTGCATCCGATGTCTACTTTTCCCTCCGCTTTATCTATATACTTGATCGCGTTGCTGATGAGGTTCTGGAATACCTGTGTGATCTTGACTTGGTCAGTTTCTATGACCGGAAGTTTGCCGCTGATTTTGACTTTTATATTTCCAGGTGGAGCGAGGTCATCGATGATTTCGGTTACGGTCTGCATGAGATCGACTTTTTTTATTTCCCCATCTTTTCTTCCCGCCCTCGAATACTGCAGGATTCCCGATATAAGATGGTCCATCCTGCTGACCCGGTTGAGAAGGAGGTCCAGGTGTTCTTTGCTTTTATCGTTGATTTTGTCGGCATTGTCTTGGGCAATCCAAGAAGCTAACTGGCTAACTCCTCGAAGGGGAGCTTTGAGATCGTGGGAGACAATGTGGGCAAAATCTTTCAGCTCTCCATTTGTATATTTAAGTTCCGCCGTTCGCTCTTCCACCATTTTCTCAAGAAGTCTGCTTCTTTCCCGCAATGATTTTGTCCGGAGTCTGTAGGCGGTTATGGCAAACAGAAGGACGATTCCGGCCACCAGGATGCGGAACCAAAGCGTCTGCCAGAATGGGGGAGATACGAAAATTTTTATGGAAGTGCCCTCCTCATTCCACAGACCGTCATTATTGCATCCTTTGACGCGAAATACATATTTTCCGGGTGCCATATTGGCATAACTGGCAAACCGCCTGTTTCCCACATAGTTCCATTCTTTCTCCAAGCCTTCCATCATATAGGCATATTGGTTTTTTTCGGAGAAAACGTAATTCAGTGCGGTAAATTCGAAAGAGAAAATTTTGTCTTTGTAGCTGAGATAAATTTCTTTTGTTTCGAGGATGTTTTTTTCCAGGATCATCCGGCCATTTTTATTTTTCCCTATGGGGATGGATCTGTTGAAAATCTGAAAATCATTTATTACCACGGGAGGAATATGAGGATTATCCTTGATGTTTTCCGGGAATAAAGCCGTGAGGCCGCTAATGCCTCCAAAAAATAACTCTCCCTGCCGGCTTTTGTAATAAGCATTCCTGTTGAATTCATTGCCCTGGAGCCCGACGGTGTAGTCATAATTTTTGAATTCCTCTTTGGCGGGATTGAACTGCGATAAACCTTTATTGGTGCTCATCCAGAGAGAACCGTTGTCATCTTCCAGAATGCCGTATATGACATTGTTGGGGAGGCCCTGAGCAGTCGTGTAATAGGAAAATGACAGGGTCTCCGGATGGAATGTATTCAGCCCGCCGACTGTTCCTATCCATAATCTCCCGGTTTTGGTTACAATGATACACCGGATGCTGTTGTGGCTTAGGCTGGTATTGTCGGATGGGTCATGCTTGAGGTGAGTAAAAATGTTCTTTTTTTCATCAAAAAGATTGAGACCCCCCGCGTCCGTCCCAACCCAGAGATTTCCTTTGTTGTCTCTGGTGATTGCCGTGACATGCTGATGGCTTAAGCTTTGAGGATTTTTAGGGGAATGTCTAAAAAATTCCCACTCATAAGTATGGTTGTTCAGCCGGTTTAATCCTTTTTCGGTGCCGACCCATATGGAGCCGTTTTTATCGGCATAAAGCGCATAAACAAATCCTCCTTGAAGAGCGTGTTGTTCAAGAGGGTCGGATTCAAATTTGCGGGAGGTGTTCGTTTTGATGTTATACCGGCACAATCCGCCACCTTCGGTCCCGATCCAAAGGATATGATCCGGATCAATCGGGTCTTCGATGATAGCGTAAATCATACTGCTGTTCAGTATGTCTGTAACTTCCGGTTCATCCAAACGCAGGATGGTTTTTCCCTTTTTTCTGTCAATTCTGTCCAGGCCGTCATATCCTCCCACCCAGAGCATCCCTTGGCGGTCTTCATGGATGGCACGGACGCTCCTCACACCAAGACTTGACGGATTATTGGGATCATGCCTGAAAGTCTCGAATTTTTGTAAAATTGGATTCCAGTTATTTAGTCCATAACCGTACGTTCCAACCCATAAAGCACCTGTTCGATCTCTGTACACGGATGTGATGGATGAATCGCTTAAACCGTACGGGCTGTGGAGGTCTTGATGGAATTCCAAAATTGTGTTTTTTTCGGGGTCAAAAATGTAAAGTCCGTTTCCCATGGAACCGGCCCAGATTCTGCCGAGGTTATCAGCATGGATGACCGACATATTTGCATCTAACGCTCTGTTTTTTTCTTTGAGACGAATGAATGAATTTGATCCGGGTTCAAACATATCGAGGCCCGTTTCCGTCCCCACCCAGATATTTCCTTTGATATCCTCGAATATCGAGTTCACTATATCGTTGCTTAAGCTTTGGGAAACCAGGGGATCATGCCGGAAAGATTGGGATATTATTCCCTGTTGGTCCAGCAGTATGATTCCTTCATTATCCACCCCAACCCAAATCCTGCCTGTCCGGTCACTGCATATGGATTTCACAAAACCGTTCCTAAGGATTTTCGCGGGTTTGGAACCATTATCGAAATGCTGGAATGTCCCCGGCCCTGGTTCATACCCATTCAAACCCTTTTGGGTTCCGACCCATATTTTGTTTTTTGTGTCTACAGCAAGGCATTCGATATAACTATGGCTTAGACTTTGGGGATTTTGGGGATCATGGAAGAATCTGGTGATGTTTGAGGTTTTTTGATCGATGACGTTCAATCCTTGCTTGGTTCCCACCCAAATATTTCCTTTGTTGTCTTCGAGAAGACACGTTATCCAGCTATCGCTCAGGCTGTTGGGATCCGATAATTCGTGAGTAAGAACCGTAAACTCGTAGCCGTCATATTTATTGAGTCCGTCTTGTGTTCCAAACCACAAAAAACCTTTTTTATCCTGAAGGATACAAAAGACGGAATTCTGGGAGAGCCCGTCTTCAATGGTTAAATGGTGAAAACGAATGGATCCCTTCTGGGCAGCCGAAGGGACATGCATAAAAAGAAGGAAGAAGACGAAAAAAAAAGCAAAAAAAGCGGTTTCTTTTTTTATTCTCGGTTGGCAGCTATTCGGGATTTTTATTGTGGTACAGGCTTGCACAAAAGATGAATACGCTTTTTTGGATGGGAAAAAAGTATTCCCCATGAATACTCCCGCCTGAATTTTTTCAAGGAATTTTTTTTGAGTCAATAACCTTTAAAGGTTATTTTAGGGGTGATTTTGTAAAAAACTGATTGATCTTGGTGGTTATTATTCGATTTCCGTAAGTTTTATAACGAATTTTCCATCCGAGATCGTGTAGGGATTTCCCTCTTCATCCAGAAGCTTGCCCGTGAAGGTTCCCTTGATTATTGTTCCTATTGGACCTGTGTTCTCGAATGTGACCGTGAATTCCAACATATCCTCGGACCCGCTGTCCATACTGGCAAGGATTTCTTTGATCTCAGTTTTATTTTGGCTTTTTACGGTTTCATACCAATTGACATATACCGGCATAATATCTGAAGAATGAGCCGTGTGGGTTCCAGCGATTGAGTTTTCCGGAGATACTTCTACGGTTATCCCAACCTCCATATCCCTATACCGGGGATAATGGTCTGCGCCGAAATCGACTCTTTCTTTTTTAATCCCCTCAAGATGAAAATAGCCGTTTTCACCTGAAGATTGGAGTTTGACATCGGTCAAATGGAATTTTTTGCCGTTCACTGAGTAGGATATAAACTGGTTTTCCTGGGCTAGCGAAAACATCGCTAAAACAAAGCCCACACACATACCTAAGAAAATTTTTCTGACACACATATTCATGCCTCCATGCTTGTAAACTTTGTTGCCCTTAAAATTTGGATTGATGCCCCTTTTTGATCTGATACGAAATCAGACTTTTTTGCCTCGTACTTTCCTTATGACCTCTGTGAGAAAATATATCACCGGAGAAAAATTGTTGTCAATATGTTTGTGAAAGTTTGTTTGTGAAAGTTTAGGAAAAAGATTAAGGAAAAGGAAGTTCCGGTTCGTTGTCTTTCTTCTGGGGATAGATGAGAGTCCCGTTCCGAACCACGGCGATATCGGTAAGCTCGTGGATGGAATCCTTTTCTTCCTCGATGATGTGCCATACCCGACAACCTTGGGTGGTCAGATAATCAGCGATCAACTGCCGGTGGCATTTCCAGTAGAGTTTTTCAGCACACATCATAACTACCCGGTCTTTTGAAGCCAGGTGCATGATTTTTTGAGCGGATTTTTTAAATTTTTCTCTCATCATGTAATCGGCGTATATCCGGAAACCTCCCGCTCTCCAGGCCGTGTTGGGTGATTTTTCGCCCAGTGCTTCGGATTTATCACGGTATCCGCCCAATTCCTTTCCCATCCAGATGTAGCGTATTCCCAACGAAGAAAGGGCAGCCTTAAGATGTTTTTTATTGAAATGAGGATAAGCACGGGAAGAAGAAAACCGGCGGACGTCGATAAGTATCCGGATTCCGTAGACCTTTATAAGGTGAAGGAATTCCTCCTGGCTTCTGTTGGAGTGGCCGATGGAATAAATAAAATGTCCTTCGTCCTCGGGGTTAGTAAGGGGAGACTCCGTGAAGAATTGGGGAAAGAGACTGGATTCCTTTTGTTCCGCCGTTTCGGCCTCTTGTCTTTCGGTTCCTTTTCCCAGAATTTTTTGAAAGAACGGAGGCCAGTTCATCTTTTCTTCACCATAATAACGGTCCGGTTGAAACCCATGGCCGCCTTGCTTTTTTCCATGGTGTTTTTATTGCCGTCATCTGACACGCATTATAAATAATGCGTATCAGATTATTCCCAGCTTGTATTTAAGGGCGTTGACGGTGTTCTTCATGAGCATGGTGATCGTCATAGGGCCCACACCTCCGGGCACGGGTGTGATCCAGCCGGCGATTTCTTTGGCCATATCAAAATCGACATCTCCCTTGAGGATGGCGATTTTGCGCCCGGATTTTTCGCTGATTTTTTCGCCGACACGATTCACACCGACATCGATGACACAGGCGCCCGGTTTGATCCATTCCGGTTTGACCAGTTGGGGTACTCCGGCGGCTACGATAAGGATATCGGCCCGCTTGCAGTGGAAAGCCAGGTCCTTGGTCCGGGTATGAACCACTGTCACCGTACAGTTTGCCCCTTCGGCTTTTTGCAGAAGCATGTTAGCGATAGGCTTTCCGACGAGGTTGGACCGCCCGACGACAACGGCTTCCGCTCCTTCGGTTTTGATTCCCGATCGTCTGATCATTTCGAAGATTCCAGCCGGTGTCGCCGGGGGAAATTTGACCTCTGAGGGACCGATGACAAGACGGCCGACGTTCACCGGATGAAATCCGTCGACATCCTTATCCGGGTCGATGGCGTTGATGATTTTTTTATCGTCGATATGCTTGGGCAGGGGAAGCTGGACTAGGATGCCGTGGATCGTTTCATCCCGGTTGTAACCGTGGACAAGCTCCAAAAGCTCTTCTCCGGTAATGGTTTCCGGCTTATTGACCTGGACTTCTTTGAACCCCAGGTTTTGGGCGGTCTGTATTTTGGAAGTGACATAGGATACGGAAGCCGGGTCTTCTCCTACCAGAACCGTCACCAGGCCGGGAACAATACCATGTTCCTTTTTGATCTGTTCGACTTCACTTTTAAGTTCCGCTAGAATTTCTTCTCTTATCTCTTTTCCCTTGAGAAGAATTGCTGTCATAAGGCCCTCCTTCATTTACTTCCGCTATCTTAACCTATAGAAAATATTGTTTCAAGTTGACTTGATACAGCCTGTGGTGATAAGGTTTTTTTAACCTGCATTATACAGGTTAATTGGGTTTGACGAAAAATGACGGGCGGCCTACAAAAAGAGAAGAATAAAAAATCCAAAATGGGATTGTATCTTCTTTAAGGATGTATAAATCCATGAGAAAGAATGAAGATTTTGAGAATGAGGAGGGAAAATGAAAAAATTTGCCATCGGCTTGATGCTTTTGATTTTTGTGCTGGCCCTATCCGCCTGTCTTCCCGGGCGGAACACGATGGAAGACACTGCCGATAAAGATGGGCATGTGGCCGGATTTTTTATGGGGCTCTGGCAGGGTTTTATATCGCCCATTACCTTTATCATTTCCATCTTTTCCAAAACGGTGAATATCTACGAGGTTCATAACAGCGGTTTCTGGTACAATTTCGGATTTGTTCTCGGGGCCGGTTTGTTTCTCAACGGAGGCATTCTCGGTTCCCGCAGCGCGCGCCGTGCCAAGCGGAAAAGCTGAGCCTGTTTCCTACTCAGGGTTATTCGGGAACCGGGGTCGGCGGAGGCTTTTTCCCTTTTCTTAGGGTCAAAAAAACGCCGCTGAGCACAAGCGAGGCTCCGATGATCTGAAAAAGAGACAGGTTTTCCTTTAAGAATACCCATCCGGCGAAAATGGCCACCAGGGGAGTGATGTAAGATATGGAAGCTACCAGGCTGAGCTTGATCCGCCGAATCAACCAGAAATACACGGCAAAAGCGAACACTGTCCCGAACATGGCCAAATAACTGACGGCGAAAAAAGCGGAAACCGTCAAGCGGCTTCGGCCGACATCTTCAAGCAGCAGGCTGATTCCCGTGATCAGGATTCCTGTTGTGATAACGGGGACCAGGTTGACCTTGATAGGGTGGAACTTCTCTTTGGACTTTCGAATGATGAGGGTAACCAGGGCGGCTGAGACGGAAGCCAGATAAACCGAAATCATACCCGGAAGGTTAAAACCGCTGTTTTTGATGAGTGGTTCTGAAAATATGGTGAATATCCCTGCGAATCCGATGAAAATCCCAACAGCGTCTTTTGCAGAAAACCTTTCTTCCCGGAAAATAAAAAGGGTTAGGAGAGATATGTTAAGAGGCAGGGAGGAGAATATAACTGATGTCAGGTCGGAATAAATATATTGTTCTCCCCAGTAGACAAGGCAGTAGGGAAGGATGTAGTTGAAAAGGGTTATGGCGATCGTCAGCTTCCAGTGTTTTATTCTGAAGGAAAGTTTTCCTTCCTTTAAGTAAAGATATCCTGCAAGAAAAACGGAAGCGAGAAGATAGCGGATACCGAGGCTAAAAAAAGGCGTCAGATCCTGAAGCCCGATTTTTATCGCCATCCAGGTTGTCCCCCAAATGAGACAGAGGGAAACATATCCTGCCGCTTTTTTCATCATTGTTTTTGCTGGTATTTCATATTTTATGCATTGTAGCCGAATATAAGGTTCAAGGAAAGTTCCTTTTTCAATAATCCCGGAAGGGCCGAGAAAAAAGAAATGGCTTTTTTGACATATTTTAGGGTAAATTATTTCTAGTGAAATATTTTATTTGTACAAATAATGCAAATGAGGAGGAATGGCTTCATGAAACAAAATGTCCGTAGCTTCGGCGGAGCAATTTTTGCTCTTTTTCTTTTCTTTCTTTTTCCGGGCACATCCGCCGGCGCCGCTCAAAAGGTTCCTATAAGCTTCGACACTTACCATGGGTATACGGGTACGGTCCAGTACCTCCAGGCTGTGGCCAAAGCATATCCCGATATTACCCAACTTATGGAAATAGGCCGCAGTACCATGGGCCGTCCGGTTTATGTGCTGGTTGTCACCAACCGCCAAACAGGCACCACCATCGACCGCTATGTCGAGCTGCGATTTCCGCGTAAAGAAGGGATCAAGAATGTACCACCGATGACGTCCGATATGGGAAAGCCGGGACACTGGATTTGCGGTTCCACTCACGGTAACGAGTTCACCGGCACCGAAGTATGCCTGTACATTATCGACAAGCTTGTGACCGGCTACGTTAAAGACGAGGAAATCAAGGAGATGGTCGATGGAAAGGTTTTTTATATTTGTCCCGTCATCAATCCCGATGGTGTTTTTAACAGCGTGGAAAAAGGGATTACCCAGCGGGCAAACAGTATGAACCGGGATGATGACGGGGATGGTCGTGTTAATGAAGATGGACCGGATGACCTTGACGGAGACGGCCACATAACCCGGTTTCGCTGGCTCGATTCCGAGGGCCAATATGTGAAGGATGAGCAGGATCCCCGGCTGATGATCCGTCTTCGAAGGGGAGAAAAAACCGACAAGCCCCGCTACTCCGTTATCAATGAAGACCGAGACAATGATGGTGACGGCAAGCGTGGTGAGGACCCTGAAAGCGGTATCGACCTCAACCGCAATTTTCCCGAAGGCTGGTTCCGTCCCGACGGCTTTGCCGGCGGTTCGGGTGATTATCCTACCTCGGCTCCGGAAACCCATGCCGTTGCCGAGTTTTTCACCACCCATAGAAACATCCTTATGGGACAGTATTACCATACTTCCGGAGGCTTTACCTTCCGGCCCATGGGGACGGCCCCTCATCCCCAGCTGCATCCCAAAGACGTGGCCGTGTTCGATTTCATCATGGGTAAAAAATACCTCGAGATTATCGGTGAAGAAGTGCCTGAAGCCTGGATTTCTCCCGAGAAGATTAATGATTTCAAAGAAGAGCTGGAAAAAACATCAAAAAACAAATATGCAGCTGAACGTGGCTACGTTCTGCCCCGGGGGTGGCGCGTCAGCTATAACGAGGACCGGGACCAACGCTACAGCTACGGTATGGCCACTGATTGGATGTACAAACAGCTTGGTATTTACTCCATTACCACCGAGCTCTGGAACCCGGAGAAGGATATCGAAAATTTTCCTGAATGCAATGAAGAAAACGGCCGAATTCAGCGAGCCCGGTCCCTGCTTAAGATTCAGGATGAAAGATACGGCGGCCGGCTGTTTGTGCCCTGGAAAAAGTACAAACATCCCGAACTGGGTGAAGGCGAGATCGGAGGCTGGATTCCCCAATACCGGGGCAATAACGCGCTGCCGGGAAAGCCGCTTCTCAATGTCTGTGACATGCACTGGCGATTCGAACTTTTCCGTGCCAAACTGCTGCCCGAGGTAGTGATTGCTGATGCCCGGGCCCGAACTCTCACCACGGCCTCCGGTGGCGGAGAAGCCTCTGTTGTCTATCAAGGCGACCAAGTTACCGTTAAAAGGGGCGCTTCCAAGGGCAGTGTCAAGATCGTGGAGGTGACCGCTGACATCGAAAACCGGGGAAAGCTGGCTACTCATCTTGCCCAGGGCGCCCGGCTTCCCGGTAACCGCGAGGACGTGGTTTGGCTGATTGGAGAGCGCGGCAAGGTCACTTTTCTCCATGGACGGCCGTTTCAGGAATTGGGTGTCCTCGAAGGAACCCTGAAAATTCCGGGTTATAGAGAGAGGGGCGGTCCGTCCCCTCAGCAGAATGAGCGCCGGCGTATGATGATGGTGTACTACCGGGGAATGCGTTTCCAGGCACCCATTCCCAACGAACTAAAAGAAAGAGAGCAGCCCCGATCCCGGCCTCAGACCGGTTCCCGGCGTAAAGTCAGATGGCTGGTGGCTGTTGAAGGAGATACTATGCTTCAAGTGGTGGTCACCTCACAAAAGGGTGGAACCCAGGCCAAAGAACTCAGGATCCGGTGAAAGGGGAGAGGACGATGAAAAACATTAGATGTATCAAAGAAAAAAATTCTATCTTCCTGGTGCTGTTGCTGGCCGGGATGATCGCAGCTCCCGCCTTCGCCCAGAAAAAACTTCAAAAAAGCCCTGGGGGCTATCATGGAGAACTGGACTTCCCCATTTCCTGGAAGCGCTATTATAACTACGGCGAGTGGACAGGAATCATGAAAAACCTGCAGAAAAAATATCCTCACCTGGCCGATATACAGAGCATAGGGAAAAGCCGTATGGGCCGTGACCAGTATCTGCTTACCATCACGGCCAAGTCCACCGGCGCCACGGAAACCAAGAGCGCTATGTGGGTGGATGGTGCCATCCACGGAAACGAGGTCAATGGTATCACCTGCTCGCTCTACCTGGCTTGGTATCTCCTGACACGCTACGATTACGATCCCTACGTGAAAACACTGGTCGACAACCATACTTTTTACATTCTGCCCGGACTCAACGTAGATGCCAATGCTTCCTATGTCGAATTTCCCAACACACCCCATAATCCCCGGGAAACCTACCGCCCCGAGGACAACGACGGAGACGGCCTGTATGATGAAGATCAGACTGAGGACGTAGATGGGGATGGAGAGCTGTCGATGATGTATGTGGAAGATCCCGGGGGGGATCTTAAGCTTTCACCTGATAAGCGGCGGTTTGTTCCCGTGTCCGATATGAAGGAGGAAGTACGACGTTTCCGGTACATTGGCCCCGAGGGTTTTGATAACGACGGAGACGGCTCGATCAACGAGGATGACATCGGCGGCCCCGACCCCAACCGGAATTATCCCTACGGATGGGATCTTGAATCGGGTAATCCTTATCCAATGTCCGAACCTGAAACCCGAAATGTTTTTGAATTTCAAATGGCCCATAAAAATATCTTTGCCAGTTTTCACTACCACAACACCGGCCGCTTGATCATGTTTCAGGCCCCGCCGCCTTCACGACGAAGGTTGTCCCCTGAGATGGAGGAACGTTTTCGCCGGAGGACCGAAGAGATGCTGACTGAAATGCGCAAGACCAATAAGTATGCCCAGGCTTTTGACCGCCGGGTGGATGACGAATACCAGAATGACATGGATACTCAGGTAGCAATCGTTACGGACGGCGCCCGTATTCTAAAGAATTACCGTCCCGTTATAGCCGGGCTGAGCGGCCAAGCTCATGCCGCTACTTATTATATGCTGGGCGCTTTTTCCTACCTGATCGAACTCTGGGGATCACCCGTTGATTATGCTGATGAAGATGGTGACGGCCGGATTTCCGATGAGGAACGGATGAAGTGGATCGATTTCGACCTTGCCGGAGAAGGCTGGATTATACCTCGCAAAGTAAAACATCCCGACTTGGGGGAGGTCTGGATTGGCGGTACTCCCCGTAAACATATCCAGCGCACTCCGCCCGCACGCTATATTGAATCGGAGGCCCTGCGTAACGCCCTGTTCGTCCTTCACTGTGTCAGCCAGTTTCCCAAAGTGGAAATTCGCGAGGTTAGGGTTTTGCCTGCCGCCGACAATCTTTTATGGGTGGAAGCTGAAGTTCTCAACCAGCGGGTCTATCCTACCATCTCCGACCGCGGACTCAAACTCGAGCGCACCCCCAAAGATAAAATTTTCGTTAATACCTCGAACAACGTAACGGCCGTAGGGGTAGGGGAAGATCCCGTCACATTGGATCCCAGTAACTCACGGGAATGGAGCCAACCGATTCCAGCCGAAGGAGCGGAGTTCCGCCTTCGCGGAAAAGAACATGGCTGTTTTTGCTGTTTGGTCAAGATGGACGGCTCTTCCGGTTGGGTGGAATTCCGGGTCGATTCCCATTTTGGAGGACAGGCCGTCAAGCGGATTCAAGTCAAGCGGGATTAGCAAGGGCTGCGGACAAAAAGAGATTTTTATCGCTGTCTTGCGGCGGTGGAGATTTAGAGCATCATCTTTCCGGCTAAAGTTGTTTGACCCGGACCATGTTGGTGGAGCCGGGAATACCGACGGGATGTCCGGACGTAATAACCACCATATCGCCCTTTGCGGCCAACCCTGTTTTTAGGGCGGAACGGGCCGTATTCTCGATCATTTGGTCGGCCCCTTTAAATTCGGAGACGAGAAAAGGAACACAGCCCCAGACAAGGGCCAGTCTGCGAATGGTCTCCCGTCGTGGGGAAAGGGCGATGATGGGCTGCCTGGGACGGAATCTAGAAATCTGACCTGCTGTCTGACCGGTAGTGGTCTGGGCGATAATCGCCGCCGCTTTCAGATGAGCCGCTATAACGCACGATGCGTGGGCAACGGTTTCTGATCGATGAGGGGAAGGAATCCATTGAAGATATTTTCCATGAGGGAAAAACTCTTCGGCGTTTTGAATAATCCGGCGCATAAACTCCACTGCCTTAACCGGATAACGGCCGACCGCTGTCTCCTCCGAAAGCATAACCGCATCCGTTCCGTCCAGAACAGCGTTGGCCACATCCGTGGCCTCGGCCCGGGTAGGGCGGGGTGACTCGACCATCGTTCGTAGCATCTGGGTGGCGGTTATGACTGGTTTTCCCCGCTCGTTGGCCTTTCGGATGAGATCTTTTTGGACGATGGGGACTCTTTCCAGGGGAATTTCCACCCCCAAATCGCCTCTGGCGACCATGATGGCATCCGAGACTTCGATGATTTCGTCCGTATTGTCAAGCGCTTCATGCTTTTCTATCTTGGCGATGATGGGAATATTTTTTCCGTGTTTTTTTAGGATTTTTTTGGCAGCCTGAATGTCGTATTTAGTGCGGACAAAGGAGAGGGCGATATAGTCCACATCCTGTTCTATGCCGAAAAGAAGGTCTTTTTTGTCTTTCTGTGTTAAGGGGGGAATGTTGAGCGAGCGGCTTGGCAGGTTAACCCCTTTATGAGATGAAAGCAGATCGCCGGTTATCACCTGACAAACAATTTCGTCGGCTTTGATGTTTGTTACCTTTAATTCTATGGTTCCGTCAGCCAGCAGGATGGGATCGTCTTTTTTGACAACCGAAACCAAACCGGGGAAATTCACGGAAACCACATTTTTTTTGCTGCACCGCCGGCTTGACGTGAGTACCAATGTTTGCCCGGCTTCCAGAAAAATTCCCGGTTCGGGGATAGCGCCAACCCGGATTTTCGGTCCGGCCAGGTCCTGAAGAACGGCGACGGATTTGTTTTGTTTTTCTGATTCTTGTCGAATGAGCCGTATCTTTTCTTTGTGCTCTACCTGGGTTCCATGAGAAAAATTCAAGCGGGCGACATCCATTCCTTTTTGGATCAATTCACGAAGAGCGGCTGGAGATGAAGTGGAGGGGCCGATAGTACAGACGATCTTGGTATGTATCATGGTTGGCTTTCCTTTCTTTTTTCTCAGTATACAAAATTGAGGCGAAAAAGGGATATTTCTTTTTTATCTTCTTAAAAAATTTTGTGCTCGAAGGAAAACATGTCCCCTTTTAGGGTTAGATAAGGGGTGGGGAAATCACTCCCTATTTCACCTGCGAAATCATCCCTTAAGGGGATTGTCGGTATTTGTTTTGCACCATATATTATAAATCTTAGTAGTCTATTGGATGGAGTGTTGTTCGAAGGGAGGAGTTTGTGCGGAAGGCACCGGATTTTGAAAAAAGAAGATGCTTCCATTTTTTGATGATATTCTCACCCTTCGGGAAAAAACATAAAGGGGGAGTAAAATGAATGAAAAAAGGATCTTAATCGTCGAAGATGACCTGGAAATTGCTAAAGAAATAAAGGAAAAGCTTCAATCTCTCGGTTATCAAGTTGTGGGAATCGTCAATGCCGGGAATGAAACGGTCGGCAAAGTCGAAGATACGCGTCCGGACCTGGTACTCATGGATATCATGATGAGAGGGAAAATGGAGGGTCCCCTTCTGGCTGCTGTGATTCGTTCCCGTTTTAATATTCCGGTTGTCTACCTTTCAGGTCTTTCGGACAAAAAAATCCTTGAGTGGGCCAACATGAAGGAGTCTGCACAGACAGTCCCTTATGAGATTGATGAAAAAGACCTGTTTACAACTATTGAACTGGCTTTTTTTAAACAGCATATTGAGAAGAAACTCAATTTCGAAAATCTTCAGAATCTTCCCGTTGACTCGCAAGAAAAGCGGTTTTGGATGATTGTGGAAAATGCCGGGGATGCCATGTTTGTCGTCAATCCCGAATCTTTTCTTTACATCAACAAGGCTTTTGAAAAAATGACCGGCTACTCCAAAGAAGAGATATGCACCAACGGTTTTAATGTTAAGAGCTTTATACCCGACCCGAGGATTTCTTTGATTCCCGATAAGAAAAGAGATGCCAAGCAAAAGAATGGAGAAAAGATCTGCAGTGAATTTATGATTATCACCCGGGAGGGAGATGAGAAGTACGTAGAAGCTTCGATAAGGAGAATAGATGACCTGGGTGATAAGACAGCCGTCGGGATCCTGAGGGATATCACAGAGAGGAAAAAAAAGGAAGAGAACCAACAGGATAAAGTTCACAAACTCCAAGATGCCCTGGAGAATATCATCGACCTTATGGTGTCCGTGGCCGAAATGAAGGATCCTTACACCGTCGGGCATCAAAAGAGGGTCAGCCACCTGGCTTGCGCCATCGCTGAAGAAATGGGGTTGTCTGAGGACCGGATCGAAGGCATTCGTCTGGCTGCCAGTATTCATGATATCGGCAAACTGATCCAGGTTCCTCCGGAAACCCTAAAAAAGGAGGGCGACCTTGCCGATGTTGAGTTCAGCATGATTAAAATGCATCCTCAGATTGGGTACGACCTTTTAAAGACCATTGAATTCCCCTACCCCATTGCCAAAATCATCCTTCAGCACCATGAAAGAATAGACGGGACCGGGTACCCGATGGGTATTCAGGGAGGAGAGATTCTACCGGAGGCACGTATTCTGGCGGTGGCGGATGTGGTGGAAGCAATGGCTTCGCCTCGATCTTTCCGGCCGGCCTCGAGCATCGAGAAGGCCCTGGAGGAGATCACAAGAAACAAGGGCGAACTTTATGACAGTGACGCGGTAGACGCTTGCTTGAAGCTTTTTAAAGAAAAGAAATATCAGTTTCCTCTAAGCAAGCAGAAATCAAAAATGGTGCCGATAGTGGATGTGACACCCGAAGAGACAAAAGCGGAAATGTCGGAAGTTGAAATGCCGGAGAAGGAACCGCTTGATAAGGAACAGGAACCTTTAGAACAGGAGCCGGAGGTAGAACCGCTTGATAAGGGACCGGAACCTTTAGAACAGGAGTCGGAGATGGAACTGCTAGATAAGGAATTGGAGCAGGAACCTTTTGAGCAGGAGCCGGAACCCTTAGATAAAGAATCGGAGCCAGAAGCGATAGATGAAGAATCGGGGCCGGAACCTTTTGAACAAGAATCGGGTCCGGAACCTTTTGAACAAGAATTGGGGCCGGAACCTTCAGAGCCTGAATCCCCGAAGGGAACAGCGGATTCATCAGACTAAACACAGGCTCAAAAAAAATCCATACCTGCCGTTTATACTTTCCATGTTTTTTTTCGGAAAGTTCTTTTATCCTTTTAAGGATTGTAAAAAAAATCCTTAATCTGTAGAATTTCCATATCCACCATACACGGAGGCGACGGGATATGAAAAAATTGTTCTCTTTTTTTCTGGCTTTGGTTTTTTTGTCTGTTTTTTTAGGAGCATTATCGGATGGGGAAAAGATAACCGTTACGGGTGAGGATTATCAAAGAGCTGAAAAATTCCTTCGCCGCAATATTGAAAAAAAGATCTTCTGTTTGAACGTTCAACCTCACTGGATTAAAAAAGGACCGTCTTTTTGGTACAGGGTCAATACGAGAGAAGGAAAAAAGTTTGTCCGGGTCGATCCTCAGATGAGAACCCGCAGGGATGCTTTTGACCATGAGGCTTTGGCCCGTTTGTTATCCGAAAAAACAGGTAAGGATTTCAAACCGGGTGATCTTCCTTTTGATTCGATAGAGTTTATTGAAGAAAAATCGATTGTTTTCAAAACGGAGGAAAAAAATTGGCTGCTGGATTTAGAAACATATGAACTGACTGAACGGGAAGAGGAAGAGGAAAAAAAAGAGGAAAAAGATTCTCCTGATGGAAAATGGACTGCCTTTGTCAAATCAAACAACCTTTTTATCCGAAGTAAAGAAGACGGCCGGGAGATTCAGCTCAGCCGGAGCGGCCGTCGGTTTTTTGAATATGGAACGGATCTGGGATGGGGGGACCTTATCAAGGATGAAAACGGAAAATGTCCGGTGAATATATCCGTCAAGTGGTCTCCGGACTCAAAGAAGATCTACACACATATTCTGGACCTCAGACAGGCCAGAAAGATGTATCTTTTAAATCCGGTCAATGATGGCGATAGGTCTGAGCTTTTTTCATACTACAGAGCATCGCCGGGTGACCGGAATACGGCCCTCATTATTCCCGTCATTTTTGATGTCGGAACTCATGAGGAAATAAAGATCGATACCGACCCCATTCCTCATTTTCTTGATTTGCGGGTAGATTGGTTAGAGGAAGGGAATAAAATTTTTGCTCAAAAATTTACCCGGGGATATAAAATAGTTGAGATTTGCGAGATCGATGCTCAAACAGGGGTGATGAGGGTTTGCGCCAAAGATATGAGCGAAACTTCCGTTGAAACAGCCCTTTGCCGGTATGAAGTTCTGGGAAAAGGTGAAAAAATTCTGTTGACCTCGGAAAGGGACGGCTGGAATCATATCTATCTTTTTAATGGGCCAACGGGTCAGCTTGTCAACCAGGTGACAAAAGGACGGTTCGTTGTTTTGGATATCGTTCATATTGATGAAGAAACCCAAAAGGTCACTTTTACGGCTGTGGGCAGGGAGCAGGGGCAGGATCCTTACTGGGTTCATCTCTATCGTATCGGACTGGACGGCTCGGGATTCCAGGCATTAACTCCAGAGGAAGGTTATCACGAGATCTTTGAATCTCCGGATAAAACACTTTTTGTTGATAATATTTCCCGTGTGGGCATGCCGACTAGATCCGTCCTGCGGAATATGGAAAACGGCTCCGTTGTGATGAACTTGGAGCGGGCCGATGTGTCGGAAATAATGACCATGGGCTGGACTTATCCTGAACCTTTTATCGTGAAAGCCGCCGACGGCGAAACGGATATTCATGGTCTTATCTGGAAGCCGTCACATTTTGATCCCATGAAAAAATATCCCGTGATCGACCAGTGTTACACCGGTCCGCAGGCCGTCAATACCCCAAAGACGTTTGGCCGGGCCCTTCTGAATTCTGCTCTTCCTCTGGCTGAACTGCAGTTCATTGTTGTTTCCATCGATGGACGGGGTACGGCCAGGCGATCAAAAAAATTTCATGATTTTTCTTACAAAAATTTAGGGGGCGGCTGTACGGACCACATTCCGGCCATCAAAGAATTGGCAAGGCGGTTTTCTTATATAGATGCAAACCGGGTGGGGATCTATGGTCATTCGGCCGGTGGGTACGATACCGTCCGTGCACTCCTGCAGTGGCCGGAATTTTTCAAAGTGGGAGTCTCTTCATCCGGGAACCATGACCACCGGATGGCTAAAGCCTGGTGGCCCGAGCAGTATATGGGCTGGCCGGTGGGGGACTATTATAAGCAACAATCCAATATTACCCATGCCGGAAAACTTCAGGGAAAACTCCTGCTGGTTCACGGCGGAATGGATGAAAATGTCAACCCCGCATCCACACTGCGGCTTGTCGATGCTCTCGTCCGGAACAACAAGGATTTCGACCTGCTCATTCTTCCTGACAGCCACCACGGTTATAGGGGTGTTGCCGGTGATTATTTCACCCGTAAACGTTGGGATTATTTCGTCGAGCACCTGCACGGACAAAACCCGCCGGCCTTCAGAATCACACCGGAGAAAAAATAGGTTGAGTAAAGAGAAGTGAGAATGGCTTCTTTTCTTATTCCAGCATGGTTTTGCGGCTGCCGAAAAACTTCTGGAACCAGGACTTTATGTGGCCCGTATACTTCTTGGTCAGGATAATGGGAACAGAGGTTTCTTTGGTGATTTTTTCGGGCATGTCACCGAACACAGCCCGCCTGACCAGACCTTCTTCAGGAGCCCCCATGATGATCAGGTCATGATGTTGTGTCTCCGATAGTATGGCTTTAAGGATATCATTTGTTTTTTTAATCACAATCTGATAACGGGACGGATCGATGTCTTCCTTCCATTTTCTAAGCTCTTCCTTGTAATGACGGCTGATGTTTTCAATGTCGTCCCTTGTTGTGGCGTGAAAAAGAACGATCGGAGTTTTATTTTCAGGAAGCAGGGCCTCAGCCATTCTAAGAGACAGGATGGCGTATTTTATGGTGCTGACCGGAATCAGGATGCGTGATATATCCTGGTCCTGGTCAGGGGCACGGCAGACCAGGGCGATGTCGCAGACAGTGTTGAGGATGATTTCATCAGTAATGGTGCCGAAAACCCTGTTGTGGGCTGGCCGTTCTCCCTCCCAGCCGAGGATCATCAGATCTATTTTCCGTTCTTCACAGGTTTCGATGATGGCTTTGGGAATGTTGTGGGTCAGCTTGACCAAAGAAAAAACGGGAACCGATTCTTTTTCAGCGACAGCTATCGCCTTTGTCAGCAGGTTCCGGGAACTGTCAAGATATTTACGTCCTTCGCTTGGAGGAAGTTGGGGGGGGACCTTGATGACATTAAGAGCCGTGATGTCGGCGTTATATACCTTGGCCATTCGCAAGGCAAAAAGCTGAAGCTGTTCGACGGTTTTTTCATTGGCGACGGGTACAAGGATGTGAAAATCGCAAGGCCGGGTTTCGAAGACGGGCCGCTCATCATGTACGATGGGTTCGGCCTTGGCTGTAAATTCCTTTCGTCTGGAGTAGATATAATAAATAAAGACTCCCAGTCCAAGATATCCGATGCAAACCCAAACGCCGAGCGGCCTGTAGAAAAAGAGAAAGATGGCCAGGAAAAGGTTCAACACGGTGGCGATGATAGGGACAAAGGGGAAAAGGGGGACCTTAAATCCACGGTCGAGGTCAGGCCTGTTTTTCCGGAGATTGACGACGGCCAGGTTAACGAAAATGAATAAAAGCAGGAACATGGCATCCGTTGCGCTGGCGATATCTTCGATGGGAAGGACAACAGCCATAAAAATGATCAACCCTCCGGAAATGAAAACCGCCATATGGGGAGTTCTTTTTTTTGAGTGGATCCGGGCAAAAAGACCGGGCAGGTTGTGGTCCCGGCCCATGGCGAAGCTCACGCGGGAGGAGGAATAAACTGTGGCGTTGAGGGCTGACATGGTGGAAAAAAGACCGCCGATAAGAAAGATAACCCGCCCGAGTTTCCCTAACATGAAATGTTCGGCGGCTTCGATCATGGCCAGTTCGCCCTTCTCACCCAGGTACTGCCAGGTTTGCTGGTCTCCTTCGGGGGCAACCGCTCCCAAGGCTACAAAGGCGACCAGGATATAGATGGGAACGACGATAATGAGCGAAAGAAAGATGGATCGTGGTATGTTTTTTTTGGGATTTTTCACCTCTTCCCCGCATTGGGCGATGATCTCGTATCCTTCGAAGGCGATAAAGGTTAATCCCATGGCCATGATAATCCCAAAGGGGCCTTTCTGGAAAAATCCCTTAAAATGCTGGGGCCAGGGTTCCGGTGTTTTTCCGGAAAAGATAGCAAAACACCCGAATCCGATAAAAAGGGCGATGACAATGATCTTGAGGATGGTAATCAGGCTTTCGGCCTGTCCGGTTTCCTTGGCGCCCCGGTAATTGATAAAGACAAAAAGGATCGTGATAACTACGGCGATGATTTTTGCGGCCAGATTGTAAGGTTCTGAGGTGGAGAAGCTCGACAGAAGTCGCTTGATGTCAACACCTGCCAAATGCAGAAGATCGACGGCGAAAGTTCCGAAGGCGACGGCGTAAAGACTACAGGCCACGGCATGGGCGAACCAGCTGATCCAGCCGGAGAGGAATCCGTTGGGCTGGGGAAGGGCCTGCTTAACCCAAAGGTATCCTCCTCCTGCCTCCGGAAAACAGGAGCCCAACTCGGCATAAGACATGGCCGTCAAAGAGGTGACCAATCCGTTAAGGGCGAAAACCAAAATGAGCGCCGGCCCGGCTACTCCGGCGGCCAAACCTGTTAAGACGAATATGCCGGCACCGATCATGGCTCCGACACCGATCATGGTGATATGCATCAGTCCCATGTCGCGTGCCAGTTCCGTGGCTGGTTTTTTCGAGTTGACGTCAGCTTTTTTTTCGAATGTATCTGCCGGCAAATTTGCTCCTTATTTTCAGTTTAACCTGCATTCTTTATCGATTCATGAATCGTATGGATTAAACACATTAACCCGGTTGTTCGATAAAAGTCAAGGTAAAGGCGAGCGGGAAAACTTACCCAATATGATCATCTCAAAATTGTATTTTATGCTTCTTGTTTATCATTTGATGTTCGGGTCGATCAGGCCGGCAATGTTGTTGTCGGCAAGAAACTTGTTGAATTCCGGAAGGTCGGTCTGTAGAAGTTTTTCAAAACGGGCCATCTGATGAGCCAGTCGTTCTTTGAGAACAGCATGGACCTCTTGCTGCTGCTTATTGGGAGCAAAATCAACGCTGGTATTGAGATCTCCGGCTAAAACACTGAGCTTGCCGTAAAGTTTGTTGGGGCGGCGGAAGGATTTGGAATCTCCCTCAGCCAGAATGGGCTGGAAAAGCTCATCTTCAACACTGCAAAGTTTTTCTTCCATCTTGTCGATGGCCGAAAGGGCTTCCGCAAGGTCCGTTTCCGACGGTAACAGACTTTTGAGTTCGTGAAGCTGTCTGCGCATCCACTCGATGCGGTTGATCATACGTGTTACCGACGTCAGGTCTTCCCGTACTTCCAGCTGCATGGCCACCAGCTTTTGGATGTCGGAGAGAGTGCCTGCCGAGTGCGGGTCTTTTTTGATTTCCAGATTCTGGGTAAAGGTACGCCCGCCCACGGTCAATCTAACAGTGTAAGTTCCGGGCGCGGCGAGAAAACCCCGGAATCCGCCGTAAGTTCCCCAGCTGAGAATGGGATACCAACCCTGATTTTCCCAGAGATGGTGAAAGCGTTTTTCTTCGACAACATGGGGATTACCGGGTGGTTTTGTCCGTAACCTTGCCTGTTCGGCTCCGTCGTATCTGAGATTCCAGGTTATACGGTTGATTCCTTTGTTCCTTGTAACGCGGAGAGTGGTTGCCAGCCGGCCTTCGGGATCATATATTTCCGCCTGAATCAATCCGCCGGGGATATGTTTGAGATAGTAGTTGATAGTGGCTTCGGGATAGATGCTGGGACCTCCGGCGATGCTGTGCAGCCGGAAAACAGGCCGCGGTTTGAAGAAGTGGATATCGGACTGCAGGACCTTTTCGGTCAGCTGCTGAAGCGGTGTGATATCGTCCATAATCCAGAATCCTCGTCCGTAGGTGCCGACCACCAGGTCGTTAAAATGTTCCTGAACGACCATATGATGGACCGGAGCGTGGGGAAGGTTATTTTGCAGCGAAAGCCATGTTTTTCCGTCATTGAAGGAAATCAATAGTGCGTTTTCCGTGCCCAGATAAAGAAGCCCTTTTCGAACAGGATCTTCGTGGATCCAGTGGCAGTAGCTGAAAACGCTTTTGGGAATGCCCGTGCTCAGAGATTTCCATGTTTGACCGTAGTCCGGAGTTTTGTAGACATAAGGGTTACGGTCGTTCATCTGGTGGAAGTCGACGGTGATGTAGGCCGTTCCGGCATCGTGACGTGAGGGTTCGATATTGCTCACGGTTCCCCATTCAGGGAGGTTCGGAATATTTTTAGTAACGTTGTTCCATGTTTTGCCCCCATCCCGTGTGAGGTGAACCAGGCCGTCGTTGCTTCCCGCCCAAATGGTTCCTTCTTCCAATGGGGATTCGGCGATGGCGAAAACCACGCATCCGAATTCGACGGCCAGGTTGTCGAGAGTCATTCCCCCAGAGGGTCCCAATTTCTCCGGGTCGTTAGTGGTCAAGTCGGGGCTTATAACCTGCCAGCTGCGGCCCCCGTCGGTGGTCATGTGGACGTGCTGGCTTCCGGCGTAAACCCGGTTGTGGTCATGGGGAGAGATAGTGATGGGGAACGTCCAGTTGAACCGGTATTTGGCGGCGGCTCCGTGGGAGCCATAGATGGATTCCGGCCAAATATGGACGGTATTGATATGGCCGGTCCGGTAGTCGGCCCGCTCCAGTTGGGCGTTATAACTTCCTCCCCAGACGATATGATGATCAACAGGGTCGGGGATGATATATCCGCATTCTCCGCCTGCTGTAGCTTCCCAAAGGGTTCGAACGGGAGACCAGCCGCCTCGTCCGTGACCGACACTCGGGCCCTTGTAAGCCGAACCATCCTGCCGTCCGCCGTATACGTAATAGGGAATCTGGTTGTCTACAGCGACGTGGTACATCTGAGCGATGGGCAAATTGATACGCTGCCAGGTTTTTCCCCGGTTGAGGGTGATGATGACTCCTCCGTCATCGGAGATCATCATCCGGTCCGGAATTTTGGGGTCGGCCCACATGTCATGGCAGTCCCCGCTCCAGGGAACGGTTTCCGTGGTATAGCCTCTGTCAAAAGTCCGGCTTTGGCTGTTGGCCGCGAAGTAGACCTCGTTTTCATCGGCCGGATTGACCATAATCCGGGAAGCGTAGTGAGGCCTTTCGTTGAGCAAACGGTTGTAGCTCATGAGCTTCCAGGTGGTCCCTCCGTCGTTCGACCGCCAGAGAACACCCCGGTTGGGATGACCTGTTTCAATCAAAGCGTAAACGACATCGGAATTGCTGGGCGCTACGGCCAGGCCGATCTTTCCCAGAGGAGGCGAAGGAAGTCCGTCACCCGTGAGTCGCTTCCATGTTTCGCCCCCGTCCGCTGATCGCCATATGCCTCCGTTGGGTCCGCCGCTTTCCCGGCCCCAGGTGCGGATGATGAGGGGCCACATTCCGGCAAAAAGAATCCGGGGATTGTTGGGATCCATGGCGATCTCGAAGCAGCCGGTGTTCTCATCGACGAATAGGACCTGTTCCCAAGTCTTTCCACCGTCTTTGGTTCGGAAAATACCGCGTTCCTTTTGGGGGCCGTAGCAGTGTCCCATGGCAGCGACATAGACGATGTCGGGATTGCGGGAGTCGATGGCGACGCGTCCGATGCGTCCGGTTTTTTCCAGTCCCATGTGCGTCCAAGTCCGCCCGGCATCTGTCGATTTGTATACGCCGTTGCCGATGGAGATATTGCTGCGGACAAAAGCTTCTCCCGTTCCCGCCCAGACGATATTCGGGTCGGACGAAGCGATAGCCAGGGCTCCTATGGACTGGGCCGGCTGGTCGTCGAAAATGGGCTCCCAATGAGTGCCTCCGTCGGAGGACTTCCAAATACCGCCGGATGATGCGCCGATGTAATAGGTGAGCGGGTCACCGGGGACGCCGCAGACGGCGGCTGTCCGGTTTCCCGGAGGCCCGATATGACGGTAGGTTAGAGCCTTGTATATTTCCGGAGTGATGTCCTGGGCCTCAACAACGGCACTTGTTGAAATAAGAAAAAAGAAAAGAACGGTCGTGACCAGGAATCCCGGCAGTAAAGAGTTTTTTCTCATAAATAGGGACATGATTTCCTCCTTTGGCCTGATACAGGCCGGCCTCGATGGTAAAAATAGTAACAGAAAAAAGGTGTTCTTGTTGCCGATAAGAAAGAGTGAAAAACAATCGGCATGAAACCATTTTATCCTTTTGCCTTGACTTGTCAAAGTTTTATTCCATGAGTTGACAATATCGATGGGATTCTTGTACTCTAACCGGTTCATGAAAACATACAATCAGACCTCCGACAGTCCCGATCTCCCCGCGACAAAGGGAGTGGAGACTCTTCTCGGAAACCCCAAAAAGGCCATCATCAAGCTTTCCCTTCCGATGATCGTAGCCATGTCCGCCCAGACCCTCTATAATTTTGTTGATGCCCTTTGGGTTTCGGGTCTGGGACCGGATGCCCTTTCCGCCGTCGGCTTCTTTTTTCCATTTATGTTCATGATCATGGCCCTGTCGGTCGGCCTCGGGGTTGGCGGAAGTTCAGCCGTTTCCCGGCGAATAGGAGCCGGAGATAAACCCGGAGTTGACAGTGTCGCTTCACATACCATCGTTTTGATGTTTGTATTAGCGGTGTTGGTTGGGATTCCCTTTTTTCTGGCAGCCCCCCGGATATTCGTTTCCATGGGTGCGGGGCCGATCGCTCCGGCGGCTACGGCCTACGGCCGGATTCTTTTTGCCGGGACTTTGGTTATATTTTTTGGGAATATAGGAAGCGCTCTTCTTCGGGGGGAAGGGGATGTCAAGAGAGCGATGTTGGCTATGATGCTTGGGGCGGGTTTGAATATCGGCCTCGATCCCGTTTTTATTTTTGTCTTGGATTTGGGTGTTGCGGGAGCTGCCTGGGCGACACTTATATCACTTTTTATATCTTCCGGGATTCTTTTTTTCTGGATCTGTGTCCGGCATGATACATACCTGTCTATCAATCTGCGCGGATTTCGCTTTCGAAAAGAGATTGTCAAAGATATTTTCAGGGTAGGTATTCCGTCATCCGTCCAGCAATTATCCATGGCTTTTTCTGTCTTCCTTATCAACATTATTGCGGTTAAGGTTGCCGGTACGGACGGGGTTGCCGTTTTTACCACCGGATGGCGGATGGTCACTTTTGCCACTCTGCCCCTTATTGGGATGGCCACAGCCGTGACATCAACCACAGGTGCCGCTTACGGAAGCCGGGACATTCATAAGCTAAATACGGCTTACATGTATGCCATCAGAATCGGGCTTTTTATCGAGCTGGGTGTCGCCGCCCTGACATATTTTTTGGCGCCCTATATCGCGGCCCTTTTTACCATGGTCGAAGAAGGGCTCCGCATCAGGGCCGACATCACCGTGTTTTTGCGGACGATGTGCTTTTTTTATCCGTTTACAGCTTTTGGCATGCTTACTTCGTCCATGTTCCAGGGAACGGGGAAAGGTCTGTATTCATTAACGGTAACCTTAATCAGGACGATTTTCCTGACCGTTCCCATCGCCTATCTAATGGCTGTTGTTTTTAAATATGACCTTTCCGGATTGTGGTGGGGAATTGTTTCCGGAAACATATTGGGGTCGGCGGTGGCCTTTGCCTGGGGCCGCCGTCTCATTTTTGACCTAAAGCGTAAATAGTTCAGCCAAGCCTGAACTATTTACACAATCGGCATTTTTTATGAATAGTGAAGTTGTATTTTTGCTGTTCACGAGCCAAGCTTGCTGTTGGTCAAATTTTTAAATAACACAGTTGAACCTGTGTTATTCACGAGTCGAGGTTGCCGAAGATGGGAGGCGTCGATGGACGAAGCTGTGCTTGTTCACCGCGAGTCCATCGCAACGAAGCAGATGCGAAAAGATCGGCTCGCCTGGAAGGTAAATTTGGTCGGTTTTAAAATAAAAAAAATAATAAGTTCCCGGCCAAATTTATGAATAACACGGGTCAGATGATCTCAAGCATATCCCTCCCCGGCAGTTTCGGAAAAGGGGCGTGGGGTTCCTGCTGGTACCAGATAGCTACGGAAGACAGATCGTCTTGAAGAGGTAAATATCTTCCGCCCGACCTCCAGCCCAAAGCCTGAATTGTTACTTTTAGTTCTTTTTCGAAACGGACCGGGTCCATAATATGCCACCGGTAAAGCCCGAAGCGTTGTTGGGACTGCCACATTCCGTCAGGTTTGATAACCTGTGGCATGCCGGCATAGGGAGTGGTAAATTCACTATATTCCCCGCCCGAGGTAAAACAGTATGAGCCGCAGAAATAGTCTTCTGTTCCGGTTCCGCAGATGGTCGGAAAATCTGTATCACCGTCGATGAAAAATTTGATCTCACCTTCTCCCCACCAGCCGGTATTATTTGAGCCCCAGCACATATAGGTGCCGACGTAATGGCCCCAACCTCGAATGCCGTCGACGATTGTATACACCGACTTATAGGGAAGCGGATTTGCCCGGCGGAATTGGGCATGGAAATATGCGGCATCCTTTGGAATTTCGGTCAGGGTGTAATTGATTTGGTAATAGAGGGTCAAATTTTTGTCATTCAGGTTTTCCATGGTGATCCGGCAGGATTTGCGAAAGGGCATGACCCAGTAGCAGTTGAGGCCGCTTCCGGGATTAACGCAGACAGCCAGGGATGAGACCTGAGCGTATTTGCCCCAGCCGCAGGCGAAAAAGTCTCCGACGGGAACTTCGACCGAAGGCTCCTCTTCACCGTCCCAGTAGAAGCGGAGGATGGAAAAACGCCAGTTTCCGGAGGGAGTCATCCAGATCTGTTGGATAGCTCCCGGTCCTTCAATCTCGGCCAGAGTGGTCGTCTTTCCGGATTCGATGTGGATATAAGGGGATACCTTCCAGCCTTGGCCCAAGTCACGGGCGGCTTCTTGGGCGAGTCCGTCGACGGACTTACCGCCTTTTCCTTTTTTACCTGAAAAGTTTTCCGGGCTGATCGAGCGGGATTTGGCGTGTGAGAGCTTGTAAAGATTTCCCAGGTTGAGATACAAACCGTTGAATGGTTCTTCCTCTTCCGCGAAAATAAAAAGAGACACTAAACATAAAGAAAGAAAAATCGCCGTTCGCTTTTTTTTCATGTTTTTCTCCTTAGAGGGAATACATGCGGGCTTCCCTATATTATGTTGAATTATAGTCCCCCAAAGGGGGTTGTCAATGTTTAATGTTTCTAAGAAATCTTTAAAAATTTGGGGAATTTCAATGGCATTTTTGTTTTACGATTATTCAATGAATATGCTATGATATTTAAGCTAGCTGCGTTAGTGTTCTTTTACGGCGAATAAATGCCATAAGAAAAAACCACCTGCCAAAAAGGATTTTTATCCGTTAGGGAGTTTTTTTAGTCTTGAATTGTTTCGTTTTTTTGGAATGAATAATAGAATGTCGCTGGTCGAATGAGAAAATCCGGTCCCTTTTTTCTCCATTTTTGCCTTCCTTTTTTCCTATATGCCATTTTGCTTTTTACGCCTGCCAAAGCAGAGGCGCAGTTCAAACGGCTTTCCTTGCGCGAAGGTTTATCGCAAAGCCAGGTTTTTTGTGTTGTTCAGGATATGGGCGGTTTTTTATGGTTTGGTACCCTGGATGGATTGAACAAGTATGACGGGACGAAATTCACTATTTTCCGGAGGATGATCAATGATCCTCATTCGCTTTCCGATAACAATATCCTATCACTCTGTGTTGATAAATCAGGAACTTTATGGATCGGAACAGAAGGAGGAGGGCTCAACAGATTAAATCCCGACATGGAGACTTTTGCTCATTTTGAACATGATCCCGCTGTTTCTACGAGTTTAGGGAACAACTTCGTTAATGTGATTTTACAGAGCGGAAAGGGCTTTCTCTTGATCGGTACAGATGGTGGAGGATTATACACATTTGATCAAAAAAGTGAAGAGTTCCGACTCGTGGATTTTTCTCCTTATGATGCACAAATTCATGTGAATGCTGTTGTCGAAGAAAGTCAGGGAACCTTATGGATGGGAACAACGGCCGGGCTGTTCAAAAAAGATGCAAAAAACGGTAAAGTGGACAAGTTTGTTCATGATCCGGCCATCGCCGGCAGCCTTTCCCATGACGAAGTCGGAGCGCTTATGCTGGATAAAGAAGGAAATCTATGGGTCGGAACATCGGACGGTCTTGACAGGTTAAACAGAGGGAGCGGGGAGTTTGAACATTTTAAACACCAGTCGGACAAACCGAACAGCCTTTCGGATAATAATATCAAATCTCTTTTTCAGGATTCGAAGGGAAGCATATGGGTTGGAACGGAGAGAGGGGGTCTCAATCGGTGGGACAGCAAGAATAGGATTTTTACGCGGTATGTGAATGATCCTGTGGATCCTGAGAGCATCAGTGACAACAGTATTAACGACATTTTTGAGGACCGTTCCGGAGTTTTATGGATTGCAACCAACAATAACGGACTGTCTAAGTTGAGCTTGGTGAGGAAAAATTTTCATGTTTTTCGAAAACGTCCTTACGATGATAACAGCCTTAGCAATAATGTTGTTTGGGCCGTTCACCAGGATAAAAAAGGAATCTTTTGGGTGGGAACTGAAAATGGTTTGAACCGGATTGACAGAAAGAGAGGGAAGATTACGAGATTTTATGCGCAGGAGGATTCGTTGCGTTCCATCAGCCATAATTTGATCAGGGCTATCTGTGAGGATAGCCAGGGAAATCTGTGGGTGGGGACGGATGGAGGAGGTGTCGACAAGCGGGATTCAAAAACAGGAAAATGGGAGAATTTTAGCCATGATTCCTCCATTCCCATGGGCCTAAGCAGCAATTACATACGTGTCATTTTTGAGGATCATTCCGGCTTGATCTGGATCGGAACACTAGGAGGTGGTTTGAACTGCTTGGATCCTCAAAAGAATAAATGTGTTGTCTACAGGAATGAGCCAGGCAATTCCGCAAGCCTTAATAATGATAACGTATATTCCTTGATGGAAGACAGCAGGGGAGATCTCTGGGTAGGGACCCTGGGTGGCTTGAATGTGTTTAACAGGGCAAAAAAAACCTTCCATAACTATACGTATAATCCTGATGATCCCGCTTCTATAAGTGACAACGGAATCGGAGTTATTTATGAAGATACAAAGGGAAATTTTTGGGTAGGAACGGACAGCGGTCTCAACAAGTTCGATAGGACAAGGAATATTTTTATCCGATACACGGTCAAGGACGGTCTGCCCAATGATTTTATCTATGGAATGCTGGAAGACGACAGCGGGCATCTTTGGATCAGTACCAACCGGGGTTTATCCCGTTTTCATATCGGGACAGAGTTCTTCCGCAACTATGATATCGCCGACGGAATCCAGAGCAATGAATTTAACGCCGGGTCATTCTTCAAAAATGACAGCGGAGAAATGTTTTTTGGGGGGATCAACGGATTGACTTTTTTCTATCCGGATGAAATAAAAGATAACCTCTATATTCCTCCAGTTGTATTGACTGAATTCAAGAAATTCGACAGGGCCGTCAGGTTTGACCGTCCGCTGAACCATATCTCATCCATTCGTTTGCACCACAAGGATGATTTCATTTCTTTCAGGTTTGCAGCCCTGGATTTCAATGCGCCGGAGAACAACCAGTATTTGTACAAAATGGAAGGTTTTGAAGCAAGCTGGCATGCCTGTGAAGCGGAACCCCGGGCTACCTATACCAATCTCAATCCGGGGGATTATATCTTCCGGGTAATAGGATCGAATAATGACGGAGTTTGGAATCGTAAGGGACTTTCAATCCATGTTGAAATTTTGCCGCCTTTTTGGAGCACAGCCTGGTTCAGGATATTAGCGGTTTTATTGTTGGGGGCGATGGTTTTTTTGGTGATCCAGTTCCGGACGCGACAGGTTTATGCTCAAAGAAAAAAATTGCAGGAACTTGTCCGGTTGAAGACGGAACAGCTCCAGAAAGCCAATAAGGAATTAGAGAAACTGGCCGGCGAAGATGCTTTAACAAAAATCGCTAATAGAAGAACATTTCAGAAATATATGGACCTGGAATGGAAAAAAGCTCAAAGAGAGAAAGATCCTCTTTCTTTGATCATGATCGATGTGGACCTTTTCAAATTATTTAATGATACCTATGGGCATCAGGCGGGTGATGATTGTTTGGTCCAGTTAGCCTGTGTTTTGAAAGAAACCGTAAAACGGCCGGGAGATTTTATCGCCCGTTACGGTGGGGAGGAATTTGCCGTTATTCTTCTCAATACAAATAAAGAAGGGGCTGTTCATGTTGCCCAAGAGATCAAGGAAAACATGATCAAGCGGCATATTCCCTTTAGAAATTCGCCTGTAAAAAATGTGGTGACGGTCAGCTTGGGGGTTTCCACGCTCGTCCCGTCATCTGAGAATAATCCTACGCAGCTTATCCTGTATGCAGACCGTGCCCTTTACGAGGCGAAAAAGTGCGGGAGGAATTGGATTATATCGTACACACCGGTATAATCCATCAACGCCATGCATCTTCGCTAAACTCTACTCGCCTGAAAGGTAAATATGTCCGGTTTTTTCTTTTTTCTTCTCACTCCCGGGCAGATTTATGGACAACAAAAGTTTGCTTTAGCTGTTAACATTAAAAATATTCTATTGAATAAACAAAAATACTTTTTCGTATAAAATATAGTGAACATAATATCGAGCAAAGGAGATGTGCTAGCATGAGACACAAAGCCGTCATCGTTTTTATGCTTTTATTTTTATTATTCATCTTTGTTATTGGTGAGGAAAAGGAGATAAAACCCTTTCCCCTCAGCGGATTTGCTGAGAAAGGTCATTTTTTCATTTACGTCCAGGGAAGCGCTATCGGGGAGATCGACTATACGCTGACTGATGAGGGAAATTATTCCCGCATATTTACCTTGTCCATGGCCGGCCAGAAGGCTGAAAATGTGTTGGAGATCACTTCGGGACCCGGAGGAATCTGGGAAAAGATGACCATCAAGGTGCCTACAGAAACGGTTTCCATAACGCGTCTAGAGGGGAAGGCGGAGTACCATCTCGAAAAAAAGGACGAGACCTACAGCACCGTTCTTAAGGATGGACATATTCTTTACGATAGCTATGGTCCGGTTTTCGAGGGATTCATGATTCGGGCTTATGATATGGATAAAGGCGGTGTTCAGAAGATACCAAGATTCCTTATCCCGGCCCGTACTGAGGAAGCGGAACTTGAGTTCAAGGGAAAGGAAGTCCGCACTCTGAATGGCAAGGATACGACCTTCAGTCTTTTTAACGTTAAGGTAGTGGGGATCGAACTTACGATCTGGGCCGATGCAAGCAACCGAATCATGATGATGAATGTACCCGTGCAGCATGCCGTGTACATAAGGGAAGGAGCCGAGGAATTGATGGTGGCTGGTGAGGAAGATCCCCTTCTCTCCAAACCGCAGTATGATGTTCGAAAGGAAACGGTTTTGATTCCCATGCGGGATTCCGTGGAGCTCTCCACGGACCTTTATTTCCCGGAAATCATGGACCGGAAATTACCCGTTATTCTCATCCGGACACCCTATATGAAAGAAATGAACGAACTGACGGGAAAATATTTCGGCAGACGCGGATTTGTCGTTGCCGTACAGGACTGCAGGGGACGGTTCGCTTCGAAAGGGACATGGGAACCTTTTGTCCATGAGTCAAGGGATGGTTACGATACCGTAGAATGGCTGGGTACCCGGGATTGGTCCAACGGAAAAGTGGGAATGATCGGTGGCTCTTATGTGGGTTGGGTCCAACTCTGGGCGGCGGTGGCCCAACCGCCCCACCTGACAACGATAATTCCCAACGTGGCACCGCCGGACCCGTTCTATAACATTCCTTATGAGTACGGTTCCTTTTTTATCCTGGGGGCTATCTGGTGGGCCGAGATCCTTGAAACGGAAGCCACCGGTGACCTGACCGGGAAGACTATGGCCCAGATTAATGAACACAAATATGAAAAAGTTCTTAAATCCCTGCCTGTTATCGATCTGGATAAAAAGATCCTGGGAAAGGAAAATATTTATTGGCGCAAATGGATCCATCACAACATAAACGATGAGTACTGGGAGCAGGCGAATTTTATGGAGAAGCTCAAAGATCTGGACCTTCCGGTTTTTCTTCAATCCGGCTGGTTCGACGGCGACGGTATTGGAAGCAAGCTCAACTACATGGCTTTAAAGCAATCCCGGAACCACAACATAAAGCTCATTATCGGACCGTGGGGCCATACGGACCAGTCATCCTCTACGATAGGTGACTTTGATTTCGGTCGCCAGGCCGCTCCGGACCTACAGAAGCTTTACCTGCGCTGGTTCGACTACTGGCTTAAAGGCGTCGACAACAATATTTTAGAAGAACCATTGGTGCAATACTTTGTCATGTTTTCCAATGTATGGCTGGAAGGAGATACCTACCCCTTACCGGAGACTCGTTTCACTGAGTTTTATCTGAATTCCGTAAAAGGAGCCAACACCTCGTGCGGCGACGGGACACTGGCTGTTCAGCTTCCCCGTTCGGGCAAAGACTTCGACAGGTATATTTATGATCCGGGAGATCCGACGCCCTGGCCCGAATATTATTACAAAAGCGAGGAAGAGACCGAACAGGAAAAAAGCAAGACAGTCAATATCGAGGAGGTTAAAAAACAGGTTGAGGCGTTCCATAACAAGGTCACCAATGAACGGGAAGATATCCTGGTTTTCCGGACCCGGCCGTTGGAAGAGCCTGTTTCCATCGCCGGGCCTGTTTCCGCCGTTTTGTATGCAGCCTCTTCGGCGCCTGATACCGACTGGTTTGTCACCCTGATGGATGAAGATGAAGACGGAAAAATTTTCCATCTTGTCCGGGGAACCGTACGAGCCCGGTTCCGCGAATCCCTCAAGAAGCCGCGGCTGCTGGAAAAAAACAAGGTTTATTCCTATAACATTAATATGTGGCAGACGGGAATAACCTTTCAAAAGGGACACCGAATCCGTGTGGAAATATCATCGGCCTTGTTCCCCATGTTTTCCCGCAATCTTAATACGGGTGGCCATAATGAAATAGAGACTGCCTTTCAAAAGGCCGAGCAGCGTATTTATCACTCCGAAGAATATCCTTCCTATGTGTTGCTGCCTATTGTGGAAGTCAAAAATCAGCAATGATAAAGGGTTCAACCTGAATAAAGCAGCTGCCCTTGCATTATTCATAAATTTGGCCGACAGCAACTCATAATTTCAATATTGAGTAGCATTTAATGCTGGTTTTCGGCAAAAATGATACTGGAACATTTTCCATGACCATTTTAAGAAGCTGCTGACATTGCTTTTATACCGGAAGACGTGAAAAATTGTAGATGTTTTACATTTGCCATATTTTTTGAAAAAGTTTATCTTAAAATATAGAAAAAAGCGTTATTTACCCGGTTGTGATGGAAATAAAGAGGTCAAAGGGCCGGGATTTGAAAAGCGGAGAGACATGAGAATTAAAAAGCGAAATAAGAGGCGGCAATTTTTCATTTTTCTAGGTTTTTTTCTGCTGATGATGTTCTTATGGAGTTGTGAGACGGAGCAGTCCTTGGCCCGCTCCCGGCAGAAGGCCGCGGAGAAGGGGCTGCTTAAGGCTGTTGTTTTTAAGGGAATGCAGCCTGAAAAAATGAATCTTATGGAAAGAATGCAGTACTACCGGGTTCCGGGAGTCAGTCTGGCTGTTATCGATAAGCTTCGCGTGGAATGGACCATGGGTTACGGTTTTCGAAGGGCTGGTGAGAATAATTCTATTACTCCTGAAACCGTTTTCCAGGCAGCATCCCTCAGCCAACCGGTTGCGGGACAAACGGCGCTTCATTATGTCCGAACGGGAAAATTCCAGTTGAATACCGGTGTGAACAGGCTGTTGAGATCCTGGAAACTGTGGGAAGGCGATAACATCAACCAAAGGGAGGTGACATTATTTGACCTGTTAACCCATACTGCTGGACTGGTGGAGTGGACCTTCAACGGTTATTCTCCGGATGAGGAGATCCCTTCTTCGGAACAAATCCTTGAAGGACTAAAACCTGCCAATTCCCCTTGCTTGAGGATCGTTTATTCCCCAGGTTCCGAGGTTCGTATTTCCGAACTTGGTTTTTTTCTCCTTCAAAGATTGCTGGAGGATGTCCTTGATAAACCGTTTGCCGATGCGGCCTCTGAATCTGTTTTGAAGCCCTTGGCCATGAAAAGAAGCGCCTTCAGTGCTGTCCTTCCCGAAGCATTGGCTGGAAATGCGGCTGTGGGGCATCTTCGCGACGGAGAACCTGTTAAAGGGGGGTACAACCGTTATCCGGAATTGGCGGCTGCCGGGCTATGGTCGACACCAAATGATATGGCTGTGTTTGTCATCGACATTATGAAGACGGCTCTGGGAGAATCCGACCATGTCATTTCTCCCGAGGCGGCTCGGGCCATGCTAACTCCTCATGTGGGCAACAGAGGTTTGGCTTTCAAGGTAGAGGATGAAGGGGACGATCTTTATTTCACCATCCGCGGGCGAAACCATGGTTTTGAATGTGTTTTGGTGGCTTATCCCGTCCGGAGGCAGGGAGTTGTTATTATGACCAACAGCGATAATGGCTCTTATCTTATTGATGAAATCTTGCGTGGGGTGTCCGCCGTTTATGAATGGCCCCATTTTCAGCAGGAGGTCAAGACACTCTACCGGCTTGATCCGTCCATATATAAGCAGTATGTCGGGCGTTACGAGATCAATCCTGAATACATCCTGGATGTAAAGTTTGAAGATTATTATCTTGTTATCCAGCCTACGGGACAGGCTCCGACCAAGTTTTATGTTGAAAATCCGAGCATGTTTTTTTCCACCGATCCCCTCATTCGTATTCGATTCACCCGTGATGAAACCGGCCGTGTGAATGGACTGATGCTCTATCAGCGAGATTTTAGTATGAAGGGGCGGAAAATCAACTAACGCTTCATTTGTTTTATTCCTTTAATTTTTAGGAAAATCTTGTTGACAAACGCATCAATATTCCTTAAAATTAAAGGAAAACTATAAGGATTAAAAATGAAGCTTTTAACACGAGCGGAAGAAATGATCCTTCTGTCCATTCTTAGGCTCAAAGACAACGCCTACTGTGTGCCCATTTTTGACGAGATCCAGCGGATCACACAAAAAAAATGGACCATGGGAGGGATTTACATTCCGCTTTACAGGCTTGAAAAGAATGGGTATGTGGGATCCCATCTTGGTCAACCCACTGCAGAGCGGGGGGGGAAAAGTAAAAGATTTTACTGGCTGACCCCTAAGGGTTTGAAATCCCTCGAGGCGATCAAAAAGATCGAAAAAGCTATGTGGGAAGGACTTACCCAAGTCGGCACTGATTGAATACGATGACATCAAAGAAAAACAGTCCTCCCAGACTCGGCCAGTGGCTGCTGAAGAATGCGTTGCCGGATTATGTCAGCAAGGTGGGAACGGGAGACTATGAAGAAATCTATAAGAGGATTGTCGAGCTTGAAGGCCGGAGCAAGGCGCGAAGATGGTACTGGTCTCAGGTCATAAAGGCTTTGCCTCTGTTTTTATGGGATTATCTTTATTGGAGTATGGAAATGTTTAAAAATTATCTAAAAATCGCCTTTAGAAACTTGAAAAGACAAAAAGGATTTTCTCTCATCAATATTTCCGGACTGGCCATCGGCATGGCCTGTTGTCTTTTAATCCTGCTGTACGTGTCAGATGAGTTAAGCTTTGACCGGTTCCACAAAAACGGAGATAGAATTTACAGGATCCTGTCATACAGCACCATTGGGGGAACCACCCGAAATTTTGCCATATCACCCTCAGCCCTAGCTCCGGCCGCAGCCGAATCCATCCCCGAGATCGAACTCTATTGCAGGCTTTATGAGTTCGGAAATATGAGGCTTCAGCATGGTGAAAACATTCATGAATTTCCGACATGGCATAGTGCGGACGAGGACTTTTTTTCCATCTTTTCCCATGACTTCATAGAGGGAAATCCCGATACCGCCCTTCGGCAGCCCTACTCTTTGGTCTTGCCCAAAAGCACAGCCATAAGGATTTTTGGACGAACGGATGTACTCGGTGAAACACTGCACACACCGAACGAAAATCCCCTTGAGGTGAAAATAACAGGCGTGATAGAAGACATCCCGAAAAATTCACACTATCATTTTGATATGCTCCTGTCCACACTCACTTTTAGGGCTAGGCAAAACGAGCAGCAGCAGGACCGGCAGCGGAGGCAATCCTTCTTGGATGAACCCTATTATTTTCAAGCCTATTCCTACCTTTTTCTCCAGGAAAATGCCGACCCTGAAGACGTGCAGGCCAAAATAATGGCCGTTGTCGAAGCACGGTGGGGAGATCTTTTACGACAGAGAGGAGTCACCCGAGAGTACCCACTCCAGACCCTTAAAGACATACATCTGCGGTCCAACTATGAAGCTGAACTAGGTCATCCGGGAAACATTAACTATGTCTATCTCTTTTCCGCTGTCGCCCTTCTTGTACTGATCATCGCCTGTTTCAATTTCATCAATCTTTCGACAGCCAAATCCGCTAAACGGGCCAAAGAAGTCGGACTGCGAAAGGTATTCGGCGCCTATAAAAAGCAGCTTATCAAACAATTTATGGGAGAATCTATCCTTCTTTCCATGTTCGGTCTCGTTTTGGGTTTGATCCTTGTTCTGCTTGCTCTTCCCATTTTCAACAATCTTACCAATAAACAGTTCAACACTTACCAGCTTTTAAGTTTGACAGTAATATTAGGCTTGTTCACTATCATCATGGTTACAGGATTTATAGCCGGAAGCTTTCCCGCTTTTGTTTTATCCTCTTTCCACCCCGTGGAGACGGTTCAAGGAAAATTTGCTTCCGGGAAAAAAAGCAGTTTGCTGCGCCGTTTTCTGGTAGTGATCCAGTTTGCCATTTCCATCTTCATGATCATCGGAATTTTGGTCATCCTTAAACAGCTCGATTTTATGAAAAATAAAGATTTCGGCTTCAATAAAAATCATATGGTCGTTATTATAAACAGAGGCCGTGTCACCGATGCCTTCAAAAACCAGCTCCTGCAGAATCCTGAAGTTGTATCCGTCTCCTTCTCTCACTCTGTCCCTGGTCAATACTTGGGGGATGACACCTTTCTTCCCGAAGGCAGAAGCTCAGAGGAAACCGTTAGGGCGTCGGCCTTTTTTATCGGATATGACTTCATCGAGACCTACGAAATGGAGATCGTCTGGGGAAGAGATTTCTCCAAAAAATTTCCCTCAGATACCCGGGAGGGAATCATCATCAATCAAAAAATGGCTGCGGACATAGGCTGGGGAGAGAGCGATATCGGAAAAGAACTGGTGAATGTATCCAGCAATAATGCCCGGAAAAAAGTCATCGGGATTGTAAAAAATTTCCACCATAAAAGCCTTAAAATGGAGATCAATCCTACGGTGTTAAACCTTATTCCCCAAGGCGGCAGATACACTACAGTGCGGATCAAGCCCGAGGATGTCGCTTCCACCTTGGGTTTTCTCGAGGGCCTCTATCAAAAGACCTTTCCCGGACAGGAATTCGAATATTATTTTATCGACGATGATTTCAGGAGCAAGTATCCCGAAGAAGAAAAAGTCCAAAAAATCTACTTTTACTTCGGCTTTTTGGCCATTTTTGTTGCCTTTCTCGGTCTTTATGCACTGGCCTCATATACCATCGAACAGAAAACAAAGGAAGTCGGGATCCGGAAGGTCCTGGGCGCCAAAACACAGGGGCTTGTCTTTTCACTCTCGAAGGAATTTCTCAAATGGGTGCTTTTAGCCAACATTCTGGCCTGGCCTACGGCTTTTATCATCATGAATAATTGGCTCAAGAATTTCGCCTATAGAATAGATATCGCCTGGTGGATGTTTATCGCCTCCGGAATCCTTACAATGACCATTGCCGTTATGACAATAAGTTATCAGGCTTTCAAATCGGCCATCTCTGATCCAGTCGAGGCTTTGAGATACGAATAAACGAAGAAATTACGCTGATACATCGAGAGTAACTCGCCTGGAAGGATAACGATAAAAAATAGAAGTTGAGGTTGGTTGCGGACAGCGGTAACCATTGTTTTTCAAGAGGGAAAAACGTAAAATCCTTGTCAAATGACGATGTGGATCATCCTGTCAGGAATTATTGCTCCCGCCCTTTTCTGGATGGGTTATTTTTACTATAAAGACCGGTTCCGGCCGGAACCCCTGATCAAAATCGGAACTTGCTATGTGATGGGAATTTTGAGCGGATTCCTGTGCCTTAAGTTTTTTCATTTTTTAAATATGTTCGGCCTGCCGGATGACCTCAGTATCTACATGGAAACCAACCGATGGCGGTACCTGCTTTATAATGTGTTGCTGGTGGGGGGAGTGGAGGAGCTTTTTAAATTTTTTCCTTTCTTAGCGGCTTTAAGATTCAAAGCATTTGATGAAAAAGTCGATGGATTCGTTTATGCCTCAATGATTGCATTGGGTTTTGCCAGCTATGAAAACAGCCTGTATCTTGTCTATATGTCCGGACCGGAAATGTTGGGACGGGCTTTTGCTTCCCCCCTTTCTCATACGATCTTCGCTTCTATTTGGGGGTATGCCGTCGGGGCCGCAAAAATTCAAAAAAAATCACTGTGGAGAGCAGTGGCCGTCAGCCTTCCCGCTGCCGCCATTTTTCATGGTGTCTTCAATTTTCTAACAACGTCACCTCTGCTGCGGATCGGGTCGGCGCTGCTCATTCTCGGAGGATGGATCTGGCGTATCCGCATTCAGGATAAAAGCTTAAAAGCGGACAAAAAATTATCTTCAGGGAAAAAATTCTAAAAACAATTTTTTTTTATTTTTTTTGTAACGATTTGTCCTAGAAAACCGTAATAATATATAGAGGAATTTTTGATGAAAGAATTGACCTTATCCCAACTGACCATCCTTCTGGCCATTTTGCGTTTGAAGGACAATGCCTACGGTGTGACTATCCGGCGGCAGATCCATGAGGTAACGGGAAAAGCCTTTCCTTACGGAACCTTGTACAGCTTTCTGGAGCTTCTCCATAAAAAAGGTTATGTCGAGAAATTTATCGGGGGGCCGACAAAAAAAAGGGGAGGACGGCGGAAAATTCTTTACAAACCTACCAAAAAAGGTTTGGAAGCGCTGCAGGCGGCCCAAAAACTTCAGAAAGCCCTGTGGCGGGATATTCCGGAAAAGGTTGTGTGATGCGTCCTCCGAAATATGCTGAAAAAATATGTAATCGTTTGTCCAGACGCGGGGAAGAATTTTCCCTGGTCGGAGATCTGCAGGAGGAGTTTTGCGATTTGTGCTCTCAGAAGGGCGTCCTTTCCGCAAAAGTGTGGTACTGGAAGCAGGTTTTTTTATCCCTTCCCGGGTTTGTTTTTAATTCAATATTTTGGAGTTTCATCATGTTTAAAAACTACCTAAAGATTGTCTTGCGCAATCTCAAAAAAAACAAAATTTATACCGTCATCAACCTGGCCGGATTAGCTGTCGGTATGACCGCTTTTATCCTGATTTTTTTCCATATCCGCTATGAGCTCAGCTATGACGGCTTTCATGAAAAAGGGGAACGCGTCTACCGGATTATTCGGCAGTATTCACGAAATGTCATAAAAAACACACCGGAAGAGCTTTATATCGGGGGAACTCCGGCTCCTCTGGCTCCTTACCTTGTTCAAACATATCCTGAGGTCTTGGCCGGAACACGGGTTGGAGAGGTGAACGGCATTCTTCGTCTGGAAGATTCAAAATTCAGCCAGAACGGGATTTTTGCCGACTCCAACTTTTTTGATATATTCAGCTTCAAGCTCCTGCAAGGCGACGCTGAAAGGGCTCTCCAAACCCCCTTTTCCATCATTTTGACCCGGGAACTGGCAAAAAAATGTTTCGGCCGGGAAGATCCCTTGGGTAAAATGATTCATTTTTATAAACAAAAAAATGAAAGCCGTTCAGGCCAAAAGAACGAGGATTATGATGTGCAGGTCACGGGAATTCTTGAAGATGTGCCTTCAAACTCCCACCTCCGGTTCGATTACATCCTTTCCTTTGCCACCATCACAGCGACACCGGGAAACGCGCAGCTTCTTGAGACGTGGCAAAGGAGCGATTATTACAATTATATCGAGCTCGACCCTCAAACCGGGCCCGATGTTTTTAATGAGAAAATCGCCGCTTTGGCCGATCAGCGCAGAGGACAGAAGATCGAAACATATGTCCTTCAATCCCTGAGGGATATTCATTTCAAACTCGGTATCTTAGATGAAATGCCTGGGAATATGGTCGGAGACATCAAACAAGTCACTTTTTTTTCTCTTATCGCTTTCGTTATTTTACTTGTGGCCTGTATCAACTACATGAATCTGGCCACGGCCAGGTTCACCCGGCGCCTCAAGGAAATCGGCGTCAGGAAGGTGATCGGGGCTCACAAATCCCAGCTCGTGCGCCAGTTTTTGACGGAATCGACCCTGCTCTCCGTTTTTGCGGTTTTTCTAGCTCTTGGAATGGTCGGGCTTCTTCTGCCCGTCTTTTCACGCTTTGTCGGCCGGGAGATTTCCTTGTCTCTTTTCAACGATCCTCTGATTTTAAGTGTTCTTTTTGGTGTGGTCGTTTTTACGGGACTTATCTCCGGAAGCTATCCCGCCCTTTTTCTATCTTCCATTCGACCCATATCCATTTTCAGAGGAGGATCCAACCTGCGCCTCAGCGGGGGACGAATGCGAAATATGATGGTTTGTCTCCAGTTTGCCGTGACCATCCTCCTTATCACCTGCACGGTCGTCATTTCCAGTCAGATACGTCATGTTTTGCATAAAGATGTGGGGTATGACCGTGAGCATGTGGTCGTTATGCCGCTTCGGGACGAAGAGGCCAGGAACCAAGGATCGATCATTCTGAAAGAACTGCGACGACTTCCGAATGTGCAATATGCAACAAGTTCGGAATATATCCCCTTGGCCGTCAACAATATTCCGGGCTTTTGGTATGAGGATGAAAGCGGTGATCGGCAGAACATCAACGCGCTTGAGAGCGGCATCAATTATGACTTTTTTAAGGTTTTCAAACTCAAACTTTTGGCCGGACGGACGTTTTCTCCCGAATACCAGGATGATGAGAAAGGAACCGTCATTCTCAATGAGACCGCAGCCCGAAAAACCGGATGGAAAGAACCCGTCGGAAAAATGGTCCACTGTATGGGTTATCGGCGGATCATAGGCGTTGTCAAAGATTTTCATCATGCTTCCCTTCATGAGGGTATTCAGCCCATGGTTCTCCACCTGCGGCCCCAGGGATTCGCTTATGTTTGTGTCCGAATCAATCCGGACAACATTCCTCGAACCATTTCCCTGCTGAAAAAAAACGTAGAAAAATTCAGCCCGCATTTTGCGTTTGAATATTATTTTCAAGATGATTATTTCAATATGAAATATAGTGCGGACCAGCGCTTCCGCATCCTTTTCGGTTCTTTTTCTCTTCTGGCTGTTTTCATCGCCTGTATCGGTCTCTTCGGTTTGTCCTCGTTTGTGATGGAACAAAGAACAAAAGAAATCGGAATCCGCAAAGTTTTGGGAGCATCTCTTCCCGGACTTATAAGGCTTTTATCCTGGAAATATATCATATTGGTGGTAGCGGCCAATGCCGTGGCCTGGCCGCTGGCTTATATTATCATGAGCCGCTGGCTGCAAAATTTCGCCTTCAGAATAGATCTTGAAGCCTGGATGTTTCTTTTGGCTTCATTAATAACCCTGCTTATCGTAATGTTGACGGTGAGTATCCAATCGTTCAGGGCGGCCCGGACCGATCCCGTTCGTTCCTTACGCTTCGAATGAAGGGGTCGAACAAAAACGTGATCCGTTCACGCTGATTTAAGATAAAAAGGGCTTTTAACCTGCTTTATTCACGAGCCAACAAAGCAGATGCGGTAAGATCGGCGGATTAGGTTGGGTCGGCGCCTGAAAGGTAAATTTGGCCGGCATTTTCTTAAAAACGGTCGTGGAAAATGTTTCATTATCACTTTTACCGAAAATCACTCTCAAATGACACAAAATATTGAAATTATCTGTTGGTGTCGGCCAAACTTATGAATAATGCAGGTTAAATAGAAGGCGAAAAAATCACTCATACCGGAGCGAGTCAACAGGATTAGATGTGGCTTCCCTTAGGAATTGAAATATAACTGCAGAAATGGCGACGGCGAAAGCTAAAAATGATGAAAAAACAAAAATCTCCAGCCGCATTCCAATTTTATAAGCAAAATTCCTCAGCCAACCGGACATCACAAAATATGCAAGGGGCCAAGCGATAACATTGGCTATAAGAACCCACAACATAAACTCTTTCCCCAAAATCAAAATCATATTTCCAGGCGAAGCCCCAAGAACCTTCCGGATACAGATTTCTTTTTTCCTCTGCTCAATGGCAAAAGAAGTCAATCCTATGAGTCCTAAACAGGCAATAAAAACAGCGAGGCCGGCAAAAACATTGATGAGTTTTCCCATGCGCATTTCCGGCTTATAGTGTCTTTCATACTGTTCTTCCATAAAACGGAAGGCGAACGGAATATGAGGAAAGATATTTTTCCATATTTTATTTATATCTGTGAGAGTCATGGGAATGCTATCCTGATGAATTTTTATCAGCACATGATTCCAATAATCTTCAGAGCCGATGCCCATAGCCAAAGGGCCGATACCCGAATGGAGCGAATGAAAATGAAAATCCTTCATCACTCCGATGACCCGGCCTTCCCGTCCGAAAAATGAAAACTTTGCTCCGACAGGAGACTCGGCTTCCATCATTCCGGCCAATGTTTCATTGATCAGAAATGCCTGCGTGGCATCGGTAGAATATTTTTTTGAAAACGGCCTTCCCTCTGCCAATTCGATATTTAAGGTGTCAAGAAAGTCATAATCCACCAGGTTTCCGGTAACATGAACAATCTCTTCCGGGTTCTTTCCCTCCCAATTCACGCTAGATGAACTGGTTTCGAAACTGGTCGGATCGGAGTAAGCAGCCGTAACATTCAAAATCCGGGGGTGTTTCAAGAGTTCGGTTCTCAGAATATCGTATGATTTTTTCATTTCTTTGCTTAGAGAAATCCCTATGAGATTTTCTCTTTCCCAGCCTATTTTTCTGTTGCGGACATAATCGAGTTGGCTGTAAACAACAATGGCTCCAATAATCAGAATGACCGATATGGAAAACTGAAGAATAACAAGAATCCGTCTGAATCCTGATTTTTTCTTCCCTTTTTGTAAAACATTCTTAAAAACATGAACGGGACGAAAAGACGAAAGAAATAGAGCTGGATAACTGCCGGCAACACATGCCGCAAATAAATTGATTCCAACCAATCCAATAATGGCCTGCCAGTTGAAAAGAGAACGAATAGTTATCTGCTTTCCTGTAAATTTATTGAATTCGGGCAGAATGAGACAAATGATTACCAAGGCCAGACCGAGCGCCAAGAAAGTCACAAACATAGACTCTCCGAGAAATTGAACGATCATATGTCTGCGCGTTGCCCCGAGAGTTTTCCGCATCCCGATTTCCTTGGCCCTGTTGAACGATATGGCAGTCGTCAGGTTCATAAAATTGAAACATGCAATCAGCAGAATGAACACTGCAACAATGGAAAAGATATAAACATAATCGATGCCTCTTAATCCTGGTGACAGCCGGTAATGCGATCGGAGATGAATATCAGAAATGGGTTCCAACAGAATTTCAGTTTTCGCGCCAGGCGAATATTGCTGGATGATTTTCTTTATTTTCTGATTGACCTCAAAAAATGAGGCTTTCTCTCCGAGTAAGACGTATGTTCGATAGCTGTTCATCCCCCAGCTATTGGGTTCATACCAATTCATGTGATTCAAATGGGACCACGGCAAAACGAAATCAAACTGGCGAATATGTGTATTATAAGGAATGTCTTGGAAAACTCCCCTGACAGTATATTCGAACCGGCTATCAACCTGGATTATTTTTCCGATAGGATCTTCGTTTCCAAAAAAACTTTCAGCCCGTCTCTCACTGATGAGAGCAGAGTTCGGCGTATTCAGGGATGCTGCCCCTTCCCCTTTGATAAAGGGAAATGTGAAAAGATCAAAAAAAGAGGGCTCTACCACGATCATATTGGTCTCATTGAACGATTTATTTCCAGAGCGGAGAGGTACACTTCCCCAATAGCTGAGCCTTGTTGTCTCTACGATCTCAGGAAAATCATTTTTCAGTACCTGTCCCAGCGGAGGAGGTGTGGCTACAATTTTCCGTATTCCCCTTGATGACGGCAAATTCACAACCACTCTATACAAACGATCACGATTCTCATGAAAACGGTCATAGCTATGCTCATCCAAAATCCAGAGCGTTATAAGAAGACAGCAGATCAATCCGACAGCTAATCCTGTGATGTTGATAAAAGAATAAGTTTTGTGCCTTCTCATGTTTCTCCAGGTGATCAAGGCATAGTTCTTAAACATCACCAGCTTGAATCGAATGGCATCCGCAACAAAAGGAGGGACGGATTTAAGTATATTGAGTGCTAACCAAAAATTCGCGAAAGGTCTTCCCCGGTTAGCGGCGATCTGCGCATATTCCTCTTCGAAATCACCGATGTTTGTATCATCGGCATATCCGGGTAAAACCCGGCGAAGCATCCAAACCAGGAATTTGGCAGGTTTATTTTTACGACTCATTTGAAGCCTTCTTTTCTGAGGAAAATTCGGGAACTCCTGTCCACATAGAATCATGAAGCTTTCTGACTTCGTCCAAGGCTTTTAATCCGGGAGGCGTCATTTTGTATATTCGCCTGCTTTTTCCTCCCCGCACGGGAATGGGATCAACCAAATAAGATTTGACCAATCCTTTCTTTTCCAGCCGATGCAGGGGCACATAAATGGCACCGAATGACCATGTCTTGCCGGTAAGCTTGGAGACATGTTTTCTGATCGAGACACAATAGGCATCTTCTTGCAGCTCCCAGACAGCATGCAGCAAAAGCTCTTCAGGCCGCGATAGAAATTTCATGTACGTTCCTTTCTTTGTTATATTTCTTACAATATAATTAATATATATCGTTTTGTCAAGGAATATTTTTTAATTTGTAAGGAATATAAAGTGCTTTTTGTGCGCCTTCCAAAGGCTGGGCTGGGATAATCCGCAAATTGCATGAGGCATGCCGGCTGCTTTGTGCCGATTCGAGGGTGGAATCTATCTTAATATTTCAGGTTTGAGCATCTTGGTGACTTTGTTTGGTTTTTTGAGTCGTTGGCCTTGTCGCTCTGGACGTGAAAGTCTTATTCCAGGATGTTTGTGGTTGGATATTGAGAAAAATTTTAGGAGATTTTATGATAGGCCGAAAAGGAACCTATAGTTATGAAAATCGGGGATGCCCTATCGTCTGAACACCTATATATCTTTGTTTAATCGGTCTAATTTTTTTTCTTCATCCCCGGCTGGGTGATTTGGAAATTTTCTTTGGCTTTGGCCTGGCTGACTATATTGCGGACATCGGCCAGAAGCTGTTTCGCATCATAAACGATTCCGTCTTTGATGGTATATGAAACTCCGCCCACTCGAACGGCCTGGTTTTGCTCATTCAATTTAATAGCGCCGGTGCCGTAGAGGACCTTGAAGTTAGGCAGAGGATTTTCTCCCACAACGACCAGATCGGCCAGTTTGCCGGCCTCGATCGTGCCCAATTCGTCCTCGGCTCCTAAGGCCTCGGCTCCTTTCAAGGTCGCGGCCCGAATGATCTCCAGGGGATGAAACCCGGCCTCACGGAGTAGTTCAAACTCGCGGATAAAACCGAATCCCCAGAGTTTATAAATAAACCCGGAATCGGCACCCATGGCCACCCGGCCGCCTCGATTCTTATATTCATTGATAAAAGTCATCCACAATTTGTAGTTGTTTTTCCAGGCCACCTCGTCTTCCGTCGTCCAGTAATACCAGTAGGCCCCGTGGGAGGTCCGGCTGGGCGTATAAAATCTCCATAACACCGGCAGGGTATACTCTTCATGCCATTCGGCCCGGCGGGCCCGCATTAGATCCCGGCTGGCCTCGTAAATGGTCAGGGTCGGAACCAAGGTGAAATCGAGCTCGATCAGCTCATTCATGACCTTGTTCCATTTTTCGCTGTATGGCGGGGCGGCCTGGGACCAGAGCCTTCCGGCATTACCGAAGCGGTCTTGCTCGTTGCCGTAAACCGCGTCCAAGGGCCAATCCTGAATGGTGGAGTGATCGAGGAAGGATTCGGGCAGTCCGTACCAATGTTCCATGGTGGTGAGGCCCATCCTTGCCAGGTCGAGCATATTGGTCCGGCCCACCGCGTTCTGGGCCAGATGACAGGCCGATCGCAGGCCCAGCTTTTTCGCTTCATCAAGAACCGCCGCATAGGCTTTGGGCGGCATAGCAAAAAGCTTAACCCCGTCAACCCCGGCTTCGGCATTGTGCCGCACCTGTTCCCGCGCCTTATCGGGATCCGATGTTCTGACGACGTGGTATGCATAGATTCGCGGGGCGGTTATTTCGTTGCGGGCGCTCTGCTGTTTCTGCTCGATCAGCCACTTGAGGCTGTTGCGGGTTCCCACTTCGCGAATGGTGGTCACTCCGTGTCCCATCAGCAGCTTATAGACATACTCGGAAGGAATCCCGCTGGTAGAGCCGATATGTTCGTGCATATCGACAAAACCGGGAAGAATATACATTCCCCTTAAGTCCATAACTTTTTGACCGGGTTTTGCTTCGGGAGCGGGACGAACCGGCATTCCCGGAACTCCGACTCCCCGGATGGAAACGATCCGGTTCTGTCTGATGACGATCGTGACCGGGCCTGCAGGAATAGCCCCAGTTCCATCGATTATGGTGGCCCCGTGGAGAATCAAAGTATCGAATGGTCCCTCCCCTTGGGAGCGGGGTGGAGGCGAGGCCACGGCCTGGCGCTGGGATTCCGCGATCACGGCGTCGGAACCGATAACACTAAGTAATAAAACAAAAAAAACAAGCACATTTAATCGCCGGTATTTCATGCCTATCTCCTTTTGATCGGATATAATTTCCTGAATTAACCAGATATTTATCCCTGAAAGAATAACAGTATCAGATTCAGATCACCCTCGTCAATCTAGAGTCATAATATACCTTTTTTTAGAGAATTTTTTGAATGACGATGCTGTGGTTGTATAATTTGAAATGTTTCTTATATAATTTAGGAAAGCATATGAAAATAGATGGTTCGTTGTAATTTAATAAATAGCCATTAAAGATAATAGAGGAAGTAGGATGAAAAAGTATAAAATCGCCTTTATCGGAAATTATATTCCACGTCAATGCGGTATCGCAACATTTACCAGAGACCTCACTGAGTCTTTAATCAAAATCAATAGAGAAAAGAATATAAAAGCAGAGGCCTTTGTGGTAGCGATGAATGATCAGAATCAGACATATGCCTATCCGGAAATAGTCAAGTTTACTGTCAGACAGGAATATCAGAGAGACTATTTAGAAGCTGCAAAATTTATTAATTATAGTAATGCTGAAATCTGCATTTTACAGCACGAATTTGGCATTTTTGGGGGTGAAAACGGGATATATATTCTTCCTTTGATTCACGAATTGCAAATTCCTCTTATTGTTACATTTCATACGGTATTAAAAAATCCATCTGAAAAAGAGATGATGATTGTTAGAGAAATCGGGAAAAAAGCAGAGAAAATTGTTGTTATGAGCAAATTGGCTGTAGATTTTTTAATCAATATTTATAATTTACAGAAGCAGAAAATAAAGCTTATCGAACATGGAGTTCCAGATTTTGATTTTATTCAAAGGAAAACTTATAAAAAGAAACTCAATCTTGAAAACAAGAAATCACTGCTGACATTTGGACTATTGAGTCGAGACAAGGGGCTTGAAACTGTTATCCAGGCTCTGCCTCGCGTAGTGAAGAAACATCCTGAAATCGTTTATGTCATACTGGGGAAAACTCACCCAAATGTAGTAAGGTCGTCCGGGGAAGAATACAGAAATTATCTTAAACTTCTTGTAGAAAGGAATAATTTAAGAAAGCATGTCTATTTTTATGATAAATACGTATCCAACGAGGAGTTGTTTGGCTATCTTTCAGCCATTGATATATATATCACACCATATCTCAATGAGGCGCAAATAACGAGCGGTACATTATCCTATGCCATAGGAGCGGGAGCTGCTGTTGTTTCAACCCCATACTGGCATGCCAAGGAATTATTGTCGGATGGAAGGGGAATGTTGTTTGATTTTAAGGATTCTGATGCACTTGCCGATTTACTGATAAATTTGTTTAATAACCCAGAAAAGCTGAGCAGAATAAGGAAAAAAGCTTATCAATATGGAAGGAAAACTGTCTGGCCTGAGATTGGGGCTCGCTATCTTCAGCTTGTTGCCGACGTCTTGAAAAAAGGTCCTGAAGTAAGAATTAAAGAGGAACCTGTAGTTAATCCTTTGATTCTTCCAGAATTTTGTTTAGATCATGTGCAAAGATTAACTGATGATACGGGAATTCTCCAACATGCAAAATATATAATCCCTAACTTTAAAGAAGGCTATAGTCTGGATGACAATGCTCGCGCTCTTTTAATGTTTCTTATGGTCTTCAGGCAAAGAAAAAATAAAGAAGCACTGAAGTTTATTACTACCTGCTTGAGTTTCATCAATTTAATGCAGAATGATGATGGGACCTTTAAAAATTATTTGAGCTTTAATAGGAATTTCATTGATCAAGTCGGTTCAGAAGATTCATTTGGTAGAACTGTGTGGGCACTTGGATATCTGGTTAAGTATCCACCAAATGACCTCTTTTTTGAAATTGCTGAAGAGATTTTAATAAAATCTTTCTCTAACTTGATGCATTTAAAATCTATTCGTGGTATGACAAACTCAATCATAGGGCTCTGCCATTTTCTCAAAATTTTCCCCGATAATAAGCAGATAAAAATAATCCTTAAAGAGATGACTTACAAAATAGTGAAAAGCTATAAAAATTATAAGACAGATGATTGGCGTTGGTTCGAACCAATTTTGACTTATGATAATGGCATTCTTCCCCTCTCGCTTTTGCATGCTTCTGAAGAGATTGAAGATGAGAACATTTTAAAGATTGCCTACGAATCAATAGAATTTTTGGAAAAAGCAACTTTGGTGAAAGGACATCTGTCTTTGGTGGGAAGTGATAACTGGTTTAAAAAAGGAGGAGATCGTTCGCAGTTTGCTCAGCAGCCATTAGATACTACGGCCATGGTTTTGATGTTTTATCAGGCTTATCTAGTCAGTAGAAATAAAACTTTTTTAAAAAAAATGCTCAAATCTTATATGTGGTTTCTGGGAGAAAATGATATAAATAAGCCTTTGTATGATTTCAAAACTTGCGGCTGTTCTGATGGAATAGAAAGCTACGGCACAAACAGAAATCAAGGAGCAGAAAGCATTATCATGTATATGATTGCCCACATGGCCGTTCTTTTGGCTTATGAACAAGAAGTGGATCAGATCAAATGAAAATCCATCAATGATTCGTCAATTTCTCAAAGAGCTCATCAAGGGGAATGCCGGCAAATCCTGAGGAATAATCAGACATACCATAGGCAATGACTAATTCATTGTTATGAATGATGGAACCGCAGGAATACACCACATTGGGAACATAACCTTCACGTTCCTCTTCGTTGGGAACAAGAAGTGGTTCTGCCAGGCGGCCGATAACTTTTGTAGGGTCATCTTTGTCAAGAAGTAGAGCACCTAGACTGTAGCTTCTCATCGGACCGACTCCATGGGTAATGAGAAGCCATCCTTTTTCGGTTTCAAGAGGGGATCCTGAATTACCGATTTTAATGAGTTCCCATGTTTGAAGGGGTTCCTGGATTTTCTTTGCACTTCTCCAGTAATTTATATTTTCTGAATACATGATATAGTTGTTAATGCCATCCGATCGTGCAGTCATAACGTATTTTCCATTTATCTTTCGCGGGAAGAGAGACATCCCTTTATTCTGAGCATATTCTCCATTCATCGGCATCACTTCAAAATGATAGAAATCATATGTTTTCATCAGTTTTGGCAGAATGGTATAACCATCATAGGCCGTATAGGTCGCGTAATAAGTGACCTTTCCATTATCATCAGTAAATTTTACAAATCTGGCGTCCTCAATACCGTTCACTTCTGTGTATGAGACAGGAAAAAGAACTCTTTCTGAAATTGCAGTATCCAGTGAAAATTTAACCTCATAATGAGACTTGGCCAGCCACATAATCGATTCTATGACCTTTGTTTTACTGGGAGTGACTCTAACCTGTTTTAAAGTTTCCTCTATACTTTGTTTCAATTCGCCGTAAAGAAATGTTTTTCCTAGTTTATCCATCACTATATTCACGACATCTTTTTCAATATGCATTTCAGAAAGCTTTTTCAGAAACGTTATTTTCTTGTATACATGACGCTTGATGATTTCTGGTACATCTACTAATCTTCCCTCAGTCTGAAATTTCAGGCTGTTATCTTTATCAACGATTCCCTGGCGGAAAACAATAGAAGAAATATGATGCTCGCCTGTAGCGCGGAAACTGACGATGATTCTTTTCTGGCCTTCTTCCAAATTGCTTTGATCAGGTGCTTCAACAATAGATGGATTAAAAAACGCAGTTGATTCAATGGAGTATTCTGTTGTGAAATAAGATCCAATCAGTAATTTTTTTTTCAAACTAAGTGGCTTATTATCATTATTTATATTACCCAATATTTCTTGTAGAGAATTAAAACTATTCTCAAATATTTTTGAAATGTTTCGATGTCTTTTGGAAAAATTGCTCAATATTTGGTTGAGTATATGACTTACTTCCTCTTCAGAACGTTTTAAAATGCTTGTAATAATGACTCTTGCTCTATCCTCTTTTATTGGCATATAGAATTTCGCAATAACTCTTTTTGGGTTAGGGTAAAAACGAGTTTCTTTTCTATTCACGGTTATAGCCATTTTGTGCTTTCCTTCTTCTTCTTCAAAGCCTCAATCTAGTGAAAAGACTCTTAAATTAAAATTGTTTTTAATTAAGAGATTATTAAAGAAAAAACAAAGTTTTGTCAATACTCAAAGAAAGGCATGATTTGGGGTGGGGGATCACGGCCATCAAGATAGATTTTGCTGGGATGTATTTATTGTTTTTTTCCCGGCGAAGGCTTTTCAAGCGAGGTGCGCAGGACTGTAATCACCTGTTCTTTTTATCGAAGTATAAGATTTGACCTTTCTCTACACACTTGGCCGCATACAAATACATGGCGGCTGACCATGTCTGCCAGTCTTGCCCTTGGGGGGTGCCGTCTTTGGCGCGTATCCATTCATTGAAACCGAAGGAAAGCTTGTTTCCTCGAGCAGGCCTGACCAGCTCTGTAAGCGCCACTAATTTTTTTTCAGCCAGCTTGGGCATCCCTGCAGCGAGAACCGCGGCCACATAAAAACCGCAAATAAATGGCCAAACACCCCCGTTGTGATATTCACCGGGTTTATTGTATGTTTCATAGCGGGGTCTCCAATCGGGATCCTCCGGTCTAATATAAGGAAATAAGTTCGGTGGCAAATCTACAGCTAGCTCTCTATGTTCCCTTAGATTTTTACATTCGGATTCGATCCAGGATATCAGCTGTTTCGATCGAGTATGACTAGCAATGCCGGTAAGAATGGCTAGGGAATTTCCCAGAAGGTCGAATCGTTCATTCCTGTAGATTTTGTAAGACCAGAGGGAATAATATGGCTTATGGGGAACAACCAATCCCTCGTGAACATGCCTTGACTGTTTCTCTCCCAGAATTATGAAGTGCCGGATCATGTCACGGAGCTGTTCGGCCTGATCATTGCGCCCGAAAAGACAAAGATATGCGAAGACAATGGTATTAACATATAGCCCATAACCGAGAACCCATTGCTCGTCACGCCAGTCTGAGGTAGGAAGTTGAGCCACCATGACGCGGTCACTGGGGCTCTGGTACTCCATCCAAGTGAGCGCTTTATTTGCGGCCTCCTCTAAAAAATCCTTGTTGCCGGTTACCCTTCGGAAGATGGCAAGGGACATGAGAAATAGGGGAGTCGTATCACTGGCCCCCCGGTCTTCTGGATCGTGCACCAATGAAGGGATGTGTCCATGAAAGGTTTGGTTCTGAGCTAGTGTTTCCAGTACTTTCTTTAGGCAATTTATAAGCTGTTCGTTCTCCGAAGCGAGTATCCCCAAAGCTGATACCATCAAATCCCTTGTATAAGGTTCAGGATACCCCCAGCCTGCTGTTCTGGGCAGTCCCTGATAGGGGCCTCGGGAATTATGGATGAGAATCTCCAGAGCTGCCTTCTTGGCTTCCTCAACAGGATTGTAAAAAGGCTTTTTCATTTCAGGAAATACTCAACCTTCGGGACATGATCTCGATAAATTTGCGGGCAACTCTGCGGTAATCAAAGAGTTCTACGACGCGTTTCCTTCCCGCCATACCCATTGTTTTACGGAGATCGGAATCAGTCATCAATTTAAACAAATAATCAGCGATGTCATAGATGCTGGCACGGTAGTCGGCAGTGTGCGGCCTTGGAAAGACGATGCGGTGCCCATTCTCAAAACCGGACTCTTCTCCCAGAATCGCTTCTCTTAGCCGAACTTCCTGGGCTACGCGGGCAAGGAAAGCCGTTTCTTTATGAACCAAAGTATCCAGCATGGCCATCGCTTTGATACCGATGACCGGTTTTCCACAAGCCCCGGCCTCAACCTGAGGCATACCGAATCCTTCCAATCGAGAGGGAGCCGCATATATATCGCAGGCACCGATCAGATAAGGCATGAAATTCCTGGAAATTACATTGGTCGTATACACCACGTTCTTTTCTATACCCAGATCAGTGGCCAATTTCATATCTGCCAGGTTCTGAGCGACCGTCCGAGGTTGAGGCCATACTTTACAGACGTACTTCCAATCAGGAATCTTGGTGTCAATCAAGGCGAGCGCTTGCATCACCTCCTGGGAACCTTTAGATGCTGCATCACCACCGACAGTCAAGATCATGATCTGATCTTGAGACACTCCCAAGGCCTCGCGTACGGTTACGATCTTTTTGTCGTTCATGTCGGGGGGATTGAAGGCATCAGTGTCACACCCAACAGGAAGGACTTCTATAATATCCTGTTTGACGCCGTCCCTGATGTAAGTGTCTTTAACCCAATTAGATGTGACTAAAATCAAGGGAAGATTGTTCAAGACTTCGATATAATTTGCAATATAACCGTCGGCTACCATCCAAGGGACAGGCAGTACGCCATATCTTTGCGGATGGAGAATCAAGTGGGGGGTGTGTCCCCAATAACCGACGCCTACCACAACATCTGGTTCGAACCAGCGGTAATACCACTCTTTTTCTTGGGCGGATTCGAAATGGACAGCATGCGCATCAATACCTATCTCCTTAAGGCCTCTGAAGAGGAGATCGCCCTGAGTAGCGAGGCCTCCAGGAGAAGGGGGATAATCATAGAGGACCAATATTTTCATCATCTTTCTCCTTTTTGAGACACCATCCATTATAACTTTTTGGTGAATTGAAACACCAAAAGGCTTCCACATTGGGTGAGGTTCGAGCTTCCCAGCTTGCCTGAGAAAATCCGTATATCTTGGTTATAATAGAATTCTTTCTCTTCCAAACAGGCAGAGGCAGGGACAGGGTATGATGGGCGTTTTTATCAGCGTGGGTGTAATAGGCTCCTTGGCCATCCTCATAGGCAAAAATCCACATTTCCTTTGTTTGGATCTTTTTACTGGTCCAGAGTGCTAATAATGCTTTGCCGGTTTCTTCATGTCTCCGGTGTCGGGTGTATTCGCCCCAAGGACTGTGGGTAATTAAAAGATCAAACCTGCTTCCTTCGATTAAGTTAATGATTGTTTTGTGAATCTCGGCCTCTTCCAGTGGCTTTTGATCAGGACCGTCCTCCAGATCCGCCATTTTTCCTTTTGCATGCAGAAATCTTAGTGCTTTGAAAAACTTGTTGGATCTGTCGCGATCGCTCTGGCGGCACAAAGTATAGATTGAACATTGCCATTCGGGATGCATAATTATTGTTCCTCCTGCCCAAAGTGTCTCATCATCAGGGTGGGCAACAATGATCCCGACATTTCGGCATTTGTTATGTGTTTTTTCTTGCCCCATGGTTCCTAGGAATAAAAAATTTTTTTTTATTTTTATAATTATAATGTAAAGCTCGATGTAATAATACTGGAAAGCGGCCTTAGTCAGCGGATGAATTTTTTTTTAGATGCAAAGTATTCATATTTGAAATCGGTTTATAAATATATAAATCATTCTGATATTGTAACAGACTCCAAAAGTGCGGATGTCATCCAGGGAGAATAATCAAATAGATTATGATAGGAAAAACGTAATGTGAGAATATTCTCTCTTTTTTTTACAAAATCACCCATACAGATGAAATCAATCACATTGGTTCCGTATTTTAATGATTTTTGATATACATGAGTTCCATTACAAGCGATTTTTACTTTCTGGATGTAATCTCCATGCCACCTAGGATCGGTAAAGCGGAATTGAGAATAGAGACGAAGCTGAACATGCATTCTTTTGGAGACGGATTTGTTGATTCTTATATAAACTTCTCGCATACAGATTCTATGAGTTTTATTCTCCACTTTAACTATGGGACCAAAACCTGATAAAAATTCGATTTTAGGTCTTTGATTAGAGAGTCTTTCCCTGGGCATCTGATAGGATATTTCTTTTTCTGTATGGGGCATTTCAATGCCCTGATAGTCCAGATAGTATTTTATTGTGAATAGCTGAGTATTAGGCAGAGGCAGCTGAAAATGAATCAACTCCTTTTGAGAAGAGAATCCTCTCTCTAATGAAATATTTTTTTGGATTTTTATGTGGATCAGAAAACCTGGATTATTCGATAGTTTTCGATTCCGGAAAGTAATGTACAATTTTCTGTTGGAAGTTTCTATTTGATGGATAACAAGGTCTGGAATAGTATCTGGAATCCTATGTAGAAGTTCTAATGGAAAAATATGGCCTCGAAGATCAAACACCAAAAGCCCGAAGTTACCAATATCTATTTTTTTTCTATGAACATGAAGCCGGTCAAGAAGCTGCAGAAAAAACTCAGAGCGGTCGAAATATTGGATTAAATTTTCTTTTATATTATTTACGCTTTCCTTGTATTTCAATGCGTACGATCCAGGCTCTTTAAAAAATAAAAAGTTGTTGTTTTCCCCACGGTTCAAGTACTCCAGTCGGTAAGGAATATATTTTACATAAGGTTGAGACCAACAGATCAGCTTCTCACCCGAGAGGGCGGTAATAAGAAAGGACTGCCAGAATCCTCCTGTCCAGTACTTCTTGCCGGTTTTTTCCATAATTGTTATGAGTTGTTTTAAGTTGGCGTCTGCCTCTTTAACCAGGAGGTGGCTTTTAAAAAGCCCGGAAATGTTGCTGGTGAAAAAAATAAGGAGAAATAAACCTGCGATAAGAAAGTTTTTAATTTTTTTTCTTATCTGGATCATACCATATACTAAGAAGACAGGGAGGGAAACGTAAAGGGGATACAGATACCGGATCAAGAGATCGTTTGATTCGAATTTTGACAGCATGTAAATGCAAATAATGACAATAGCTAGAATGAGAAATATATTTTCAGGCAGGAATTTTTTTCTTTTTACTGAGTTAAATATTAGAGTTGCCACACCAAGAATCAAAAGCCCGGCAAGTATATATACGAATTTGTTTTTTTCCCAAGTTAGTAGGGAAAAAATATTATTCAGGATGGAGGCCATTTTTTCTGTTGGATTATTGAGAAGGAGAGATTCTGGAAGCAGATACTGAATAGAAACCCCTTTAGAGCTTAATATGTGTAAAATCATGGGGAAACATCCCACAAGTCCATAAATGCCCAGCTTGAAGTATTCTTTAATAGAAAACCGGAGCCGCATGACCAGAAATATCATACAGCATGACGCAAAATAGATAGTTAAAGGATGGGTCCAGAATGACAAACCCAGACATAGTCCGATTATAGGGATGTATTCTTTTCTATTTTTTTTATATAAAAGATAGGAAAGGAAAAGTGATAGAGTTCCCAAAAAAAGAACTACAGGTGAATAGGTGAGATGAAAGCTTAAAGCAAGGAGATATCCGATAGGCAGACTATAGAACAGACATAATGCTAAAGATATGGATTCTGATGAAAATATTTCCCGGTAAAAAAAATATTGAGTGATCACGAAGGCCGAAAAAAAGAAGAAGATAACGACCAAAGGACCCAAAATGGAATAGCCGAATATTTTAAATACGATTGCATAAAGATGGCTGGGAAAGGTTCCTTCATCCAAGCTGTCATATAAATAGATGGGAGGCCATTTTCCTTCCGAGATATGCTTTCCGACTAATAGAGGAACGGAGTCATCGGAGTCTATAAGGCCAAAGCTATATGAATAAAATGGAATTCGAATGATGAGGGCCAGCAGGATGAGTCCGGTCAGAAACCAAAAACTCCTGGACTTCCAGAATGGAAAGTGTGGTCTGTATTTCTTGGATATTATTATACGAGCAAGGGTGATACCTATGAGTGGAATCAATGCCGGAAATGGGGAGGCTTTGAGTTGATGCAATATTGTGAAGTTATTTTTGAACCATAAAATGAGAAAAATCAAATAAAGAATAAGTTGTAGATATTTTAGAATAGATTTAGAGGTCTGTTTTGCCATTATAAAAACAATGAAGATGAGAAATATTTATCAAGCTAAAATAAAACAGCCTCTTTCCCTTTTCACCGATCAGTTCTTGCAGAGAAAGGATAGGAACTTCTTTTTTGTCGATGATGATTCATTTTTCCTAAATCCCCACCCAATAAAATCCTGAACTGAGACTAGCACACCCAAACAGACAAAGTCAATGTCATTCGGAATGTCATTCGGAATGTTTCAGTAGTCGACAATGACAAATAGTTATTTTTATGTATTATGAATGGTGAGGTTTTATGGAAAATCAAATTTCTATAAAAAGAGAAGGTTTTGGTACAAAATTCGGAGCTATCGCTGCGGCTGCAGGAGCAGCTGTCGGAATCGGCAACATCTGGAATTTCCCTTATCTTACAGGTAAAAATGGTGGTGGAGCTTTCATTGTCATCTACATTTTTTGTGTTCTTTTAATCGGTATTCCGATTATGATTTCCGAATTTATTTTAGGAAAAAGAGGACAAAAGAACATGGTAGGCTCTTTTAAGACTCTTGCTCCAAACTCAAAATGGCACTGGGTAGGATGGTTCTGTGTTGTTGCGTGTTTCCTCATACTCGGATTCTACGGTGTTGTTGCAGGATGGAGTTTTGCTCATGTTGCAGAGGCTATTGGCGGCATTTTTAACGGCCTTAATGCTGAACAGATAGGGGATAAATTTACTAGACACATAACACATCCTATATGGCCTATCTTCTGGCATTTTATTTTTATGGGTGCAACTGCAGGTATCGTTATATGCGGCATCAGAAAAGGGATCGAAAAATTCTCAAAGATTTTTATGCCGGTTCTGTTTGTTCTTCTTATGATTCTTGCTATAAGATCGATCACTCTTCAAGGGGCTTCCGATGGTCTTAAATTTATTTTTAAACCCGATTTTTCTCAGGTTAGTGCTAAAACCATACTTATTGCCTTAGGAGCTGCATTCTTCTCAATTGGTGTGGGTAACGGTGTTATGGTGACCTTCGGTTCATACCTGAGAAGAGATACAGAACTTGGAAACACAGCGTTTCAGGTTTCCATGACTGATACTATCATTGCAATTATTGCAGGTGTCGCAATTTTCCCCGCAGTTTTCGCTCTTGGATTTGAACCAACTCAGAGCTCTGGTCTTGCTTTTATTACTGTTCCAGCTGTATTTCAGAGTATTCCAGGCGGAGCAGTAGCGCACTACTTTTTTACACTTGTCTTCTTTATCCTGCTTTCAATTGCGGCACTCACATCTTCCGTTGCAACCCTCGAGGTAGTGGTAGCTTATTTTACAGAAGAGTTTAAGGTAAAGAGAATAGGTGCTGCTTTAGTGATTTCCGGAATAATGTTTCTTATTGGTATCCCCTGTGCCCTCTCAATAGGTGCTGTACAAATTAACCTTTTTGGAGTTGGATTCTTCGATTTTATCATTTTCCTTGTTGAAGCTATCTTCCTGCCGGTTGGCGGACTTATGATAGTTATCTTTGTAGGCTGGCGTCTCAAAAAGAAAGATATTGAAGAAACATTAAGTGCCAATGGAGTAAAAGCTTGGTATCAGGATAGTTGCCTTTTATTAATAAGATTTATTGTCCCAGTAGTTATTGTTGCAGTTCTTGTTAAAACTTTTATTGATGCTTTCTAACCTGCATTATTCATAAATTTGGCCGACACCGACAGATAATTCCAATATTATGTGTCATTTAATGATGATCTTAGGTAAAATTGATAATGAAACATTTTCCATGACCATTTTCAAGAAAATGTCGGCCATATTTACCCTACGGGCGAGCCGCTCTTACCACATCTGCTTCGTTTCGATGGACTCGCGGTGCCAAGCACAACTTCATCCATCGACGCCTTGCATCTGCGGCAAGCTTGGCTCGTGAATAATACAGGCTAAATATTTAGTCTGAAAATAAATAAATCTGAATAGAAAGAATTTTGTAAGAAAATGAAGGGGGTCAAATCTTTGCTCGACTCATTTACCCATATAATAATGGGAAATGATTTGCAATACGGCAGAAGCAAAATCCAGGAATATGAACATATACCATCAATATAAAAAAATAGATGAGTCAAGCAAAAACTTGGCCCCTTTACAGGGTAAAGCGGTAGTTGATCTTGATGAGAAAAATGTTGTCGCCCGGAGCGCGAAGCATGAGGGAGAGGTCCCGGTCAAAGTCGAAGCTGCCGGGATGGGAATGATCGGCACGGTCCTGCGTCCATACCGCGTAGATAGTGGATCCGGGACGGTATTCCCAGCGCAGAATAACCGTTCCTCGAAGGGATTTTAGGTTAAAATCGGGATCACTAAAGGAAAAAGCCGGGCTGGGTCCTGCTCCGTCGGGATCTACGGTATATATTCCCGCATCGCGGTTTATTGTTGAAGTCCCTTGTCCGTAGGAGTCGAAATCGAAGGTGAGGGCCGCCCGGAGCTCCTTGTAATTGAAAAAATCACCGGTTCCTAAAAATGGCTGCAGGTAAGCCTGAAGGCTGAGCCTGGGAGTGAAAATCCAGTTTAAACGGATTTCCATGGAGGCTGTTTCCTGGATAACATCCGAGAGAACGTATCGTACGCCGTACGTTTCGATCTTGAGAGGATCGGAAACCTGTCTAATGTACTGTCCGACGGAATGGCGCCAGGAATATTCCGGTACGATGGAAATGTTGAAATTGGTGCTCGGCTTCCAGCGGATAGAGGCTCCGAAAGAATAATTGTAAGACCCATACGGATGATCCCGGTAGTGCCCGAAAAGCCCAAAAACCAGGCGGCGGCGGTTGTCGCTGGTAATGCTGGGCTGGATGGAAGCTCCCCAGGGATAAGCGGCCAATGGGCCTCCCCTTGTTAAATAATGGCTGGTTCTATTGGGGTCGTAGCTCAAATACAGGTTTCCCGTCCAGTAATTTAAAAGTTGAGCCGTGGCATTAAGGATATAGTTTTCGTCCGTCCGTATCCCACCGAAATCATAGCTGCGCAAGGCGGCAAAGGTCACCTTCCAGTTGCGGAAAAATCTGCCCGGATGAAAAGACTGGTATCCCAGCTCCACATGGCCGTTTATAACATCTCCTCTGGTGTGGTAACCCAGGTCTACCGCATGAAACCCAGGGGACATGGCGCCTAGAGCCGCGTTGAAGACAAAAGGTCCTTTTTGTTTGTTGACAAAAAACCGTCCGGCCCAGCCGTTAAGGGTGGTGGCATTGGGATCATAATCCACATAATCAACATCCGGCCGCTGATAATAATGGAGGGAGGACAACTGCAAATGGGAGATGGCTTCCTGAGATCCGGAAACCGTTGTTCCCCCGAACCAGCCTGTGAGAACCCAGGTGCGGCCGCGGTCGAGAAAAGTCCATCCGTCGAGACCGAAGCAGAAGGCGCTTTTGGGTATGAGTCCCTGGAGGGAATCCACCCTGAGGTCACGCCAGGTGCTTGTGGCGATAAATCCCAGGCCCCGGAATCCTCCTCCCATTTCTTTAAGCGCTCTCACCACACCGTAGGAAGAAAAGGGCTCTACTTCATGGGAGAAGCGATCCTCCCCGTTATCAATAAGGGCATATTCCCTTTGGGTGAGGGCGGTCATCACTCCCAGATTCCATCCGTCTCCCATCTTGCTTGTTATTTTGGCCGCTCCCAGGATGGTTGCCCAGTCAGGGGAGGCGGTAAATCCGGGGAACGGTACGCTGCCTTGGGGTGAACGTCCGATACGCCGGCTGTAGAAAAAACTGGGATCGCTCCAACCCAGGTTCCGCTGCACATTGGCACCTCCGTTGCCGAAGCGGAAAATATCAGCGCCTTCGACAAAAAACGGCCGTTTTTCCTCATAATAGGTTTCCTGGTCGCTGATGTTGATCACGGCCGGATCAACCTCCACCTGGCCGAAGTCAGGATTCACACTTAGGTTCAGGGTCAGGTGGCTCTGAAGAGCGGATTTTACGTCGAATCCGAAGTTTCCGGCAAAATCCGATCCCGTGCGGAACGGATCGCCGGGAACAGCGGGGCTGAATTCAGCGCGTCCCGCTGTGTAGGGCAAAACTTCGACCAGACGGCGGGGTTGGAGACCGCTCAAGCCTGTCAAATCGGCAAAACGGGAAACATATCCGCTCTCTTCCTTGGGAATCCAGGAGTAGACCGCCTTTTCGTTTTTTCGCTTGATGGTTCTGAAAAAATTCACACCCCAGATGGTGCTTTCTTTTTTCTGAAAATGAAGCTGGTGGAAGGGGATGCGAATTTCAGCGGTCCATCCTTGATCGTCGATGCGGACGGCAACTTCCCATATCCCGTCCCAGGTTTTGTCTATTCCTTCGTCATTGAACAGGGTCCCATCCTGAATGGTCCCTGCCGGATTGACGGCAAACTGGAATCCGCTGCGTCTGTCGTGATAGGGGTCAACGGCAAGAACGAACCAGTCCGACTCCACATCTGCATCGCGACGGCCCAGAAGGCTGATGATTCCCTCAGGCTGGTTGTCGTACAGGCGGGCCGCCACATAAAGACTGCCTTTGTCGAAGGCTACCCAGACAACGGTTTTTTCCGTCGCAGGAGCACCGTCGTCGGGGTCGGACTGACGGAATCCGGTGACACCTTCGGATTTCCAAACTTCCTCGTTCAAAACGCCGTCTATACGGACCGGAGACTTCGCCCGCACGGCCCGGACCGGAGAAGGAGCCGGAACAGAATTTTCGGCAAACAGCAGAGTGGTTCCTATTAGGAATAGAATATAAACCAAACGTTTTAACATCAGAACGGAAGATTATAACAAATTCAAGAAAAAAGGACCTGCACTTTTCTGTGCCCGGGAAAGATGGCGGAATCAGCTACGCAACAATGCATATTGCATATTCACATTATGAAATAAAGATTGTTGATCAAAAATCGCTGAAAACAGTTTTAAGTTTTGGTGCCGAGGAACTAAAAAACGCACTCGATACCCATGGCCATATAGCTGTTTATGGGATTCATTTCCATAGTGACAGCGATACTCTCCAGGTGGGAGCAGCCAAAATCCTGGAAGAATTTGCCAGGCTCATGATCCTTTGCCCTAATCTCAAAATCGAAATTCAGGGCCATACCGATAACACCGGTGCTGCCGCTCATAATCTTGAACTTTCAAACAGGCGGGCCCGGACAGTTCAGAAATTTATTTTGCTCTATGGAATCGATCCGTCGCGAATGAAGGCCAAAGGATATGGCGTGACCAAACCGGTAGACACCAATGATACTGAGGAGGGCAAAGCCAAAAATCGCCGCGTGGAACTGGTTAAAATCAAGAAAAAAGAAAGACTGGCAGCGTTGGGAATATTTTAAATCCACACTTCCTGTGCTGTGATTTCTGAAACGAACGGTGACCTGCTCCCCGACATTGCTACACATATAAAGTGAGAGCACCGAGCTCGATAGCCTCTGGAGCTGGTGGGCTGTATCCCAGAGAACTGTGAGGCCGGAACTTATTGTATTCCCTTCTCCAGCTCTCTGTACACACATAACGTCAAAGCTCACCGGCGGCAATGGAGCGCAGCGGAATTGCCTGTCCGAGTTGATGCGTTTGTTATGTGTTCACTTCTTTTCCATTATTTTCTTTTTCAATTCTAATAAGTTGGCGTTATTTGGCTCCACTTCTAATCCTTCATTGATGAATTCCAAAGCCAAATCATAATTACCCTGCTCAAAAAATATTTGAGATAATCGCAAAGATTTGGCTATAGAATGCTTCTTAACATCTTCTGGGGAAACGCCACGTAAAGTTGGTTCATAAGTATCTATACTTTCCTGTGCCAATGATAGATATTTTTCAAATTTCGTCGGAGATGCAGAATACATGAGGTTATGTGTAGTGTTACCTATCATAAAATCAATAAATAATATTTTTGTGCCTTTGAAAGTAAATGTTCTCTTCACGGCTGGTTTGCCAGCAAACGCGATCTTTTCTATATTAGTATTGGTCCCGATCTTTTTTTCTATTCCTTTAATTTCTTCTAACATTTCTTCAAAGCTGTTGTAATCAAGTCCTTTTGCTAGGACTCTTAGTTCAACACCATCAGGGGCAATAAAGGCGACCTTTCCACGAGGGTCTTGCGGATATTGCTGTATCCGCCACCCATCTGGAGGAACAATTTTGAAATAACCATTAGGATCGGAATATCGACTTTTTGCGAGTGTAGCTGTTTTGCTCTGCGCATTAGCGCTTCCGATTAGCTGAAAAACAAAAAACAATGAAATAATTGTAACACTTGCGAACTTGAATTTTTTCATGTTTATCTCCTTTTCACATAACACGGGCGTTGAGCTGCGAGGGCCGCGCCTACTCTGAGACGGGGCGCGGACCTCGTCTGCTCCAACGCCTTGTTAGCCGACAGCGCACCTACTCGAAGCCCTGAGGCTCGTACTGCGGGGTCCAGGGCGCAACGCCCTCAACCGCACGTAGAGTGACTCGAAACCGCTGCGGGTAACTGGGATCCCTGCGTGACTTCGGAATCTCGACGATCGCTACTCCGCGGGACAGCATCGTCTGAAACGTGTAGGCGAGGGTGTTTTCCACGAAGGCTAGCACGTGTCGGCACATGGCAGCCACCCACTGGGACACCGGCACGCCATCAACAGGCGGCTCGATCATCGACACTCCCCCCTCAGGCGTAGGCGGGTACTTGACGTCCGGGAGGACCCAGCCCTCATGCTCGAGAGCATTGCGACGATCAATGAGACCTTGGGACCAGTCTTGTCGGGCAAGCCGGAAGTACTCGACCAGAGGTTCGTGGCCGGCGGAAGCCAGTACAGTCATGCGGCGCTCGAAGTTCGCATCATTAGCGAAGAAGCCCCCTATGTCCAAGCCGAGATGCGCCGTCACCTTTTGCAGCGACTTTGCAGCCCGGACCGCGCTATTCAGGAAGCGAGATAGGAGGTCACGGAGGTCATGGTGAATAGCTTCGTGGATCTCGATAGCGTTTCGTTGGCGGCCTACGATCTCGCCTGATAGCAGCTTCGCGCGGTGACCCTCTACAAGGGTGTGCAGGGTTTTTGCAGCCTTTCGCATCGCGAACATCTCGTTCAACACAGCCTCGTACAACTCGTCGAATGCCAGGCGGCGTGCCTCGCGCTCTCGGTGGGAGATATCGAGAGCGTTGAGGTAATGATCGCGGAGTTCCATCATGCCGCTCATCAAGCGTGCGATGAAGGGTTTGGCAGTGCCCTCGTCAAGCGCCTTCTGGATCGTCCACTTCATGCTCGGCTAACTATTAATATACAGCATGCTGTATTTGACACAAATTTCCCTCAATTAACGTCGTATATTATGTGATATCATCGGATATCCCCGCAAAATTGCTGTCTTAGTTTATAATTATCCTGCTTATATTGCAAGTCGTATATTCGATGGACCTGTTATCCTCTTGAGAGGAATCAATTGAACAATCAACACAAAAATCTTGAGGAGTTTGAAGATTTTATCAAGCGTTTCCATCTTGTTCCCCTAGAGAAAGCCCGATTTTATGTTTATTGGGTAGAACGATTTATGAAATATTATAAATATAGAACTTCCAAAACGGTGGGAAATATCCTAATGCCAACAAGGAATGGCCCTGGCAGTGGGTATTTCCCTCGAAAAGCCTTGTGGTGCATCCTAAGAGCGGAAAGCTCTTGCGTCATCATATCCAACCAAGCTTGCTTCAGAGAAAGATCAAAAAAGCTGTAAGAAATTCTGATATTTCCAAACCGGCAAGCTGTCATACGCTTCGGCACAGTTTCGCCACTCATCTGCTGGAGGCAGGACATAATATCCGAACGATTCAGGAACTCATGGGACATAAAAACGTCAATACCACGATGATATACACTCATGTTGTTCGTAAGAGCTATTCGGATGTTTCCAGCCCTTTGGACAAACTATAGAGAAATGATGGCGTGCAGCTAGAGAAAAAAGGCTTCTATCAATTTCTCATCCTAGGATTTTTGTGACAAATTGAAAAGAGTATTTTTTAGAAATTATTTAGAAAACCTTGAAGGATATTAAAGGAGTTGGATATACGACTTGCAATATAAGCAGGATAATTATAAGCTAAGACTGCAATTTTGTGGGGATATTCGATGATATCACATAATATACGACGTTAATCGAGGGAAATTTGTGTCAAATACGGCATGCTGTATATTAATAGTTATGTGAGAGAGGAATGGAGGCGATACTATGGATATCAATGTGAAGCATTCATGGAAGGCCATCGTAGGCCTATCCTCGCGGGGGTATACGTGCGGATACTGCAATCGCCCCCTCGCGTCCGAGAAGGGATGGCATTCGAACAATTCCGGTTTCATCTATGTCTGCCATCACTGTACGCGCCCCACCTTCTTCGACTTTCACGGTGAGCAGATCCCGGGTGTTATGCACGGGAATCCGGTCGGTGACATAACCGACAAGTCAGTTTCCGCCCTTTACGATGAAGCTCGCAGCACAACTCAGGCGAACGCCTACACTGCCACGGTTCTCTGCTGCCGGAAGCTCTTGATGCACGTTGCCGTTTCAAAGGGTGCCAAGCTTGGAGAGAGCTTCGCGTTCTACGTCACCTACCTTGCAGAGAAAAACTTCGTTCCTCCCGACGCAATGGGGTGGATCGATCATATCCGCAAGAAGGGGAACGAAGCGAATCATGAGATCACCATCATGAAAAAGGACGATGCAGAAGAACTGCTGTCCTTTACGGAGATGCTGCTGAGGATTATCTACGAGTTCCCTGCGATGGTCGCGAAGAAGTACCAGCAAGGACAACAAGGGAAGGGGAAGACCACATAACAATCGAATCGAACGCGACTTAGTGTTAACCGCGCCGCTTCGCTCTGCGGCTAACACTAAGCGGTTCATTCGAGGCGTTATGTCCATAATTGTCATGAATGAATCGAATTATGAGGTTTGATGGAGCAAAAGCGCAAAATAGATAAAGTCAGGGCGTCACGGGACGGCCATGAGTTTCATGAGGCCTGGACGGCACGTAAGGCGACTCAGTTGCTATGGCCCGATGCCGAGTTGACTGCTATCGCCGTTGAAGGGCTTTCACCTTCTGATCAGGCTGGGGCGCCCGCGGCTACGATCGAAGTCGCTGACTTGACGTTCTATTATAAAGGTCCCCCGAATTTCAAGGATTCCGCCCGAACAACAATTGCCCAATTCAAATACTCCATTGCTGATCATAACAAGGACTTCCGTACCTCTCACGCAAAGAAGACAGTAAAAAAGTTTGGCGTGACCTATCGCTCATATAAACGAAAGTACGGTGCCAAAGCGGTTGATAATAAACTCGAATTTCAGCTCGTCACGAACCAGCCAATCAGCGAATCATTGCTTCAGGCCATTGAGGCAACGGCAACGGGATCGAGGATTAGCGGTGATGTTAAGGCGCAGGCAGAGCAGTTAAAGACGGCTTCCGGCTTGTCGGGAAAACCACTGGCTGCATTTGCGAGAAAGATGAAAATTATTGGCCGCTCTGGGAGCTTGCCGCAAACAAAGGGTGAGCTTGCCAGCATGCTCGTCGACTGGTCTGCCACGAGTGATCCGATTGCTTCCGCCCGGCTCGGGAAGCTTAGAGAACTTGTACGTGACAAGGCTGGTTATGCCGGTACTAACCGAAATCTGATCAGACGCACTGACGTGCTGGCCGCTCTTAAGATCGGTGACCCGAAAGACTTACTTCCCTGTGAAGCGGCTCTCGTCGATGTCGGCAAGGTACTGGAGCGGGAGCAGCTCCGCGAGGTCATGAACCGTATCGGAAGTACGTCAACGCCGCTTCTTATTCATGCGACGGGTGGCGTGGGCAAGACAGTCTTTATGGATTCGCTCGCCTCGAAGATCGCCTCAGACCACGAGATTGTTTTCTTCGATTGTTTTGGAGGCGGTGCTTACCGCTCTCCAGAAGACGCGCGACACTTACCCAAGAAGGGGCTCATTCATATTGCGAATACACTGGCATTTCGCGGCCTCTGCGATCCGATGCTCCCGGACAGTCCTGATGTGCACACTTTACTCAGCACGTTCCGCCGCCGCCTTACGCAGTGCCTGAACACCATCTCACGCATGATGCCAGGACGCAAGCTGGCGATTTTTATTGATGCCATCGACAATGCAGCCTTTGCTGCTGGCCAGGCAAGCGAAGACTGTTTTCCCATTAAGCTGCTGGAGACCCTCGATACGGAACCGATTGATGGCGTAAACCTTATCGTGTCCTGCCGTACAGAACGCAAGCCGAAAACCTATGCCAAGCTCGATGAATTCGAACTGTACCCTTTTACCAAGGATGAAACAGCCACGTTTTTGCACGCGCGACTGAAGAGCGTCACAACCATAGAAATAAACGTTGCGCAAGCCCGGTCAGGCGGCAATCCGCGTGTGCTGGATTACCTGGTCAAGGCAGGTCGCGGCCTTCTTGATCCATCCGAGATCAACAAAGACATCGAGCTGGATGATCTGATTCAACAAAGAATCACGGATGCGCTCTCTTTGGCCACAAAGCAGGGTTATAAGGAGAAGGACCTCAGTGCCTTTCTTGCAGGGCTCGCGGTGCTTCCTCCGCCGGTGCCTAAAGATGAGTATGCCGCCGCTCATGGTATAGAGCTCGCCGCCATTGAGAGCTTTGCTTCGGACCTTAGCCCTCTACTAGAGCGCACCAATCACGGGCTCATGTTCCGTGATGAGCCAACGGAAACACTGATCCACGAGCAATACGCGACATCACGTGATGCGCTTGAGCGTGTCGCATCCAATCTCCTTGCTCGCCAGGATGCGTCGGTATATGCAGCCCGTGCGCTTCCGCGTCTGCTACACGAACTCGATGATAATGAGCGGCTGTTCGCACTTGCTTTCGATGATCGTATTCCTGCCTCAATTACCAGCACAGTTGGCAAGCGCAATATTCAATATGCCCGGCTTAAGGCAGCCACTTTGCACGCGGCTCTCAAGGTTGACTACAACAGCCTTGTACGGCTTCTCGTCGAGCTATCAACCTTAGCTGAGGTTGATCAGCGTGGAGCCAATTATCTACTGAAACATCCTGATCTTGTTGTTGCTGCCGAAGATGTTGACGCCCGGCGGCGACTATTTGAAATAAGAACGGCTTGGCCAGGAACACGACATGCGCGTCTTGCTATCGTCAATGTTTTATCGGGTGATCCGACAGAGGCGACCCGTCATGCACATGCAAATGAAGAGTGGATAAAGCATTACCGGCGCACAGAGCGAAACGATTTTGAGCGTGAACCAATTCCTGATCAGGCCGACATCGCTGCCACAAGTTTCTTTCTGATCTCGGAAGATCGCACAGAAAATGCGGCCGGCTACCTCACAGGTTGGCGGGACTGGTATGCCTTTGAAGTTTCTCAGCTCGTCCTCGGATATGCGCATCTTGCGAGCTTGTTAGGAACTCAGCCCGCTCAACGGACTGAACAATTCATTGATGCGCTCTCCAGTATCGGTCCGATTGCGGCTGCTTTGTCTTTTCAAGAGCTGGCGAACTCTAAATGCAAGCCGCTTTGCGTCAAACTCGCTGCTCTCTGCAAGAAGGAGACAAAGCTTTACTTGCCGCAAAAAAGTTACTCGCGCCCAAAAAACTACGAACTCGAAGACGGTCTAAGGAAGTCGGCCGCCATCGCGCTCTCATTGGGCCTCATCACTGAGGCACAATCTATTTCACTAAGAGCACGGCATGATCGGCCCGGTATCTGGGCATACCGTGACGCGTTCAACCACACAGAAGTATTCGCTAATATATTCCGAGTTGCCCTGCTTTCTGCTGCAAAGAAGCGCGCTATTCACGAGAAGGAACTGCTGCCAAAAGAGCTCGTATCGGTCTGCGCGCGCATTCCAAAGACCATTTCTGGAAAAACCTTCCGAGAAAAGGCCAAGGAAGAGCTCTCTAAGCTTCCGCGCAAGCCGCGTTACGAAGATGGGCAAACCAAGAACGTGGCGGCTAATGCCATTAGCTATGATGAGCAGCAGACGGCAGAGCGCTTTCTTGGCATCCGCCTGGAGCCGCTGCTTACTCTCACTGAGGCACTGTCGGCTGCACTCGCAGCATCGGCGCGGACCATTGATAAGCGCTTTGTCGAGCTTGTGGAAGCCTGGGAGCAGGCGCGAAAAAATCGCGATCACTACCGGGTTGAGGATATCGATCCCTTCTTTCAATTCTTGGGTCTCGACACTGTTCTCTTCATATTGTGGTCCCGTAGCGAGCTGAAGCCACAATCCATCGAGCGCATGCTGACAGCCGTACATGCCCACATGAGCAATGCCAGTGATTTGATTCGTATTGTCGCGATTCTATCGCAGCGAACCCCGCTGCACTCGATTGCGGGCGAGCAGGCCGTAAAGGCGCGCGAGATGATTAAGAAAGAGGATGAAGTTACCTATCGGGCGTCTCTCTATGGTGCTCTTGGCCGGGCAATCCTTCCTGCCAGCCTTGATGAGGCTGCCTCCTATTTCCGGGATGGTCTGGAGCAGATGGATGCCATTGGTTCGGGTGATTACCAGTTCACGAATGAACTGCTCTTGTTCGCATCGGAGATGAAAGGTGACGAACTGGAAGAACGTGACTTTCACACGCTGAGCAATATCTGCGAACTCAATATGGGGGACGAGCCCGAGAAATTTTTCTGGGGTGCGTACGGTCGCGGCATGGCAAAGGCAGCCGGGATGCGTGGCCTATCCAAGCTCAGTCGCTGGGATGACCGCAACAGGATAGCTCTGGACAACACACTTCTCACCTATCTTACGGGGCTGCTCGAAGCGGGAAAGATCGATCCAAAGGGCGCGCTTTGTCTAAACCGCCTCGCCAATCCGGTTGAATATTTCTATGCCGGGACGAAGGAGTTTGCCAAAGCGTTGCGCGCCCAGGCAGGGCCGGATGCTGAAGTGATTACAGAGCTGATAACACAGTTCGAGGATGACAATCCGACGATAGCGAGTGACGAGACTGTCGAGACACTTTATGCGCTGGCTGACGAAGCGCTGGGTGCATCGCATGATATAACGAAGCACCTCAAAGCCGCGCGGGACAGATACGAGACCGCAAGGCAAGGACGCAATACTGCGTATGGTAGTAGCAGCGACTTCGATCCGAAGATGCATAGAGAAGCTGCCAAACGTGACAATGCAAACCGGGAGGCACTCGCACGTATAGCTGAAGCGACGGACCCGACCGACGAGGCATCGCTTGTAAAGGCCATCGACGAATTCAATGCACTTGGGAACATGTATGACCTAAAAGGTGGCTTCTTTTCCTCGCTGCGAGCCAAAGTGCCCTTTGCTGCGCGCGGCCAGTATGTGCGCAATGTTGCCAGTCTGGAGCATCTGTTCTTCTATTGGAAATTCGCAGAACTGAAAGATGCAAAGGAAGCCTGGGGCGAATCATCCGTAGCGCTTGCTGGTGTTTATAGGAGCCTGGCACAGCCGCTAATTCTTGCCCATGCCGATGATTTGGTCAATGACGGTCGGTTCTCGGGTTCGAGCATCAAGGAAATATCTGAGTTTACGGGTGTGTCTATGGCCGAACTCGTTCTTGAGGTGATAAAGGTCTTTTCACGTCCTGATAGCACGGCCGGTGGTTCGGTATGGCTTGCGCTTGCCAATTTCATATGTCCAGCAGCGGATGAAGGGCAGGGGCAACTTGCCCTGAAGCGCCTACTGTCTGGCGACTCGGCACGGATTGCCGACAACGTAACAGACGGTCCATGGAAAGCAGGCTGCTACCCCGCGGATGTCTTCGCCGAAATTGCTGCTGGGCTAATATGGCGTGTCCTCGGTTCGCCCCATGCGACTGACAGATGGCGCGCGGCTCACTGCATACGCCGATTTGCAAAGTTCGGGCGCTGGGACATTGTTGACACGGTTGTTGCCGCCTTTGATACGAAGACTGCTGAACCGTTTCAGGCACCAGAGCTTGTGTTCTATTACCTGCATGCACGGTTATGGCTCCTGATAACCCTGGCGCGGGCCGCGATCGATCATCCCGATCAGGTGGCGCGTTACAAGGATCTACTCTTGGCTGTCATCATGGAAAAAGATGAGCCGCATGTGCTTAAGCGCCACTTTGCCGCCAAAGCGCTTCTTGCCTGTATAGAACGCAGCAAACTGGTGCTTGACCCAGCCACGCTCAAGATTGTGCGTAATGCCGACAATTCCCCGAATCCGCGTTTACGAAAGAAGATCCGCAACGGCGGCGGCTTCTATCAGGGCCGTCCGAAATCAGTATCCAAGCCTTCCTTTCGTTTTCATCTGGAGTATGACTTTAATAGGCATGACGTTGATAACCTCGGCCGTGTCTTCGGCAAGGGCTGCTGGGAAGTTGATGACATGATGTCAAGCATCGTACAAAAGATTGATCCGTCAATGACGCACATGTATGAGGATGGTGACCGCGAGTACCGCGGGCAAAATTCTCATGGAATAACGACTCGCTTTCACGGCTATGGGCAACAGCTCGGCTGGCATGCACTATTCATTGCTGCAGGCAAGCTGCTTGCCGCCAATCCTGTAACCAACGACTGGTGGTACGAGGACGACCCGTGGGGAGAGTGGCTTGGCCGCTACGTGCTTACGCGAAAGGATGGATTGTGGCTATCCGATGGAACAGACAGGACTCCAGATGACGCATCTGTGAGGCTGCTTGAAACAAAGAAGAAGGGGCTTACGATAACCGGCGATCAGAAGAAGATTATGGGGCTTGCCGGCATAGATATTGAGAAAGGCATTGGTGAAGAACTGATTGTTCAGGGCAGATGGTATTCATCCGATGGTGTTGAAATCGGATTATCCTCTGCGCTTGTTCCACCCAAAAAGGCCGAGCAGTTTGCAAGAAAGCTCATTCGCGAAAAGCCGATACTGGCGTGGGTGCCTGCTTTCGAGGACGGCGAAGACGATGAAGAATATCTTCATAGTGATAAGAAGGGGTACTCACCTTGGATTGTCTGTCCATCCGGAGAAACACGTTTGGATGAACATGATCCATATGGCGTTTCGGTTGCCAATCTTCGGCCGCGCCTTGCGCAAGATTATTCAGAGTTCTGTAAGCTGAAACAGCAAGATGAGTTCGGACGTTTCTGGAATAACAATCGTGGGACGCTTTCACTTCTAGCCCAAGCCTGGGGGCGCGATGAAACCAATCGAGAAGACGGCCCTCATCCGGGACTGCGGCTTCTCTGCAAGTCAAGTGTACTTAAGAATTTATTAATGAAGTATGACAGGGAACTGCTATTGCTCTTCAAACTTCAGCGTTATGAGAAAGAAAGTTATCGAAGCAGCGGACATTTTTTGCATTCTATCGGTGTAGTGAGGATTGATAAGTTGCTCAGTTTGGAGTACGTTAAGGGTCGCGTAAACTACTTACACAAGTCGGAGTGGTAGGCATCTAAAGTCCACATCTGACCGATAAACTCGCGGAACGAAACGGGAAATTGTTGAAAATCCCAAGCACACGATGCTTGATTAGAACATAACCAACATTTTGGAGCCGACCGAAAAACCTGGCGGCTCAAAATGAACGTTAGATGAAAGGAGATTTGTCATGAAAAAGGCTTATCTATTATTGGTTCTATCCAGCAAGAAAGCTATTCTTTACTTTTTCGCTCTCTCCACTATTTCCTTAATAATCAATCCGCTCTATTCCTTGTCAGCCGAAGGTCCTATGGCAGATATTTTAGATATAGACGGTGCGTCCATATCGGCGGAATTTATCCAGGCTAATTGGGTGGCACCAGGCGACTGGAGGCGTGGTCTCATGCCAGCAGAGGCCCCTTCTAAATTAACCTCATATTTTGAGATAAAAATAACGGTCAAAGAGGGCAGAGTTATAACCTATGAAACAGTCAATATCCCTTTTAATGATATTAGATCCATTGAGGTTGATTGGTACAGAATTGACAAAAAAAGAAATACGATAACATTCAATATGCGCAATGGAAAAGCGATCATCTATGTTAAGGAATATGACAATGCAAGCCATGGAACGTACATAAAGAAAGACCCAAATGGGAATATTTTGTCCAAAGTACCTGCTCCAGATTCACGTCTTACAATCGGAGAATACCAGGGAGTTCCATTTGAGTTTGTTGGATTTAAAGGCAGGGCAATAATGAAATCGGGAAAAATCGGTGAATTCTCTATTCCTTACCGGGACGTTAAAAAGTTAGTATTTAAATAGTATTCATCTAACAACGGCATTAAGGCCGACGGTAAAAAAGCCGCCGCGCCTTATGCCGCAGCGTTATGCGGAATCAGACGGCTCAACAATCTCCTGTGCTCCGTGCCAGACAGCGACAATCCAAATCGTCTTCTTCTCAACGCGATAAAAGAAACGATATGGATTGATCATAATTTCGCGATGCGCCAATTCCGGGAACTCAGGAATCACTCGACCAGACTCCGGAAATCTTTCTAGACGTCGGAGAACCCGTTCGGACCTCTCACGAAAACGCTGTGCTGCGGAAGGCTTATCTCTACGGATGTATACAAGTGCCTCAAGAAATTGCAGACGAGCCGAGGGCGTGAACCGAACCCTCACGCCTCACCCTCCCGAAGAAGGGCATCCGCCTCTCGAAGCACGCTATCTAGCGAATATCCTTTGCCCTTTGCGATCTCCCTTTCCCCCAACGCGAGCAGGCGCAGTAACTCCCGCTCATGCTGTGAACGTTCGTAGGCTTCGAGGTTCAACAGAACAGCAGTCGCCCGCCCTCTCTGGGTTATAACAAGGGGTTCCTCGGATTTTTGAAGCTCTTTCAGTACAGACGCTGCGTCCTGCCGCAGGTCTGTAATAGGAATTATTTTTGGAACTTTCGCCATATGACACCTCCAATGGTACGCTTAATAATACCGTATGGCGTATCATAAATCAACGTATTATCTCCGCATAACGCGTGCATAACCGGTAAAAACGTTTGGCGCGGCCTTTGTACCAAAGGGCGTGACGAGCGGTTTTGTCCGTGGTTATGCGTATTCTTTCTATTTCTACAAACGGAATTAATTTATTGAATATAAACCTTCTTCCCGGATTCAGGGTCCAACATAGGGATCAGAGTGTGGGGACATTTAACCTGCTCTTTAACGCCCTGTTTTATGGATCAGCTGGAGAGGCAACGACACTGCGATAAATCAGCCCGGTGTCAGTCCGATTCACCTGACAGATTGATTTTTGGCAGGGGAGAGTCGAACTTGCCATTTCCGTCTACATCTACAAAGATAGGATTGGTTAAGGCGTAGGGGAGAGGGCCGCGTTCGTAACCTTCGTTTCTTAATCTTTTTTGTACTACAGGATATAAAGTTTTGTTGCCGAGGGCCTCAATAGCGACATAAGAATCAGTTTTGAGATTCAGACTGATTCTGTTTTGAAATTTTAAGATTTGTTCCCTCGGAACTTTTATGGGGAATATAATTTTTCTTTCCCCGTTGATGATAATCCTCACTTCATCCACCGAGATCCAAGGAGCACTCTGGATTTTGATCCCTACATCGGTTTCCGGATCGAGTTGATAATAAGTAAAATAACCATACCCCCTCCGTCTCGGGTGATTGACCTGGATCAGGGCCCCGGGATCCCTTCTACGGCTTTCGGCAATAATGGGCGTGTTATCTTCAAAGAATCGGATGTCGATGGCGCCGTTACCCGGCTCGCTTTCTCTCACCTTTAGAGGAAACCGGTTGAACTCCGGCATGTATACCTGATTGACATCGAGGGGGGTGACTTCCTGTCCGATGAGGACTGCTATGAATTCACCCAGGCCGATTTTTTTGAGCTCAGACGGATAGTCGCTGATGTAATTGTGATCCGCAGAAATGGCCACATCAACTCCTTCGGCGACGGCAGATTTTATCCTTTCAGCGATCGTCATTGAACCGTCTGAATTCAGCGTATGCATGTGGGGATCGACCGAAATCAGGTTCGTCGTTTCGATGATTTTATCGATCCGGAAAACGACTTCCTGCAGGCTGTCTTTCAGGATTTCTACGACTCTTTGATCCAGAGTATATTCAGGCCCCCTTGATGCAGAGATCATATAAGTTCCGACAGGAAGATCGACCTCAAGGCCTTCTTCTTGCGGATAGCAGGAATTCTTGAAATATTCATGAGCATTATTTGTCTCTAAAGGGTTTTCGGGTCTGAAGTAGGGAGTCCTTGTAGGATCGAGGCCGAAAAATGTCGTTTTCCCGGGGACGAAGGCTCCGGTTTTGTTTCTGATGGAAATCTTGACCTTTCCTTTGGGCGGGTCTTGGAGGAGAGTCGTGTCGATATTTACTTTCGCTGTCCTCACGCCGAGTATCTGATAAATTTTTTTTAGGAGGTTTTCGGCCTCAACATCGACAAGAAGAACGTATCGGGCTTCAAAACTTTTTCCAGGATCGAGATTCATGGAAATGGATTCCCGGGAAATAGGTTGAGATGAAGATCGGATGGGATTCAGGTCTATCCATCCTAAATAATGTCCTTTCTTTGGGTAAACCCAGAAAGGAAGCCGGTCAGCGTAATCAAAAGGGCTGAAGGAATAGACTTGACCCGAATTGTTTTTTAGGGAATAGTGAAAATCTTCCAGCCTCACACTTCCCGTATTTTTTACCGTGGACGTGATATCAATATTTCCTGACTCGGGATTCAGTTGATACAGTGTTGTCACTTCGGCTTTTTCCCATTTATCCCCTTTGTAATGCGCAACAGCAAGAAATTGAAGGGATCCGCCTTGGGCTTTCTGAAGAATGGTGCTGAAGGAAGAATAACCCAGGTATTGGCTTTTGTTTTTAATTCTGATATATGGTGAGCCGACGACCAGATCACTCTTGAAGTCTTTCCCTTTAGGCACATAGCCCAGGACAGATCCCAGGGTGTGTTCAATAGGGTATTGATAATAGGACTTCAAAACTCTGTCTGTCCCTCCGAAGAGAACCAGATCCTTGCCGTCTGAGACGAGGATATCCCCTACTTTCCATAAGGTGTTGAACGGCTCCGGCAGATCCGCCGCACTCTTGATTACCCTTACTTTAAATTCTGCCCCTTGGAGAAGAATAGGAACGCAAAGGATTAGAATTCCGAACAGATTTTTTTTTTATCCTTTCATTATTGACCTCAAAAAAAGCGAAAATTACTTCAATCATTTGGAGTCCCGTAAGTTGAATCACTCCCATTCACCCGAGGAGAATATCAAACTTGAAGATGTGATCGTGTCCAAGAATTTGCAGAATCCGCCCCTTTTTTCTTCACATGATCGCTCCGCCAAAATAACAACGCTTAAAATTCCTGATCAGGAGGATTTTTATACTTCTAGCTTTTATTCTCACCTATTAAGGCATGGTAAACAGCCTTTGCTATCTGGATGTCCTGAACGGCAACACCTGTCAGATCTGCGATGGTTGTTTGTTCCTCAGATATTCTCTGAAGATCCGGATTGACAATCACATTTCCCAATTCAACGATCCGTTCTTTTTCCAGGACACCAGCTTTCAGCGCTTGATGAATCTCGCCCCGCAAGAGACACTGGCTGATGCTGTCGGCGACAATGATATCTGCTTTTTGAAGAATTCGCGGGTCCAACTCATTCTTTTCCGGAGTATCAGATCCCATTGCTGTAATATGTGTTCCTTGACGGATCATGTCGGCAGACAACAGGGGAGATTTTGAGGGAGTAGCCGTGACGATTAGTTTGCAGTGAGCCGCAATATCTTCAGCCTTCAAGGTTGTCCGGACATTGTAACCCACGAGTTCCATATCTTCCCTGTAGACATCCAGCTCTTTCTGATTCATTCCCCACACCATAACTTCCTTGCAGTCTATGACAGAATCTAAAAACTCAAGCTGCATGCGTCCTTGCGTTCCTGCCCCTACAATACCTATGCAATCGACGTGTTTCGGAGCCAGGTATTTGGCAACGACAGCTCCAGCGGCCGCAGTTCTCACATTGGTGAGATAGCACTCATCCAACAGAGTGCAAGCCAGCTCTCCCGTCCCCTTTTTGAAAAGTAAAATGAGTCCGTCACTCGTATAGCGGCTCGATTGAGGACTCTCAAAAAATCCGGATGCAATTTTGATGGCATAATAATCGTCATCCATAATATAGCCGTACTTGATGTGGACATCACCGGGAGGCTTTTTGAAGAGCATTTCTCCTACGGGAGGAATCTCAGCTTTGCCTTCGGAATAGGCAATAAATCCTTCTTCGATCTCCTGGACTGGTTGAATATTTTTTAGGACACTTTTGATCTGAGTAAGATTATAAAACTGAGTCATTTTTAGTTTATTTCCTGGTCTTGTTCATTATAAAATCAAAATCAGGTGTTTGCAAATTGAGATGTTTCTCTTTTCGATCGTTAATTTGAAACCTAAAGACTCCTCTTAAATAACAATGTGCGTCATGTGGGGTAACCGCATATGAGCAACCGAAAAACAAAAGATTCCCCGCAACTCTTGCGGAAAATGAACCTTCTGGATTCGACTTTTTTGGTTATTGGGGCCATCGTTGGTTCGGGAATTTTTATGACGACCGGTTTTATCGCCGAGTATCTCCCATCACCTCTCATGATCCTGATTGTGTGGCTGCTGGGCGGTTTTTCTGGGTCATTGAGTGCGGAGGAGTTGCTGCTCTTGCCGTCGGGTTTGCGGAATACGTTGGATGCTTTGTCCCGGTCCTATCGACTAAGACCTACTTTTTGAAATTAAGTCTTCTAGGCTTTGATTATTCCTTATCTTTTGGTCAGCTGGTCGCGGTTGCCTCCATATTATTTCTATCCGCCATAAATTATATTGGCATCAAGAGCGGCATCGTTGTTCAGAATTTCTTTACATTTTTACGGATTGCAGCTGTGGTTGTTTTGATTGTTCTAGATCTGACGGTAGGATCAAAGGCAGGTGTAGTTTCTTTTGAGGGATTTTTGACAGGCGACAAATCCATCAGTATCAAACTTTTCGGACTGGCATTTATAGCCGTTCTCTGGACTTATGATGGCTGGTATGGAATAAACTGCGCCGCCGAAGAGATAAAAAATCCGGGTAAAAACATTCCCCGGGGTTTGATCCTGGGAACTCTGAGTGTGATGCTAATCTATTTTCTGGTGAATATTGTCTATGTGTCCGCCCTGCCAGTCGAACGGATGAAAGGAGTCATGGGAGTTTGAGTCTTTCTCATTCTTTTTGAACGGTATCCTTTTTCCACCACCAATTGAGTTGCTCACTCGCCATTCACCTTTGGGTATGTGTTCAGGTGCTCATTGACGTGATGAAACGACCTTTATTTTCGAGGATTCATCATCTCCTAGTGAATTATTAAGACCTTTTCTATAAACAATCCAGATCGCTCAAGCGTCATGAGTCCTAAATGTCTCATGGCATAAAAGGAGACCGCATATTTTATGAGGAGCTGATATGCTGATTCATGATGTTCGAATGACTTTTCGTCAATTCAAGAAATATCCGGGGTATTCTTTCCTTAATATTTTCGGTTTGGCCGTCGGAATGGCCTGTTTTTTCCTCATATTCCTCTGGGTAAAGAATGAGCTCGACTATGACCGCTTTTTTGACCATGCCGAGCGGATCTACCGGGTGACCTCGGATGTCAGCCTGAGATCGGGCCAAAAAAAATTCTACGCCTATTCCACTCCCGCTTTGGCTGAAGCGTTAAAAAAAGAATATCCTGAAGTTATGGCCGCGGCGCGCTTTCGGCCTGCCGGGAGGGTGCTTCTTCAGAAAGATGATCAGAGCTTTTTTGAATCCGGGTTTATATTCGCCGACTCCGGATTCCTGGAAGTTTTTTCCGCTCCGCTCCTTCAAGGAAACCGGGAGGAGGTATTGAAGGAACCGCATTCGCTGCTGCTTTCCCAGGAAACGGCTCAAAAATATTTTGGGGATGAAAACCCGGTGGGAAAAACTTTGCTGGTAGATCATGAACATGAATACAGGGTGACCGGAGTTTTGGGAACTCTCCCGGCCAATACTCATTTCCGGCTGGATTTTCTCGCTTATCCCGGAGAGGACGACTTGTTCCATCCACCTAACTGGATGTCGCTATCGGTGTTTGTTTATGTCCTTCTCGACCAAAATGTTCCTGTTTTGGAGTTTGAAGCTAAAATCCAGGATCTAGCGGTAAAATATATCGGTCCAAGAGGAAAAGAGATCTTTACCTACAGGCTCCAGTCCTTGACTTCCATCCATCTTCACTCCGACCTTGAGGGGGAGTTTGCCCCGGTTATGAACGTTTTGCAGGTTTATCTTTTTATGGCTGTCGCAGTTTTGATTTTATGTGTCGCCTGTATCAATTTTGTCAATCTTTCCACGGCCAGGGCCGGAAAAAGATCCCGTGAAGTCGGAGTACGCAAAGTTTTAGGCGCGCACCGGCTCCTGTTGGGACGGCAATTTTTCAGCGAGTCGATGTTTTCCGCTTTGGCGGCCTTTATTCTAAGTCTCGGTTTGGTGCATCTTTTGCTGCCCTTGTTCAACTCGCTCAGCGAGGGGCGGCTTAAAATGGTTTATGGTGAATATTTTGTTCTATGTGCCGGCATCGTTCTTCTGGTCGGAATATTGTCCGGCAGCTACCCGGCGGTTTTGCTTTCTTCCTTTAAGCCTTCTTCCGCGCTGAGGGAAGAAGCGCATAAAGGAAAGTCCGGGCTGCTTGTCCGCAGGGCTTTGATTGTTTTTCAATTTGCGGTGACCGTGTTTCTGCTTTTTTCCACAGGAGTCGTTTATAAACAAATGAAGTTCATGCGCAGCCGGAACCTCGGCTTCGACCAGGAACACATTGTTTCCGTCCGTATGAGAGGTGAAAATGTAGTGGGGGATTATGAAACGGTTAAAAATGAACTGCTGCGCCATCCCGATATTTTAAAAGCCTCGGCAGCGTGGTCTGTTCCGGGATTTTCCATTGCCCAGAGGGCATATGTGCCTGAAGGTTTTGAGGATAGAGCCATGATGGTTTTGACCCTCTATGTCGATCATGATTTTGTTTCGACCCTGGGATTGTCTTTAAAGGAAGGGCGTGACTTTTCCCGTAATATCGCCTCCGACACCCTGACGGCTTATATCATCAATGAAGCCGCTCAGAAAAAGTTTGGCTGGCAGGAACCGATCGGTAAAAAATTAACCTGCCGTGGTCGTGATGAAGATGAAAAAACAGCCTTCGGAAAGGTTATAGGTGTGGTTAAAGATTTCCATTTTCGTTCCCTGCACCAGTCGATCGAGCCGGTATTGCTGCGGATCAGGCCTGACCGTTTTTTGCTTATGAATATGAAACTGAGAGGCGAAAATGTATCACGGACAATGCGATTTATCGAAGAGACTTTTTCCCGCCTGCAGCCGGAATATCCCTTTGAATACTGGTTTCTGGATGAGCGCCTCGATAATCTTTACCGGAATGAAGAACGGCTGGCCGGCATCTTCTCCGCTTTTTCCTTGATTGCCGTTTTTATAGCCTGTCTGGGATTATTCGGTTTGGCCGCTTATCTTGCCGAACAAAAGACCAAAGAAATAGGCATTCGAAAAGTCTTAGGAGCGGGAACCGGCGGTCTGGTCTGGCTGATCAGCCGGGATTTTGTCAAATGGGTCGGAATTTCCAGTTTGTTCGCCTGGCCTTTCGCCTTCATGGCTATGCGAAAATGGCTCCAGCATTTTTCTTACCGAACGGAAATAGGGATTTTGGTCGCGGCCTTATCCGGATTAACGGCCGTGCTGATCGCTTTTTTCACCGTGAGCTTTCAGGCAGTCAAAGCGGCCAGGACGAATGTGGTTAGGTCAATTCGCCGTGAATAACACCAGTCATCACCTGGTCCATCCGGGGTGATTCAGGTAGATTAAATAAATAGTCTTGATCTTATAGCTTTTATTTGATAGCACAGCTTGTGCCGCAGGTTCTGTTTATTTTTTTTCCGTAGGTTTTTTCGATGTACTGCTGGTGGTATTCTTCGGCACGGTAAAAGGCCGAAGCGGCGACGACCTGGGTGACGACGGGTTTTTTGGTACGGCCGGATTTTTCAAGCTCGGCGATTTTCTTTTCCGCGGCCTGTTTTTGCTCTTCGTTATGGTAAAAAATGGCGGAGCGGTACTGGTCGCCCACATCCGGTCCCTGCCGGTTGAGCTGGGTGGGGTCGTGGAGGTTGAAAAAAACATCCAGAAGCTCTTCATAGCTGATTTGTGAAGCATCATAATTGAGCCGGATCGCCTCGGCATGTCCCGTGTTTTTTGTGCATACCTGCCTGTAGGTCGGGTTTTTTGTTTTTCCGCCGGTATATCCCACTTCCGTGGCCAGCACGCCTTCGACTTGGCGCAGCTTGTGTTCGACGCCCCAAAAACAGCCCGCGGCGAAAACGGCCGTTTTGACGTCCGGTTTTTTATTCTCAGCTTGAATCTTTTTGTTTTGCGAAGTGATGACTTCCTTTTCATCGTTTTCGAACGGTTTGAAATCGAGGCTGACCGAGTTGATGCAGTAATGTTTGAATGTCGGGGCGGGGCCGTCGTCAAAAACATGTCCCAAATGGCCTCCGCAGACGGCACAGCGGACTTCGATCCGTTTCATGCCCAGCTTATAATCATCAGAATATTCGAGATATTCTTCCTTTACGGGGGCCGTAAAGCTTGGCCATCCTGTGCCGTGGTCGTATTTTGTTTCGGAGCTGAAGAGGGAGGTGCCGCAGCCGGCGCATTGATAAACTCCTTCTTCATAGTGGTCATTGTATTTACCGGTAAAAGCCCTCTCCGTTCCGCTCTTACGCAGCACCCGGTATTGTTCGGGGGTAAGGATTTTTTTCCATTCTTTATCCGTTTTGTTCACTTTTTGAACCATGGATTTCTCTCCTTTCTGTTCGTTCTCTAAGTTCAGCAGGGAAAGTTTGGAGGTGGCGTTAAGAACAATATATCCCGTAACCAAAAAAACCACAATTATTATCAAAAGAGGCAAATTCCTCATAGCTTCTCCTTTAATTTATAATTCCTATATATATTATAGTGATTATAACCGGAAAAGTAAAGCTTGTGTTACAAAATGGTACACTTTCTGTTTCAAAATGAACAGTTCCTTCACAAAAGGCGGCACCACTTTTTTATAACATCTGGAATAATATTGGCATACAATTTGCTGTTGTAATATGTATATTCTTATTCATATATGGATTTATGAGGAAAAAGCTATGCTGAAAAATGTTCTTCTTCTGTTTTTTCGAAACATCAAAAAACACAAGGGATATTCCTTTATCAACATCTTCGGTTTTGCGGTTGGTATCGCCTGCTGTATGTTTTTGGTTCTTTATATCAAATCCGAGCTCAGTTTTGACCGCTATCATGAAAACGCCGACCGTATCTTTCGAATGGGCGTTAGAGGAGGATCGGGTGATACACAGTTTGAGTGGGGAGAGTCCAACGCCGTAATCGCCCGGGTGCTGTGTGAAGAATATCCGGAAGTTGAGCAAACCGTGAGGTTCGGTACCGTTCCGGATTCCTCCGTTCGATATGAAAACAAAGTGTTCTATGAAGGGAACCTTCGTTACGCCGACCCTTCCGTTTTTCAGATTTTTTCATGGAAGCTTCTTCAGGGAGACCCTCTAACGGCCTTAAAAGAACCTTATTCCATCGTCCTCACGGAGACACTCGCCACCAAATATTTTGGGAAAGAAGATTCTCTCGGTAAAATCCTGCATTTTAACAACCGTGAGCTGTATAAAGTAACGGGTGTTATGGAGGATGTCCCTTCCAACTCCACGCTGGATTTTGATGGCTTATGTTCTTTTCAAACGTTGTATGTTCAGGGGGAGCGGGTCAATCCGATTCTTGTCAACTGGTTGGATTATAATTTCGAGACCTGTATTCTCCTTCAGGAAAAGGCCGATTACAAAATTCTCGAGGGCGAACTATCCGCTATTCTGGAAAAACATGCGGGAAGATTGATGAAGATGATGGGTGACCGTAATGAGTGGTTTCTGCAGCCTCTGACAGACATCCATTTGAGACGGCCTGGTGATGGCGCCGTTTTTTATGTTTATGTTTTTTCGATCATCGCCCTATTCGTTCTGCTTATTGCCTGCTTGAACTTCATGAACCTCTCCACGGCCCGGTCGGCCAAACGGGCTCTTGAAGTCGGTCTGCGAAAAGTGATGGGAGCCGACCGGAAAAGATTGATCATTCACTTTCTCGCTGAATCCGTACTCTATAGCTTTCTGGCGTTTTTTATAGCACTGATCCTTGTTGAAGTTTTTATTCCTTTTATCCGCTCCCTATCGGGATACCCACTTGATATAGGAATAGGGGACATGTCTCTCTTTTTTCCGGGATTTGTGCTTTTTGTTTTGATAACCGGGATTGCGGCGGGAAGTTACCCCGCCTTTTTTCTGTCGGCCTTTCGTCCCGTATCGGTACTTAAAGGGGAACTCAAACAGGGGGCTTCCGGCTCCCGGCTTCGAAACATTCTTGTTGTGGTCCAGTTCACCATCTCCATCGGTCTTCTCATCGGAACCGGGGTTATCAGGAAGCAGATTACATACTTAAAAAATAAAGACCTTGGATTCGACAAGGAAAACATCGTTGTTATTTCCCTCTTGAATGAAGAGACGCTTCAATCCATCGATGTTCTTAAAGAAAAGCTGGTTACTGATCCTCATGTCCTAGGAACGGCGGCCGCTTCGATCATCCCTGGAAGATATGCCCCATTAAATTCAAAGTTCCCACAAGGATTTTCAAGGAATAACCGGCAGCTCATGAAGGATATCAACGTCGGCCCGGATTTTATCCCCACCCTGGGTATTGTTTTGAAAGAAGGACGCAATTTTTCCAGAGAAATGGCTTCGGATGAAGGGAATGCCGTTATCATCAACGAAACAGCGGCCAAAAGCTACGGATGGAAGGAACCTCTAGGAAAAACCATAGGGACATTTTCCGGAAGCGGCCGCGGTTTCGTTCAAAAAAAGGTGATCGGTGTCGTCGAAGATTTTCATCTTGAGCCCCTTTCAGAAACCATAGAGCCGCTGTTTATAGGCAATCAATCCAAACACCGTTATATTCCCATGCGCTATTTGCTGGTTAAGTTGGATTCCCGGCGTATTCAAGAAGGTCTTCTTTCCATCGAGTCAAAATGGATGTCCCTCTTTCCGGGTATTGCTCTCAATAGCTTTTTTCTGGACGAATCCCTGGGCAGACAGTTGAATCAGTTTGAAACGTCGCAGCGAATTTTTTCCACTTTTACGACTCTTGCCGTATTTATTGCTTGTTTGGGGCTTTTTGGGCTTTCGGCTTTTGCAGCGGAACAGCGCACAAAAGAAATCGGCATTCGCAAAGTCCTGGGCTGTTCTTCGCCGGGAGTCCTTTTTCTTCTCGGTAAGGAGCTGCTGCGCCACGTTTTGGTAGCAGCGGTGGTCAGCTGGCCCCTGGCTTACATTTTTCTGAACCGCTGGCTTCGGAGTTTTCCCTACAGGACGAACATGCCTTTGGTGATGTTCGGACTTTCTTCCCTATTGGTTTTGGGCATCGGAATGATCACCATATCCTATCAGACCGTTAAAGCCGCAGGAACCGATCCCGTTAAGTCGCTGCATTTCGAGTGAAAGCGAACATTTCTTGGGAAAAAATTCCTGTTATGATTAGCCATTCATTCTTTCCCAGGTATTCATTTTTGCGAAGAGCCACTCGCTGGAATTTCAAAAACTTTGTTAAGTGACACCAACCTTGTTGTTTGTTAAAATGACGAACTCGTATGACCAAGAAATATTCGTTCAAAGCCGTGATTTTCGACCTTGATGGGACTCTTCTGGATACCCTGGAAGATATCACCGATTCCGTCAACAAAGTTCTAGCCGGCATGGACCTCTCTGTTTATTCTTCAGAACAGGTTAAATATTTTGTCGGGCAGGGGATGGAGGTTTTGGCTCACCGTGTGCTTCCGGAAAAGATGTTGAGAGAAGCTCTAATAAAAACGTTCGTCGAAAGACTCAAGGCGGAATACGGAAAAAGATGGGCGGAAAAGACGCGTCCTTATGACGGCATTCCGGAAGTTCTGGCCGAACTTTCCGCGATGGAAGTTATCCTCAATGTTTTTTCCAACAAAGCAGATGAGTTCGTCAGGTCATCAGTACGGTTTTTTTTCAATGAAATAACATTTGCCCATGTTCTCGGCAGCCGCCCGGACAGGCCGAATAAGCCCGATCCAGCCGGAGCCCTGTATATCGCCTCCGCCCTTTCCTTATCTCCGGAAGAATGTGTTTTTATCGGCGATACCCACACGGATATGGAGACGGCGGTCGCAGCCGGTATGTATCCGGTCGGGGTTTTATGGGGTTTCAGAACGGAGGAGGAGCTGAGGAACGCAGGAGCGGTGAGAATCTTTCGGTATCCCCTTGATATACTTAATTTTTTCCGGCAGAATAACGCTTGAGTGTTTCTGACGGGTGAGGGGATTTATCATGAATAAAATCACGCGGCGGGATTTTTTAAGGGTTTCTTCGACGGGACTTATGGCGGCGGCTTCAGCCTGCCGGACGGCGCCCATCCTTCAAAACCATATTCCGCGTCCAAATTTTGTTTTTATGATGACGGACGACCAGAGATGGGACGGGATGAGCTGTGCCGGAAATCCCGTCCTTAAGACCCCCAATATGGACCGGATCGCGGAGGAAGGAGTTCGATTTTCCAGCATGTTCGTAACCACGTCTTTATGCGGACCCAGCCGGGCAACCAATCTCACGGGGAAATACGCCCATCTGCACAGTGTCCGGCTCAACGGTATGGCCCTGCCTCAAGGCCAAAAGACTTTTCCGGAGTTTCTTAAGGAAACGGGATATGAGACCGCCTTTATCGGTAAATGGCATAACAAGGACCTGGCGGAGGGAAGGAATTTCGATTACACTTTTATGTTCAAAGGGCAGGGAAGGTATGCCAACCCCGTCATCGCCGAGAACTTCGGTCCCGACAGGGAATATGCCGGACATGTGACGGATATCCTGACCGATTTTGCCATTCGATTCTTAAAATATAGGAATCGTCAAAAACCGTTTTGCCTGTTTCTCTGGTTCAAGGCGCCACACCGAAGCTGGTTTCCTCCGGAAAGGTATAAAGACCTTTTTCGGGATGCCGAAATGCCGGTTCCTACCAATTATGATGACGATTACCGAGGCCGGCCTGATGCCGTCCGAAACGCGGATATGAAGGTCGGTGATTTTGACGATGTTCCTGATCTGAATGCTTTTCTTAGAAGATATTACGCTTGTTTGGCCGCCGTGGACGAAAATGTGGGCCGTGTGCTGGAAACGTTGAAAGCCCTGAATTATGAGAAAGACACGGTGGTCCTTTACAGCGGCGACAACGGCTTTTTTCTCGGCGAACATCATTTTTTTGACAAACGTTTGATGTATGAGGAATCCATCCGCGTTCCCTTATTGGTCAAGTATCCCAGGCTGATATCACCGGGGACAATAGACAGCCGGATGACTTTGAATATCGATGTCGCCCCGACGATCCTCGATTTGGCGGGACTGCCGGTCCCGGCCGATATGAACGGCCGCAGTATAAAACCCCTGTTTAAGAATCGAAAAGCCCCCTGGCGTCAAGATTTTCTCTATGAATATTACGAATACCCGGCCGTACATATGGTTTGCAAGCACCGGGGAGTCCGGAATGAAAGATGGAAGTACATCCATTATTTCGAAGAGCCTCAAGAGTTCGAGCTCTATGATTTGGAAAACGACCCCCACGAGATGAATAACCTGGCGTCAAAAAAGGAATACGAGAGCATCAGGATTGAACTTCAGAACCGGCTGCGGGAGCTGAGGCAGGAAAACCGGGATCCTGACCTTGAGGAATAAAATGGTGCTGCGTCGTTTCTTTTATCTTCTTATGGTTCCAGCTGGGTTGGCCATTTGTGTTTTTTTGGTTCCGTCCTGCGGCGGCGGCAAAACAGAGGAAGAGCGGCTTGTCGAATGTATTCGGGAAATGGGACGGATGGCCGAAAAAAAGGATATCGACGGAATCATGACCTATATCGCTGAAGATTACCAAGATCATCAAGGCCGGGACTGGATGCGGACGGAGGAGATGATCAAGGATTATTTTATGACCTACCGGGGCATTGCCGTCAGTATGTTGGGCATTCAGGTTGTCAGCTTCTTGCCGGAAGAGGCGGTGGCCCGGACCGAGGTAGCCCTGTCTTCGGGTCCGGCAAAGGTATTCCGCAAATTGCTGAAGTATTCAACCGATATCTACCGCATAGAAATGGAAATGATCCAGGAGGGTGAATACTGGCAGGTGCGAAGCGCCCGCTGGCATTATATCGGACTGGAAGAAATCTTGCCGGAATCCCTCTCGGTGTTGAGGAAGCTCTTCCCCGACATCTACTAGCCTGCATCATTTCGCGAATAATACAGGCCAGCCTGCATTATTTAAGGAAATAAAATGAAAACCGAATATTTGATAATCGGGGGCGATGCCGCAGGCCTTTCCGCCGCGGTTCAGATCAAACGTCAGAAACCCAAAGCTTCCATACAAGTGATCAATAAAGGCCGGATTATTTCCTACAGTGCCTGTGGTATGCCCTATGTTTTGGCAGGTGATATTCCATCTTCAGAAAAGCTTATCCATTTCACACCAGAAACCTTTAAGGAAAAAAGGGGCGTTTCCGTGGCTGTCGGGCAGGAGGCCGTTGATCTGCTTCCTGAAGAAAGCACCGTCGTTGTCAAGGACCTTGAGAAAAACAAAACCGTCCGAATGAAATACGAAAAGCTATTGATCGCCACCGGCGCTGAACCTATCCGGCTTCCCTTCCTAGAGAATGGAACTGAAGGGATTTTTACATTCAGCAATATTGAGGATTTGAGAGAGGTCGACAAGTTTTTACTTAAAAGACAGCCCCGTAAGATAGCCATCATAGGAGCCGGGAACATTGGCCTCGAGCTGGCTGAAGCCTTTTATCGCAAGGGAAAAGATGTGGACCTCTTCGATATTCTTGAGGAGCCGGCCGCTCTTTGGCCGGTTATGGTTCGTAAGGCCGTTTTAGAAAAGATCCGGGAAAAGGGAATTCGTTTTCATGGGAAAACCGCTGTTCGGGAAGTTTTAAGAAAGGGGGATTCCTTCCAGCTGAAAACCGATGAAGGAGAATTTGAAACTGATGTTATCTTTTCCGTTGTCGGAACCCGGCCGTCTACGATTTTTTGCGGTAACAAACTGGAAAAAATGAAAAACGGAGCACTTCTCATCGACAGACAAGGAAAAACATCACTACCCGGAATCTATGCCGCTGGTGACTGTGCTTCGGTCTTTCACCGTATTCTGGAAAAAAATGTCTATTTCCCCCTAGGTTCGACGGCCAACAAGATGGGCCGTATAGCGGGAATGAACATGGCGGGTAAAGACATCGCTTTTCCAGGAATCGTGGGGACACAAATTCTTAAATTTTTTGAGCTCTCATTAGCCAAGGCAGGTTTGACTGAGAAGGAAGCCGCCGAAGAGGGAATGTCGGTGGAATCTTTTTCCGCCTTACGGAAAGATAAAGCCGGCTACTTTCCCGGTGCCGAAAAAACGACAGCCAAAATTGTTGTGGAAAAAAGGTCGGGAAGGGTTTTGGGAGCCGAAGCGGTCACCGGAGGAAACGCCGCCCAATTTATCGATCCGGCCGCCGTCACCATTCACGGAAGGATGATTGTCCGGGATTTGGCCTGGATGGATTTTGCCTATGCGCCGCCCTTCGCCCCTGTCTGGAACGCCCTCATTTCCGCAGCACTAAAAAGCCTTAAGATATAATATTCTAGGAAAATGGGAAAAACAAGGAGGAGCCCGGTATGCTAGTATACAGCCATTCGCGGTTAGAAACTTTCGAAAACTGTCCCCTTCAATATTGGTATAAGTATATCGATAAGCGCAAACCCGCGAGGGGGAAATCCATTGAGGCTTATCTTGGATCCTGTGTTCATGAGACTTTAGAAAAACTTTATACAGACCTTCGCTTTGAGAAAATTCTCACGGAAGATGATCTTATCGCTTATTACAACCGGGTGTGGGAAATCCACTGGGATGACGATATTCATATCGTAAAAGAATATGCACGGGAAAATTTTCAAAAAATGGGAGAACGTTTTGTTCGCGAATATTACCGCCGTCATAGTCCCTTCAAAAAGGGAAAAGTGCTCGGTTTGGAAACAAAAAAGGTGATCAAACTGGACAAAGAGGGAAATATCGGGTTCCATGTCCGGATCGACCGTTTGATGGATATGGGAGACGGGCTCTACGAAGTACATGACTATAAGACCTCATCGACCATGCCGGCTCAGGAAGAACTTGACGCCGACAGGCAATTGGCCATTTATTCCCTGTGGGTGCGGGAGCAGTTCAAGGATGTTCGGGACGTGCGGCTGGTTTGGCATTTTCTGGCTTTCGACAAAGAAATTGAATCCTTCAGAACGCTTAAAGAGTTGGAGAGTCTGCGTCAAAAGGTTCAGGAGGATATCAGAGCCCTCGAGGCTGCAAAAGAATTTCCTTCCCGGGTCTCCCGCCTTTGTGACTGGTGTGTTTATCAACCCGTTTGTCCGGAATGGAAACATGCTTTTGACCTGGAGAAAAAAAAGGAAAACGAATACCTTGATGATCCCGGGCTCAAGCTTGTGGATGAGTATGTCCGCATAAAGGGGGATCTTGACCGACATAATAAGGAAGCCCGGGCCGTGCTGGGAAAATTAAAGGAGGCTCTTATCACCTTCAGTGAGAAAAAACAAGTAAAGGTCATCTCGGGCACAAAAAATCAGATAAGAATAAGCCGGCAGGAAAGTTACAAATTTCCCCAGAAAAATACGGAAGAGCGGGAAAAACTTATGGAGACATTAAAAAAAATGGGACGCTTTGAAGAGGTCGCCGATCTGGACGTTACCGCTTTGATCAGAATCCTTAACAGCGGGGAATGGCAAGAGGAGGAGCTTGCCGGCTTGCTAAAGTTTGTCGAGAAAAAAGAAGAATCATATAAACTGACCGTGTCCCAAAAAAAATAGACCCGTCTTCCAACCAAACCTTTTTTTTCAATTATCGTATTATGGTGAGGATACGGAAATGGGTCCCCATAAAAAGGGAATACGATTTCCCGTCAAAATTTTATGAACATGCAGGAGATAACAAAACAATGAAAAAATGGCACACGGTGGTACTGGTTTCAGCGTTTTTTATGGGAATGGTCATCCAACCCGCCTCAGGTCAGACGGTGGAAGACATCCTGAAAAAAATGATCGAGGTCCAGGGCGGACGAAAGACATACGAGAGTATCAAGGATATGACGGTCACGGGTACGATCGACATCATCCAACAGGGCCTTACGGGAGAAGTCACGATTTACAAAAAAGAACCGGATAAGAGGCGTTCCGATTTTTCCGTGATGGGGATGGTCATCACTCAAGCCTACAACGGAAAAACGGCCTGGGGGACGAATATGCAAACCCTCACCAATGAGGAACTGACGGGATCACAGGAAGCGGAGCTAAGACGGAATTCCATGCCGATCGTTGCCATACTCGATCCCGAAAAATACGGAATCTCTTACACCTTCAAGGGAAAAGAAACCGTTGAGGACAAAGAATATCTTGTCCTGGAACAAAAATATTCCGATGATTTTACGGTTTTGCTTTATGTCGATCCGGAAACGTATTTAACCCATAGGCAAAAAGCGACGGTTGAATCCGAGTTGGGGACAGCCGAGGTTGAGCAGGTCCTTTCAGATTTCCGCAAGGAGAACGGCATGATGATGGCCCACACCATTCTTACTTACCAGGACGGTGTGGAATATATGCAGATAACCTTTGACGCCGTTCAGTTCAACACCGGTCTTGAAGATTCCCTTTTTGAAATGGATAAATAATCCGACAATCAGACCTTTTTCCATAGATAAAAGAGCCGGGAAGAGATTTCCGGCTCTTTTGTTTTTGTATGAATAGCATAAGGTTCCCATGCTATTCAGGGGGTTTCCTTCTATGCAGAATAGCCCTATCGCCGAATTTGTCTTTGATGATGTCCAGGGCTTCATGCAGTTTTTCTCTTTTCCCGTTTTTTCCGGTGGAATCATGAAAAAGAGAAGGCTGCTCTTCTGAATCAGCCAGATTCGAGACCTGAACACCGATGAGCCGGACCGGGCTCCTGTTGATGTCGAAGGTTTGACACTTTTCCGCCGCCCGTCCATAGATATCCTCGATGAAATTCGTGGGGAATGGGAGAGTCACGGAGCGGGTATAAGTTGTAAAATCCTCAAAACGTATCTTAAGGGTGACCGTTTTTCCCTTTAGCCCTTTTTTTCTCATCCGCCGGGAAACGTTCTCGCTCAAGGCCATCAATGTATCCAGCAGAAGCTGACGGTCGCTTATATCGCTGTTGAAGGTGTGCTCATTTCCGATTGATTTGGTCTCCAATGAAGGGACTACTTCCCGGGGATCGATCCCATTGGCCAGCTTCCGGATATGGTCTCCGTGTTTACCCAGGAGCTTAATAAGAACGGAGGCATCCAGCCGGGCTAGGTCTCCTACGGTGCTTATGCCCAAAGGTTTCAGGACCTCCCTTGTTTTTCGGCCTATTCCCCAGAGTTTTTCAACCGGCAGAGGAAAAAGGAAATCCTGTAATCCTGCTTGAGTGACGACAACGAATCCGTCAGGTTTTTCCAGATCGGACGCGATTTTTGCCGTCATCATGTTGGGGGCTAGACCGAGGGATGCGTTCAAGCCTGTTCCCTCTTTGACGGCCTTTTTTATTTTCCGGCAGGTTTCAACCGGTGTTCCAAAAAGATGAAAGCTGTGGGAGATATCAAGAAATGCCTCGTCGATGGAGATGGGCTCGATGTCGGGAGTGAATGTTTCCAGAATCTGAAAGACCTGCCGGGAGACATGGATGTACTTTTTCATGTCGACCGGCAGAAAAATCGCCTGGGGACAGAGTTTATATGCCGTCGAAATGGGCAGAGCCGAATGAATGCCGAATTTTCGGGCTTCGTAGGAACAGGCCGATACAACCCCTCTTCCCCGGCCTTCTTGAGGATCAGCGCCGACGATGACCGGTTTCCCCTGGTGTTCGGGATGGTCCCTCTGTTCGATAGAGGCGAAAAATGCGTCCATATCGACATGGACGATAAACTGTTCCTTTTCCATATTCACATTCTACAAAAGGAAAGGAGAAGGTTCTATCTCTTTTTTGCCCTAATATCCTAAGGTTTCAAGACAAGAGGTTCTTGAAAAGAGAAGCGCAGATATATAAACTGGCAATTAGCCTTTATTATTCACGGGCCAAGCTTGCCGTAGCTGCGAGGCGTCGATGGGCAAAGCTGTGCTAGTTCACCGCGAGTCCATCGCAACGAAGCAGATGCGGTGAGATCGGCCCGCCTGAAAGGTAAATTCGGCCGATATTTTCTTGTTATTGATCATGGAAAATGTTTCATTATCAATGTTGTCAAATAATACCATTAAATGATACATTCTATTGAAATTATCTGTTGTTATCGGCCAAATTTATGAATAATAAAGGTTAGCTAGGAGGTTTTGTCATGAAGATTTTTTTTAATCAAGGCCGTTTAGGGGCCATTCTTTTAATGGCATGCGTATTATTGATATTGTCGTTGCCGGTCCAGGCGCGGACGGAGAAACCTATCCTGCACGGCCGGCATTGGGTGGCCATCACCGGAAAACCGCTGGCGGCTACGGCCGGCGCCCTCATTTTTGCCAAGGGCGGCAATGCCGTTGATGCGGCCTGCGCCATGTTGGGGGCCACATGCACCATGTATGACGTCTTGAGCTGGGGAGGAGAAACCCAGGCTTTGATCTTCAATCCGAAAACAAAAAAAGTCATAGGAATCAATGCTTTGGGTGCGGCGCCGACAGGAGCGACGGCTGAATTTTTCAAAGAGAAAAATATGGAATTTCCGCCGGAGTACGGCCCTCTGGCTGCCGTTACACCGGGAACACCCGGCGGTTTGATGGTTATGCTGGCCGAGTTCGGTACAATGAGCCTAAAGGATGTCCTGGCCCCTTCCATCCAGATGGCCGAGGGCTACCCTGCTGAAGAAGAGTTCTGTAGAAGAGTGGAAAGTTCCAAGCATCACATCAAAAAGTGGCCTTATTCTAAAAAGATCCTGCTGCCCCACCTTGGAGAAGAGCATGAAGCCCCTCACCCCGGTGAGGTTTTTCGTCAAGACGATCTGGCGGCAACACTGAAAAAACTGGTCGAAACGGAACAGATAGCCTTGGCTCAGGGAAAAAGCCGGAAAGAAGCCATATATGCCGCCTATAAACAGTTCTATGAAGGAGATATCGCCCAGGAGTTCGTTCGGGGATGCCAGGAACAGGGCGGTCTTATCACCGAAAAAGACCTGGCCGGCTGGCAGGTTTATCAGGAAGAACCGGTAAAAACTGATTATAAAGGGATCGAAGTATACAAGCTGACCTGCTGGGTACAAGGTCCGGTTATGCTGCAGATGCTGAACATGCTCGAAAACCTGGACCTCAAGTCCATGGGTTACAACAGCGCCCGTTATATCCACACGATTTACCAGGTGATGAACCTGGCTTATGCCGATAGAGATTTTTATTATGGTGATCCCTACTTTCCTCCTGAAGAACCCATTAAGGGACTTCTTTCCAAACAATATGCCAGCGACCGTTTCAAGCTTATCGATTGGGAAAAAAACGATCCGGACGTCAAGCCGGGCGACCCTTATCCCTATGAAGGAAAAGAAAATCCCTTTCTCGACTATCTGAAAAAATGGACCAACACAGGAACCACCGGCCCGGAACATGGTGAAAATCTGCAGTTCTCGAATCTGGAGGAAACCTTCAGCACCGGTACGACTTCTATTCAGGCAGCGGACAAGAGCGGTTGGGTTGTTTCGGTCACTCCCAGCGGAGGCTGGATTCCAGCCTGTATTGCCGGTAGAACGGGTATAGGGATGAGCCAGAGGATGCAGAGTTTTGTCCTCAACCCGGCGAAAAACCCGTTCAATGTGGTGGAGCCCGGGAAAAGACCGCGGGCCACCTTAACCCCGAGCCTGGCCCTAAAGGACGGGCTGCCTTATCTTTCTTTTGCCGTCCAGGGCGGTGACACTCAAGACCAGAATATGCTCCAGTTTTTTCTGAATATGGTCGAATTCGGGATGAATGTTCAGGAAGCCTGCGAAGCGGCCAATATCGTCAGCTATCAGATGCAGAGTTCATTCGGTAAGCATGTGGCCGTACCCGGCCGGTTGACTCTTCAGAATGATGTTCCGCCCTGGGTTCGGACGAAGCTGGATTCCATGGGTTACTGGTTGAATTTCAGACGGTATACATCGGGTCCCATCAATGCCATCTTTTTTGACTGGGAACATGGGACCTTCTGGGGCGGATCCAGTAACTACGGCGAAGATTACGGCATTGCCTGGTAACGGATACCTGGAGCTTATCCAACCGGAAAAAGCGGACAGCTCCGTATTCAACCAGATTATTAACTGAATTAAGATGCCCCTTGAAAGCGGAAGTAAAAAAGCTGTTTTTGCGGCCCTTTTAGGTAACCTGGCTATCGCCGTCTTTAAACTTTTTGCCGCCCTTATTAGCCGCTCATCTTCGATGCTGGCTGAAAGTTATCATTCTTTTTCAGATACGATGAACCAGGTCCTTCTGCTTTACGGATTAAAACGTAGCCGCCGTAAGCCGGATGACTACCATCCCTTCGGTTACGGCAAGGAGCAGTTTTTCTGGTCTTTTGTGGTGGCTATTCTTCTCTTCGGGATCGCCGGCACCCTTTCCGTAAGGGAAGGACTGCATAAATTTTCCCACTCCGAGACGATCCAAAACATCTGGCTGACCTACCTGGCTATCGCTGTCGGTGTTTTTTTCGAGAGCATCGCTTTCCGGATGGCCGTTAAAAGCTTGAAGAAAGAAAAAAAAACCGAAGGTTATAAGAACCTTCTGACCGCCGTCAGGAACAGCAAAGACCCGACAATGATGACGGTTTTTATTGAGGATTTGCTGGCGTTGACGGGACTGTTTATTGCCGCATTAGGTGTCACGCTTGTCCATTTCACGGGTTTTCTTTTGTTTGATGCCGCCGCCTCTATCCTTATCGGTATTCTTCTTATGGGATTTGCCCTTTTTCTGGCTTATGAAACACGGAATCTGTTGGTCGGGGAGTCGGTAACGCGAAGGAGGCGGGCATTGATCCTGAAGGCTGTCCAATCCTTTGAGGGAGTGGAAGAAATCCTCAGTCTCAGGACCATGCACCTCGGTTCTGAGGAAGTGCTGGTAGCTCTGGAGATAAACTTCAACGATAGCCTGACGGTCGAAAAACTGGAAAAACTCAACCGTAAACTCGAGAACAAAATTCTGGAGATCATCCCGAAAGCCCGTATCTATATCGAGGCTTCGGAAAATATTATTGACGGAAAACCGGGATGCCGCTAGGATAACATTGTTTTGCGCTCATCCCGGCATTTTAAGGAGGAATCCATGTCGAAAACCAAACACATTTTTTTCTGTTTTTTTCTTGGTGTTTTTTTGGTCACTTTAGGTGCTGGTCTGAACGCCGAAAAAAAGACTCATCTTTTAACCAAAGAAACCTTTATGGAGATGGAATCCATAAGAAGTCCTCAGATTTCACCCGATGGGAAACAAATCCTTTTCAGTCGTCAGTGGGTCGATAAAACAAACGATCGTACACGAAGCAGCCTATGGCTGACCGATGTCGGCGGGCGCAGGGTGCGGAAGCTGACCCATGGCAACTGGCGTGATTATTCTCCCGTTTGGTCTCCTGATGGGAGCCGGATCGCTTTTTTATCAGATAGGGATGGATCATCACAAATTTTTGTTATGTGGCTGGATACGCGGGAGGTCGCCCAGTTGACCCACACTGAAAGAACACCGGATAATCTTGTCTGGTCTCCTGACGGCAGACAGCTCGCTTTTTCGACATTTATCCATTCCGACAAAAAAATTCTTCCCGTAAATCTTCCCCCGCGCCCCCGCGGAGCCAAGTGGGCCGAACCGGCCGTCATCATCGACCGGCTGAGCTGGGCCCGAGACGGAAGGGGACCTATCCCCAAGGGCTTCAGCCATATTTTCACTATCGATGCCAAGCTGGGCGGAACTCCGCGGCAGGTAACAAGCGGGGATTTTTCTCATGGTGATCCTCAATGGTCCAAGGACGGAACGACTATTTTTTTCAGCGCTATCCGCAAGCCCGAAGCCGAATATCAATGGGGTGACACGGAAATCTACGCTGTAAACCTTGAAACATTGGATGTAAAACCTCTGACCGATCGCAAGGGACCCGACCGGTCTCCCCGGATCTCTCCCGACGGAAAATGGATCGCCTATACGGGATATGACGAGAAAAATTACACCAGCCACCTTTCCAACCTCTATATCATGGAAAGCAACGGAGGGAACAAAAAGGCTCTCGCTGAAAACCTGCCAAATTCCCCCTCCACAGTCACTTGGGCTCCGGACAGCTCGGGTATTTATTTTCTCCTGGCGGAAAAAGGAACTTCAAACGTTTATGTTGTTACTCTCAAAGGGGAGTTGCTAAAAATCACACAAGGCAACCACTATCTTTCCGGGTTTACCCTGGCTGAGAATGGATCGTGTGCGGCTATGGTGGATACTTTTTACCGGCCCGGATATCTCGTCTCATTCGATATCGGCAAGCCCGACTCAATACAATGCCTGGTTGATGTCAACAAGGACGTCCTTGATAGTATTAAACTGGGTGATGTGGAAGAGATGTGGTTCCGATCGCCCGACGGACTGGACCTTCAGGGATGGTTGATCAAACCTGCCGAGTATGAGGAGGGTAAAAAATACCCGCTTCTTCTCTGGATTCACGGAGGGCCCTGGTCCATGTATTCCGTACGGTTTAACTGGGACTGGCAGAATTTTGCGGCTAATGGTTATGCCGTTCTGTACATGAATCCCCGCGGAAGTACGGGATACGGGCAGGATTTTGTCAACGGTATTCAATTTTCCTATCCCGGTAAGGACGGAGATGATCTTCTGGCCGGCGTGGACGCAGCAATCGCCAAGGGATTCATCGACGAAAAAAATCTTTTCGTCTGCGGAGGAAGCGGCGGCGGTGTTTTGACGGCCTGGCTGGTGGGGCATACCGACCGCTTCACGGCGGCCGTTTCCATGCGTCCCGTCATCAACTGGCATTCTTTTGTCGGGACGACCGACGGTGCCAGCTGGTACCGTCAATTCCACAAATATCCTTGGGAGGATCCCAAGGAATATGCCCTTCGATCCCCTCTCCATTATGTGGCCAATGTCACAACGCCGACCATGGTTATGACAGGTGAAGCCGATCTGAGAACTCCCATGAGCCAGAGCGAAGAGTACTACAGGGCGCTGAAGATACTGAAAAAAGAAACCCTGCTGGTCCGTATGCCCGATGAATTCCACGGTTGGAGAAGGCCTTCCCATAGACTGCTGCAGCAGCTTTATCTCATAGCCTGGTTTGAGAAATATATGAAAAAATGATTCGGTGCTCGCTCGAAAAAAGAGCGCATTCAAGCATTTAAGGAGAGAGCATGAAAAGACGAACGTTTTTAATTTTTTTCATTTTGATTGTACTAGGGTGTTTTGTTCTTTCGGATCAAGATAATGGAGCACGACTCGTCGGAGCCAGGCATCCATCCCTGTCTCCGGATGGAACCCGGATTGCTTTTTCTTATATGGGCGATATCTGGATGGTCGGTGTGAAGGGGGGCCATGCTGCCAGGCTGACAGACCACGTTGCCTACGACGGGGAACCCGTTTGGTCCCCCGAAGGGAAACGGATTGCTTTTTCCTCCAATAGGCACGGCAACTTCGATGTTTATATCATGGATGCGGAAGGAGGTGTGCCGACCAGGTTGACCTATCATTCCGGAGATGATTTTGCCACGGATTTTACGCCTGATGGTGAATGGGTCGTTTTTCGCTCGGGTCGTCCCCCATCTCCCGGGATTTTCAAGATACCGGCGGCAGGGGGAAATCCCGCTCCTCTTTTAAGCAGTTTGTGGCGGCGTCCCTATCATGCCCGTATATCAAATGACGGACGTTATTTCCTTTTTTCATTAGGGATGGAAAACGGAAGCTGGTGGCGAAGAGGATACCGGGGCACCAATTCGGCCAAGCTGTGGATCAAAGGAATCGGGGATTCAGAAGCCCGGAAAATCTTCTCCGAAAACAGCAATGCCTTTTGGCCTTCCTGGGCTGCGGACGGGGATAGTGTCTATTTTGTCAGTGACAGGGAAGCGGGAATAAAAAACATCTGGCATGTCGGCCGTGACGGGTCCGGCTTGAGAACCGTGACAGAATTTAAAGATGCTGATATCACCTGGATGTCAAAAGCCCGCAACGTCCCCCTGGCAGTGTATGAACGTCTCTTTTGTCTCTGGATAACCGATCTGAAGACGGGAGAATCGTATCCGGTGGAGATTAAGGCACCGACGGAGATGAAGGATAACCGGTTTGCGGTTGTCGAAAACGCCCAGGTCAGCGAGTATAAGCTTTCTCCGGACGGCAAAAAGATAGCTGCCGTGGTCCGAGGGGATGTTTTTGTTCTTTCCGCCGAAGGAGGATACGCCCGCAACATAACACAATCTTCCTGGAGGGAAAGGGATGTTGATTGGGACAAGGAAAGCCGCCGGATTGTTTACGTGGCCGATGTTGAGGTCCAGCCGGACCTTTATATTAGGTCCGCCTTGGGCGATCAAAAGCCCTTCCGCTTGACCGAAAGTCCCGGAGATAAGCTTCTGCCCCGTTTTTCACCTGACGGCAGGTGGATCGCTTTTTACAGGGGGAACAGGGAGCTTCGTCTTATCAAACCCGATGGAACGGAAAACCGTCTTTTGTTCGAAGCGGATTTCGGCGGCAGGTTCGCTGACGATTTTGCCTGGTCACCGGATAGCCGGTACCTGGCTGTTGTCGTCAAGGAAAATAGCAATGACAATATTTTCGCCGTGGATATTGCATCAGGAAACAGAACACCACTGACCAATACGGCCTATGATGAATCATTTGCCCAATGGTCGCCTGATGGAAAATTTCTCCTTTTTTCTTCCAACCGTTTCGGGCATAGTTTTCCCGAATTCTCGGGAAAGTGGGATCTCTACCAGGTGTGTCTTGAGCCTAAGGAACCTGAGTTCAAAGAAGAAAAGTTTGAGAAGTTGTTTCAAGAACCGGATAAGGAAAAAAAGAAGGAAAAGCCGGAAGAGAAGGAAGTCACCATAGAGTTAAAAATAGAGGATCTGGATGTGCAGACCGAGCGGGTCGTGGAAACTCCCGGCAATGAGAGAATGTTTTTGCTGCCTCCTAAAGACACGAATTCCTTGTATTTTGTTTCCGATATGGACGGGCGGTCCCATCTGTGGAAGACCAGCCTGGAAGAAGATAAACGGGGACGTTATGAACCGTTCTCACCCCAGGTCGCTTCTCCCCGCAGCCTGCAGTCTGACAGTGAGGGGAAATATCTTTATTACCTGAGCCGCGGCCGTTTGGGACGAATCGAGATGAGGTCCCAAAAAAACACATCGATCTCGTTTGAGGCAAAGATTAAGATTGATAAAGTCAAAGAATATGAACAAATGTTGGGAGAACTCTATTACACTCTGGAATACTATTATTACGATGCCCAGCATCACCAAGTCGACTGGAAAAACACCTATGAAAAATTCCGCCCCGTTCTGCAGCAGGTCCGTGAAGACCGTGATTTTTACGATTACGCCAATATGATGATCGGTTACCTGAATTCCTCCCATACAGGAATCAGGGGGCCCCGTGAAACGGAAACAACCGATCCCAGCGCCCACACAGGGGCGGTTTGGGATTTTAAAGAAGGGAAGGTTGTTTTAAACCGTATCATCAAAAACGGTCCTCTTTTCCGGCATCGGGACCGGGTGTCTTCCGGTGATATCCTGGCGGAAGTGGATGGCCAAGCAGTCTCAGCCGGCTCCAACCTGTGGCGGTCTTTCAACGGCAAGCTGGGCAAACGTCTCAAGCTGAAGTTTGCACCAAATAGAGAACCTGGTGAGATAGAGGTCGACCTGGAGCCCATTTCTTCTTATGCCGAAAGCCGGCTGCTTCTCGACGAATGGATTGAGGATCGGCGGGATAAGGTGAAACAGGCCACCGGCGGACGGGCCGCTTATATCTACATGAGGGCCATGGGGGGAAGGGACCTGGAACGATTTCTTACGGAGCTGGAGAGAGATGCCGTGCCTCGAGAAGGTTTGATCCTGGACCTGAGGTTTAATTTTGGCGGTAATGTTCATGACCGGGTGCTGCAGGCGTTGACCAAGCCCGTCTACGCCAAGTGGCGCATGCGGGGTCTTTCGGAAACTCCTCAATCTTCCTTCGGATTTGCAGATAAACCTGTCGTCCTTCTTATCAACGAGGTGACGTTGAGCGATGGCGAGATGACGGCTAACGGTTTTAAAACCCTTGAAAGGGGACCCCTTGTGGGCAACACGACCTATGGTTGGCTTATTTTTACCACCAGTGTCCGGTTGTTGAATGGCGGTTCTTTCCGGCTGCCCTGGTGGGGTTGTTATACGCTGGATGGAAAGGATTTGGAGACAAGCGGTGGTGTTACTCCCGATGTCCATATCATCAATGAGCTTAATCATGAGCTTCGGGGTGAAGATCCCCAGTTGAACAAGGCAATAGAGATCCTGATGAGTAAAATGAATGAGGTTAAACGGTAAGGAAGCGGATTTTGCTCCCCAAAAAAAGGAAAAAAATGAAGCCCAGGACGGCTGTTTTGCGGTTGATCGTTTTTATTGGTGGATGGATTGGGCTCATTTTTTCCTTCACTTTAGGAGATGTTCCAAAACTTCCTTTGTCTTCCCCTGAGGAAGCGGGCATGTCTTCCGAGCGCCTCGAATTTCTGGATGTTGTTTTAAGGGAGGCGGTGGGAAAAAATGGTTTTCCCGGAGCGGTGGTTCTTGTTATCCGCAGGGGAAAAGTGGTCTTCCGCCGTGCCTACGGCCACAGCTGTTTAATCCCCGAAATGCATCCGATGGTTACAGAGGGGATCTTTGACATGGCTTCCTTGACCAAGCCCGTAGCGACAGCCACATCGATATTGATCCTGGTCGAGAGAGGGCTTCTTTCCCTGTCAGACCGCCTGAGCCGGTATTTTCCGGATTTCAAGCCTTATCATTCTCCCGGTGGCGAAAAGCCTGATGATGTGCGGGTATGGCACCTTTTAACGCATACATCCGGGCTGGCACCGTTTATAAGGGGAAATGATGTCGAGAGGGCGAGTCATGAGTTTTTCTCCAAAGATCTTGTCACACGCCATATTCTCCAAATGGAAAAGACGGCTCCTCCAGGAAAAAAAATTATCTACAGCGACCTGGGATTTATTCTTCTGGCATCCCTCGTAGAAAAAATCAGCGGACAAACGATTGAGGAATTCACACGTAAAAATATTTTTATGAAGCTGGGGATGAAAAATACGTTTTTTATCCCCCGGGAAGAAAAGTGGAAAAGTTGTGTGCCTACCGAACATATTTACGGACGTACCCTTCAGGGGATTGTTCACGATCCCTTATCCAGGATAATGGGTGGAGCGGCCGGTCACGCCGGGCTTTTTTCAACAGGAGATGATATGGCCGTTTTCGCCCAGATGATGTTGAACGGGGGTGAATACGAAGGAGTACGCATCCTCGCTCCGCTGACCGTTGAAAAAATGACCGAAGTTTATCCCACGGCGGCCTTTTCAGGCAGAGGATTGGGCTGGGACCTGGATTCTCCTTATTCCCATAGCGGAGGGGACCTTTTTGGTTCACGTTCTTATGGCCACACAGGTTATACGGGGACGTCTCTTTGGATCGACCCGGAGACGGAAACGGCTTTGATTTTGTTGACCAACCGGGTCCATCCACATGACGCGGGGAGTGTTGTCTCTGTTCGAAGCCGGGCTGCCAATATCGTTGCCGCTTCAATCATTGACAAATAGTCAAAAATAGAACGATTCCTTTTGTGTTGTAAAAAAAGGACATTTACGATATAAAACATATAAATCAGGAAGATTGTGTGACCCTGTATCACCAAATGCAGGTTGAGGAGGAAGAATGCATAATCCAAAGCCGATATTCGCCCTTTTTTTGACGGCCGTACTGATTTTGATCCTTCCTTCAGCAGGGATGTCCGAAAATGTGAAGCTTCGCGTTACGGTGGAGAGAGCCAATATCCGTTTGAAACCTTCGCTGGAGAGTGCGGTAGTGGGACGAGCACCTCTGGGAACCATATTTGAAAATGCGGAAAAAGTAGGAGATTGGTTTAAAATTTCTCTTCCTCCGGACGAAAGCGGCTTTGTAGTTACCGGATATATTCATTCCAGTATTGTCGATGTTCTAACACAAGCGAAGACTGAAGCGAAAAAAACCGCAAAGCCTGCACAGGCCGTAAAAAGAGATGCTCCTTCTGCCGTGGTAAAAACTCCCCCTCCGTCTTCAAAAAGGGAGACAAGGTCCGCCGCTCCTCCTTCGGCAGAGGCCGGCCGGTATAAAAAACCCCGTTCTTCGGGAAGGGGAATAGGTCTGAAACTTTCGGGCGGATTGAATTATATGCTTCTTGGGGATATTAATGATGCTTATGAAGGAAAAAATGCACGTATTCAGGACCAGGCGATGGCGGGATCGGCATCGGGCGAATTTCCCACTATGCACATGGGGATGGATTTCAGTGGTGAGATTGTTCTTTATTTTTCGCGCTCCATCGGGATCGGAATTGGAGGCGGTTACATAAAAATAAAATCTAGTTCTGGAGATGTCTCCTGGGATGAGTTTTTAATCGTTCCGCTCAACTATAAACAGGCTCAAGATCTAAAAATATCGGCTATTCCTATCAGGCTGACCCTTCATTTTACAGTCCCTATGGGCGCGGTCAACCTGGCTTTCCGCCTCGGCGGGGATTATTACCTGGGAAAATTCAGCCAGGTTTATAAATGGGAAGAGTGGTTTTCCACGGGAGAGCTGGAAGCCAGTGGGATCATGAATACCTTAGGCGGCCATGCCGGCCTGGGATTCGAGATTAATATTTCACGACACTTGGCTTTTGTCCTGGATGTGGAAGGCCGTTATGCCAAGTTCAAAGGCATTGAAGCGGATTGGGAAGCATCGGGCGTTAATTGGATGGGCCCCTTCAGCGATTCCGGAACGCGGACGCTGTATTATTATGATGCCGATGGCAATTATCCGACGCTTTTATGGGATGAGTCAATACCTGCCGCCTCGACCGTTGTTCAGAATCCAAGGGAGGGGGCGGTTGATCTGAGCGGAATCTTTTTCGGAGGCGGATTCAGAATCAGATTCTAATCCTTTGTGAAAGGGGAACAGGTAAACCAAACCGCCTAATGTTTTTTCATGTGAAGGAGTAAGAATATGAAGAAAAAAATTTTAAGGTTTTTTCCGTGTTTGTTGGTTCTTATTCTTTTGATGTTGCCTGTTTATGGAGAAAAAAATGATAGGGCAGCTGGAGATATCAGCTTGCAAGAATTTTGGGCGGGAACTGTTTTTCCATATTTTCTACCGAGTTCTTCAACGGTTCCACTGCAGTTGTTCGAAAGCCAGTACCGCCGGCCGCCGCGCTACCGCGGCCGGGGGCCGGGATACGGGGGCGGAGCTCATTTTTCCATCAAATTCGCCGGAGGAATGGATTACCTGCTCCTGGGGGATCTGAACAATCATTTTAAGGGAATGAACAGCAGTTTTAATGATATGGCTGATCCGGGCACGTTGAATGGAAGATTCAGAGAACTCCGCTGGGCATGGGATGGATACGGCGAGCTCATTTTTTATCCCACTCCCGTTTTCGGCATCGGTATCGGAGGGGGATATCTTCGGGCGAGGACTCGAAACGATACCGTTACCTTCACAACCTTCGGTGGATTGTGGTCTGATACACGAGAAGAGGATTGGATCATTTCGGCCATTCCCCTGCGTTTAAGCCTTCATTTCACCCTTCCCGTGGGGCCGGCCGCCAATATTTCCTTATCTTTGGGAGGAGCCTATTATTTCGGCAGCCTGGAAATGAACAGGGAAACTGAGTCTTTGCTTTGGACCGGTACTGAAAACGCCAAAGGGAAATCCATGAATACCATCGGCGGCCACGGCGGCATCAGTTTTGAGCTGAAAATGTCACCCAATTTTTCCTTTGTTCTTGAAGCGCAGGGCCGATACGCCAAATTCACATCAATCAAGGCCGATTTGAGAGCTCAAGGGATTCTTTTTTTGATTATTCCTATTGATTACAACGCAGAAAATACCCTTTTCTTTTACCAATACAATAGTGGAACAAATACATACGATACCTTGGAATGGTGGGAAACCGCTCCTTCGGGGCCGGCATACAATTCCCTTCGTGAAGGGACCATTGACCTTTCCGGTGTGTTTTTTGGGGCCGGATTCAAGTTTACGTTCTAGCCTGTTCATAATTGAAAAAAGCCTGATCAGTCCCAAAGGCGTGATATCGGTTTATGAACCTGTACGAATAATACACAGGTTAAGAGAACATAGCGGATGTGTCTTCCTCTATCTCAGAGAAATTCGCCATGGCCACAGCCGACGTATGAACGGCGGGACGGTCGATGACCCATTTGAGGGCTTCAAGGAAGGACGGAGTTCCTCCTTTTTTAGGTGACAAGGGCCCGGCCGAGCAGGTTTTCATGGCGATGAGCCCCATGTTTTTTTGAGACGCTTTTTCCAGTTCTTTTTCCAACGCTTCCTGGTCCCACTCGCTGTATCGGCCGCTTTGAGAATGGACATAAGAACCTTTATGGTTGTAGGGAATCATGGCCACATCGTAAAAACCGCGGTCCACGGATGCTCGAAGAACGGCAACAGAATTTGCGTGAGAAGAAAAACCGTGAGCCCGGATTTTGCCGTCTTTTTTGGCTTTTTCGAAAAAAGACAGGATGCTTTCGTGGTGGAGGATTTCCTCCGACCGAACGCCGTGAAGGAGCATGATGTCGATGAGGTCGGTTTGGAGGGCTTTGAGGCTGGCTTCGAGTGAAGCCGACATGTCCTTGTGTATCCTCTCTCGAACGGAACTTATTTTGAGTTCTTCCCCGCTTTCTCTTATGCGCAGGCTGATTTTAGATTGAATGACGACACTGTGCCTTTTCTCCTTGAGGATTTTTCCCACCATCATTTCATTGCGGCCCTGAAAATAAGACCGTCCCGTGTCAAAAAAGTTGATTCCCTTATTTAAGGCATGTTCAACCAGGGAGGGTTCCATGGTCCGGGAGGCGCCGTAGCCCAGAGGTGTAACCTTTAAGTCGGTTCGTCCCAAAATCCGGGTGGAAGTGGACTTGCCGGGTAGTATCTTACTCTGAGGGATTCCCTTTTTATTTCCAAGGGCACTGGCTCCGATCAGAATGGAGGCCGACTTTTTCAAAAATTCTTTTCGTGAGAGTATTTTTTTTCCGGCCATAAGTTTAGCTCTCCTTCAGGGGGTGACGATATTCTACACCATCGTTCGTTGTCCTGACAACAGCATCGGGATGCTGATCACTTTTTTTTGACTTTTTTGGGTGATCCTTGTACATTAGCCTGTATTATTTACGAACCAAGCTTGCTGTAGCTGCAAGGCGCCGCCTGTGAAGCTGTGCTCAGCACCGCGAACAGGCCGCAACGAAGCAGATGCGGCAAGATCGGCTCGCCTGAAAGGGAAATTTGGCCGGCATTTTCTTGATAATAGTCATGGAAAATGATTTATTATTGATATTGCGGGAAAATGCCATTAAATGAAACAATCTGATGAAATTATCCATGGGTGTCGGCCAAATTTATAAATGATGCAGGATAGCTCTCGAAAATGAAGGGATGCGATGTTGTTCGGAAGAAAAATCCGTCCCTTTTTCTCTTCAATATACAAAACGGGAGTTGACGAGGCATAAATGGTAACCTTCAGTTTTTTGGATTGGTTTTGGTTTGTAGCCTTTGTTGTTCTGATGGTATTCTGCGGCGTGCTTTTTTTCCGGCTGGGCCGAAGGTCGATGGCCGACTTTTTTCTTGCGGGCCGGGGCCTGCCGTGGTGGCTGCCCGCCTCTTCAGTTTACGCAACCCATTCGGCTACGGATACCCCGATTTGGATCAGCGGCGTTATCTATCAATACGGTTTGCGGGGTATATGGTATACTTTTTTTTCCGCCTGGTGTGCGATATCCGCCTTTGCTTCCACACGCATTTTTCGCCGCTCTCTAGCCTATACCCAGGCGGAATGGCAGACCCTCCGCTTCTCCGGATTGGGAGCGGAACTCCTGCGGGGATGGATCGCCGGCTGGCAGGTTTTTATGAATATGTTCGTCCTGGGATGGGTAGGAATCGCTATGGGGAAGGTCTGTCATTTCCTGTTCGGCTGGCCTGATTGGGTGGGATTGATTCTTTTCTCGTCTTTATGTGCGATTTATGTTCTTACCGCCGGTTTCTGGGGAGTTATCATGGCCGATTTCCAGCAGGGAGTGATTGCCTTTGCCGTTATTGTTATCGTGTCCCTGTGGGGGATCGCGGCCGCAGGAGGGCCGGGAGGGATTGCTCACAAACTGGAATCCCTAGGAGAGGGATGGCGCCTCAATCCCCTGGCTTTTTCCGGATTTACGAGTGGAGAGTTTCCTTTGGTATGGTTTTTGACCATGCTGGTCATTGCCGTCATCGGGGGATTTGGCATGGGGACGGCGATCGACTGGTACCCCGAGGCCCAACGGATCCAATCGGCGAAGACCGTCAGGGATGCCAGTTACAGTATCTGGGCCGGGTCGGCCTTGATTGTTATTCGTAATTCCTTGTGGGCGGTGGCTATTCTTGCTTTTTTCTCACTTTACCCCCGTATCCAATCCCCCGGCGAATACGAAATGGCCTGGTATCGCCTTGGATTTGAGTTCCTTCCGGTTGGATTGGTCGGATTTTTTTTCGCCGCCATCGTTGCCATTCATTTGTCCACGATTTCGACCCACCTTAATCTGGGAGCTTCTTATGCCACCAGAGATCTTTATAATCACTATTTCCGTCCTAAAGCGGGGGACAAGGAACTTGTTTGGGTGGGCCGCATTTCCACACTAATTCTGCTCCTTGGTTCTTTTGTTTACGGTCTTATGATGCAGGAAATCACTCAGTGGCTCATATTTGCCCTGTGGATCATGGCGGCCGGGATATGGCTTCCATCCATTCTCCAGGTAGTCTGGTGGAGATTTAATTCCTGGGGATATCTTTCTTCTTGGATTGCCAACTTGGGTTTGAGTTGGTTAATAGTCTGGATCCTTCCCGAATTCGAAATTATTCCGGTCCTTCCGGACTATCTCCAATTCTGGATCATGATGATCCTCGGCGGTCTGATTTATATTCCCATCACTTTTCTCACACCCGCCGAGGATATGGACAGGCTGGTGAAATATTATGTTATGTCCAGACCTTACGGCTGGTGGAAACCGGTCAGAGTGGAGGCGGAAAGAAGGGGGTTGCTGGGAAATGAATCGCCCCTGAAGGGAGAAATTTAAAATGGCCTGGATCAAGAGGAAATGGACGGCTGAAGAAGCCGATAAATGGACAAAAGAAGATGTCCTGGCTTTCATCATTTCTCCCCTTGTCTATTTTTTGCTTGCCTTGGGGGGAGTTTTAAGCCTTCTCTTTTTTTGGTACGGATGGGTCATTTTAGGGGCGGCAGTTGTTCTGCTTATTATTTTACTCTGGATCATCGACCCCAAGCTGAAAGCCTTGTCAAAGGATTATGAAAAAAAACAAAAACAATATCTCGAGGATGTTGAAAAAATATCCCGCTGGGAGGAATAAATGAGTCAGAGTTTGTCCGTGGTGATCGGTATGTCCATCGCATATTTTTTCTCATTTTTGGGTTTGCTGTTGGCTTATTTTTCGTATAAAAAAAAGCACGGCAAAAAGGATGGAAAATAATGGGTGTCTGGATTCCCCTGGCCGTGTTGCTCCTTTCTTTCGGGTTGACGATGTACCTTTACCGTCATTTTTCAAAAAAATAATTCTTTTGTTTTGAAACACGGAAAAAGAAAGGGTAGTGTATTTCTGTAATGGTTTTCCGACTAAATAATAAGGAATGTCCGGTTGAAAACCGGAATTTGATTCGCTTTCATTTTTTTTTGATGCTGATGATGTTTTTGGCCTGCCAGGCTTGTTTTGATTGTCACTGTGCCAAAGAGGTCGTCAACCTGACCCCGATTTTTGTGGTGAATCCTTCTTCCCTGGCTTTTGAAGGAACTATGATTAGTCTGAATGAAGGAACCGTCATCGGAGACCGTTCTGAGGGGGCGGGTCATAAAGCATATGAGCCGCTGTCGTGGAATAAAAATATTTTCATCATGTCTGAGATTCTGGATCAGGCGGCACTGGAGGAAATGTTATCAGCAGGATATAAGATCATTCTATCTAAGGAAAAGGAAAACAGGCAAATCATAAACGTTTCTTTTTCTCTTATGCTGGAGGTTGTTGAGATATCCTGCTATTCGTTCGGTGTTCAAAGAGGAGGATATACCGAAGCGTATGTGCGGCTGGATGGGATCCTGCACTCAAAAGGTGGCACGAACCGTGTTTTTAAATTCAAATCGGAAGGATATGGAAAAACAGAAGATGATGGTCCTGAGTGGACGATTATGGAAGCTTTCCGGGCTGCGGTGCGTAATCTTCTGGCCGATGCCTCTTTTGCCGGGGTGCTGACCGAAAGAGATGTATCATTCGAATAACCTCATATTTCATCCCTAAAGGTGATTGACGTTTTAAAGCTAATCATAAAAAATTTCCGGGGAATAAGGTTCCTTTCTTGTCCTAACATTCCTGAAAATACGGTCCGGAAGCCTATGAAAAAAAAGATCATCCTTGTCCCGCTCATGTTTTTGGTTTTTTGTATGCTGGTTTGGAGCCAGGAAGCTTTGATCATCTATGACGGAACAAAAAAGGCCTCCGAGTCCTATAAATCCGCCTGCTACATTAAGGAATTACTGGGACATTTTCCTCTCAATGGGAAGAAGATCGTCCATGTTGCGGAGTACGACAGAGAAAAAATCCGTTCCACCGATTACGTTTTTATTGTCTTTGAAGAAGGCGTTCCCAAGCTACCCCGGTTTTTTATCGATGATCTGCTGCGCGCCCGCGGGACGTTGGCCTGGATCCATATGCATATTGAAAAACTTGTGGATGTGGCCATATCCCGGTGGGGTATTTATCATAATTCCATCGAGTATCGCCGGCAATGGCAGATTTCATACAAAGAACATAAAATTCTCAAGCAAGACCTTGTCCTGAACGCCATGTTTATCCGGGATAAAGAGAAGGTAGGCGTGTTATCCTGGGCAAGAGACCTGAAGGGAAATAAGTTTCCCTATGTCCTTCATACACAAAATCTTTGGTATTTTGCCGACACACCTTTTTCATCGACTCTGGAGGAAGGACGATACCTGATTTTTACCGATGTCCTTCATGAAATCCTGGAAACAAAAATGACTAAAAAACATAAGTGTTTGGTCCGGGTGGAGGACATCTCTCCCGAAAGCGAACCGGGCCAGTTGAGGAAACTGGCCGATTTTTTTAAGGAAGAAAAGATACCCTTTCAGGTTGGTGTCATCCCTATCTTCAAGGATCCGCAGGCTCAGCAGGAAATTGATCTTTTTGAAAGGCCGGAAGTGGTGAAGGCTTTAAAATATATGGTCTCCCAAGGCGGAACACTGGTCATGCATGGAATTACCCATCAGTACAGGGGACGCTCGGGATCGGATTATGAATTCTGGGATCATATTCGTGACGAACCCCTTCTCCATGGTTCTTCCGACTGGGGCGACCTCCGTATTGTGCGGGGGATTCTCGCCTTTCGGGACAACGGTCTTTATCCACTCTGCTGGGAAACTCCCCATTATGCCGCTTCGACCAAGGATTATTTAAGTATCGCTAAATATTTTGACACTTTTTATGACAGGATGATCACTACTGAAGATAAAGTCCTTCAGATTTTTCCTTTTCCTTATCCCATATTCCAGGAAAAGCTGGGAGTTCGCATTATTCCTGAAAATTGCGGTTACGTCGATTTGAAAAAACCTGATCCTGAATCCATCATCAAAAAAGCCCGTAATTTGCTCATGGTCCGGGACGGCCTGGCTTCTTTTTTTTTCCATCCTTTTGTGCCTCTCAGGCACCTGAGAACGATCACCCGGGAAATGAAAAAAATGGGCTGGGAATTTGTTTCTCTAACGGATTTTCCTTGCAACTGCCGCGCGCCTTTTCTTTGGGTTACATCCCAAGGAACAAAGGGATCGGTGACATTGGAGAACGACTACCTGCGCGAGATTGTTTTCCAGAATGGAGAAAGGGTTAGAGAGGAGGTTTCGCCGAAAAGGCAAAGCGGTGTCGTTGAGAAAAATATTCAGCTTCCGCCCCGTTCCATGTATGTTTTGGAATCGTTGGACCTGATGCCGCCTGAGGAAGGAGGAGAAAGAACTGATGTCTCAGGGGACGGTCCGGTGTTTTCTCCGGGAAGTCGCTTTGATATGACTCATATTTTGCTGATCGAAAACTTGCATGCAAAGGATTCTGAAAAATGCAACCAGGAAAGCTTTCGGTTTGTGCTTACTGTATTCGGTCTTCAGGTTGATGTTCACGATTGCCAAAGGCTGCATGAAGTGAATTATGCATCCAAAGATCTTGTTGTTGTTCCCCAAACTGCCGCTGAACAAATGAACCTGGTTGATATGAGGGAAATAGTGGATTTTGTTGAGAGGGGGGGGAACCTTGTAACGGATGGGGAAACACGTCTGGCCGAGGAGCTTGGCATTCGTTTTCGGGAAAATACCGTGGTCGTCCGTAAGGTGAAAGACCTTTCCATACCGGCGCCATCTTTAGTATGGAATCCTCCCGAGGTGATTCATCCGCCTCTAACTCAAAATGCCCGTATTTTAATGAAGGATATGCATTCGGGAGCTGCGCTGGCTTTGATCAAGAATGTGGGAAGGGGCCGGGTTCTTTTTTTAAGCCGACCTTTCGATTCCCGGTCATCTTTTGGCATCAGCCGCTATCCATATTTTCCCCTTTATCTCAGGAATCATCTTGATGTTGTTTTCAACTTTAGAAAAAATGATCTTGAATTTTATTTCGATCCCGGATTGAGGCAGAATTCAAACTGGGAGTACCTGGTGAAGCGATGGAAAGAGAGCGGTGTGGGTATTGTTTATCTGGCGGCCTGGCATTTTTATCCTTCTTACCGCTTCGACTACACCTATTTCATCAATCTTTGTCATAGCCAGGGAATTGCAGTATATGCCTGGTTCGAGCTTCCCCAGGTTTCGCCTTTATTCTGGGACCGTTTTCCCCAGTGGCGGGAAAAAACGGTATCCGGTAAGGATGCCAATGTCCATTGGCGGCTGCCCATTAATCTTCAGAATAGAGAAGCAAGGGAAGCGGTCCGTCAGTTTATGCGTCAAGTGCTGAATGATCATGAGTGGGATGGTGTTAACTTAGCCGAGCTTCATTATGATACAAACGAAGGCATCCAGGATCCAAACCGTTTCACCCCCATGAATGAGGATATCAGAGAAAAGTTTCGCCGGGAGAGAGGATTTGACCCCATAAAGATTTTTCAGCCGGGAAGTCCGTATTTTTATCAGAAAAATCAGCAGGCTCTCAAAACTTTTCTTGATTTTCGCTGCCAACTGATCGTTGACCTTCACAAGTTTTTTTTAGAGGAGATGGAAGCCGTCAAGCGGGAAAAAAGGAAAAACATGGAAGTTATCGTTACGGCCATGGATACCCTTAACCACCCTGAGCTGGTTGAATACTGCGGATTAAATATTCTCGATATCATTTCGTTGATGGATCTTTATCCTTTTACTCTACAAGTCGAGGACCCCAGCCGCAGTTGGGTGGAATTCCCTTCCCGTTACCGGGATTTTTATGAAGTGTATGCCAAACATATAAAAGACATGAATCGTTTGATGTTCGATATCAATGTTATTGAACGTCCCCGTAGCGGATCAAAAAGCCTCCCTTCGGTGTTGGCCACGGGAACGGAAATCGTTGCGACCCTCTATTTTGCCCGCCTTGCATCAGGGAGGGCGGCGCTCTATTCGGAGTATACCATCCAGCCTTTTGATATGGATATTCTTGCCTATGTTTGCGGTCCCGGAATGAAGATTGAGCATGATCCAACCGGCCTGCTGGTCGAGGCGCCGTTTTCTTGCTTTTTTTTAGGAATGAAACCTGAATATTTTCCTTGTCTCGACGGGATAGTATGGCCCTTCTTTGAAAAATCCGGAATTTGTCTTCCTGCCGGGAAACACAAAATTTCATTCAAAGAGAAAAAAGACCCGGAGGTGAGAAACATCCATCCATTGGTTTCTCTGAATGCGGACATATCCGGGGTAAAGGTCGGCAGGAATTCCTACCGCATAAAATACAGATCTTCGGTTCCTGTTCATATGGATTGCAGCAGTCCTCCGGGAAAGGTCACCATAAATACGAAATCTTTCCCCAGTTACAGCGGGCAGCAGAGGTTTATTTTACCCCGGGGCTCCCACCAGCTTGATATTCAACTATCGAGCAACTCGCGTTTTGTTGTCAATGAATTAGGACATTTTTCTTCATGGGCTTTTTATAATATAGGAATTTTTTCGGTCCTTGTTTTGGTTTCTGTCTATGTGTTTGTGAGGATTAAAAAATGAGGTCTTTTTTTCGCTTTTTTATCGATCTCATTTTTGTCTTCGCCGTCATTTTTATCTGGCTGATGCTCATTTACCAGTATGTACTGACCTTGGGCGGTTTTTTTTACCGTTTGAAGCTCAAAAAAGAATCACGCCGGGTTAAAGGGCAAGGAAATCTTCCCTCCGTTTCCATCCTTATACCCGCTAGAAATGAGGAAAAGGTTATCCGTAACCTCCTTCAGCGCCTTCAGAGTTTGAATTATCCTGAAGACAAAATGGAAATCATCGTGATCAACGATGGGAGCACGGACGGAACGGAATCAATTGTTCAGGGGATAGCCAAAGATGATTTCCGGATAAAACTTTTAACGCTTCCTTTTTCTGAATACGGAAAAGGAAAGGCAGCCGTTCTCAACAGGGGATTGCAAAAAGCTTCTCATGAGGTCATCGCCGTCTATGATGCGGATAACATTCCCGAGAACGACTCCCTGCTGCTGCTGTGCCGCAGGTTGGTTTCCGATAACAAGCTGGCCGCTGTTACGGGAAAATTCAGGGCCTTTAACAGAAATACAAACCTTTTAACCCGCTTCATCAACATCGAGAGTGTCGCTTTTCAGTGGATCATACAGGCAGGACGGTGGTTTTTTTTAAAGGTGGCTTTTATATCGGGAACAAATTTCGTCATTTGGAAGAATATCCTGAAAAGGATCGGGGGTTGGGATGAGCAGGCATTAACCGAGGACTCAGAATTGACTTTCCGTATTTATAATGAAAAATTCCTGGTTGGTTTTTTGCCCGTTGCCGTGAGTTGGGAACAAGAACCGGAAAATTTTTCTACGTGGATACGGCAAAGAACACGCTGGGCAAGAGGTAACAATTACATTATTTCCAAGCATGGCCATCAACTTTTCAAAAAGCGCCTCAGTTTTTTTTATCTTGAACTTGTCAATCTTCTTTTCCTATATTATCTTTTTTTGTTCGCCATTATTTTTTCTGATGTTCTTTTTATCTTTTCCGCTTTAAATATTGTTGAAATACGCGTTATAGGGCCGTACACCGAATTATGGGCTTTGGCGTTTTTTCTTTTTGTTTTTGAAATTATTCTAGCGCTTTCTTTTGAAAAGGAAGATTCCTGGAAAAATATTCTTCTGGTTCTTCTGACATATTTTTCGTATACAAAACTATGGGCGTTCGTTGTTTTGCGCAGTTTCTATCAGGACATCGTCCGGAAAAAAGCCAGGATTTGGGTCAAAACGGAGCGTTTTGATATCAAAGAAAATGACATCAAAGAAACAAAAGAATGGATTGAACGCCGATGGGTTTTAAAGAAGAAAAAGGAGGATTGATGAAACTCAAAATATTCACCATATTGCTGCTTGCGGGAGCTCCGCTCTTGATGGGATTCGTATATCCCCAGGGTGGTATAGAATCATGGGTGGGAGCCAACAGGTTGATGTCTCTTACCCCCTGGTTGGGCTTCAGGTTTGGTTTAACCAATACGATGTCTTTGACATTAAAATATTCAAATCAGAATATTCATTTTGATTATGAAAGTTCCGCGGATTTAAAGGAAAGACGGAAAGCCACGATCTCTCAATTTTCCCTTGTGTTTTATTCTCAGAAAACGAACCGTGAGGTCTGGTCCTCACTGTCTTATTTTCGCGGGAGTGATCATTTTGATGGATTGGCTATCGATGCCGGTGTCATTCATAGTCTGACATCCCGGCTGAAACTTGTCAATTCTTTATATATCCTCAAGGAAAAATCCACTCTGTGGTTTCCTGATGAGGACCAGCGTGATATTTTTGCTTATTCATTAAGGACAGGTCTCCAATTCCGTTTTTTCAAATGGCTCCAGTTTAATCCCAATGTTTATGTCGGCCGGACTTCAAAAGATGTAACGACTTTTTCTTTTTCTGTTGGATTCATTCTATCACCAAAGGATCCTATTATGGTGACTGTTTATTATTTTAGATACCGGGAAGCCGCTCTTTATCAATTTACAGGGGATTATGTATCGGTGGGGTTGAACTACTATTACTAAAAAAATTCATTCAATATCTTGGCCGTAGAGCACCTTAAGCTTGGCTTTGATCAGCTCGTCATGATCCAGATTAAAAAGACGGGTCAGTTTGTGGACTAGATGGTCTTCATACTTGTCGAGTTTTTGGTCAGCATAGATGACTTTCCATACAGCTTCGATAACATGTCTTTTTTCCTCCCGTGAAAAATTGCGGTTGATCAGGTCTGTGAATTCCCAAAGGTCAATACTTTCATTTCTGCTTTTGCGGGCGATCTCCAGGAGTTCTTCAACATCCTCAGCGGGAATTTGGAACTCGTTCCTCATGATAGCCTCGATGGCCGTTTTTTCTATGCTCGAGAATTCATAATCCGATTTAGCCACCTCGAGCAGCAGAACACAGGAGGCGACATGAATCTTATCGAATCGTTCTTCTTCCTGCGGTTCGAGAGGTTGAACGAATTTTTCCAGAAGCCTTTCTTTCAGCTTGCCCATAAGAAAATAATAATCTGTAATAAGTGACAGGTCAAGACTTCAGGACTGTTTGTTTTCCGAGGAGTTATGTCTCCCAAACTTGAAGTCCGGCAGGGGATAGGGAAACGGAATAAGGGGTTATTCCTTTTCCCAGGGCTGTAATCTCTTCGACCATTTTTTGCCGGCGGTAAGAATCCCCGCTGCCGAGAAGGGTCAAGGAACCGCCTGGACCGCCTGCACCATTCACTTTCCAACCTTTTGCCCCGTGTTTTTTTGCGATGTGGATAACAGCTTCGGCTTCCGAAGATATGAGGTCGGGGTGAAGGGCTTTCTGATACATATTGTTTTCTATCATAACTTCGCCGAATTTTTCCAGATTGCCATTGAGGAGACTGTCCCGTGCTTTTTCGACACAGTCCTTTAAATGCTGAAGAGGTTTAAAGCCGGGGCCTTTTTTTTCAAGGAAGGCGATGACTTTTTCATGGATAGCCGAAGATATATGAGATCTGCCGAGGTAGATCAAACACAATCTTCGTTCAAGGTCCTCGGCAGTGTTTTTGTCGATATCAAGGCGGTGGATTTCGGCTTGGGGATACCGGACCATGTCGATGAGGCATATTCCTCCGAAAGAAGCCGCGATTTGGTCTTGGATGCCGCTCTGCAGTCCCATTTTTTCCGTCTCTATACTGTGAGCAAGATAAGCTATTGTTTTGGCTGATGAAGAGATGCCGCTGACCTTGGATAAGGCTCCGATAAGGGCTACGCACACAGAAGCAGATGTCCCCGTTGAGCTTCCTCCGGGAATACGGCAGAATATCGAGATGTCCAGCATAATATTTTCGGGAATCGGCAGGGCACTGAGAGTTTGCTGAAGAAGGGGATGAGGTGATTTTTCAGGGTATCCCGGCCGGATACGGAAAACTTCCCCATAATTTTTCGCATGAACCAGCACACGGTCTTCCCGATTATCCACATTCGGAGATAGTGAAACTTCGACCTCGACTTTGGGTGAGACGGCTATGTTCAGGACGCGTCCGCTTTCACAAAACCAGGTATCCGTCCAGCCGCCGATATCGTTGATTCGGAGAGGCGCCCGGGCGAGGATCATTCGTTGTTTTCTTCGATGAGCTCGGTTATGGAGTCTGAGGTTCCCGGACCTCTTCCCCCTTTGTACAGGACAAATAGTCCGTCTGACACCCGGAACCAATAATCGCCTTTCCACAGCATAGACTTTAGACCGGTTAAAGAGCATTGAATGTGAATGGCTTCTACGGATTTTCCGTTGACGGAAACCGTTTCCCGGTCTTGGTATTTTGCGGAAAATTTGGCGATTTTTTTGGCGCCTGGGCCCTCAGCACCTACGGCCCAAAATTCCATTTCTTTTTCCCCGGAAAGAGCAAAAAGCTCCATGTCGATGGAAAAAATCTGTTTCCAGGGCAGGGCCCCAACCTCAAATGTTTTTTCTACGGATTTGTTTTGTTCGTTACCGGAAAAACGGATGATGCCGTTTTCCCGAATGCCTTGAAATTTGATGTTTTTGTCGGGATTATCGTATGTCCATTTGATTGTTGACAAGGATGAATCGAGAATAAAAACGATCGTAACTGTCCGATTATTTTCTTTTTTCTTTAGATTGTAAATCCATCCGTCTTCAGTGGAACTTATGGTGTAATAGTGATAGATGATGCTGTCTCCCGCTTTTTCCCTGTAAAGAAGCGTTTTCTCGGCAGCAGGAAGGGAAATCCGGAACAAGATACCCAAGATGATAAAAAAGAACCATTTGTTTTTGGATTGTGATTTCATTCCGCAAATTATAGCAAAACACCGGGTATTTGTCTTGGGAGAAAACGGAAAAAACTTGACATCCGTTTTTTGATACTCTATAAATGCCTTCATGAGCTGCAACGTAAAATATTTCATCAAATACTGCAAAGTCAAATCCAATCTCCATTGCAGCTAATCCTGCCTTTCTTATAATCCTTCCTGTTTTTTATTCCTGGAAACGGATCATATCTAAAAGATATGAAACGGAAAATCATGAAGAGGAGGTCCTGATGAACACGTGTTTCACCATAGAGAATCATATTAAGCGGATGGGCCTTTTTGTTTTTTGAAGCGAGGGGGCCGATGAAAAAATTAAAGATGGTCATTCCCAAAGGACGCATGTTTGATAATGTTGCACGTCTTCTGTCGGATGCGGGGCTCCGCTTCAGGATGAACAACCGCCTTTATGTTCCCTGGTTTGAGGATAATGAGATTGAAGGTAAGATCATGAAACCTCAAAGCATTCCTAAATTGATCGAGCTGGGATCACATGATGTCGGATTTACGGGTTTTGATTGGATTCAGGAGACGGATTCCGACGTTTCGGAGGTTTTGGATCTCAAGCTGGATCCTGTACGGATCATGGCTGCGGTCCCTTACGGCAGCAGCCGGTCCCATATAAGATCCCGAAAAATTGTTGTGGCTTCGGAATACGAAAGGATCGCCAGGAATTTTTTGGATAGGGAAAAATATGATTACGTACTCATTCGGAGCTATGGAGCCACGGAAGCTTTTCCTCCCCAGGATGCTGATATGATTATTGACAATTCGGCGACAGGGAGGACTCTTAAGGAGCATGATTTGAAGGTTGTTGCTTCGATTATGGAATCATCAACCCGTTTTATCGCCAATCCTCGCGTTCACCAGACGGGATGGAAGAAAGAAAAAATCGAAGAACTCAGGATGCTCTTTGTTTCTGTTTTGAATGCACGGGAAAGGGTGATGCTGGAGATGAATGTTCCGGGAGAAAAACTTGAGGAATTGGTTCGCGTTCTTCCTTGCATGCGGTCTCCGACCGTTCAGAGGCTTTATGGCGAGCAGGGATATGCGGTTAAAGTGGCCGTCAAAAAAAAAGAGGCCTTTAGACTTATTCCCCTGGTCAAAAAAATGGGAGCGACCGACATCCTGGAATATGAATTCAGAAAGGTGATCTCATGAATACCGTTAAAAAATGTGTGGCAGGACTCAGCGAATATTCGGTTCTTCAAGATATGGGAGTGATAAAACTCAATCAGAATGAATCGCCCCGGGATATTCCACGGGAGGTCAAACAAAAAATATTGTCACGGATGGAAACATTATCCTGGAACAGGTATCCTCCCGCTGTTCCGGATTCTCTTAAGGAAAGGCTTTCGGACTACACCGGTTTTCCCTCCTCCGGAATATTAATCGGCAATGGTTCGAACGAGCTGATACAAACCCTGGTTTATGCCTTCTGTGATTCGGGAGACCGGGTGCTTGTTATCCAACCGGGATTTTCAATATATGAACGAATAAGTGAAATCATGAATGTTTCCGTGGTGAAAGTTCCTCTTAAAAAAAATTTTTCCTTCGACGTGGAGAGCTTGATTTGCGGAAGCCGTGATGTCCGGCTGATGATTGTGGCCTCTCCCAACAACCCGACCGGCACCCGGCTGACGGGAAAACAGGCCGAACAGCTTCTGAAAGGCGTCTCATGTCCTGTCGTTATCGATGAGGCTTATTATGAATTTTCGGGTCAATCTTTCACCAAGTTCATCCAAAAGGGATTTCCTCTTTTTGTGCTGCGAACATTTTCCAAAGCTTTTTGCCTGGCTGGGTTACGGCTGGGTTATGTTCTTGGCGCCGGAAAAAATATTCTCCAGTTGGGGAAAGCGAAGCTTCCTTTTTCCGTGGATATTTTTTCCCAGATAGCCGGAGAAGTGCTGATGGAAAACCGTTCCTTTCTGGAGAGCAACCTTCGGGAAATCGTTCAGGAACGGGAACGGGTGTATGCGGAACTCAAAAAATGTCCAGGAATTTCTCCCTATCGGTCCTCAGCCAATTTTATTTTATTCCGCTGTGAAGGAATGAAGGGGACACAACTTTTTCGCAGGTTGTATGAACAGGGGATTCTTGTACGTTCCTTCCGTGAGGCCTGTTTGAGCGATATGCTTCGTGTGACGGTGGGGCGGGCCGAGGAAAACACGCTGTTTTTGGAAAAAATGGCGGATATCATGCAGGGAGGAAAAAAATGACGGCTGTGTTGTTCGATATGGATGGGGTATTGGTCGATGTGTCCCGTTCCTACCGGGAAGCTGTTCATCAAACCATTTTTCATTTCAGCGGACGTGATGTTTCGGACGAGGAGATCCAGTCCAACAAAAACAAGGGAGGATATAACAATGACTGGGACTTGTCTCTGAAGCTCCTTCAGGACAGGGGGTTTAAACTTTCGAAAGGAGAGGTTGTCGATGCTTTTCAGAAAATATACCTCGGCCGGGATTTTAACGGCCTGATTCGAAACGAACGCTGGCTCCTGAAAAAAGATCTTTTAATGGCCATATGCCAAAGGTTTCCTACCGGTATTGTCACCGGCCGTCCCCGGAAAGAGACGGACTATGTCCTGAATAGATTTTCCGTAGATTCTTTTTTTCCCGTGGTAGTGACCATGGATGATGTGCCTCCGGGCAAGGATAAACCCGATCCTTACGGAATCCTTTTGGCCCTCCGGGCTTTGGAGGAACAACATGGTTTGTATTTCGGGGATACCGTGGACGATATGAAAGCCGCCCGTAAAGCCTCGTTGACACCGGTTGGGATTGCAAGGGAAGGGAAATCCCGCCGGGAACAAACCCGTATTCTTCGGGAGAGCGGAGCATCGGCGGTTCTTTCGGATATTAATGATTTGATGGAGGTTTTACCGTGAGAAGGGAAGCGGAGGTAAAAAGAAAATCAAAAGAGACATCCGTTTCCGCCTCGGTCGTTCTTGAAGGATCGGGCCAGTATGTGATAAGGACTCCTATCGGATTTTTCAATCATATGATTGAATCGTTCGCCAAACACGGGTTATTTGATTTAACCTTGATAGCCGATGGGGATCTGAAAGTGGACCAACATCATCTCATTGAGGACTGCGGATTGGTTTTAGGCCGTGTTTTCAGCAAGGCGCTTGGGTCGAGAGAAGGAATCAACCGGGCCGGATATTTTGTTTATCCCATGGATGAGGCTCTGGCCGTTGTGGCTGTGGATTTGAGCGGGCGTCCTTATCTGCAGTATGAAACCCGGTTTAAAAGAAGATATTGCGGTGATCTGGATAACGATCTTTTGGAAGATTTTTTCCAGGCTTTTGCTATCCAATTGCGGGCTAACGTTGTGGTCCGCATGCCTTTCGGCCGAAGCGATCATCACAAGATGGAAGCCGTGTTTAAAGCCTTGGGACGTTCGATGCGAATGGCCTGCTCCAAGGATATCCGGGAAGGAAAACAGGTGCCTAGTGTGAAAGGACTGATTGATGAAAATTGGAATCGTTGATTATGGAGCGGGAAACCTTCGTTCGGTACGGAATGCCTTTGATTATCTGGGTATGAAAAGTTTGATCGTTGATTCGCCGTCCCAATTGAAAGAATTGGATAAATTGGTCCTGCCGGGAGTCGGTGCTTTCGGGCACGCTGTGGGGAGGATGAGAGATGCCGGATTTTTTTCCCCCGTATATGACTGGCTGAAAGAGGACCGGCCCTTTTTGGGAATTTGCCTGGGATTTCAGATGTTGTTTGATTTAAGCGATGAGTCCCCGGATGAGAAGGGATTTGGTTTTTTTGAAGGAAGCTGCCGGCGGTTCCGGGAAAGGAAAGTTCCCCAGATCGGATGGAACGCCGTTCAAACCGGAGGAAACACGCTTCTTTTTGACGGGATTCCTTCCGGAGAACATTTTTACTTCGTTCACAGTTATTATGTTGCAGCCGGGGATGGCGGGATGGTTCTCGGCCGGACGGAATACGGCCTTTCTTATGTTTCTGTAGTGGGAAACGGACATGTTTTTGGGGTACAGTTTCATCCTGAAAAAAGCGGCGAGGCCGGTCTAACGCTTCTGGAGAACTGGGGGAAAAAATGCTGACTGTAAGGATCATTCCATGTCTCGATGTTGAGGACGGCCGGGTCGTCAAGGGAATACGTTTTACTGATTTACAGGAGGCCGGGGATCCCGTGGACCTGGCGGCTGATTATAATGAACAAGGCGCCGATGAAATCGTTTTTCTTGATATAGGAGCTTCCTACCGGCGCCGGAAAACGATGGTTGATGTTGTCAATCAGGTTTCCCGTCGAGTTTTTGTTCCGTTGACTGCAGGCGGAGGGATTCGTTCCGTTGAGGACATGCGAATTCTTCTTCAGTCGGGAGCCGATAAGGTGGCCGTCTGTTCGGCGGCCTTGAAAAGGCCCGGCCTGATTTCTGAAGGGGCTGAGGTCTTTGGATCGCAGTGCCTGGTTCTATCCATCGATGCCAAGCAGCACGGTGGAAGCTGGCGGGTTTATTCCCATGGAGGCCGTATCGATACGGGCCTGGATGTCTTGGAATGGGCCAGGCAAGGAGAAAAACTGGGGGCTGGTGAGATTCTGCTGAATTCCATCGACGCCGACGGGACACGGGAAGGATTTGATCTTGAGCTTACGCGCAAGGTGGGCGAAATCCTTTCCATTCCCGTGATCGCCTCGGGTGGGGCGGGAAGCCTGGCGCAGATTTATGCCGCTTTTTCTCAAGGGAAGGCGGATGCGGCCCTGTTGGCTTCCCTTTTCCATTTCAAGGAATATACGGTCAGAGATGTTAAAACTTATCTCAAGATGAAAGGAATCAGGGTTAGATGATTATCCCTTCGATTGATCTTATGGAAGGACGCGCCGTACAACTGGAGCAGGGAAGGAAAAAAGTCCTAGATGTCGAGTCCCCGGTGAGCCTGGCGGAGGATTTTTCCCGTTTTGGTGAGCTGGCCGTGATTGACCTGGATGCTGCCCTTGGAAGAGGGACAAACGAGGAAACCATCAAGAAAATTTGCCGTGTGGGGGACTGCCGGGTTGGTGGAGGGATTCGTACTGTTCATGCGGCGGAAAAAATGTTTTCATTCGGAGCCCGCCGGATTATTGTCGGAACCCAAGCTTTTTGTGAAAAAGGGATAAACCGGCAGTTTCTCGGTCGGCTGCGGACTGCCGTCGGCAGAGAAAATATTATCGTAGCGCTTGATGCTGAACAGGGGAAGGTTGTCACTCAGGGCTGGCGAAAACGAATGCAGCTTGATGTCCTGGATGTTGTGCAAAATCTGGAAGAATATGCAGCCGAGGCCCTTTTTACCTGTGTCGAAAGGGAAGGGTTGATGCGGGGAACGGATATCGAAGCTGTGGAAAGGCTCAGGTCCGCGACAGGATTGAGATTGACGGCGGCCGGGGGAATATGCTCGGCCGGGGAGATAGCGCGTTTATCGCGGATGGAGGTCAACGTTCAACTGGGTATGGCCCTCTACAGCGGAAAAATATCCATTGAGAAGGCTTTTATATCTTCTTTGAAATGGAAGGAAGGGCTTCTCCCGACGATCGTTTTGGATTCTTCTTCACAGGTATTGATGCTTGCCTACAGCAGCCCGGAGTCTTTGAAAAAAATGTTTTCCACGGCTAAGCTCTGGTTGTATTCCCGTTCCCGAAGTTCTTTGTGGATGAAAGGGGAATCTTCTGGAAATATGATGTCTTTTGTGGGCATTCGGACGGATTGCGACGGTGATTCTCTCCTTGTTTCTGTGGATCCGTCAGGTCCGGCATGCCATACGAGGCGATATTCTTGTTTTTCTGACAAGCGGTTCAGCCTTAAGGAGCTTGAGTCCGTCATCCGGGAAAGGATGAAATCCTGTCCTTCAGGATCGTACACGGCCTCATTAACCCGGGAAAAAGCGAAAGAAAAAATTCTGGAGGAAGCGGATGAGCTGATTGCGGCTGAACAACATGACGATATTATTTGGGAGGCGGCGGACCTGTTCTATTTCATCCTCGCTTATCTGGTGAAAAGCGGTATTTCCCTGGACTCCGTACTCCGGGAATTGGAGAGGAGAAGACGGATTTCATCAAAAGAATATCTTTCCGAGGAGTAAGTCATGAAGCGTATACATCCTGATGAGTTTGATTGTATAAAATATCCTTTACTGAACACCCTTGAAAAGCGCCGGATTTTAAGGGTTTTAAAAGACGTAAAAAAAAAGGGAGACAAAGCGGTAAGGAAATGGACCCGGCGTTTTGACGGAACTGACACCTCAAACTTACAGGTGCCGGAAGCCGCGGTCAAAAAAGCTTTTTCCCGGATGGATAAAGAACTGCTGAGAGCTATGGATTTTGCCGCCCGTAATATCCTGTCTTTTGCGCAGAAGCAGTTGGAGATGTATAAAAGCTTTGACTGGAGTCCTCTTCCCGGTCTTGTGCTTGGGCAGAGAATTATTCCGTTGAAAAGAGTCGGTATTTATGTTCCGGGAGGGAGATACCCGCTGTTTTCATCTCTTCTTATGGGTGTCCTGCCGGCGGTTGCGGCGGGTGTGGAGGAAGTAACGGTCTGTACACCGCCGAATCATGACGGGGATATTCATCCGGCCATTTTAGCCGCGGCTCGAATGGCCGGCGTCAAGGAAATATTTAAAGTGGGAGGAATCCAGGCTGTTGCCGCCCTTGCCTATGGAACAGAGTCTATAAAAAGAGTGGACATGATTGTCGGGCCGGGTAATCGTTATGTAACGGCGGCGAAAAAATATGTTTTCGGAAAAGTCGGCATTGATTTTATTGCGGGGCCTTCTGAGGTGATGATAGTAGCCGACCGGTCGGCTGACGCCGGATTCATAGCGGCTGATCTGATTGCTCAGGCTGAGCATGATGAATATGCCCGGCCCATCCTTGTGACGGATTCAAGAGAATTGGCTGACCGGGTTGATGAAGAGATAGCAGGCCAGTTGAGCATGATGCAGGAAACCCATGTAGCCCGGGCGGCCCTAAGGAATAACGGGCAAACCGTGCTCGTTGAAAATCTGAAACAAGCCTTGGATTTGGTCAATAGGGGAGCTCCGGAGCATTTGGAAATACACCTTAAGAACGCAACGTCTTTTGCCGGGCGTGTGAGGAATTTCGGCTCTCTTTTTATCGGGAAATATTCGGCTGAAGTCCTTGGGGATTACAGCGCTGGAATCAACCACATCCTCCCGACAGGTATGTCAGCCCGCTATACAGGCGGCTTAAGTGTCGGACATTTTTTAAAAGTTCAGACCGTTATGCGTGCGAAAAAAAAAGGATTCCTGTCGGCCGGCCCCCCGGCCTTCAAGATGGCCGAGGCGGAGGGTTTGGAAGGACATACCCGGGCCGTTGCTTTGAGATTGAATCGGACCCGTTTATCCTAGATCCTTCGGTGGAAACGGGAATTCGTGTCAGGCTTCAGCTAAAAAATAATCGGCGACATTGATGTCGTATTTATCCGGGTCTAAAGATTTGTGTATGAACCGCTGGGGAACTTCTTCGGAGCCTATTTCTGCAAGGTCGATAAGCTCTCCATTTATCTTGTTTCCATCCGCATCGGTAATAAGTTGGACTTTCGGGCGGGTGATGTGCTCTTCCTCGGGATTGGTTTCCATGACAATCCCTATCTCTCCGGTGTTTAGGATAATTAATTCCCCTATAGGGAAGATGCCGATCATTTTAACGAAGACTTTTAGAAGAATGGGATCGAATTCCGAGCCGCTTCGCTCAATCATAAGGCTGAGGGCATTGCTCCTGCTCAGGGCATGATCCCGGTAGGCCCTTTTGGTGGTTATGGCATCGAAAAAATCACAGATCTTGATGATACGGCTGAAAAGAGATGTGTCTTCAATTTTCCAGCACTGAGGATATCCGGAAAGATCATTGCAGAGGTGGTGCTCCAGAGCTACGTGGAGAGAGATGATGGGTAAGGAACTGACTTCACTGAGCCTGGCCAGTTTTCCCGCACCAAAATAGGGGTGTTTCTCGATGATTTTTTTCTCCTCAGGTGTTAAAGCGGTCGGTTTTTCAAGAATTTCTTTGGGAATATCCAGTTTGCCGATATCGTGAAGAAAGGCACAGATGCTTAGATCAAGGAGTTCATTCTTTTCAAAACCGAGTCGCCTTCCTATGCAGGCCGCCAGTACGGAAACGTTGACGGAATGATTGAGTTCATATTCGCTGTAATTTTTGATGTTGGTAAGTCCGATCATAAATGCTTCATCCTGAACGATAAGATCAATGATCGACTGCATGAGCCTTCGGGTTGTTTTGAATCGAATCCTTTTATTCTGTTGCTCCTTTTCAAAAAGCTCGTTGAGGTAGACAATACATTTGAAAAAAACTTTTTTGGCGTATTTTCTGATCTGAACTTTTTCTTTTCGGGCGAGTATCCCAAAGGGATGGAGTTTTTCGAGCCAGATATGGTTGATGGGAATTGTTTTCATTTTTTGTACGATCTCATCGAAGGGGTCTTTTAATTTTTGGGTGTCTTTTGTTATCAGAACGAGAAACTGCTCCATATCCTTTTTTTCCAAACCCGGTTCGAAGCTGATCAAACCGATTGCCTTTTTCTCGAGTTCATCGGATAGAAATTTTTGGCTATGGTAGCTTGAAAAACTGAGTTTGACCCGAATGGAATTGATGTAAAAGATATTGTCGCGAAGCAGAAGCACGGCTTCCCCTTCTTTTTTCAGCAAACCGGTTACAAGATCATAAAGAATGTTTGCCTGCTTGAGAAAAGTGATATTGTTGGGTTCGTAAATCTGTGCTGTTTTTACACCCGCAGATATCTTGGAGATGATATCCTCGATGGTTTTGGCAAATTCCTTGTCTTCCTGCCTATCTTTTCTAGTCGGTTTTGTTATTTCCATTTCTAACTTTCTTTATGGTTTGCCCTTTTGAAAATCTTTGGGAAGTTCTTTTTTATCGGATAATTTTTGTAAGGATTGTTCACAGGCCCGGCTTATCATTTTATGGCTTTTTATTTTTCCTTCGAGGAGCAGCTCAACGGCTTTCTGCGAGCCGTTGAGTTCAAGTGCTTGAATGACAGCAAGACGAACTTTGTCCTGTTTTCTTTTTCCGAATAAGCTGGTTTTTTGAAGAAAGGAACGGAACAGCTCAAAGACCTCTTCATTATCCGTTCCGGCCAGGAATTTAAAGATTTCGGTCATTTCCTTATCTTGTCTTTTTTTGAACCGCTTTTTTTGAACCAGGTCAACAAGGGCTTCGATGACGGGTTTGTCCGCAGGGAGATTCAGGTTTTTTGCGGCCTGAAGACGGATTTCCGGGTCCTTGTCATGGAGAAATTTCAGAAGCGTTCTGTTTGCGTATCCATATTCGAATGTTCCCAAAGCATGAATGAGGACTATTTTTATGTCCGGGTTTTTGCTCTCGGATAAAATGGCCAGAAGCGGAATGATCCCTTTTTCTCCAATGCTGACGATAATAGGAATAAGAGTTTTTATGACATCATTGTTATATTTAGGTAAAAACGCGCTCAACTCGTTGATGTTCGTTCTGACAATTGCGTCTGTTATTCCAAATGTTCGATGCCGGATAGGGGAATCTTCAGATTCGTCCAGTATTTTGCAAAGGAGAGGAAGGCTTCTTTGACCAAGAAATTTAAGATAATCAAAAAAGGCGTCCATGTTTTCGATTTTTCCTTCCTGGTAATGGTCGGTGATGGTTTTTATGGAAGCCTTGTTCCGGACTTTATCCTTGAATCTTTCAATAATGAGGACTTTTTCGTCGTTGTGTCCGGTTAATATGTTTTGAAGTTCTTTCAAACGGTGCAATAGGAGAGAAATTTCTTCGTAGTCTTTTTCTTGAACGGCCTCCGGAATACATTTTTCCAGAACATTGAGAAGGGCGGAAAATTGAAAGTGTCGGTCCTCCAGATAAAGAATCTCGAAAATAAGAACGATGAGCTCGTTGAGGCTGGAAGCGTTACGAATGTCGTTTATTTGCTTCTGGAGTTTTTCCTCTTCGGCTTCGCTCAGTGCCGCTGAAACGGCTTCTTTAGTAGGGAGAATAGAAGAATAAGGGCCGCCTTCTCCGCGTGTGGTTTTATCCGCCTCAAAATCTCCACCCTGGCCCCGGGAGCCGGATATGTCCTGGCCGGGATTGTCATCATCATCGAGATGGACGGAACCTTTGCTTAGCTCTTCTTTTTCCACTTCGAACACAGATTTATCCTCGATATCTCCGATATCTGTATCCAGAAAATTATCAAGGGCGAAATACCCGATATGGGGAAAATTCTTTTCCCAGAGAGCTGTTACGATATCACATTCCTCTATGGGGAGGTCCGCATTGATCTTGAGTGTCCACATGAAATCGGTAAACTCATCCTGTTCCAATCCTTTATCAAATGAAAGCTGCCGTACGCCGTCTTTGAAAAATAAGAAGGGAAGACATTTGGTCTCATTTTCGTAGCGTTCCACGACTTTTTCTTCGAATAGGAAGGCAGAGTTGTCGACTCCAAGGAAAAGACTATCGTAGGCGTCGAGGAACCGATGCATTTCCAAAAAGAGGACTTCCGTTGTGTTGATAACGGCCGGACTGTCAGCGGGATAAACTTTCATCACATGAAACGTCTTGTCGAAGGATTTTACGATCTTTTGAACTTCTTTGAATTCCCTTTGTGTGGCTTTCTGAATGCGGTCGCTGGAAAAATTTTTTGCCATCTATGCTTTTCCCTTCATTTCTTTTTATGGAGAATGGGAAAATGGCACCACATGATGTTGTCAATAAAAGAAGCCGGAAAACAGGACTTCCGGGTTAAAATGTTTACCTTCAAATACACTAATACCCCTCTGAACATTTCCAATTCTAATCAAAATATTGTGAAAGGGCAACCCCCAAATCTTTTTCCAGGGGAGAATTATATGGAAATGAAATTATCTATGGGTGTTGGCCAGATTTATGAATAGTGCAGGATAGCCTGCTTTATTCAGAGTCCCAGACGTAACCCAACCCCCCAGCTTCTTTCGGTGAAGAAGGAAATTTCCGAGACAAGGGATAAAGACCGGCAGAGGTAGACATTAAATCCCAGGAACATGCTGAACAATCCCTTGGCTTTGGCTTCCATTTCCAGCCCCCCATCCGGAGAGAAAGATCCGTGCATGGTGCTGAACTTGAAGCCGAGGTTTCCTGAGAACATGAATACTCTCAATCCGAAATTTATTGCGCTCTGGAACTCGGTCAAGGCGAATGATTTGGTGATGGTGTTTCCCGTTCCTTGAAGCCGGCGGATTTGAAGGTCAATGTCCATTCCCCCTTTGACACTGATAGTTTTGCCGTTTTTTTGCTCGATATCCACTTCAGCGACGAGGAGATATTTTAATCCTCCTCCGAAAAGGACAAAATCCCCTGTAGGCGCATAAGTGTGGGGAAAATCGGAAAAACCGGCAAAACCGTAGAAGGCCCATTGGAAACCGGGCCTGAATAAAACCTGGGCCATGGCTATATCCCGGGACACTTTTTCCGTTATCCCGTTGATTGTAAATTTGCGGGAGAGATGTGTATAGTTCACTTGAAGCGAAGCATGTCCCTCAGGCGGAATATCCGCTCCGCTTAGGATTTCCTGCGCGGATAAAACAAGAGAACATGTTGATAAAAGAACAACAACAGCGATTTTTTTCATCGTTCTTAATCCTTCCACCAAAAAAAGTCCATTTTTTAGTATGTACGGAGGTGCGGGAAGAAAGGTTCATTTTCGTTACGCGAGATGTTATAGGTTTTTCGGAGAGTAGAAGAGACGATTGACAACCTTTTCAGTGGGTGCTATAAACTGCTTTATTCACGAGCCAAGCTTGCCGTAGCTGCGAGGCGTCAGCCTGTGAAGCTGAATGTCATTGCGAAGTTCCGAAGGAACTGTGGCAATCTCATGTTGCGTGGCAGTATTCCAGGAGATTGCCGCGTCGCCTTGCTCCTCGCAACGACAGGCTGCAACAAAGCAGATGCGGTAAGATCGGCTCGCCTGAAAGGTAAATTTTGCCAACATTTTCTTAAAATGGTCATGGAAAATGTTTCGTTATCAATGTTGCCAGGAAATATTTTTAAATGACACATTCAATTGAAATTATCTGTTGGTGTTGGCAAAATTTATGAATAATGCAGGATAAGCAACATAGTTTTTTCAAGAGAGGCAACATGGAAAAACAAATCATTCCCGCCGTAATCGCCCAGGACCAGGATGAGCTGATGGCCATCCTGGATAAAATCGGAAACCACGCCCGGCTGATCCAATTGGACGTCATGGACGGGCGGTTTGTTCCCAACCGCTCTTTGGATTTTGATTTTAATATTCCAGCGGGCAAATACATTTACGAGGCCCATTTGATGATCCAGGATCCTTTGACCTGGCTTGATCAATCAGGGGATATGATGCAGACGATCATCGCCCATTTTGAAGTCCTGGACGAGCCGGGAAATTTTATCGAAGCAGCCAAGAAAAAGGGAAAAAAGGCCGGCTTGGCTATTAACCCTGAGACGGGTTTGGACAGCATCTTACCTTATCTGAAAGATCTTGACCAGGTTCTGATCATGACGGTACATCCCGGAGCTTACGGAAGCCGATTTCTTTCAGAGATGCTGGTAAAAATCAGAACGCTGAGAGCCAAAGCTCCCGGCTTGGATATCGAAGTTGACGGGGGCATCAGTCCGGACACAATCTGGTTTGTTTGCGAAGCGGGCGCCAACATGTTCGTTTCAGGATCATACCTGATAAAGGCAGATAATCTGGGCAAAAATGTGGAGATTTTGTGGAAGAGCCTGCGGGACGAACTTTAACCTGCACTGTTCATAAATCCGGCCGAGGGTGATAAAGACAAGAGAAGAATCGGCCGGATTTACCTTTCAGGCGAGCCGATCTCCCCGCATCTGCTTTGTTGCAGCGCACTCGCGGTGAACCAGCACCGCTTCGTGCGCCGACGCCTCACAGCTGCGGTAAGCTTGGCTCGTGAACAGCACAGGCACCCTGCACTGTTCATGCAGGTTCGCTGAATTTAAAATAGGCTGAAGAGTTTGGCTGACATGACAACAATGGCTGCGGCCAGAATAATGCGAATGACTTTTTCGCCTCCTTTGACCGCCGCCCGGGCTCCCCACCAGCCTCCAAGAGCGTTGCCTGCGGCCAGAATAAGACCCAGTTTCAAATCGATGTTGCCCGTCCAGGCGAAAATAAACAAGGTTGGCAGCGTATAGATAAGGATGATAAAAACTTTGTGCATGTTGACGGTGACCAGATCGATTCTAAGAAGGTGGTAGAGGGCCGCCATAAACAGGAATCCAACACCGGCTTGAACAAAGCCACCGTAAAATCCGATTCCAAAGAGGGCGGGATAAATCAACCAACTCTTTGGGTGTCGGGTTGTTTTATTTCCTTTTTTATATCCCCGTGAGATAAACATGGAAAAAACGACGAATAAAAGCACACCTCCCAGGATTCTTTGAAAGGCCGTATGGCTGACCCGGGTCGCCAAAAGAGCACCGGAAACCGCTCCCGGAAGAGTGAAAAGTGAGTAGATCAGACTTTCTTTGAAACCATGAACGTTCGATTTTTTAAAAGAAGTAACGGCAAAGATATTCTGGATGAAAATGGCCACACGGTTTGTCCCATTGGCTAGGGAACCTTCAAGGCCGAGAAAAATCAAGGCCGGCAAAGTTAAGGTCGACCCTCCTCCTGCATTGACGTTGATGAATCCGGCGACGGCCCCGATGGCGAATAAAAGGATTAAATGGAGAATACCCATCGATCACATGTTTTCCCTGATTCCCGCCTCAGGATATATCCCGGCCGTCCCAGCAGAAGGTACAGAGTTTTTCCTTCGGCAAACCGATGGCCTTGATGAGGTCGTCCAGCCTCTGGTACCTCAGAGTGGTTAGCTTCAGTTTATTGGAAATGGTCTCCACCATGGCCTTATATTCCGCTGTTTCATTTTGAGTGTAGATGGTCAGTTTGTCCGTATCCCTCCCTTCAAGTTCGAAGATAGCTTTGCGTGCCGCCAGATCGAGTTCTGATTTTGACCGGGAAAAATTGAGATACGGACATTTGAAAATCAAAGGCGGACAGGCTGGACGCATATGGACTTCTTTTGCGCCGTAATCAAAAATTCTCTGAATGGTATCCTTGAGCTGAGTTCCCCGAACAATGGAATCCTCACAGAAGAGAAGTTTTTTCCCTTCGATGATTTTACGAATGGGAATAAGCTTCATTTTGGCAACCAGGTCGCGGACCGCCTGATCCTGAGGCATGAAGCTCCGCGGCCAAGTTGGTGTGTATTTCACGAAAGGGCGTTTGAAAGGGAGGCCGGCTTCGGCGGCGTATCCCAGTCCGTGAGCTGTTCCTGAATCAGGTATTCCGGCTACCAGTTCCGGTTGGATATCATCCCTCCGGGCCAGATAAGCGCCGCAGCGGTTTCTCACTTTTTCTACATTGATGCCCTCATAGCTGGAAGCGGGATAACCGTAATAAACCCAAAGGAACGAGCAGATTTGCATCTTGTTCCGGGGAGGGGATTTTTGTTCGATTCCTTCCGCAGAAAAGAAGACGATCTCCCCTGGCCCCAGGTACTTGACGATGTCATATTCGAGGTTTGGAAAGGCACAGGTTTCAAGAGTGGCGGCATAGCGGTCTTTTTTTTTGCCGAGGACGACGGGTGTCCGTCCGAGACGGTCCCGCGCAGCGTATATGCCTTCCCGGGTAAGAAGCAGAAGCGAACATGATCCTTTTACAGATTCCTGTACTCTTTTGATGCCGTCCAAAAAAGAGGCTTCCTGGTTGATTAGGGAGGCGACCAATTCGGTGGGATTGATGTCTCCTTCGCTCATTTCGGAAAAATGAATCCTGTTTTTTTTCAGGAGCAAACGGGACAGTTCTCCAGGATTATGGATGGCCCCGACAGTGACAATAGAATAGTCACCGAGATGGGAACGGATGAGCAACGGTTGATCTTCATAGTCGCTTATGCAGCCAATCCCCAGACTCCCCGACATTTGAAAGATATCTCTTTCAAATTTTGACCGGAAGGGTGTGTTTTCGATGTTGTGAATAAAGCGTGAAAATCCGGTGGCGTTTAGGGAAACCATTCCTCCCCGTCTTGTTCCGAGGTGGGAATGATAATCCGTTCCAAAAAAAAGATCAGTGAGGCAGTCGTCCTTTGCCGCAACTCCGAATAAGCCGCCCATATGAGTTCTCCATTCCGCCTAAATATGACAGATTTTACGGGCCGTTTCAAGAGCGTATGTTTGAAAAGCAGCGGTTTTGATTTAAGAATGGGAATAATGAAGGGGCGACCTTGACATTGGTCCATACCGGTTATAGATTAAAAAAGGGGATGAATATAAGTTTTATAAGTGTGAGTGTGTAAATATGGAAGAACGAGAAAAAATCATTATGTCGGCAGTTCTGACATTTGTGGTTCTTATTGTTGGTTTTCTTTTGCTGTATTTTCTTATTCTAAAGAAACCGGAACCCTCCGATGCTGCTGAGAAAATCTCTTCTGAAGATGTAGCCAAAGCGGAAGTCGAAACAGGCGAAAAAGAAGGGAAACTCGAACCCGTCGAACCGGTTGATGTGGAACTCGATGAGAGTGACACCTTTATTCGGGGAATGGCGGAAGAACTCAGCAACAAGCCGACTTTCAAAGAATGGCTGGAAACAAAGAATGTTATTCGGCGGTTTGTAGCGGCCGTCGACAACATCGCCAACGGCTTGAGTCCCCGGCAGCAAATCGATTTTTTCAAACCCCGGGGAAAATTCAAAGCCGTCACCCGGAAAGGAACGCTATATCCGGATACCTCTTCCTATAAACGTTATGATGTTGTGGCGGATGTTTTTGTCTCTTTGGATGCCAATGCGGCCGTCCAGTATTTCCGCCGTTTCAAACCGCTTATCCAGGAGGCATACAAGGAGCTGGGATATCCCAACACGGATTTTCAGGTTACCCTGGCGGCAGCCATCGAGGAGCTTCTTTCCGTACCCGTTCTCGATGACCCTCTTGCTCTGGAAAGGGAGGTTCTTTCTTATAAGATCGCGGATCAGGACCTTGAGAATCTTTCAGAAGCCCAAAAGCATCTTCTTCGAATGGGACCGGAAAATGTTCGTAAGATCCAGACTAAATTGAGAGAAATGGCTTATGAACTTCGCATGTTGAGGAAAAAAGAAATCCCTTAAGCCGTTTCAGTCTCCATCCCATAAAAAAGGAATTTTTTGGGAAAAATCAGGGATAAGAGGACGGCTTTCTTGTTCGAGATAGGGCTGAATGAAGAGGTCGGAAAATCCCAGTTCTTGAGCATAGGCTAGAATTTTCCCATATTCTTTGGTATTGAGCCGTCTTTGAAGGTCCGACGGTGCTTTATAACAGGGAAAATACTGGCTCATGAGGCTCAGCGGGATTTGGTTGGAAAGGTTCTCCGCCGTCCATTCCAGGACCTTTAAGGAATTGTGAATATAACCCGGAAGGACCAGGTGACGCATGATAACGCCTTTAAGGGCGTTCCCCTCCTTAGTCAGCTCCAAATGCGGCTGCTGGCGGACCATTTCAATAAGAGCTTCTTGAGCGAACTCGAAATAATCTGATGCCCCGGATAACCGGGCTGAAGCTCCGGAACAGGCATATTTAAAATCCGGAAGATATATATCGATAATTCCGTCAAGAAGTTTCAGGATTTCTTTTTTTTCATAGCCGCTGCTGTTATAAACGAGAGGGATGGACAGGCCTTGTTTGTATGCGATTTTCAGGGCCCTGAGCAGAGGAATAAGGATGTGTGTGGGTGAGACAAGATTTATATTTAAGGCTCCCTCTCCCTGCAACCTCAGCATCTCCCGGGCCAGTTCGTTGTCACTGAGTGCTCTGCCCCGGTGCTCCCAGCTCAACTGGAAGTTTTGGCAGAAGAGGCACTTGAGAGGGCAGCCCGAAAAAAAGAGGGTTCCGGATCCGGCCTTTTTATCGGAAATGTGCCCGTTCTTCTCCTTTTGCCGGAAGTCCGGATTACCGCTCAGTACAGGTTCTTCTCCGAAGTGCAGCAAGCCATGTGATAGTGCGGCCCGGGATCCTGTACCGCAGTATCCGGTTTGATGCTTTTTTCTGTCTGCAAAGCACTCACGGGGACAGAGGCGGCAATTTTCCTCATGGCCGGCAAGCCGTTCCAGGGCTGATTCGATAAGCCCGATTTTTTCTTCCAAAGTTTTCATCTATTCTTTGCTGTTTGAATAAAAATTGCATGAACAAAATATTTTTAGAAGATGTATTTGATAACGAGAAAACCTCCGATGAGAAGAAAAAGAAAGGCAAAAGCGAGAAGGTTGAAATATTTATCGATAAATATTTTGACTCCCGGTCCAAATTTACGGAACAGGGCGGCAACGGCGAAAAACCGCATAGAGCGGCTGATAGACGAAGCAACAACAAAAAGGAAAAAATTCATACGGAAAACGCCGGAAGCGATGGTAAAAATTTTGTAGGGAATGGGCGTAAAACCGGCGGAGAAGACATACCAGAACCCATATTTGTTGAAGTTGAGCATGACTTTTTCAAAAAGTTCAGGCGTGAAGCCGGGTATGTACTTGAAGAAAAAAGAATCCACCGTCTCCCAAAGGCCAAAACCTATGAGGTATCCCATCATTCCTCCGAGAATAGAAGCGATGGATGTGATGAGGGCAAACCGCCAGGATTTTTTTATGGCCCCCAGACAGAGGGCGATAAGCAGGACATCCGGGGGAACCGGGAAAAAAGAGCTTTCCGCAAATGCCAGACAAAATAAAGCCAGGGGACCGTAGGGCGTTTCTGCCCAGTGGAGAACCCAATCATATAATTTTCTGAGAAATTTCATGTTCAACCGCCTTGAGGATGTTGTCGTATTCCCGCCCCTTCAAAGCTTGATGAAAGGTAGTATCGTGATGTAGGGGTGTTACGGTAATGTATCCTTGATGGATGACCTTCACGTCACTTTCTGATGTTCCTTCGGCCCGAGTGCTTCCCATTCCGATCCAGTAATAGGACCTGTTCCGCGGATCCTTTTTTTCGATGACCTGTGGGTGATAACTTTTCCAGCCCAAGGGTGCCATTCGTATTCCCTTAAAGGGAGGGGGAGGAAAATTGATGTTGAATGTGGTCCTGTTTAATCCGGCCGTCTTGAGCATGCGCACTGCTATTTTCCGGACGACTTCAGCCGCGGGTTCAAAATGGAATATTTTATTCGCATCAGGGACGAGTGAAACAGCTAAAGAGGGAATGTCGAGAAAAGATCCTTGTTTTGCGCCGGCCACTGTTCCCGAATAGGAAATATCCTGTTGCCCGACATTCGGACCATGGTTAAAACCGCTGATAAGGAGGTCAGGTTTTCCGCAAAGGACCTTTTCCACAGCCATGTAGACACAATCCGCGGGCGTGCCTTCGACAGCGTAAATTTTTGGTTGGATTTTTTTCATGCGGAGCGGATGGTGAAGTGTCAGAGCCAGTGATGCGGCGCTTTTCTCTCTGTCGGGAGCGACAATGGAAACATCATATATTGGGGAAAGAAGCCTGAAAAGACATTGAATGCCTTCTGCGAGATAGCCGTCATCATTTGTCAATAAAATCCGTTTTTTTTCTTTTTTCACTGAAAAAAATCCTTTATGCTATGAGCTCGCTCAAAAGTTTAACCGGCTCACTCCGTCTAGAGGAGTCGATCCATTCGCCTATGACTGATAAGTCAGACAGGTAAAGAAAAAGCATTTTAGCATGTGAATAGATATATAGGAAATGGTTTTTATCTCAAAATTTTAGCTGCATTGTTTTTTCATTTCTTCCGGGTCCGTTGTCGGTTTTTGGCAGCTGAAATCCCGGCAGACGTAAAAGGTGGTTTTTCCCTCAATGCTTCTGTACTTACGGCTGAAATCAGAGAAAAGGGTTGATGGTTCTTTAACCGGGGGAAGACCTATAATGATGTTTCGCGGAAAATATCCTTGACGGAGGAACCGGAGTCCTTCTTGAGCGGCGGAAGAATCCAACCGGCCGGATATGATGATTTCCTGTGTCGGTCCCAAGTATAAATCAACGGCGCTGAGCATGTGCAGGAAAGCCTCGGGAAAGGATTGTATCTCGGGGAGAAAAGCATCGAGAGCCTGGCTCGCTTTCCCTTCCCAATCAGGCCGGGACAACAGTCGTCCCAAACGGAGAAGGTTCATCACGGCTACAGAGTTTCCTGAAGGATAGACGCCGTCATAAGCCGTTTTCTCACGAAAAATCAATTTTTCTCCGCTGTCCGGGCTGAAATAAAATCCTCCGTTTTTCTCGTCCCAGAAATGGTCCAGGATATATTGAGTGAGTTCTTCCGCCGTTTGCAAGTATTTTTCCTTGAAGGTGCAGCCGTAAAGCTCCAAAAGTCCCCAGGTGAAAAAAGCGTAATCATCAAGAAAAGCTTCGATGCCGGCTTCGTTTTCCCTGAACCGATGGAAAAGGCCTCCATGTTTTGAATGCATATTTTTGAGGATAAACGCCGCAGCGTTCTCAGCCGCTTTTTTATAGTTATGGTCTTCAAAAACAGCCGCAGATTTGGCCAGAGCGGCAATCATCAATCCGTTCCAGTCGGTCAGGATTTTATCGTCCATCATGGGGTGGATCCTTTTACTTCGGGAAGCTTGGAGTTTTCCTTTGATCTTTTTCAAACGTTTCTCCAGCTCTTGGAGGCTCATATTAAAATAACGGGACCATTCTTCCAGCGGTCTTTTAAGATGGAGTATATTTTTTCCGGTCAGTAAGCCGGTGGCCTCGTCACTGAAATTTCCTTTTTCCTCAATGCTGAAAACAGTTACGGCTAACTTCAGTTGTTCCGGAGTGTCTTTGAGGGCGTTCCTGGCTTGTAGAAGGCTCCAAAGATAATATTTTCCTTCTTCTCCTTCACTGTCCGCATCTTCAGCGGAATAAAAGGCACTCTCGGGAGATGTCATATCGCTTAAAACATAATTGAGAGTTTCCCAGGCCGTTTTCCTGAAAACGAAGTTTTTGGTGACTTGATATGCTTCCGTATAAGCCATGGCCAACAAAGCCTGGTCGTAAAGCATCTTTTCAAAGTGAGGGACTAGCCACCGGGCATCCGTTGCATAACGGTGAAAACCTCCACCTATGTGGTCGAATATACCACCCATCTGCATTTCCTGCAGAGTTTTTTCCACCATGCCGACCGCAATCCTGTTATTCATTCTTTTGCCGAAACGGAGAAGGAAGAGCAGCTTAGATGCGGAAGGGAATTTAGGCTCTCTCCCGAATCCTCCCCTTTTTTCATCAAAAACACCGGCCAGGTTTTCATAGGCTTGTTTAAGAAGATGAAGCCCCGGCTTTTTTGAGGCTGATATTTGTTTCTTTTTTTGAAGAGATGAAGTGATGGAATCCGCGGACTGGACGATTTTCTCCGGCTGTTTTTTCCAGAGGGCTTGGATATGGGGAAGAAGTTCCAGAAGTCCGGGGCGTCCGAAACGGGCCGAACGGGGAATGTAGGTGCCTGCAAAAAAAGGCTTTTTTTCTGGGGTCAGGATAATCGTTAGGGGCCAGCCCCCGGTTCCGGTCATAAACTGGCAGACCTTTATGTAGATCTGGTCGATGTCCGGTCTTTCTTCCCGGTCGACTTTGACGGCGATAAAAAATTGATTCAGAAGTCCGGCCACGACCGGGTCTTCAAAGGATTCTTTTTCCATGACGTGGCACCAGTGACAGGTTGCGTATCCGATGGATAAAAATATCGGTTTGTTTTCCCTCAAGGCTTTTTTAAAGGCTTCTTCCCCCCATGGGTACCAGTCTACGGGATTTGAAGCGTGCTGGAGAAGATAGGGGCTTTTTTCATGAATAAGCCGGTTGTGTTTTCTCATGTTTTTCCTTTTGGGTGAATTTTACCGGCTTTAATTTGTCTATTGCCGGCCGGATAATACTGTTTCACAGGCTGACGGCTCGCTCCGACCCAACCTGTCCCTGCGGCAAGCTTGGCTCGTGAATAATACAGGTTTATGGATTCAATAAGGGTTTTCACGTTTTAATCTTCTTGGTTTCAGGGTTGTGCATTCAGCGGGACAGGTCGTAACGCAAAGCCCGCACCCGGCGCACAGGGCGGCATTAAATACCAATCGGCTGTTTTTGAAATGACGCGCATCAAAAAGGCATCTTTCCGCACAGGCTCCGCAGTGGATGCAGGCTTGAATATTTGTTTCCGCTACATAATCAGATTTGACCATCAAATCCCGACGCTGATATTGTTTTACGATTTGAAATTCATGGCAGCAGCAGGCACAACAACTGCAGACGGCATAGACTTTTTTGTCGGGCATATAAAGGCAAAGATGAACAAGGCCGTTTTCGTTGGCTTTTCGAAGAACATCATCCGTTTCTTTCTTAGTTATATGGCGGGCCAGACCTTTTTCAACAAATTTATCTCCGGCTTTATCCAGGAGAAAACACACCTCTAAAGGTTTATCGCAACGCTTGTAATAGGCACGGCATTCACATTCCGTCAGTGCTATGGATCGTGCTTTCCGGAGTAATTCCTTGACCTGTTCTGAAGGCATAACCCACTGCTTTGAAAAAAAAGCCTCAGCTATGGGGACAATTTTCGAGGAATATAAAATTTTTCCTTGGCCAATCCATCGATCATATTGGATAAGCCGTTTTTTTAGGAAAGGGTCATTTTTCATTTGATCGTTTGTTTGGTCTCAGATTCATGGGTGCTGGTATCTATGAAAAAATCATATGCATCATAGGTGTTCTTAAAACGTTTAAATTTTTTGTGGCTAGGACTCAGTTTGGCTGCTTTTTTTTTCAATCTTTTCGATACGGCTTCACTTTTGAATTCCCGAAGGGCAAGGGATTGCCACTCCCAGTCTCTTATCTCCCAGCATACCGAATTCGGTCATGCTTTCAAGCCGGTCGGAACGGGCTTTGGATTCCAATTGATTTATTATATTGCTTAGTGAAGCCATGACTCTGTTATATTGTAGATGATTTTGATCCTCGAAGTCGAAAAAAACATTTCGCTTGGTTTTAAAGACAAGGTTTTATGAAAGAACGGGAGTAATGGTCGGGACGGGCGGATTTGAACCGCCGACCCCACGCACCCCAAGCGTGTGCGCTACCAGGCTGCGCCACGTCCCGACTGAAAGAAATTCATTATAACAAAAAACATCTCAGGAACGAAAATCATTTTTTCTCGTCTTCTCCGATCAAATCCGCGATTTCTTGAAGTCCTTCCCGGATAAGGCCGATGGCTTTCTTCAAGCGGTCGGGATGGATGGATGCAGGAGTAACAAATCCGAATTCTTCCTCGATGCGGCGCTTTGCTCCGGCTAGGGTGAGGTTCTGATTTTCTAAAAGTTCTTTGAGACGAGTAATAATCTCCAGGTCTTTTTTGCGGAAGATTCTATCTCCCCCCGCCGTCCGTCCGGCCTGGATGAAATAAAACTCTTTCTCCCAGGCCGAGATAACATCAGGTTTGACTTTTGTGATCCGGCTGGCTTCCGCCAGTTTGTAGACAAGCTTGTCTGGAATTTTCGGTTTTTCCATCTATGTATTTCGTTTTCCCCTTCCGAGGAAGATAAAGTCTTACAAAAACGAATCCATAACCATAACTACCCTGCATTATTCATAAACTTGGTCGACACCAACAGATAATTTCAATATTATGTGTCGTTTAAAAGAATTTTCTGGCAATGCTGATAAAGAATCATTTTCCATGATCGTTTATAAGAAAATGTCAGCCAAGTTTACCTTTCAGGCGAGCCGATCTTACCGCATCTGCTTTGTTGCAGCCTGTTCGCGGTGCCGAGCACAGCTTCACAGGCTGACGCCTCACAGCTGCGGCAAGCTTGGCTCGTGAATAAAGCAGGTTAGCATGGAAACAGAGGAGCGTCAAGATTAACTCCGATAAAAGGGCGGTTGCCGCACTTTAGCCTCTTGATTTTTAAGCCTATTTTTTTGGTTTGACCACTGAATCCTTGTCGTTATCTTTCTTTTCTTTCTGGTTGTTTTTCCAATTATTGATGTCCCGGCTGATATCGTTTATAAGAGGTTTGACCGATTCGCCCCATTCCTTGATTTTTTTGGCCAGGTTTTCGAATGGAGGCTTAAGGGTATCCCCCAATTCCTCCAGCTTATCGCCCAGGCGGGCAAGGGACGGTTCGATAGCGTCATTAAATTCCTGTATTTTTGATTCGGCTTTTTTTAGGTGGGGTTTCATCTCTTCGCCGATCTCTTTCAACCGGTTTCCAATCTCCGAAAAAACATCGTTGTTTTTACCGTTTTTTGTCATATTTATTTCCTTTTATCAGGAATTATAACACACTTATAGGCCGTAGGTTTATAAGCCGGCGCGAAGTCTGGTATAATTCCAGGGCGGTAATCCACTTTGCAAGAAAAAAAAGAACGGAAGCACATTCCCCTGGCTGAGAGAATGCGGCCTAAAAATTTGGACCAATTCTACGGCCAGGATCATCTGATCGGGGAAGGGAAGATTCTATCCCGGCTCGTCGACTCAAAAAGATTGGTTTCTCTTATTTTTTGGGGTCCTCCCGGCTCGGGAAAGACGACCCTGGGTTTTATCCTGGCTGATCTTTTTGATTTTCCCTGCCTTTTTTTCAGCGCTGTTCTGTCCGGAATCAAGGAGATTAAGGAAGTTATGGCCAATGCCGAGGAGCACCGGAAATTGTATGGAGTTCCCAGTGTCATTTTTATTGATGAAATCCACCGTTTCAACAAAGCCCAGCAGGCGGCCTTTCTTCCCTACGTCGAAAAAGGAGATATTATTCTCTTCGGATCCACCACTGAGAATCCTTCCTTTGAAGTCATCGCCCCCCTTCTTTCCAGAACCCGTGTTTTAACACTTAATCCTCTTTCCCATGAAGTGCTTGCCAGAATTATCAATGAGGCCTTGAACGATCAAAAAAACGGATTGGGACAGTTGCGCCTGAAACTTGATAAAAAAGCCCTGGAGATAATGATCGATTATGCCAACGGCGATGCCCGGCGGGCGCTGAATACATTGGAAATCGCTTCCCACTTGGCTTCACAGGGAAAAATATTGCCGGACACGGTAAAGGAGGCGCTGCAGCAGCGGGTGCTGCTGTACGACAAAGGGGGAGAGGAACACTTTAATCTTATTTCCGCCCTGCACAAGAGTATCCGCAACAGCGATGTGGATGCTTCGCTTTACTGGCTGGCCCGAATGATTAAGGGAGGGGAGGACCCGCTTTATATCGCCCGGCGGCTGGTTCGTATGGCCTCCGAGGATATCGGATTGGCTGATCCTCAGGCCCTGACCCTTTGCCTAAGTGCCAAAGAAGCCTATGAGTTTTTGGGAGCACCTGAAGGGGAGCTGGCCCTGGCCGAAGCCGTCATATATCTGGCGGCGGCGCCCAAAAGCAACCGTGTTTATGCCGCTGTTGAAAAGGTGATGAAGGATGTTGAGGCTTCGCCCTTTGAGCCGGTTCCCCTGCAGCTGAGGAATCCGACAACCCGTTTGATGAAAGACAAGGGTTATGGAAAAGGTTATGCCTACGCTCATGACTTCGAGGAAGTGACCACGGACATGGAGACTCTTCCGGAAAAGCTCAGGGGAAGAACTTATTATACGCCCGGCAGGTTGGGATTTGAAAAAGAGATGCAGAAACGTTTGGATTGGTGGAAAAGCCTTAAAGACAAATTGAAAAAGTTTTAATACAAACGCCGTTATTTTTTCTTTTCGTCCCTCTCCTTGAGAAGGTAGTAGATTTCCCAACTGAGGTCATCCACAACGCATCCCACGCAGGAATGTTCCGTCGTAGCCAGTTCTCCTTCATCGATTTTTTCTTTGATAATGCTTTTAATGCATTTGCGGATCTTATAAAGAAGAATATAATTAACCATTGTTCTTATCCTATGGATGGTAGCAGTTTAACTTGGGGATGTAAAGATTGAGGAGGGGGGGCAATTTTGCTATGATAACCCCTGCTTGTCGTCATGAAAAAAATTATTTTTGTCTGGTTTTTCGCAGGATTGATGGTTTGCTGTGCCCTGATCAAGCCATCTCCAGCTCCTTATCCGACGGGGATTATTTTTCCGCTGGAGACGGAGGGAAAAATCGATTTTCAAGGAGAGATCGACCGTTCCCTTCTTAGAGTGGGGGACAGGCTCTTTTTCACAACGTGGGACGGCTTCCTCTATTGTGCGGACGGCCGAAACCGGACCATATTTTGGAAGAAAAAACCACCCGACACCTTATCCCGGCCCGCTTACGCTTCACAAGCGAGGGTCTATGTGTGTGGTGATAAGTTTCTTTATGTCTTTGATCTAGCAGGGAAGCGTCTCTGGCATTTGAGGCTTCCTGCACCGTTGTCCTCCGGAATCCGGGAAAACGACGGAAAAGTATTTTTTGGTACGGAAAACGGAGAAATGATCGCCTGTGATGCAGGTGAAGGTACGCTTGTTTGGCGGTTTCAGGCCGGGCGGGCTTGCCGGTCGAATCCTGTTCCCATGTCTAATATGATTGTCTTTGGATGTGAAGACCATAGGCTGTATTTCCTCGATTCGACAAATGGCCGCTTGGTTGACACTTACCTTGCTGGGGGAGCCATCGAGGCCGAACCTTGTGTCTCCGGGGACAATATATATTTTGGATCGGATGACGGCCTGTTTACCTGTGTGAATATGAAAAAAAAGCAAAAAATATGGGAGGTGAAGACCGGAAGTTCAGTTATCGTTCCACCGGTTGTTTGGGGAAAGAGACTTCTTTTCCTCTCCTGGAGCAGTATTCTTTTTTGTGTCAATAAAAACAGTGGGATTATTCTCTGGTGGCGGAATATCCCTGCCCGCAGCCCCTACCGTATGGAGATCATAAAAGACCGTATCGTCCTTTCCTCGATTTCCAACCAGATTATTGCTTTCGATATAAAATCGGGAGTGCAGGTGGGAACCTATGAAGCTGAATACAACGTTAAAGCCAATCCTCTCTGGATGGATCCCTTTCTGCTCTTGGGTTTTTATGATGAGCAGAATGAAAGAGGCAAAATTCTTTATTTGAAAAAAGAAGTTAAAGCCTTTCTGGCGGCATCAAAAATATCTCCTCAAAATAAAGATACGGAAATTATCTTTACGGCTTCAACCCACGGTTTTTTTAAACCCGAGTTTGAATTTTACCTGACCTTCGAAGGTCATAAGGAGATAGTCCTGGAACGGTCGGAGGAAAGAACGTGGACATGGTATCCTTCCCAAGAGGGAAAATTTTTAGTTTCCGTTAAGGTTTTCGATCAGAAACAAACAGCGGATGCTGAAGTTCCTTTCGTTATCGGCGTGGCCAAAAAGAGTGAAAAAAAGGAGGTAATAATGCAAAGGGATGAAGCGTTAGCCTTGGTGAAAGAACACCTGAAAAATAAAAATCTTATCAAACACTGTCTTGCCGTGGAAGCCTGCATGAGGGCTGTGGCTGAGCGGTTGGGAGAAGACAAGGAAAAGTGGGGATTGGCCGGTATCCTTCACGATCTGGATTATGAGGTAACAGAAAAAAGCCCGGAGCTGCATACGAAGGAAACGGTAAAAATTTTGGAAGATAAAGGAATTTCTTCTGATATAATCCACGCCATTCAGGCCCATGCCGGACAGGTTCCCTGCGAAAATCCCATGGATTGGGCTATTTATTCTATTGATCCGCTTACGGGTCTCATTATAGCCGCCACCTTGATGCATCCCAGCAAAAAGCTTGCTGAAATGGACCTTGGGTTCATCAAAAGGCGCTATAAAGAGAAAAGTTTTGCCCGGGGAGCGGACAGGAGTATTATCGAAGAATGCAGGAACCTGGGAATAGAGCTGGATGATTTTATCTCCATCTGTCTAAAGGCAATGCAGGACATTCATGAAGATCTGGGATTGTAAGAAACGGGGGGAAACTTCGGTTACTCTATTTCCCTGCATTATTCATAAATTTGGCCGACACCAACAGATAATCCCAATATTATGTATCATTTAATGATGATTTTCGGTAAAATTGATAATGAAACATTTTCCATGGCCGTTTTCAGTAAAATGTCGGCCAAATTTACCCTTTGGGCGAGCCGATCTTACCGCTTCTGTTTTGTTGCAGCCTGTTCGCGGTGCCGAACATAGCTTCACAGGCTGACGCCTCACATCTGCGGCAAGATTGGCTCGTGAATAATACAGGTTTCTTAACTGTGACGGCAGTTTTATGTATAATAGCTTTCACAATTATTCTTAATTTAAAATCGAGGAGGCGTAATAATGAACGGAAGTATCAATGTCCCGAAGCCAAAAAACGAACCTGTCCGCGGTTATTTTCCGGGCAGTCCTGAAAAGGAAACGTTAAAAAAACAGTTGAATAAAATGCTTGGCGAAGAGATTGAAATTCCCCTCATTATTGGAGGGAAAGAAATCAAAACCGGCCAGATGGCTGACTGCCGATGTCCGCATGATCACGGGCATCTCCTGGCGAAATACCATAAAGCCGGTCCAGAAGAGATCGACTTGGCCGTTAAGGAAGCTAGAAAAGCCTGGAAAGACTGGTCGGAGATGGATTGGATTTCCCGGTCCGCTATTTTTCTTCGCGCAGCTGAGCTTTTAGCATCCAAATACAGAGATGTGTTGAATGCGGCCACCATGCTGGGGCAGTCCAAGACCGTCCATCAGGCGGAGATCGATTCCGCCTGTGAATTGATCGATTTTTACAGATTTAATGTTTATTATATGCGGCAGATTTATAACGAACAGCCCGACTCGGCTCCCGGTATTTGGGATTATTTGGAATACCGCCCCCTGGAGGGATTTGTTTTTGCTGTCACGCCCTTTAACTTTACCTCCATCGCCGGAAACCTGCCGACATCCCCGGTCATTATGGGGAATGTTTCTCTCTGGAAACCTGCTTCTTCAGCCGTTTATTCGGCTTATTTTTTGACTCAGCTCTGGAAAGAAGCCGGTTTGCCTGACGGTGTCATCAACTTTATTCCCGGGCCCGGCCGGTATGTCGGTGACCCCGTTCTCAAACAGCCTGAATTGGCGGGAGTTCATTTTACGGGAAGCACGGCCGTCTTTCAAAATATGTGGAAGACGATCGGCGGCAGTATCATGAATTACCGCAGCTACCCGCGCATTGTCGGTGAAACGGGAGGAAAAGACTTTATCTTTGTTCATGCTTCGGCTGATGCGGAAGCCGTCGCCACGGCCTTATTAAGAGGAGCCTTTGAATATCAGGGACAAAAATGTTCGGCAGCCAGCCGGGCTTATATTCCCGACAGTCTCTGGCCGGCCGTTAAGGAAAAACTCATTGATGATATCAAAACCGTCAAGATGGGTGATATCAACGACTTCACAAATTTCATGGGCGCCGTTATCGATAAAGCCGCTTTTACGGATATAACCAGTTATATTGATTATGCCAAGCAGGAAAACGATGCGGAGATTATTCAGGGGGGCAAATATGATGATTCCAAGGGTTACTTCATCGAACCCACTGTCGTCCTGACGGAGAATCCCCATTTTAAGCTTTTGGAGGAAGAAATTTTCGGGCCTGTCCTGACACTGTATATTTATCCTGAGGCGGAGTATGCCAAAACTCTGGAGCTTTGTGATGCAACATCTCCTTATGCCTTAACAGGAGCCATCATGGCCAATGACCGCACGGCAATCATTCAGGCTTATAAAGCCCTCCGTCATGCAGCCGGAAATTTTTACATCAACGACAAGCCGACCGGAGCCGTCGTCAGCCAGCAGCCATTTGGAGGAGCACGTGGTTCCGGGACCAACGATAAGGCCGGTTCGTTCATGAACCTTATGCGCTGGGTCAGCGCCAGGGCTGTTAAGGAAACCCTTAATCCGCCTACGGATTACCGGTACCCTTTTATGAACGAGAAATAGCATTCAGAGAAGGAGGAGGGATTTTATGAAGGCCATACTGGATAAGCTTGGAATCAAGGAGATAAACGGTGGTTCCTGCGCCGGCTCGGATTTATGGTTTGATGATCCGGAAGGGCAGGAACTCGTTTCCATCAATCCCGCCTCGGGCGAACCGATTGCCAAGGTCGTTCAGGCTACGGAAAAAACCTATGAGCAGGTTGTCGACCGGGCCGTTAAAGGTTTCAAATCCTGGAGAAAATTGCCGGCCCCAAAACGGGGACTTGTCGTTCGGGATTTGGGTTTGGCCTTGAGGGAAAAGAAAGAACCTCTGGGGGAACTGGTTACCCTGGAGATGGGAAAAATCCGCGACGAGGGAGTGGGTGAAGTCCAGGAAATGATCGATATCTGTGATTTTGCCGTGGGACTGTCGCGTCAGCTATACGGTCTATCCATGCATTCCGAAAGGCCGTCGCACAGGATGTACGAACAATGGCATCCTTTAGGGATTGTGGGTGTTATTACCGCCTTTAATTTTCCGGTAGCCGTCTGGTCTTGGAATGCCGCCATTGCCGCCGTATGCGGTGACTCGGTTATCTGGAAACCCTCGTCTGATACACCACTGACCGCAGTCGCTGTTCAGAATATTGCCAACCGTGTTATGGCCGACCATGGCCTGGAAGGTGTTTTTAATCTTCTTATCGGAAGAGGTTCTGTTGTTGGAGAGAGAATGATCAATGATGATAAGATTCCTCTCATCTCTTTTACGGGATCGACCAGGATGGGAAGGAGGGTGTCCGAGGCCGTCGCGCGGCGTTTCGGCCGGACGATTCTTGAGTTGGGCGGCAACAACGCCGTTATTGTTACCGGCAATGCCGACCTTGATATGGCCGCCAGGACGATCCTTTTCGGAGCCGTTGGAACAGCCGGTCAGCGTTGTACATCAACCCGGCGGATTATCATGCACAAATCCATCGCCGAAAATCTAACTCAAAAAATATTGAATGCCTACAAGCAGGTCCGGATCGGGGATCCCATGGAAGATGGAATCCTCATGGGGCCTTTGGTCAACAAAAGTGCCCTTGAGGATATGATGGCCGCTCTGGAAAAGGTAAAAGAACAAGGCGGCGACATCATATACGGAGGCAACCGTATTGCCGACAAGGGGGAGAGGTTCGTAGAGCCGACCATCGTCAAGATGCCGGCTCAAACGGCCATCGTTCATGATGAAACATTTGCTCCCATCCTTTACCTCATAGAATATGAAAACTTGGAGGAAGCGGTTGCCCTTCACAATGAAGTTCCACAGGGATTGTCGAGTGCCATGTTTACCCAAAATCTGCTGGAAGCGGAAACATTTCTTTCCTGCGAAGGATCGGACTGCGGTATTGCCAACATAAACATTGGAACATCAGGAGCGGAGATCGGCGGAGCTTTCGGCGGAGAGAAAGAGACCGGCGGGGGACGGGAGTCCGGATCGGACGCCTGGAAAAGCTATATGCGCCGGCAAACCAACACCATAAACTGGTCTAGGGAACTTCCGCTTGCTCAGGGCATCAAATTCGGAGATTAATGGCTGATCCCATTTCACTGACCACGCCGATAGAAGAGATCGTTCTGCATTTCCCTGAAGCGGTTGGATTTTTATCTCGTCATGGAGTGAGATGCATTCGCTGCGGTGAGCCTTTATGGTGTACGCTGGGAGAACTTCTTGAAGAAGACAAAATAGAGAATCCCCAAAAGCTCGTGGAAAAGTTGAACGATTTTATAACTTCCGGAAACAAATAAAACCTTTTGCTGTTTTTAAGGGCCATAAATGCTGTTTTATTTTAGCAGGGTGAGAAAACAAGAAAGGGAATTTTTACTGAGAGAAACAGTGTTTTGTTTGACTAATTTTAATGAATTCGATAAGGTTGGCCTTGATATTTCCCCTTTGAATGCAAAAAAAACGGATAGGATGTGATGGCCCAAACGAAGGTAATTTATAAGCATATTGCCGTTGAAGGTGTGATGAAATCAGGAAAGACAAAACTGACCAAGGCTCTGGCAAACAAAATCGGTGGAAAAATCATCCTCGACCGAAAGGAAAATCCCTATCTGTATGATTTTTATAATGAAAAAGAGGGAGCAGCCTTGTTGACTCAGCTCGTTTTTCTGGTCAATCGCTATCACCAGCAATCCAGGTTGCTGCAGAGGGATCTGTTCGAAGAAAGGTTGATTTGTAACTATCTCTTCGAAAAAGATAAGATTTATGCTTACCAGACTCTGACGGATGATGAACTTGTCGTTTATGATAAGATTTTCAGTATTTTTTCAGAAAGAATAGCCCGGCCCGACCTGGCCGTGTATCTTCAGATATCCCTTCCTACTTTGTTGAAAAGGATTAAAAAAGAGGGAAATTCTTTGGAGAAGAATATTTCCGAGAAGTATCTTGAGGATATACTGGAGGCCTTCGATTATTTTTTCTTTTCGTATCAGGCATCCCCCCTCCTTGTCATCAAGGCCGATGACTTGGATTTCGATAAGGAGGAAGACATTTTAGACTTAGTGGAAAAGATTTCGGAAATGAAAAAAAGCCCTCTCTTTTATGTCCCTCTCGGAAAAGGGAAGACAGGATGAGGGCGAAGGAATCCACGGATTTTTTTGTTATAATAAACCTGTATTATTCATGAGATGTGTGAAAAATTGTGAATAATGCGGAATAATGACTTTACCTCAATCCCGATAATGTGAAAGGCGGGATGGGGAGAAAGGATTCATCATGTCTGAGCTTAAAATTCCCAAAGTCACGATTCCCTCTTTGAGGGAGAAAAAAGCGAAGGGTGAAAAGATCGTCGCTCTGACAGCTTATGATTATCCGACGGCCAGGCTTCTGGATGAAGCCGGGGTTGATTTGATTCTTGTCGGAGACTCGTTGGGAATGGTTGTCCTCGGTTATGAAGATACCATTTCCGTAACTATGGAAGACATGCTCCACCACACCAAGCCGGTCGTCCGTGCGGCCAAAAGGGCTTTGGTGGTAGGAGATATGCCTTATTTTTCCTTCCATCTCTCTGTCGAAGAATCTGTTTATAATGCCTCGAGGTTTTTGAAAGAAGCCGGTGCCAGGGCGGTCAAAATTGAAGGGGCTTCGAAGCGCAGGTTAAAGCTTGTAGAAGCTCTTGTTGAGGCGGAAATACCGGTTATGGGTCATGTCGGCCTGACACCACAGTCGATAAGCCACCTGGGGCAATTTCGTGTTGAAGGAAAGGTTCCCTCGGATGCACAAAAGATCCGTGAAGGAGCAAAAAATCTGGAAAAGGCCGGTGCGTTTTCCGTCATCTTGGAGAGCATTCCCATGGAATTGGCCCGGCTTATTACCGAAGACTTGACGATTCCCACCATAGGGATCGGTGCGGGCTCCTGTTGCAGCGGCCAGATCCTTGTTTTCCATGATTTGGTGGGGTTTTCCAACGGATACCTGCCCAAGTTCGTCAAAAAGTATACCGACCTTCATAGTATCATTATCGAGGCCGTCAAGGCTTATGGTGATGAGGTCCGGTTGGGGAGCTTTCCGGGAGATGCCCATTCCTACCATCTTAAGGAAGAAACCCTAAAAAAAATAACCGGGTCTTGAAATAATCCCGGAAATTGAAAAAGGGTAAAATCTTATTGGAGAGAATGAGAAAAAAATGAAGATGATTACCAGCATTCAAGAAATGATGCGGGAGTCGGAGCGTTTGCGGGAGGAAAAGAAAAAAATCGGTTTTGTTCCGACCATGGGATTTCTCCATGATGGCCATCTCAGCCTTGTTGAAAGAAGTGTACACCACACAGATGTAACCGTTGTCAGTGTCTTCGTCAATCCAGCCCAGTTTGCTCCCCACGAGGATTTCAAGGAATATCCCCGTGATATCCAGAAAGACAAGCGGCTTCTGGAAAAAATGGGAGTCGATATCCTCTTTTGCCCGGATCAAGAGGAGATGTATCCGGAGGATTACAAAACGTTTGTCGAGGTTCATGGCTTTCAGGAAAAACTCTGCGGCCGCTCGCGTCCGATTTTTTTTCGCGGCGTGTGTACGGTTGTGCTAAAACTTTTTAACATCATTAGACCGGATACGGCATTTTTCGGACAAAAGGACGCCCAGCAGGCCGTCATTATTCAGAAGATGGTAAAAGACGTGAATTTTCCGGTTCATATCGAGGTGTTGCCCATCGTCAGGGAAAAAGACGGGCTGGCAAAAAGTTCCCGCAATGCCTATTTGAACTCAAGGGAAAGGAAGGCCGCTCTTGTCCTTTTCCTTAGCCTGAAAGCGGCGGAAAGATGCCTGAAAAACGGCGAAAAAAATTCTTCAATCATCTTGGCTGAGATAAAAAGAATTCTTGATTCTGAGCCCCTGGCGGAAGTGGAATACGTGGAAGTCGTCGATCCACGGAACCTGGAGCCCTTAAAAAGAATTAAGGACAGGGCATTGATTGCCTTAGCCGTCAAGGTAGGAAAGACGAGGCTCATAGATAATCTAACCATAGGAGTGTAATGCTATGAAAAGAACCATGCTCAAATCTAAAATCCATAATATTGAAGTGACGGAAACAAACCTTGAATATGAAGGAAGCCTGACTCTCGATGAGAGTTTAATGCAAGAGGCCGACATGGTACCCTTTGAGCAGATAAACGTCTACAACATCACCAATGGTGAACGGTTTGCTACATACTTGATAAAAGGAAAGAAAGATTCAGGTGTTGTGGGTGTCAATGGAGCCGCGGCCCACAAGGTCAAAAAGGGCGACCGGCTGATCCTGGCCACTTATGCCCAAATGGAGGATAAAGATATTGATTTTTTCAGGCCCCGTATTCTTGTCTGCGGTCCGGGCAATAAGATAAAATCCTCCGGTTGAATGAATAAGGCCCGGCATCTTAATCATACACAGGGCGAAACGGGCTGTTCGAGTGCCGATGATAATGCGGTGTTGGAAAGAAAAAGCGGAAGGGGAAGATCTGCCGGCGGGAAATAGGGGATTGTATGGGCTTCCGGATTATCCCGATGCCCACTCCTTGAGTTTTTCGTATTCCATTTCACCGCAGATGACGTCCTGGTTTTCCGTGTTGAAAAACGTGGGTGTTCGAAGCTGGCCGCCGCATTTCGGTTCGATAATATCCCGGTAGGACCTCATCAAGTCGGCGTTTTTTTCATTATGCCAGACTTCCAGCTTTTCGATGGATAACCCTGTTTCTTTTTCAAGTTTATCCACGAGGGGCATCATCACCTTGCAGTGGGGACATTCCCTGCCGTGGAACATAATCAGCTTAGCCATTTTCTTTTCTCCTTATAAAAAGACCGCACCAACATTCCCCGTCGGGTTTGTTTTTGTAAGTCTCATGGATAAAAAAGCGGCACGGACAAACGAGCATCAGGTCTTTTTTTGGGTCCTTGCTGGATAAACGGCAGGGGCAGTATTTCAAACCGTGGTTCTTTTCGTTTTGAAATATTCCCTCAATCAGCATGCTGACCTTTTCCTTGTCCGGATTAACTTGAAACTCTTTATTTTCCGATAAGGCTTCAATCGCCTTCAGAAATTCTTGTTTGTTTATAGACTTGGTTGTGTAACTGCAGATTTTAATGGCTTCATCCGAGTTCGTTTCCACATAAGCGTTTTTTGCCGAGCACGTCGGGCAGATTTCTGGTGGTTTGACGCCATAATGAATATCGTTGCAGACATGACAACGGTAAAATTTTTTCATCGTGTTTTCCTTTGCGAATTTTAGCCTGGATTATTCAGGTTGATAATCGTAAATATTCAGGGTTGAGTTCTCACTCTTCATTGTTTTGTTTCAAAAACAAGGAATTATTCCAGATGGTAATTGGGGGGCTCTTTGGTGATGATAACGTCATGAACATGGCTTTCCCGGATACCCGCGTTGGAAATTTTTATAAAACGGGCCTTGGTCTGGAGGTCTTCGATTTTTGGGCAGCCTGCATAACCCATTCCGGATTTTAAACCCCCGACCATCATCTGGATGATTCGAGCGGCACTTCCTTTATAGGGAACGCGGCCTTCAATGCCTTCGGGGACCAGTTTTGCATCGTCCGAACCAGGTTCCTGAAAATAGCGGTCACGGCTGCCCTGACGCATAGCTTCGATGGAACCCATGCCACGGTAGGTTTTGTATGACCGCCCCTGGTAGATGATAACGTCTCCGGGCGACTCATCGGTGCCGGCCAGAATGTTTCCCACCATGACCGTATCAGCTCCGGCGGCGATAGCCTTGGTTATGTCGCCTGAATATTTTATGCCGCCATCAGCGATGACGGGGACATTTTTTTTGGAGCTTATCCGGTAGACATCAGCGATGGCTGTTATCTGAGGAATGCCGGCTCCGGAAATTACTCTGGTGGTACAGATGGAACCCGGTCCGACACCAACTTTAACAGCGTCGACTCCCAAGTCGATAAGCTCTTCCGCAGCTTCGGAGGTTCCGATATTTCCGGCGATAAGTTCCTGACTGGGAAATTTATCTTTGATTAAGGTAATCGTTTCCAGAACTTTCTTGGAATGCCCGTGAGCCGTATCGATGACGAGAACATCGATATTGGCGTCGACCAGAGCTTTGGCTCTTTTCAGGCTGTCTTCGCCTACGCCGATGGCCGCACCGACCCGAAGCCTGCCGAATTCGTCTTTGGAAGCAAAGGGGTATTGGCGTTTTTTGAGAATATCTTTATAGGTGATCAGACCTTTTAGATGAAATGTCTCATCCACCATCATGATTTTTTCGATTTTATGCTTATGAAAAAGTTTTTCCGCTTCTTCCAGGGAAGTGCCCAGAGGGACCGTGATCAGGTCTTTGGTCATAACTTCACTGATTGTCAGGTTAAGCCGGGTTTCGAAACGGATATCCCTGTTAGTCAGGATTCCCAAAAGTTTGTTGTCTTTGTCGGTAATGGGTAGTCCGGAAATCCTGTATTTTTTCATGACCTCGATAGCTTCGTATATTCGGTTGTCCGGTCTCATGGTGATGGGATCGACGATCATTCCGCTTTCGTATCTCTTGACCTTATCTGCTTCCTCAGCCTGCTTTTCAACAGCCAGATTTTTGTGGATGATCCCCATGCCTCCTTGTTGGGCCAGGGCGATGGCCATCTTCGATTCCGTTACCGTATCCATGGCTGCGCTGACAAGAGGAATTTTCAGGGTGATGTTCCGGCTCAGACGGGATGAAACATCTACATGGGCGGGTATAACCAAAGATTTGGCGGGAAGAATAAGGATGTCTTCAAAGGTTAAACCTTCCTTTATTTTGCCTTCGAGCATAATTGCCCCCCCATCATCTTTTTCTTTTCTTCTTTTTCCTTTTTTTGGGAATCATGGCGCGTGCCTTTTTTACCCTGACCGATCCCGATGGAGATCCCTGGGCCCGCTGGTAATAAACCGGCTGTTCTTTTCTTTCCGGAAGTTCTTCCTGGGGAATCGGCTGAAAAAAGTAAAGATAGCGAATCTGTTCTTCTTCGACATGGTCCATCATGGCCTGGAACATGTCATAGCTTTCTTTTTTGTATTCGACGAGCGGATCCCTCTGGCCGTATCCTCGCAAGCCGATTCCTTCCTTGAGGTAGTCCATGGCCAGAAGATGATCCTTCCACCGGGAATCGATAGTTTGAAGCATGACCACTCTTTCGAATTCCCGCATGTTTTCCTCGCCGATAAGATTTTCCTTTTCTTGATAAATGTCTTTCAGGGTGCTCAATATTTTTTCTCTGAGTTCGTCATAGTTCACGGAATCCCATTCGATCTTGATATCGTCCAGGTTGAGATTAAATTGAGAAGTGATGGCGTTTTTAAAGCCTTCGATTTCCCATTCCTCGGGATCCGTTTCCTTGTTGGTGTGGGTATCCATAAACCAGTCGACCAGCGATTCGGCCAGCTCCAGGACGTATGCTTTCTTATCTTTGCCGGACAGGATTTCGCGTCTCAACTTATAAATGCTCTCCCGCTGTTTGTTCATTACATCGTCGTATTCAAGAAGGTGCTTTCGAATCGAGAAATTCTGTCCCTCTACTTGTTTTTGGGCCCTTTCGATGGCCCGGCTGACCATGTTATGTTCGATGGGGACGCCTTCTCCCATCCCGATACGCGACATCAATCCTGAAATCCTCTCGGATCCGAAAATACGCATGAGGTCATCTTCGAGAGAGAGGTAAAATCGCGAGGATCCCGGGTCGCCCTGCCGTCCGGCCCTGCCGCGGAGCTGGTTATCGATTCTTCGTGCTTCATGCCGTTCGGTACCGATGACATGGAGGCCGCCCAGGCTTACGACTTCGTCGTGGCCTTTGTCCGTTTCTTTTTTTGTTTCCGCTACCGCCCTTTGCCATTCCTGTTCGGGTACGGTGGAGAGGTCCTTTCCCGAATGTCTGATGTTTTCTTCAGCCATATGTTCAGGATTTCCGCCGAGAAGGATGTCAACTCCGCGGCCGGCCATGTTGGTGGCGATGGTCACCGCCCCTATTCTTCCGGCCTGGGCGACAATCTTGGCTTCCATTTCATGGTACTTGGCATTGAGGACGACATGCTTGACGCTTTTTTTTCTCAGTAGGGAGCTGAGGTGCTCCGAATTTTCGATAGAGGTCGTACCGACGAGAAGGGGACGCCCCTTGGTGTTGTTCTCCAGGATCTCCTCGACGACAGCAGTCCATTTCTCTTCACCCGTTCTGTAGATGACATCGGGGTATTCATGCCGGATGAGGGGCTTATTCGTTGGAATCTCAACGACATCCAGTTTATAGATGGTATGAAATTCCGTGGCTTCCGTCGCGGCCGTTCCTGTCATGCCGGCCAACTTGTCGTACATTCTGAAATAATTCTGAAAGGTTATGGAAGCGAGGGTTTGGTATTCTTCCTCAATGCGTACTTTTTCTTTGGCTTCCAGAGCCTGGTGAAGTCCGTCGCTGTACCTCCTTCCCGGCATAAGGCGGCCGGTGAATTCATCAACGATGATTACTTTTCCGTCTTTGAGCATGTAGTCCTTATCTTTTCTAAAAAGGTGATGGGCTTTGAGTGATTGGTTGATGTGATGAACAAGTTCCATATGGGATGGAACGTAGAGATTATCCACTTTAAGGTATTTTTCCGATTCAGCTACTCCATCTTCCAAAAGGGCTACGGTCCGGGTCTTCTCATCCACTTGAAAATGGGTGTCTTTATGAAGACGGCGGACGAGACCGTCAATCTTGTAATAGACGGATGTCGATTCTTCGGTCGGACCGGAAATGATAAGCGGGGTCCGTGCTTCGTCGATAAGGATGCTGTCCACTTCGTCCACGATGGCGAAATGATGATTTTTTTGGACGATGTCGGCGTAGCGGAACTTCATATTGTCTCGCAGGTAATCGAATCCGAATTCGTTATTGGTTCCGTAGGTGATGTCGCTTTCGTAGGACGACATCCGTTCGGCGTCACCCATATCATGCTGGATGGTACCTACTTCGAAGCCCAGAAAATTGTAGATGGGACCCATCCATTCTGTGTCCCTTTTTGCCAGATAGTCATTGACGGTGACGATATGGACACCTTTCCCTATCAGAGCATTGAGGTAAGCGGGAAGAGTAGCCGCCAGGGTTTTTCCTTCACCGGTTTTCATCTCCGCGATCTTTCCTTCGTGGAGTACGATGCCTCCGATGAGCTGAACATCAAAATGGCGCATATTAAGCAGACGTTTTCCAGTTTCCCTAACAACGGCAAAAGCTTCATCACGAATGTCTTCGAGGGTTGCTCCCTGACTGAGTTTTTCCTTGAAAAAAGCTGTTTTTGCCTTGAGCTGCTCGTTGCTCAGTTTCTGGATTTCAGGCTCCAGTTCGTTGATGTGGACGATCTGGGCGCGTAGTTTTTTGAGGATGCGGTCGTTGGCCGTACCGAAAATTTTTCGAATGAGGAATTTTACCATTTACGTATTATTAGCAGAAAGCCCATTGATTTGTCAATTGAGTATCGAAACGGCGATAACAGGATATGAAATGCCCACTCAAGATGTAATGCCTTCGATCTTTTTAAAAAATTCAAAGAATGGAGGGAACTTCAGACAAATTTTCATTGATTTTTTTTGTTGGATGCATTATTATCATTCGATTTTAAGCATTTTTGCGACATGGGTCCGATATAACGATGATAAGTTTGATAGATGCACCGTCTGATACGCCCCTGCGTATTGTCGATATTCATGGGGGACATGGTTTCCGCCGACGGTTTTTTGCCTTGGGTTTTCATAAGAATAACCTCATTGAGCTTGATTCCAAAAGCATCATGCGGGGACCGGTCCTTGTCCGGAATATTTCGAACGGAACTTCTCTTGCCATCGGTCGGGGGGTCGCTCAAAAGATATGGGTAGAAATCGTTGGCGAACAAAAATAAATATCCCGTTGTTGTTTTCATCGGGCAGCCTAATTGTGGGAAAAGCACCCTTTTTAATGCCGTTGCCGGCTTGAAAGCGGAAACGTCCAACTTTCCCGGAACTTCGGTTAAGCACACACACAGTAAAGTCAATTATGGGGGCCGGATTTTCAACATCATCGATCTTCCGGGGACATATTCCCTCAATCCGTCTGATCCTGCTGAGAAGGTTGCCCTGACCCATCTTTTCTCGGAAAAACCGGACCTGGTTATCAATGTTGTGGATGCTTCCATTTTGGGAAGGAGCCTGGAATTCACACTGGAGCTAATCGAACTGGGCTACCCGATGGTTATCGCTCTGAACATGACCGACCTTGCCGAAAAAAAAGGAATCGAAACGGATATCAAAAAACTGGAGAGATTATTAGGTGTGGCTGTTGTTCCCACCGTTGCTTATCATGGCCGGGGAATAAAAGAGCTTCTTGAAGCCGCTTTCCATTGTCTGGATGAGGGAGGGTGTGCCGCCCATAAAAGGTGGTCGCGGGATGTAGAGAATAAAATTCAGGAAATGATGCACAATCTCCCCCGCGATTTTCCTGTTGTCGGCAATCCTCGCTTCACCGCTATTAAAATGATTGAGGCGGAAAACCTGCTGTTCAATGAATTTCTCCAGGAACTCAGACCGGATCTTAAAAAAAGATTGGATAAAGTACGGAAAGACCTGGAAGATATGCACAATGCTCCTGCTTATGAGGTCATAGCTGCGGAACGGCATCATTTGGCCATGAAAATTTTCGAAGAAAGCAGTACGGTTAAGAGAGGAGCGAAGAGAGCCTTACTGGAACGTATGGATGATCTCATTATGCATCCTATCCTGGGATATTTTATTCTTCTTGGTGTTCTGGTTGGTTTCTTTCTCGTCATTTTTAAGATCGGAAGCCCTTTGGAGGAAATTCTCCTCGAACCGGTCGGGCAGCTGAGGGAATTTTTGTCTTCTACGCTGGGCAGTGGTTTCCTTTTTTATGTGGTCGACGGCCTTATCCAGGGCGTAGGAGGAGGAATCGCTATCGTCCTCCCTTTTTTTGTTCCCCTCATTTTTATCATGTCCTTTCTGGAGGATGTGGGCTATCTCGCCAGAGCCGGATTTCTCATGGACAATTTTATGCATGGGATAGGACTCCACGGTAAATCCGTTTCACCTTTTATCCTGGGCTTTGGCTGTAATGTTCCGGCCATTGTATCTACGCGGATTCTTGAGTCGAGGCGAGACCGGGTCATCACGTCGCTGCTTATTCCTTTTATTCCCTGTTCGGCCCGGACAACGATCATCCTGGCTCTGGTTGCCTTTTATTTGGGGCCTATGTGGGCCTTTGGCTTTTATGTCTTCAACATGCTGCTCATCGGCTTATTGGGTAGGGTGATGAGTTTTTTTTACAAAGAACCTTCTCCGGGCCTTATCCTGGAAATTCCTTCTTTGAAACTCCCTTCGCTGAAAAACATGATACAGAAGACCTATTTCCAGTTAAAATCATTCATGTTATTTGCCTGGCCCATCCTGATTGTTGGAAGTATCGTCCTGGGGCTTTTACAGTTTTTTCAAATCGATGGCGTTATCAATACGGTCCTGGCGCCTTTGGTTGAAAAGGGACTGGGACTTCCGCGGGAAACGGGAGTGACGTTGATCTTCGGATTTTTGCGAAAAGAGCTGTCGCTGGTTATGATGCTTCAAGCCCTGGGCGTGAGCTATCATGATTTGATGACGGTCGTCAGCCGGGAGCAGATATTGGTTTTCACCGTTTTTGTCAGTTTTTTTATTCCCTGTTTGTCGACGGTGGCCATCATATGGAAAGAGCTTGGGGCCAGGATTGCTTTTTTATCCATAGCTCTGAATGTGACGGTGGCTGTAACTCTTAGTATGCTGGTCAGGTTGGTCATATAAACCGTATTTCAGGAGCTGTTTTCACGCGCCTGTTTTGCTGTTCCCGGAAACCAGTCTCTCCCGCAATTTTATGGCTGCTTTTTTTCCCACAATTTTCTCCAATTGTCCGGGCAGGGCGTTCTGGATGGCGCTGATGTTTTTAAAGCGCTCCAAAAGCGTTTTTTTCCGTACTGGCCCGATACCTGGAATTCCGTCCAGCATTGAAGAGAAGCTTTTCTTTTCCCTTCTTATACGGTGGAAAGTTATGGCGAAGCGGTGAGCCTCGTCCCTCATATGCTGGAAAAGCTTCAGAGCGAGGGATGTGGGATCCAGGTTTGTGCCGGTCTTTTTTCCCGGTTGGAAAATGGTTTCTTCTCTTTTGGCCAAAGATAAAACGGGTATATGTTTCAGGGCCGGATCTTGGAGAGCGGTGAGGGCGGCGTTTAGCTGTCCTTTTCCTCCGTCGACTAAAATAAGATCCGGCAGGGGCTGCTTTTCCCTTAGGACCCTGGAATATCGTCTCTGGATAACTTCTTCCAGGCTGGCCGTATCATTGGGCCCATCGATGGTTTTGATCTTGAATTTTCTGTATTCGTTTCTCGATGGTTTGCCGTTTTGGAAAACAACCATCGAACCGACCGATTCATCGCCTCCCGTATTGGAAATATCAAAAGCCTCAATCCGTATGGGAATCCGTTTCAGATCAAAAAGACCCTTTATTTCCTCAAGCGGAGCGATGTCCTGTTGCGCTTTTTCGAGTAAAACCGCAGCGTTGGATGAGGCTATTCCCACGAGTTTTTTGTATATTCCCCGGGCGGGAACAGCGAGCATTTTTTGCCGGTTTGTTGCTGTTTGTCTGGAGCCGCCTTTGCTTTGCGCCGGAGAAAAGGGGAGAAGAACCTTCCGGGCATCGTTTGTTCCCTTTGCCAAAAATTCTTCTAGAAAATATTTGAGGATATCCGGGTCGGAGTTGCCGGCTTCAACAAAACGAAAAAATTCTTTGGATTCGATGACTTTACCGCCTCTCATATTAAAAACGTAAAAGGCGGCGCCCGTCTTGGACCGGGCGTATCCGATGATATCCAGATTTTCTTTTTTTGCGGAAATAAGCTTTGGTTTTGTCCTGATTTCTTCAATGGTGGTGATGGCATCGCGCCATAGTGCCGCTTTTTCAAATTCCATTCTTTCTGAAGCCTCTTTCATCTTCTTTTTCAAATTTTCAAGGAGTTTGTCCGTTTTACCTTCCAGAAAAAGGAGGGCGTTTTTTACGCTTTCTCCGTATTCTTTTTGGGAAATGGCTCCAATGCATGGAGCTGAGCAGAGCTGAAGGTCGTATTCCAGGCAGGGCCGTTTTCTCCGTCCGGGAATGGATTCACGGCAGGTCCGCAATTTGAAAGTTTTGGTCACCAGCCGGATGCTTTTTCGAGCCTGAAGTGCGGGAGAGAAGGGTCCGAAATATCTTGCCCCGTCTTTTTTCACTTTTCGTGTGAAATAGATGCCGGGGTAATCTTCCCGAAGAGTCAATTTTACGAAGGGAAAGCTTTTATCATCCTTTAGCTTGAGGTTGAATTTAGGCAGGTGGCGGCGGATGAAATTATTCTCCAGAAAGGAAGCCTCTTTTTCGGAATCGGTCAGGATATAATCCATGTCTCTGGTTTCGCTGAGGATGTTCTTGATTTTTGGATCAGGAGTGGTCTGGAAATACGTTTTGACTCGGTCTCTAATAGACCGGGCTTTGCCGATATAAACAACACCGCCTTCGTTATTTTTGAAAAAGTAGATACCCGGTTTGCGCGGCAGAGAAGAGATCTTTTTCTTTAATGCATGGGCCGTCGTTTTTGGATTTCCTGAAGAGAGATTTGTTTTTCCTGAATTGTTATCTTTCATTGATCTTTATTATACAGGAAAAAGTTTTACGGGAAACATTCTTCAAGAAGAGACGGCGATGGATGGAGGAAAAAAACAGATTAAGAACGGCTTATTCCAAGCTCGTTTTTCTTCAATTTTTCGAGCTCATCCCGAAAGCGGGCTGCTTTTTCAAACTCAAGATTAGCGGCGGCTTCTTTCATCAAACGCTCCAGTTTTATCATGCGTTCTTGTCTTTTTTTAGGGGAAAGGGGAAAGTCTTTTTCTTCGGGAAGCCGGTCAATGTCAAAATAATCCCGTTCATAAATACTATTGAGGACGGCGTCGATTTTTTTATTGATCGACTGCGGGGTTATGTTATGACGCCGGTTGTATTCCTGCTGGATTTTACGGCGGCGATTGGACTCATCGATGGCGGACCGCATCGAATCCGTAGCGGTGTCGGCATAAAGAACGGCTTTTCCCTCCGTATTCCGGGCGGCCCTTCCAAACGTTTGGATAAGAGATGTCGCCGAACGGAGGAAACCTTCCTTGTCTGCATCCAGGATGGAAACGAGGGATACTTCGGGTAGGTCCAAACCCTCACGAAGCAGGTTGATTCCGATGAGAGCGTCAAATTTGCCTCTTCTTAGGTCTTTCAGTATTTTTACCCTTTCCAAGGTTTCAATATCGGAATGAAGATAGCGTACTCTGAGGCCCAGTTCATGGTAGTGACGGCTCAAATTTTCGGCCATTCTTTTGGTCAGCGTCGTTACAAGAACACGCTGATTGTTTTTTGCCCGCTCTTGGATTTCCGCCATCAGGTCATCTATTTGGCCTTTAACGGGCCGGACCTCCACGACCGGATCGGTCAAACCGGTCGGTCGTATGATCTGTTCTACGACATGACTATCCACTTTATCAAGTTCATACCGTCCCGGTGTGGCTGAAACGTAGAGAACCTGACCAACATGGTTTTCAAATTCTTCAAAGTTGAGGGGCCGGTTATCCAGGGCGGAGGGGAGACGGAAACCGTGTTCGATCAAGCTTAGCTTTCGTGAGCGGTCTCCGTGATACATGCCGCCGATTTGGGGAACGGTGACATGGGATTCGTCGATAATGGTGATGAAATCTTCGGGAAAATAATCGAGAAGGGTATAGGGGGGTTCTCCCGGTTTGCGTCCGCTGAGGTAAAGGGAGTAATTTTCGATACCGGGACAATAATTAAATTCCCGAATCATATCCAGATCAAAAAGCGTTCTCTCTTCGATACGCTGCGCTTCAATAAATTTCCCCTGCTTGTTGAATTCCGCGATCCTCTGTTTGAGCTCTGATTTTATGGCTTGAATCGTATTATCCAGTACTTTTTGCGGTGTAGAGAAAAACGTTCTGGGATAGATAATGGTGCGGTCGAAGGTCTCTATGGATTTTCCAAGGAGGGGATCGATGGACGATAAAGCACAGATACCTTCGTCATCCAATTCGATACGGTAGGCAAATTCTGTATAGGCGGGGAAAACTTCGATGATGTCTCCGCGGACACGAAAAGACCCCCGCTTGAAATCCGCTTCATCCCTTGTATATTGAATTTCAACAAGTTTCCTAAGTATGTCTTTTCGGGAGATTGTTTGTCCTTTCTCCAGCAGGAAGCTCATCGAATAATAAGTATCCGGTGCTCCGATGCCGTAAATACAGGAGACCGAGGCAACGATAATTACATCCTTTCGTTGTAAGAGGGAGTTGGTGGCGCTGAGCCTGAGCCGGTCGATATCATCATTAATGGTAGCTTCTTTGGCGATGTACAGGTTTTGGGCGGAAAGGTAAGCTTCGGGTTGGTAATAATCGTAGTAACTGACAAAATATTCCACGGCGTTTTCCGGAAAAAACATGCGGAATTCCTGATAAAGCTGGGCGGCTAGTGTTTTGTTATGGGAGATCACCAGAATGGGCCGGTTGGCCGCGGCGATGATATTAGCCATGGTGAACGTTTTTCCTGAACCGGTCACCCCCATCAAAACCTGATGTTTTTTTCCGGCCGATAGGCCGTCTTCAAGTTCTTGTATGGCCCGTGGTTGATCGCCCTTTGGTGTGAATTCTGAGTGAAGGACGAATTTTTTCATGGGGATGTCTATTCCCATAGCCCAAACCTCATTATTTTTTGGTTCGTCGGGATTCCAGGATATGGTTTGGGATTTTGTTTTTCAGAAAAAGGCTTCAGTCTGTTTTGTCCTTTTTCTCCTGGGGGGGCGGTTCGGGTTTTGCTTTCAAAGGGGCGGGTTTTTCCGTCTCTTTTCCCATTTTTATGCTTCCCATAAACTGAGAACCTTCCATGATGGATATTCTTGGCGAGATGATGTCGCCTTTCATCCGCCCCCTTTCGGTGATACAAACCTTATCCGAAGCATAAATATTGCCTTCAACGGAGCCGCTGACGATGATGTTTTTTACATGGATATCTGCTGTGACCTTGCCGCTTTCCCGAATGGTTAAGTTGTTATCGAGCAACTTGATTTTTCCGTTGACACGTCCATCGATGAAAAGGTCTTCGCTTCCGGAAATTTCACCCTTGACCCGGAGAGATGAACCGAGGCGGGAATTTATATCACCCGATGGGCTTTCCCTGTAATCTTTTTTTTCTTTATCTCTTGCGTCATATTTGAGCATCATTCCTCCATCTTTTTCCCCGGGAGAAGGTACTTTCGATTATAGAAATCCATCTAAGCGATGTCAACCTAATCTTATGTGTTCCCCAATATTACCCTTTGTCATGCACGGAATTTTTACCGCAGAAGAAGGATTTATTTTCTTCCACACATCGATGGTTGAATATTCCTGGAACAAAAACTTGGAACGGCAAAAAAAATGAAATATAATCGGGAATGCGGGGAAAGAAATTTAAAGGAAGGCAATCAGTATGAATAAAATACTCAGGGCGGCTGTCATTTTGATGCTCATGGTGATTCCCCTTCGTGCCCAGTGGGTTCGGGCTTACGGTGGTACGGAGAAAGACATCGCGCACTGTATTTTTCCGACGGATGACGGGGGATTTATTATGGCTGTCGAATCCCTTGGTGTCGTTGTTCTGAAACTTTTTCACGATGGAACGTTGGAATGGCAAAAATATTTTAACGTGGTGATAAATTCTGAGATTCAGGACATGGTTTCGCGGCCCGGTGGCGGATATATCGCTGCGGGCCGGTTACGGAATACGTTTGCCATAATCGGTCTAACCGCTGCCGGTGAAATTGAGTGGTGTAGAAGTTTTGTTCCCCGGAACGGGTCCAGCCAAAGCAGGGCATTTGCCGTTCATCAACTTGACGGGGGCGGGTATATTGTTGCCGGCCAGACACATTCATTTGGTGAGGGAAATGGTGATGCCTGGGTGATGAAAATTGATGAGTCAGGTAAGGCGATCTGGCAGAAATCCTATGGAGGCTCTGAAATCGACCTGTTCTATGATATTCGCCCAACCGGGGACTCGGGTTTCATTGCGGCCGGGCATACTTTTTCCTATTCTCTGGGAAAAAATGACCTTTGGCTTCTTAAGCTGGATGAGAACGGAAACATTATTTGGCAGAAAACCTTGGGAGGAAGCGAGGAGGAATGGGCCCGCAGTGTTCAAGTAAATGAGGATGGAGGTTGTGTGGTTGCCGGGACGACCGCTTCTTTTGGGGCCGGTTCTTTAGACCTCTGGGTTGTCCGTTTATCGCAGCTGGGAGAAGTGATCTGGCAGAAAACATATGGTGATGTTGGCTATGACCGGGGGGAGAGCCTTCGTCTGATGTCGGGAGGGGACCTTGTTCTAGCGGGGTACATCACCATTGAGGAAAATTCGGATGTTGTTGTCATACGTCTTAATCCTCAAGGCGACATCGTCTGGCAGCGTCGGTTTGGAGGAGGAGTTGAGGAGATCGATTATGAGAAGGTCTATTTTTTTGAAATGGCCTATGCCCTATGCGTCAATGATAATGATGATATTTTCGCCGCCGGAGAGACAAACAGTCTCGGAGATAATCCTATGGATGCCCTGGTTATGAAATTGCCTCCGGACGGGGCCATGGGGAAATGTGAGTTGATGAAGGAAGCATCTCTGGTGTGTTTGAACAGCGGGGCGGTCATCCATCTTTCCGGAGCCGTCCCCCTGTCAACGAATGCCATTATTAAGGATCTGGAGATCGATGCACGCTCCGGTCTTTTTCGCCAAAGACTTATCTGCCCCACAAAAAAAGGAAAACACAAGCGGTAGAGGGCTTCAAGGCTGATCCGCTTTTTTTCGCATACGCTTGAATTCTTTTATACAAAAAAACAAGGCTCTTGGAAGACGGCAGCACCCTTTTCCCATCCCCCCCTTCAAATCCAGATGAACCTCTCCTGCCCGGTTGAGGTAACCGAACCATTCCCCGTATTCGGGGTCCGGAAAATGGTCCCACGTATAATTGTGGATTTTTTCAAACCAGCTTTTCTGTGATTTGCCACCCGTTATAGAAAAGCTTGTCAGAATTGCGACAAGGGCTTCTGCGTGAACCCACCAAAGCTTCAGGTCCCAGTCGAGACGGTCGATAGGTTTCTGCTGAATGTCCAGAAAGGAATGAAGACCTCCGTTTTTTTTATCCCAGGAATAATCAAGGGTGCTGAGGATAATGCGGGAGGTCCTGTCAATGAGCGAAACATCGTCCCTTCTCCTGGCGATATCAAGAAGCGTCCAGGCGGCTTCAAGGCTGCGGCCTGGACAAAGAAGTCTTCCTTCAAAACAGTCGGGGTGGGTGCCGTCCGGAGCGGCATATTCATGAAAAATATTAAAATCGGTATTGTGAAAAGCACCCAAAATCCTGTCGGTACATATATCCAGGATGGAGCTGATCTCGTTTTTTTTCAGGAGCCACTCCATCTCCATCGTCAATTGGGCCAAGCCGATAGTGTCTTTTAGAGAGATCAGCCGGCGTGAAGTCCCTGTTTCCTCTGAAACATCGTCCTCGGGGTGTTCCATGCTGTGACACAGGCTGCGGAATGTTTCCAAAGCGATTTCTTGGGGCTGTTCTTCACCTGATGCCAGCCCGTATTGACTGAAAGCCATTGCAGCCTGGCAGGCACAAGCATATCCTCCACCGGCTTTCAGGACGCGGCCGGTCCTGTCAACAGAAAAAGACCAATTTCCTGTGTCGTCGCGGCCGAATGAAGACAGAAAACCTGACCCGATGGAAGCCATATCCAACCAGTCGCTTTTTTGTTCCCAACGGTTATACAGTTTTGAAAAAATCCAGACTTGTCTGGCCAGGAGCTCGACAAATTTATCCGTATCGTAGATGTTTCCCTCACGGTCGAGACAGGAAAAGGTGCCGCCGTAATCCCTGTCCGGAGAAAATTGGAACCAGAATGGAAGGACATCTTCAAACAAGGCGTGTTCATAAAGAGATATATACTGAGTTATTTCCATTTGGCTTACAAAAGCATTTTAGCAGACCTTTCCACCCAATAAAAATGCTGAAATTTTTACGGAATGGGATTTTAAGGTTTTAACAGAGACATGATCTCTGTCTTGAATGTATCCAAAAGGGTATGGCTCTGTTCCTCGGTTGCTGCCTCGGCGATAAGGCGAATGATGGGTTCGGTATTGGACGGGCGAATATGAAGCCAGGCGTCATTAAAGGATATTTTGAGGCCGTCCAGCTCTGATATCCGTCCTTTGCTTTCATAACGTTTTCTAAGTTTTTTGATAACCCGATGAGTTTGTTCAGGAGTTCCCGGAAGGCGGTCCTTGATCATGAAAAATTTCGGGATATTGTTTCGGAGTTCGGATAATGTCTTTCCTGATGTGGCCATGAATTCCAGGATTAATCCTGTTGCTGAAAAGCTGTCCCGGCAGGTATGGACCGCCGGGAAGATGACACCTCCGTTTCCTTCTCCGCCGATGACGGCCTTGTGTTTTAAGACACCTTCAACGACGTAGATCTCGCCGATTTTTGTCCGGAAAACAGGAGACCGGTTTTCAAAGGCAATCTTATCAACGGCTATGGATGTCGAAAGGTTAACGACAACAGGCCCAGGATTCTTTTCAAGGATATGCTTGATGCACAGGGCCAGAGTAAGTTCCTCGCCGACGGCTTCTCCTTTTTCATTGACTATGGCCAGGCGGTCTGCGTCGGCATCTAAAGCCAGACCGATGTCCGCTTTCCACTGTTTCACTTCCCGGCAGAGAGGGCCGAGATTTTCCGGTGAGGGTTCATAGCTTCTGGCTCCTTTGAACCCGCTTCCGCGGTCGAAAATCCGGTATCGGCAGCCCAGTTCTTCCAAAAGACGGGGCATAAGAACGGTACCTGCCCCTCCGCAGCAATCAGCTACAACCTTGAATTGTTTTTTCCGGATGGAATTTTTTTCAACAACATCCAACAGCCTTTGAATATGAGCCTCAAGACGATGTTCTTTTTGGACCACCCGCAGGTCATGGCTGCGGACCAGGCTGAATTCTCCTTGATGGTAGATATCCAGAAATTCTTCGCTTTGGGCATGGTTCAGAAAAAGCCCTTTGTGATTAATGAATTTTAATCCATTCCAGTTTTCAGGATTATGGCTGGCGGTCACGGCCAATCCCCCGATATAGCGGCTTTCCCTGGCCAGGAATTGAAGAGTGGGAATGGGGCATATTCCTGCATCCACAGGGCGGCAGCCGACCGAAAGGAGACCTGAGATAACCGACTGGGTCAGCATGAATCCGGAAGAACGGGTATCGCGTCCGATAATCACTTCCCCCCGGCCGAGGAAAGTCCCGAAAGCCTGGGCGAATCTGGAAACGAGTTGCGGGGTAAGGCTTTCCCCGATGGTTCCGCGGACTCCGGAAATGCCTATTTTAAGCGGTAATTTATGTTTCATGATTCCCACGATAAGTTGTGTTCCATTCCGTATTCAAAAAGTTCATGTCATTTGTCTTACGTAATAGGCGGCTTTTTCCAAATATTCGGCGGCTTTGGCCTTTGTCCGGCTTTCGGCGATAATCCGGATCATCGGCTCCGTGGCCGAAGCCCGGATATGAAGCCAGCCGTCGCTTTTATAAATTTTTAATCCGTCGTCGGTATTGACCTTGTTTCTCGGATAATGCCGCTTCATTTCATTGATGATGGAATGAACCTTGGCCGTTGGACAGGCGATTTTCTCCTTGATGATATGGCAGCGGGGAAGACGACGGATCAGATCGGAAAGTTTCTTTTTTTTCACGGCTAAAATTTCCAGGATTTTTCCCATAGCCAGGAATCCGTCAAAAGCGGGAAAAAAATCACGAAGGGCCAGACTTCCGCTTCCTTCCCCGGCTAAAACGGCGTCTTCATCCAGCATCGTCTGGATACCGTGTGATTGGCCCACTTTGGCTCTGACCAAAGGGCATTTGTGACGGGCGGCGACGGCCGTTATCATACTTGAAGTGGAATGGTTGGTGACGACAGGCCCGGGATTTTTTTCGAGATAATAATCCGCGATAAGGGGAAGAGTGTATTCCTCGGAAAGCGTTTCTCCGTCTTCAGCCACGAGTGAGATGCGGCTTACGTCGCTGTTCAGGAGGAAACCGATGTCGGCTTTGGTGATACGAAGTATGGAGGCCACTTCCGTGGCATTGCGCGGACGCGGTTCAGGGTCATGGGGAAAATACCCCGATGGAGTATTGTTTATGGGGATAAGCTCACAGTTAAGAATCCGGCTGAAATGATTGATAAATCCCGCTCCCGCTCCGTTGCAGGGATCGATGACTATCTTGAACCCCCTGGCTGCGATGACGGAACGGTTGAGAAATGAGCCTAGTGCCTTGAAATAGGTCTCTGAATAGCCCTCTCTTTTTGACCGGGTTCCGAGCCGGTCAAAGGAGGCTTTTTTAAAACGTTCCAGGTGGTAGATGTCCAGGAGTTCTTCTCCCTGGTATTCATTAAGAGTGGTCCCTTCATGGTTGATGAAGGCCAGAGCGTTCCAATCTCCGCTGTTATGGCCGGCCGAAACGGAAACACCCCCCGCTGCTCCAGACTTTTTTACCGTATACTGCAGAATGGGAGCGGGACAGACTCCCAGGTCTTCGACATCGCTTCCCGATGCCATAAGAGCGGCGCAAACCGAGGAAGCGATCATAGGGCTCGACAGCCGTGTATCCCGTCCTATCAGGATTTTCCGGCTGGAGACGAGTGTGGCGAAAGCGCTGGCAAAGTCCATGGCTAAACAAGGCGTCAAAGCATCCCCGATTATTCCTCGAACACCGGAGATGCTGATCTTTAAGAGTTTCACAAAGGCTCCTATCGCTGCAAATCAGCGGCGCGGTTTACCGCCTGCGCTGGATTTAGCTTGTTTGCTCTTGCCATTATACACCACCCCGGCGTTTTGCATAAATCTTTGTTCTGGATTGGAGATCTGCAATATTTCCGTGAAAATGGCATAAAAGGGGAAAGATGAAGAGAGGTATTTTCTAGGGGGTCTTTAACGCTCTCAGGGCCTCGATTTCGGCCAAACGAGCGAAATCTATAGCCTCGGCAAGAATACGGGCCGCCTCTTGAGGGCTGTGAAATCCGGTGCTGTTTTCCGAGACGATAAAGTCCCATCTCAACTGGCCTTTTCTTTGGGCTTTAAGGGCTTTGGCCAACTGTTCGTCAGATAGGCCCGCTGCTTTGGCTTCCTTGATGGCGTCTACGGCTGAAAGCAGAGCCTCTTCGCTTTTTCGAAGAAGGGCGGCCGTCTTGTGCTGTATATTGAGAATACGTTCCTTCAGTTCTTCTTCGGGCCAGTTATGACAGGTCTGGCAGGAGCTGTTTAGTTGAACGAGGGGACTCCTTATCCAATGGTCGCTTATTTTGACCCCGCCCTCGCGGATATAGGGCATATGGCAGTCGGCGCAGGCAAGTCCCGAACGGGCGTGAATGCCCGTTTCCCAGAGTTCGAAATCCGGGTGTTGCACTTTTATCAGAGGTGCTCCCGTTTCTTGATGATTCCAGTCGGAAAATGCGTAAGCGTCGTAATGTTCTTCGATCGCCTCAATGGTCCGGCCCATGCTCCAAGGAAAAGTTAAAACCTTGTTTTTCCCCTTGAAATAATATTCGGAGTGGCATTGGGCACAGACATAAGTGCGCATTTCCTGGCGGGTGGCCCGGGAAAGGTTCCGCCCGTTTTGAGCAAAAGCCCGAATAAAAGCCGGGCGGGTGATGCGCAGATCCATAGTGCGGGGGTCATGACAGTCGGCACAGGAGCTCCCTGTTTTTAAGTTCGGTTTTAGCTGGTTGTAGGGCGTTCTGTTGAAATTTTCCCATCCCATTTTTTTAATGAGTCCCGGGGCTTCGGCCGCGTGGCAGTTGACACAGGCACCGGGCTGGGAAACCACCATAACACGTTTGGACGTCATCTGGTCCAGTGAGGCGTAGATATGCCCCCGTTCTTCGTCATAGTCAATGCCGAAGGAATATCCGGCCCAAAGACGCTTCATGGCCGGATAGCGTTCCAGCTTGCTGTAGGGAGTTGACCCGCCGTATGGTGTTTCTCCGTAATCGGTCCGGGTTTTCATGAAGGAATCGAACTCAAAGGGGAAATTTTTCCCCCAAATACGGGGGTCGATCTCATCAGCGGAAATCTCGACGACCTGGAGTGGATATTGAAGTGCTTCTTGTTTGTGCTGCTTGATGTTGATGAGGAGGAGCAAAACGGCTGCCGTGGCTGTTGCGGCCGCCAGAAAAACGATGATGAAGATTCCCTTTGTTTTCAAAAAATGTTTCAGGCTCATGATGATTCCTTTCCTTATCGGCGATTGCGGTGGCCGACGTTTCCGTGGCAGTGAATGCAGTCACCTTTGGTTTCCCCTGGTTTATTTATGGGAGTACGGCTGACGAATTTTCCGTGGCAGCGTAAACAGTTTTTCAAAACAATATTCCGGTTGGATGGTTGAATGATGATGGGTTCATTGAAATCTCCGGTGGTGAAGGCGGAGCCGTGATTCCAGCCACTGATGGCTTTGACGGCGTATTTTTTCACAATGTTTTTCGGTGTGTGGCAGTCGTTGCAGCTTGCGGCTTGATGATGGCTGGACCGGTTCCAGGCATCGAACTGGGAGCGCATGACATGGCAATTGAGGCAGGCTTGGGGGTCATCACGGAGATAAGAGTGTCCACCGGCATAAAAAAAGGTGAAGAGTGAGAATCCAAAAAATATTCCGAAAATGATAACAAGCAAAAGAGCATATGAATGCTTTTTTTTCTTTGTCACGGAAGTGTCTTTCATGAAAAAATATCTTCGTATGTTTCAAGTTTGATGATAAACGGGATAAATAAGCAGGTCAATGTATTAGAACAAAATTTTTCATTTTGTTTGCCTTTTCCAAAATATGTATTGAGTTGGATTATTTTGAGGCATACAATGAAAAAGTCATTGTATACAAAAAGAAGGAAACGTCATGAGCGCCGGTAAAAACATATTTTTTTATGGAAAAGACAGTTTGACTGTTGGGGCGGCCTTGCGGATTGTTCAAGGAGAAAGCAAGGCTGTCCTGGATGGAGATACCAAGCAGCGGGTGAAAAGAAGCAGAAAGTACGTTCGGAAGATGGTCGAAAACAAGGATACGGTCTATGGAATCACGACCGGATTCGGTCCGTTGTGCACGACCAACATATCACCGGAAGAGACACAAAAACTCCAGCACAATATTCTCAAGAGCCATAGTGTCGGGGTGGGAGAATCTATCCCCGATAGCATTGTCCGTTTGATGCTCATCTTAAAAATCCATGCCCTTTCAAAGGGATTTTCAGGTATTTCGCCTTCCACACTGGAACGTATGATTCATCTGTTTGAACAGAATATCGTCCCTGTCGTCCCCGCCCAAGGTTCGGTGGGGGCTTCGGGCGATTTGGCGCCGCTGGCCCATCTTTTTCTTCCGCTCATTGGATTGGGCCGGGTGCGGTTTCAAGGAAAAGAAAAATCCGCAGGTGATGTGCTTCGAAAACTCAACCTCAAACCGCTGGAATTGGGACCAAAGGAGGGGTTGGCCTTGATCAACGGAACCCAGTTTATGACCGCCTTCGCGGCCTCCGGTCTGGCCCGGTTTCTCAACTGCCTGGACAACGCCGATATCGTCGGAGCCATGAGCCTGGATGCCCTGATGGGATCGGTCCAACCCTTTAACGCAGCCCTTCAAAACCTTCGGCCTTATACCGGCGGCAGGCATGCGGCCCATCGCATCCGTTCTCTTTTGACGGGTTCCGAGATCAATGTTTCGCACCGGGACTGCGGCCGGGTCCAGGATCCCTATTCGTTGAGGTGTATGTCCCACGTGCATGGGGCATCCAGGAATGCCTGGCTTCATCTCAAGGAAACATTGCATGTTGAGATGAATGCCGTCACGGACAATCCGGTCATTCTGGAGGACGGGTCAGCCGTAAGCGGCGGTAACTTTCACGGGCAGCCCCTGGCCTTGCCCCTGGATTATGCTTCTTTAGCTTCCAGCGAACTGGGAAACATTTCCGACCGAAGGACATATCTTATGCTTAAAGGAGATTCATGTGGCTTGCCCCGTCTTCTTGTGGATCATTCGGGCATCAACTCGGGCTTTATGATTCTTCAGTATACGTCGGCAGCCTTGGCCAGTGAAAACAAAAGCCTCTGTTTTCCCCCCAGTGCGGACAGCATTCCTACCTCTCTCGGGCAGGAGGATCATGTCAGTATGGGTGCTGTCAGCGGAAGAAGACTCCACGATATTCTTCAGAACCTGGAAAACATCTTGGCCGTTGAGCTTCTTGCAGCCACTCAAGCCCTTGATTTCAGAAAACCTTTAAAAACGGGAAAAATCTTGAATGATTGTTATAAGCGGGTGAGGGAAAAGATTGACCACCTTGATGAAGACCGGCTTTTGGAACGGGACCTTAAGGAAGCCCGCAAACTCATCACAAGCGGAGAATTGGTAAGAATTTCAGCGGACACCGCAAAAAAGCATGGGTTGAACTTAGCGGGGGACGATGGGCCGCTGTTTATCCTCGACTGAATAATACCCACCTGGCATAGATATTGCTGAAGTATAAAACTTCCGTAACATTTTTATTGTTTTTTATTTTTAGTCTGGAAAAAGGTTGTCGTTTTTGAATGGATTGCTTAACACCGGAAAATTATTTTACATTTTAAGGAGGATTCGGTGAAAAAATTTTGTGTTCTTGCCGTTTTGTTTTGTGTTGTTTGTGCCCTTAACAGCCGTCCGCAGGAGAATGAATATCAATACAGCGATTATGCCGCCATGCGATCCCATGTCGGAAAACTTTTCGCGGAACAGAAATACATGGAAGCGGCCAGAATTCTGGAATGGGCTCTTGAGGAATATCCGGATCACGTTCTGGCGAATTCCTATAACCTGGCTCTTATGTGGGTACATCTTAAGGAGTATGAAAAGAGTGCGGCTGCGCTGCAGGCCGGGATCGACAGGGGAATATGGTACGGAAAATATTCTTTTTTTCAGGATTTTTGGGAGCCCATGAAAAAAATGGAATCTTTTCAGACGGTCTTAACCGTCTGCCAGGAAAAGATGAAGGAAAAACAGGTGCAGAGCAAACCGGAAGTCCTGGTGCTTACCCCGGAAAATTATCAAAAGGATAAAAAATATCCTCTTTTTATCGCTCTTCACGGCGGAGGGGGGAACATAGAAGGTTTCAAAGAAAACTGGACATCGGAAAAACTCAACAAAAAATTTATCGTTCTTTTTGTCCAATCCTCTATGGCCGTGAGTATGGACGGATACAACTGGACAGAAGATATTGAAAAATCCAAAAACGAAATAAAAGCGGCTTATGAAAAAATTCTTCCCGAATATCCCATCGATACCGACAAAGTCATCATCGGGGGCTTTTCTTCAGGGGGAGTGGCTTCCCTGGCCGTCGTTCTGGACAATACTCTTCCGGTTGCTGGTTTTGTCGTCCTCTGCCCGGCTAAACCCGAATCCTTCAGCCGCGAGCGTGTCGAAAGCATGAAAAACAGGGGCCTTCGGGGAACCATCCTGACCACGGAGATGGATGGCCGCCTTAATGACCAGAAAGAGATGGCGGCTGTTCTGAAAGAGACCGGTTTCGACCACCGGTTTATCGTCACACCGAATATCGGCCACTGGTTTCCGGAAGACATGAATGTTAAGATTGATGAAGCCATTGAGCATATCTTAAATGATGAATAAGATTGAATGTTAAACAAGGAGGATGTTATGAAGGGCAAGCGGACTTTTATCCTATGTTTGGTTTTTTTGCTTGTGGCCGCCGGTATCTGTCAGGACCAGGATATTTTTGAAGCCATTGTCAAAGGCGACCTGACCACGGTTAAATCTCTTTTAGAAAAAGATCCCGGACTTTTGATGGCCAAAGGCAGAAACGGAGTCACACCCCTCCATATTGCTGCATTTGAGGGGCAACTGGAGATCGTCAAGATGCTTTGTGAAAAGGGGGCCGATGTTCGGGCCGGAGACACTCAGCTAGGAACTCCCCTTCATTATGCCGCTTATAATGGCCAGGACGCGGTGGTCGGTTTTTTGATCGACCGGGGTGTTGATGTCGACATCAAAAACGAAAGCGGAGCAACACCTCTTTTTTTGGCTGTTAACCGGGGGAAGAAGAGCACGGCCGACCTGCTCATTTCCCGCGGGTCGGACATCAATGCCATGGATTCCATTGGCTACAGTGCACTGCGCATCGCCTGCATACGGAATAATGGAGAAATGGTCCAGTTTCTTGCTGACAAAGGGGCCAGAATCAACCAGCGTTTAGATGCCGGGAATACGCTTCTTCATGAGTCCGCTGCCGAAGGGCGGAAAGAGATCATGGAGATTTTTATCGCCCGGGGATTGGATGTTGAGGTTAAAAATAAAGCTGGACAAACGCCGCTTCATTTGGCGGCTTTTTACGGACAAAAAGACTGTGCGGCTTTTCTCATCGAGAAAGGTGCGGACATCAGCCTTCAGGATGGAGCCGGAGATACCCCTCTTCACGGGGCTGCATGGGGAGGGCATAAAGCCGTCGTTGAGCTTTTGGTATCCGGGGGAGCCGATCTCGTGGTTCAAAATGCGGAGGGACGAACAGCTCTTGATTGTGCTTCGGCCAATGGGAAAAAAGAGACGGCAGATTTCATGCGGGCAGCCGGAGCCCAGGGGGCGGCCGGTTTGTGGGAGGAAAAGGCATTCGCCAAAGTCAAGCAAGCACAGGGCAAGGGATTAAAAAGTCCCCTGAAATTCACCATACTCTATGACAATTATGTTTCCCGGGAAGGGACAAAGTCCGATTGGGGTTTTTCCTGTCTTATCGAGGGCGCAGAAAAAACCATCCTCTTCGATACGGGAACTCGAAGCGATATACTCTGGCACAACATCAAGGAGGTGGATGTTGATGCGAGCAGGGTGGATCAGATCGTTATCTCCCATATCCACCTCGATCACACGGGCGGCTTGTTCTCCGTGCTGGAAAAACATCACGATGTTGAGGTTTATCTGCCCCATACTTTTCCTTATGATTTTTTCCGCAGGGTTGATAAAAGCGGAGCTCGAAGCCAACCGGTCAACCAACCCGTGCAGATCTGTGAAAATGTCTATTCAACCGGAGAGATGGGAGACCGGATCAAAGAGCAGTCTTTGATCATCAACACGCAGAAAGGCTTGATCATTGTCACCGGCTGTTCCCATCAGGGAATCGTCAACATTCTCGACAGGGCCCGGGAGATGTTCGACAGTCCCATTTACCTTGTGTTCGGCGGATTCCATCTCGGAGGAACGCCCAGGGCCGAACTGGAAAAAATCGTTCAAAGCTTCAAGGATAAAGGGGTTGTGAAATGCGGAGCCACTCACTGTACTGGGGATGAAGCCATCGGTATGTTCAAGGAAGCCTATGGAGAAAATTATGTTTCCTTGGGAACGGGAAGGGTTCTGGAAATCGAGACGGCCGAAGAAAAAAGCGAAAAATAACGTTCCCGCTTAATGGTGTCCTGGAAAAACTCAGGTTTTTTCAAGGATCTGCCGTCACATCGGCGGAGAATATAACCCTGAGTTCGAATCAGTAAGATTCTTTTTCCTCTTCGATTTTTCCTCTAAAAACTCGGTAAAGATAGACCGTAATACCGATAACCACCGGCATGCCTAGGATGGCGATGATAAGCATCACCTTGAGGGTCAGTTCGCTGGAACTGGCGTTGGTGGCCATCAGGCTGAGGGAAAGGTCGTTGGAAGCGCGCACGAGATAGGGGTAATGGACGGAACCGGCGATACCCCAAAGCCCCAAAAAGGCCGTTGACGAGGCACCGAAAACCCATCCTTCCCGGCTTTTTTTCAAACCGGCAAGCAGGAATCCCAAAGAAACGAGAATAAGAACGGTGAAAATCCAGGCCGTTGGTTTGGATGCGGCTCCCGGCAGATAAACCAGGCCTAGAAGGAAACAAAGGATAAGCAGGGCGGTATATATCCAAAGGAGAGTGACGGAGAACCGGCCGGCCCTTATTTTGAGGGGGCCCTCGTTTTTTAAAAAGGCAAAGGTTGTTCCTTGAAGAAGAATGGCGGCACATCCCAGCAGGCCTACGGCAAGGGGAAACGGGCGAATCAGGGTTAAGAAGTTTCCGATGAAATCCATGTTTTCGTTGAGAGGTATGCCGACTAAGACATTGCCCAGGGCGACACCGAAAAACAGAGCCGGCAGAAAGCTCCCCAGGGTGAAGGCCCATTCCCAGATTTTTTTTCTCCTGGGGTCATGGGCCCTGAATTCGAGGGAAACGGCCCTGAAAATAAGGGAAAAAAGAACGAGCATCAGGGCCAGATAAAATCCGCTGAAAACCGTAGCGTACGCCTGGGGAAATGCGGCGAAAAGGGCTCCGCCTGCGGTTAATAGCCAGACTTCGTTGCCGTCCCAGAATGGCCCGATGGTTGAAACGAGCTTCTCTTTTTCTTCTTCGTTCCCGGCCAAAAAAGGAAAAAGCGTTCCGATGCCCAGGTCAAACCCGTCAAGGATGGAATATCCCGCCAGGAGAACACCGATAAGAACAAACCAGATATTTTGTAGAAGGTTCCAGGTATTCATGGTCTGCCTCCTTCTTGGTTTTTTTCCAGTTCCTGCAGACCTTTTCTGATGAGTTTTAAAATGACCATCAGACCCACGGCGCCGATGAGAGCGTAAACGAGAATAAACAATATTAGGGTGAGAAGAATATTTCCTGAAGGCACCACGGGTGAGACGGCATCCGCCGTGCGCAGAATCCTGTAGACGGCCCAAGGCTGCCGTCCGACCTCGGCCGCGATCCAGCCCCATTCGTTGGCCAGGTAGGGCAGAGGAAGGGCCAGGAGGAGGGATCGAAGAAACCATTTGGTTTGGTGAGTTTTTTTGCGGACCAGAAGATAAATACCAACCAGGGAAAGACCGATGAACACCATTCCGAAGAGAATCATGAGGTGATAGGAGACAAAGGGAAGAAAGACCGGCGGCTGTTCGTCGGCGGGAAAGACGTCGAGTCCTGTAACCTCGGCCTCGGGATCAAAGTGAATGAGCAGGCTGAGAAGTTTGGGGACCTCGACGAGGAGATGGGTTTTTTGGTTCTGTTTGTCGGGAAAGCCGAAGAGTGCCATGGGCGCGCCTTTTTGGGTTTCCCAGAGGGCTTCGAAAGCAGCCATTTTTTCCGGTTGTGTTTCGGCGACCTTAACCGAATGGGCGTGCCCCGAACCGAGCTGAAGAAGGGAGGCGGCGATGAACACAATAAGCGATAAGCGCAGGATGATTCGGGCCGGGATCAGATGCCTTTTTTTGAGAATATACCAAGCGGAGATGGCGGCGGCGAAAAGGGAGCCGGTAATCCAACCGGCCAGAACGACGTGAAGATAACGGACCATGGTGGAAGGATTCAAGGCGGCCTGAAAAAAATTCGTCAGGACGGCCTTGGTTCCTTCCATGCGAAAGCCGGCCGGAGTCTGCATCCATGAATTGGCGATGATGATCCACAATCCGGATAGGTGCGAGGCGAAAAAGACCAGGAAAGCGGAAAACCAGTACATTTTTTGGGAGACCTTTTTTCGCCCGAAGATCAGAATACCCAGGAATACGGATTCCAGGAAAAAGGAAAAAATGCCTTCCGCTGCCAACGGGGCGCCGAAAATGTCGCCGACGGTCCGGGAATATTCCGACCAGTTATTGCCGAAGGCGAACTCCAGGACGATTCCCGTGGCCACTCCCAAGACAAAAACAATGCCGAGAAGTTTGATTAGAAAGGATGATATTCTTCGGTAGAGGTCGTCCTTTGTCTTCAGGTAGAGCGATTCGACCAAAAGGATGATGAACGTCAGCCCAAAGGTCGTCGGAGGAAAAAGAAAATGGAATCCTGCTGTGAAGCCGAATTGGATTCTGGCGAGAAGAACGGCATCCATACCCAGCCTCCCTTTTTTTTAAAATCAATATTTCGTTCGTTAAAATCTGCTTTTATTTTACCAAGTTCTCTCTTGCCAAATTCTTTTGTAATAAAAGCAAATAAAAAAAATATAAAAATACCAGTAATAATTATAAATATAATACAAAAAATATTTTTTGTATTTTTTTGTTATTTTCAGGGGGCATTTTTGCTCCTTTTTGCCGGATACCATATCAGACTCGACAGTTTTTGCTTTTCAAACAAAAAATAATAATGTTTTGAAATGTTGTCAATAATGTTGCAAAAAATGTTGTTGAGACTGAATTTGTTAGTATGAATTATCTTAATTTTGGGATGCAAATTTCATTAAATTTAGGTAAAATAATAAAATAAGCATTATCCAAAAGTCATTAAAGGGAGGAGTATGGTTATGAAAAAGAAAAAAAATGTCTTTAAGTCTGTCGTTTGGTGGTTAACAAAACCTGCTAAATGGAGGGAAACAATAGAGACGCTTGCTGAAAAAGAAATCAAATTAGGGGTCGTTATATTTGTATTTGTCTGTCTTGTTGTATTCTCGTCTACATTTTTGATGGGGAGAACATATGACAGATCTCACCTGTATAATATCCTTGTAGAAGCTCATGGATTAGTTTTTGATATCTTTGTTTTTGGCATAATCGTAATGATTTTTAATAAATTTGCGGAGAGAAGACGGAATATTCTGAGGTGGATAGAAGAAATTGATGATTACAAAGGTTGGGATGAAAAAGAAGCTATGTACAGGATTGTTGGAAATATTAAAAGATTGAACAGAGAAAAAGTTACGAGGATTAATTTACATGATTGTTTTTTAGAAAAAGCCAACCTCAGTGGACTCAATCTCCAAAAAACCCATTTTGAGAATGCACATCTCGATTTTGCCAATCTCAGGTTTGCCAGTCTGATGAAAGCCAATCTCGAAGGAGCCCATCTCAAGGGAGCTCATCTTGTAGGAGCCAATCTTGAGAAAGCAAATCTCTGGGAAGTCGATTTCATGGGAGCCGAACTATTCGCAGCAAACCTCGTTGGAGCCCATCTTAGTGGAGCTCGTCTCAAGGGGGCATGTTTAGCAGTGACCAATCTTGCGGGTACTGTTTTCTGGAGAGCAGATCTTGAGGGTGTCGATCTCGGGTCTGCCCATCTCGTGGGAGCCGACCTATTCGAAGCAAATCTCGGTCGAGTAAATTTCGATCGAGCAAATCTCGATCGAGTAAATCTCGAGGGAGCTAATCTCACTGGAGCAAAAAATCTTACACTTAATCAACTATCAAAGGTTGAAACATTATATAAAGCAAAACTCGATCCAGAGCTTTTAGCTGAAGTGAAGCAAAAGTATCCGCATCTTTTGGAAAATCATAAACCTGAGAAGAAATGAGGTAGTTATTTCAATATTCCTGCTTTTCTTTTCAACAGATCCTCTCCCCTAAATTCTAACTTCCTATGATGTAAATCCCGCCTAATTCAGTTAAAATAACAAATTCAGCATTATCCAAAATTCATTAAAGGGAGGAGTATTGTTGTGATGAATAAAATCTCAAAAATTATTAAATCTATCGGCCAGGGGATAATTAAGTTTTTAAAGTTGTTGTGGGGAATGATAGAGAGACTGGCAGAAAAAGAAGTTTTTTTGGGACTCATACTTCTGATAATTATTGGGTTTTTTGTTATATATCTAACTTTACATGCTGGAAACAAATACAAAGATACTTTCTTGAATAACATTTTTATTGAAGCTCACGGACTTGTGTTTGACATCTTCGTTTTTGGTGTGATTGTCATAATTTTTGATAAGATCGCAGAAAGACGACGGAATATTAAAAGATGGAAAGAAGGAATTGACGACTTTAGAGGTTGGGATGAAAAAGAAGCTATGTACAGGATTGTTGGAAATATTAAAAGATTGAACAAAGAAAAAGTAACCGAGATTGATTTAAATCTTTGTTTTTTAGAAAAGGCCGATCTAAGTTGGACTGATCTTAGGGGGGGGGATCTCGAGAGGGCCAATCTCATTGGAGCTAATCTCATTGGAGCCGATCTTAGGGGAGCCATTCTAATTGGAGCCGATCTCAGTTGGACTGATCTTAGGGGGGGGAATCTCGAGGGAGCCGTTCTCATTGGAGCTAATCTCATTGGAGCTAATCTTAAGGAGGCTAATCTCGAGGAGGCTAATCTCATTGGAGCCGATCTTAGGGGAGTAAAGAAGCTAACAATTGATCAACTATCAAGAGTTAAGACTTTATTTAGGGTAGAAAACCTTGATCCTGGATTTAGAGCTGAAGTGAAGGAGAAGTATCCGCAGCTTTTTAGAGAGGCCTATGTGGATATATTAGATAAAAGGCGATTGAGGGCCAGGGATCCCGCCCCCCGAGATTGAAATGATCGCTGTGCGGTTATGCGCCTCATTTGGTAGACGTGGGGATGGTGGGAATATTCTCATTTTAAATTCTATCTGGCACATAGCTAAATTATTAAAAATTGGCAACTGGTATAGAAGTTGAATTGATAATTCTATTAATTTTTTCTTCCAAATATTGTGGCTCTGTATAGGGAGGTTTTACTACCTTTTGAAAAAGATTTAAGAATTGCCTGTCAGCAATTCCCCTAAATAGTTCATTTCTCTTTGCTGAATAGTCAATTAAAGAGTTTTTTATATCCATAAATTCAGAATAACAAATAGTTATTGCTTCCTCCTCGATGTTTTTTGCAAACTCTCTTACCTTGTTTTCTATATTTTCATTAATAGGGGGCTTAATATCTTTTATCTTTTCAAGAATTGTTTTGATATTTTCTAGTTTTTTTTTGTCTTCGTCGTAGGCGTTAATTAGATTGGTTATTTTTCTGTCGAGCTCTTTTTTGATTATTTGCCTTTTCTTAAGGGCTTTTGTTTCTTTGAAAATATACCTTCGATTAATACAATCAACTTTTATAATTGATAAAAAATTTTGCTTTCTTAAGTTGCTGTATCTGATTTTCAGCAAATAACTAGATATTTTTTCAGCTGTCTCGCGTCTAAGAAATGGAAGATCAAGTTTTATTTTTTCAGTAATAGTTGCAACAGATTTTGCATCTCTGTTTTTAAATAAGATATGGAGATCTTGTTTAAAAAATTGTATAAAATCCCCGGACTTTAGTGGAACATAAGAATTAAATTGAAGATAGTAAAGATTGCTTTCAACTGTTTCTATTTCAATATTCAATGCAGCACTCTCACCAATATTTTTTAAAATCATTGAAAGAGGTTCTACACCGATTATTACACAAGGCCTCAACATCAAATCTGTTTGTGTTGCAGTGGCTTTTTTAAGTCTATTGGTTTCCCATGCATACCACCAAATCGCAAGGAACGTTAAAAATAAAATAAAAGTTGAAACAATTTGGAGCTGAATAGGAATTTTTGCTCCAGAAAATATACAACTTAGTTTATATAAAAAAACATCAAATATCATAACCCCTCCATTAGATTCTTGTTGAAAAGCATTAACCAAGCCTCCTGCCGGAATTATTCTACCAAAACCAGGCTATTTCAGGAAGGGATTGTCTTTACTAGGGGAGGGGAGGCTGGTAAAATGTTTGTATCAGCATATAAGGAGATTTTATATATGTCAAAAGGAAAGGTAAAAATAATCTTTTGGTGGCTAAGTCCATTTGTTGCCATAATTTCTCTAATCAATTTCCTTTTTTTTGATAATAGAATATTTAAGTTTATCTGGGAAAAAATTATTGTGTATTTATGTAATTTAGATTTACCAGATTTAGTTTTTATAATTGCAATTCTAGTAATATTCTTTTTTTTGTGTGTGTTAAATAGAAAAATAAAAAGTGAAATGATTTCATTTAAAAAAGATTTCAATGAAATCAAACGACATCCTACTGAAGAAATGAAAGTCATCTTGGAAAGAATCATGAAAGCAAAAAATTGTAAAGCTAATGAAACATATTTACAAAGAGAATTTATAAAAAAATTTAATTTAGAAAATAAAGATAAACATGTTTTTTGGCAAAGATATAATGAAAATATAAGAAAATTAAAAAATATCCAAGCAATAGAAGAAACAGGAAGTCTTGACACTGAAATTTATTTGACAATTAGAAGCCCCTTTGGAGATATCCTTTATAATGAATGGGGATTAAATATATCCTTGAAAGAAAATATTGAGAAGGGGAGGCGAGAATGAAAGATAATAAAATAGAAATTACTATACTCGAGAAGGATAAAAATGAAAAAATCCAGGAGATGAAAAGAATAATAGACGAAATTGAAAAAGTACCGATTGATGAGTTAATTCAAGAAAAAGAATTGGGAACATATAATTTTAAGGAGCAAAAACCTGTTTTTGAATACATCAAAAATATATTTGAGGATATTAAAAACCTTAGTTACAAAGATATTCCTCTGAAAAAATTGGAAGAGCTTTCAACTGCAGCAAATGATTGCAGGAAACTGTTCAAAACAGTAACTGATTTCAGAATTAATTATACTGAAGAACAAAGGAGAATAAAGGGCGATGAGATTCTTTCTTTTGAAAAACGATTGTTTGACCTTGTAATACCAATACTTGTCCATTTGTCGGGGGCAGAGGTGTTAAGGAGGGTAAATCTAGCATATAAGAGAATCCAATCACGATATGATGAAGCTAGAGAATGTGTTGTAGAAATAAAAAAAATAAAAGAATCTTCACAAATAGCTGCAAGAGAGATGGGGGTAACAACTCAGGCAAATTATTTTGAAAGACAAGCCAAAGAACATAGACGAGGCAGCAGAATATGGTTGTTTTTAACAGGGTTATTTTCCGCATTTTTGATTGGTTTTGGTGTCTTGATATGGATAAATGTAAAAAAGATGATTTTAGAAAATTATAATACAACTCAGCTTATTCAAATCTCTATTGCAAAATTAATCATTTTTACAGTTTTATATTATGCGGTTATCTGGGCTGGAAAAGCATATAAATCTCATAAGCATAACTACATCGTCAATAAACATAGAGAAAATGCCCTACTAACTTTTAGAGCTTTTATTGAATCTACAGATAATCCTGAAATAAAAAATGCGGTCCTACTAAAAGCAACTGAAACAATCTTCTCACCACAATTATCAGGATTCATATCATCTGAAAAGGATGAGAGTTCTAACCTAAAAGTTCTAGAGATATTCAAGAATGTGATTGGTGGATCAAAATAGATAATCTTTTTTCTCACGGCATAAGTAATTATTAAGACACCGGCTCCGGAGTCCCGGAGTCCCTATCCCCCCCATATCTATCATCTGACCTTATATCAGATGTAACATCAACATTTCCTTATACTTAGATTAATATTTTTATAATTATTCTATTATTTATAGTCCTACATGGAATAATTAAATTACTGTTTTTAATAAAAATATAAGAGTTAACATAATTATAGTTATACGACACTAATCTTTATATCTTATTAAA
>JAFGMO010000075.1 GCA_016927475.1 Candidatus Aminicenantota bacterium
TCCCTGAAGGATTTTCGTTAAAATGGATTTTTGGGCCTAAAAATTTGTTTTAAGGCTATCTAGGGATTAGACATGTTACAAATATTTAGTAATATTTATATGATAAGCATAAAAGTTTATTCCATACGATGTAAAATAAACTAGTTTCTTAAACTCTAGAAAAGGGCTAAAAAATCAAATTTAAGAAAAATCATTCTCTGAAGGAAAAAAAGATATATACTATTATCAATAAGATAGGTCAGCCAAGCTGCATTTAACGTAATCAGAAAGTAAGTCAAGCAAAGACTTTCCCCCTTTCCTAGGACTTTTCCTTAGAGGTTAGAATAATCAAAGAGGTTGTGTTATAATTTCAATCCAAAAAATCGCGGATGTGCAGCAGGAATAAGCAAAGTCTTATGGTGTAAGTACAGGTTATAGATTTCAATATGCCGGGGTGGCGGAATTGGTAGACGCAAGGGACTTAAAATCCCTCGGAGGCGTGCCTCTGTGCGGGTTCGAGTCCCGCCCCCGGCATTTTTTTTGCCTTGTAACACCGTTTCACCCAAAAAACACAATTCACTCATATTCTTCGTTTGGACATGAAGCCATTCATCCTTTTTCATGAGAACAACCTTTTCCTTAAAAAATGGGGCTTTTTAGTGAAAGGCTGAACAATGCAGGACATGAAACTTATCATCAAAAGAGCACAAGAAGGAGATTTATACGCTTTTGATGCCATTATTCGTCGATTTCGGGACATGGCCGTCGGTTATGCCTATTCCATACTGGGGAATTTTCATCTGGCTGAAGATGCCGCCCAGGAGGCTTTTGTCCAGGCCTATCGGGACTTAAAAAAACTGCGCCAGCCGGAGGCCTTCCCTTCCTGGTTCCGGCGGATCGTGTTCAAATACTGTGACAGGATCATCCGGAAAAAACAGAAAACGACGATTCCCTTTGATGAGATTGAGGTGCCTTCCGATCCGTCAGCATCGCCGGCAGAAATAGTCCAAAAAAAAGAAGAGCGGGACATATTGTTGGACAAAATCAGAAATTTGCCGGAGCAAGAGCGGGTGGCGACGACCTTGTTTTATATCAACGGTTATTCGATTGCCGAGGTCGGGGATTTCCTTGAGCTCCCTTTGGGAACGATCAAAGGCAGCCTGCATTCCGCCCGAAAAAAGTTGAAGGAAAGGATGGTTGATATGGTGAAAAATACCTTAAAGGGCTATGCCCCCGGAGATGAGTTTAATGCCCGCATTAGAAGGGTGTTGGAAGAGGTTCCGAGGATCAGTTATCAGCTTCATCAAAAAAAAGATAAAAGCGGGCTGCAGCGCTGTCCGGAGTCCATGGCTTTCCCGTCTTGTTTGAGGTCCTGTCTGGAGTATATGAATGAAGACATGGGATATAAGATGATAACGGTTCATAACCGGAAATGGCGCCTTGATATGACTTATGTTTATCTGATGGGCACAACGGGATCGGCTTTTCGTCTGAGCTGGAGACCGGGGTGGTATCTTGGTAATCCTGATATCACACTCATATCGGAGAATCGTCTTACTCCATATCAAAGAGGCCTGGAATCCGTGGATTGCGACTACGAGATAATCGAAAAAAATGAAAAACATACGGAAGAAGATTTTCGAAAGAGGATTATCGAAAGCATTCAAAAGTTTGGTAGACCCCTTATAGGCAATGGAGTTGTGGGCCCTCCTGTTGACTGCCTTATCACCGGTTTTGATGAAGAGGGAGATATTCTGGTCGGATGGAGCTTTTTCCAGGGAGAAAAAGAATTCAGTTCGGACCTGACGTTTGAATCCAGCGGGTATTTTCGCAAACGGAATTGGTATAAGGACACCCACAGAATTATTTTGACGGGAGAAAAAAAAGGCCGGCTTTCTCTCGAGGGGATCTACAGGAATACCCTGATGTGGGTATTGGAAATTGCTCGAATGCCTTTAGTTCATGGAGATTGCGCCAGCGGTCTGGCGGCCTACGAAAAATGGGCCGGGATGATTCTCACGGAAGAAGAATTCACCGGGAAAAAAGAGAAAGAGCTTCACCACCGCTATATCGTCCATCAGAATGCGGCCGGAATCATCGCCGAAGGACGATGGTATGCTTATCAATTTTTGCAAAAACTTGTCCAGGATGTTGCCTGTCCTGAAAAAGACGTGTTGTCGGCCGCGGAATGTTATGACGCGGAACATTCTCTCATCTGGCAGCTTTGGGGATTGGTCGGCGGACCCGGCTTTTCGTTAAAAAAGGCACAGCTGTTTAAAGACAAGGAAATCCGGAAAAAAACCGCGGATATTATTCTCAAAGCCCGGGACCAAGACCAAAAAGCGGCGGACCATCTGGAACGAGCACTGAAGAATTGGTAGAGCTTTTTTGATTAAAGATGGTTCATACGTTTTTTAAACGAGAGAAAAAAGTTTCAATAATAAAGGAGCGGATTTTTACGCCAGTCTTTATCTTTGTCAAAACCGTACTCGGCCACTCTGGGACGCCGTTCGATGAGGCGAACGGATTCTATCCTGCAGGCATAACCGGAGCTCCGTATGTTCTTGTCAAGACATTCGAGGCGCAGGGTATAAACACCCGGCTCGGGCCAGTAATCGAGCAAGGGGAAGGTCCATTCAAGTGGCCCCTCGGCATAAAAGTCCAACGGTTCCCCGATCTTTACACCGTCGAGAAACGCCCGGTAGATGCCTCCGTTTTGAGATCGCTCTCCTCGTATTTCCAGCCGCAAGGGGTAGGTTGGCTCGGGGCGAAGCGTTGAAGGACGAAGCTAATGGAAGTCAGTACCTTCCCGTGTTTTTATTATCATGATGAAACTTCGGCCAGACAGAAGCGGCCAGGCCTAAACTCGATGTTTTGATGGCGTAAAGATTTCCCGTCCAATCGCTGTATATGGTTCCGATGTAGAGCGTTCCGTCGGTTGTTATCGCCGGTGAGGACCAGTTGTTCCCGTGCTGGAGTTCCTGTTGCCAGAGTAATGTGCCCGATTGGTTGAGCGCATAAAGGTAACCTGTTTCCGCCCCGAAGTAAATGGTGCCGTCGGCCCCAATTGTCGGCGTGCAGTAGATGTCGTCCCACTCATGTATCGATTCGACAATGTATTCCCATTTTAAAGTGCCGTTGTGATAAAGGGCGATAAGCTTTGAAGTATGATCATTACCGACTTTGGTTCCGGCGTAGATGGTTCCGTCCGGTCCGATGGTCGGCGTGGACCGGATATAGCGTTCGGCAACGAAATACCGCCATTTTAATGTACCGTTGGACCTTACGGCATAAACGTAGCCTCCGTAATTCGGGTACGACATTTCCGCACCAAAATATATGGTTCCCGTCGAATCGATTGAGGGAGCGGAGAAAGCGTTGAAATGTTCCCCGGAGAATTCTATGGTTGATTGCCAGATGATATTGCCGTTGACCCTGTTGACTTTGTACAGCGTTTCTTCCCCCCGCCCGGTGATAACAAAAATCGATCTGTCGGGTCCTATGATGGGAGATGTTGTCACGATGGCGACATCGTCGTTGCTCCACTTGAGTGTCCCGTTGGTGTAGACTGCCTCGAGGCAAAGACCGCCGAAATAAATGGCGCCGTCGTTTCCTATGGCCGGCGTTCTTTTCCCGACATCCAGAAAACAATTATTGGTGTTATGCTTCCATTTTAAGGTTCCGGTGCTGGTAAAGGCATAAAGAATAGCCATGCTGTCCTGGACATATACGGTGCCGTCGGAACCTATACTCGGGGAATAGCCGTTGTTTTCCAGATCCCGGCTCCATTTCAGAGTGCCGTCAGGGTAGAGGGCGTGTAAGCTGCCGAATTCAGAGTGAAGGTAAATGCCCGTGGCGAAATAGACGGTGCCGTCCGAGGCGACGGCGGGCGTGGAATAATAGACGGGCTTCTCCGCCTCATAGATCCATTTCACCCTTGTAACATCCACCGTATCGGTGGTGGCATTTTTAAGTCCTTCATCGTCGGACACGGTAAGTTGAACGGTATAGGTACCGGGGGAGGTGAAGATATGGCTTACGGACATCCCGGTGCCGCTGTCTCCGTCCCCGAAATCCCAGGTATACGTCGAGATGTTATTTTCCGGATCCTCTGAGCAGGAAGCATTGAATATGACCGTCAGGGGAAAAAGACCGGACTCCGGGTCCATGGTGAAGCAGGCGGTGGGTGCTTGGTTTTCCAGCAATTCTTTCACCCAGTCACAGGAAGAGAGCATGTATAATGAAAGAAACACGCCCAAAATAATGAATAGCTCCTTTGATCTGAGAAAGGACTTCCCCTTTTTCTTTTTCATCGTCGGCTCCTTTTTGTACTTATAAAATAGATTTGTAGACAAATAATTTCAAGTTGTTATGAAGAATTATTTGTTAGAAGAGCTGTCTTGACATGATTTATAACATATGTTATATAATATCTGTTATATTAATAAGAGAAAATCACTTCTAATGACTCCTCCAAAAACGAAATTCACCAAGGAAAAAATACTTCAGGCGGCATTTGAGATCCTGGAAAAAAAAGGATGGAAGAATGTCTCCGCCCGGTCCATCGCAGCATATCTCGGGGCCTCGACGATGCCCATATATTCGGCCTTGGACTCGATGGCGGACCTCAAAGAAGAACTTCAAAAGCGAACCTATGAAACCGTCTGTTTTTACCAGACCCGAACATACACCAAAGACCCCTTCCTCGATTCCGCCGTTGGTTATGTCAAGTTTGCCCAGGAAAAACCGCATCTTTTTTCCTTTCTTTTTCTGGAAAGTCCCCAGCCGGTATCGGCGCAAAGTGTGGAAGAACTGAAAAACCGGCTGCCTGAGGAGCTTAGGGACCGGCCTTTAAAGGATGCATTTAAAGAAACAAAAAAAGGGGGGGTAACGGCCCTTTTGCTGAATTCCTGGGTTTTTACCCATGGTCTGGCCGCCCTCCTTTACAGCGGTGTTCTGACCGGTTTGTCTGAAAAGGATATCATCCGGTTTCTGAGCGGGGCCGGTAAAGCCTTTTCCCGGGGATTGAAATCCAAAGGCAAACAAAAAGCACAATAAATCATGGGAGAGAACGGTATGGATATTAAAAAATATGCCACTTTGTTTTTTCGATGGATTTTGCTTTCGGCGGTGATGTTGTTCCTTTGGATGTTCTGCCTGGCCGCGGCCCAGGGAATTTTCGGCGTCGAAACAGGCTCAAGCCAGGAAAATTTAGCCCGGGTGTTGGGAGCCATGGCCGTTGTATCATTGGTGAACACGGCCGTAGTGGTCTTTGTCCTGTTGCGGTCTAAGTGGAAGGGGATGAAGCTGGCCGCCGTTCTGGCCCTGGAAGTGTATGCGGCCATGTTTTTTATGGGGGAGATCGAACTTCTCTATTTTGATGCCGGTCAAGGCATGCCGGCCGGCATGATCGGAGCCCATCTCACCGGCGGGGCTGTTTTTGCCTTCCTGTTTGGTGTGGCTGCCGTTTTTATGTTCGGTAAATGGAAAAAGACGGAAAAAGACGAACAGGATTTCCCTTCTCACCCCTTGACTTTTTCGGTAATGCTGTTAATGAAATGTCTTCTGCTCAGCATCGTTATCTACCCGGTTATATATTTCGGTTTCGGCTATTTTATCGGCTGGCAGTCCGCCGCTGTAAGAGAATATTATTCCGGTTCGGCCCAGATTTTGCCTTTTTTAGCCCACTTTAAGGCTCTTTTTAGTACATCGCCCCTTCTTCCTCTCTGGCAGGCGATTCGGGGCGGTCTTTGGGTGTTGGCTGCTCTCCCTGTCCTCCGGATGATGAAGGGCCGCTTGTGGGAGAAAGGACTTGCCGTCGGGCTTATCTTTGCCGTTCTTATGAATTCCCAGCACCTGGTACCCAATCCTTTGATGCCGGATAGTGTGCGGTTGGTCCATTTCGTGGAAACAACGAGTTCGAATTTTTTATGGGGATGGATCATCGTCTGGGTTTTAGGGTGTAATAGGAAAGGATAACCGGGCTGTGAGAAGCACCGCCTATTTTACGGGTTGCTTTTGTATGTTTTCAAAATCTCGATAATTTCTTCAGAGTTTAAAACCTTACCCGTGCTTTGTACCTCGCCGTTTATAGCCAGCCCGGGTGTCAGCATGACGCCCATTTTTGTGATCTCGTTGATGCCGGTGACTTTGACGATCTCGCAGTCGAGTCCGAGAGTGCGGGCAGCCTGATCGGCATTGGATGCCAGCTTCTTGCATTTGGGGCATCCCATGCCGAGTATTTGTATTTTAATCATAAAAATTCCTCCATAAAAGAATAATACAGGCTTGCCTGTATTATTCTTTTATTAGAAAAATGTCCCGAATAAAAGTCCGGCCGCGGTCGAAAGAAGAATAACCAGAAGAACAAAAACGGCCGTTTTTTTCGTACCGATGACGCTGCGGATGACCAGCATGTTGGGCAGGCTGAGGGCCGGTCCGGCCAGCAATAGGGCAAGTGCGGGCCCTTTGCCCATACCGCTTCCAATGAGTCCCTGCAGGATGGGAACTTCGGTCAGAGTGGCGAAATACATAAATGCACCGGCCACTGAAGCGAAAAGGTTTGCCCAAAGGGAGTTGCCGCCGACAGCCGAGCTTACCCAATTAGAGGGAATTATCCCTTCATGTCCGGGGCGGCCTAGAAAAAATCCGGCGATGAGGATGCCGAAAAAAAGCAGGGGCAGGATCTGCTTGGTGAATCCCCATGTGGCCGTGAACCAGTCCCCGGATTCGCCTTTATCCGTGCTGGTGATGATGGAAAGACCTATGATTCCGGCCGCAAAAGCCGGGAAAGGATTGTGGGGAAAGGCGAGAGCAAGGAAAAAAGGAGGAACGGCCGCCAGGATAACTTTCAACCAAGAGAGACGGAACCAGGCCGTAAGCAGTAAAGACAGCATTAGGGCGAATGCGGCGGTGATATACCACTTCAGAGAAAATATAAGAAGCCAAAAACCTGAAGGATCTTCCGGTTTTCCCCAGTTGGCAAAAACCAGTATGCCGACCATCACGGCAAAATAAAGGGCGGTCCGCCATAAGGGCCGGGATTCCTCGGGCTCGGGTAAGGCCGCTTGGGCTTCAGCTTTTTGCATCTCTTCCTTGCGAAAGAAAAAATGCATGAGCAGACCGATGACGACGCTGAAAACGACAGCTCCCACGGCACGGGCGATGCCCAGCTCAGGGCCGAGAACCTTGGCGGTGAGAATGATGGCCAGTATGTTGATGGCAGGTCCGGAATAAAGAAAAGTGGATGCCGGGCCCAATCCCGCACCCATCCGTGTAATGCCGGCGAAAAGGGGAAGGACGGTACAGGAGCAGACTGCCAGAATAGATCCCGATACGGAAGCGACGCTATATGCCATTACTTTTTTGGCCTTGGCCCCAAAATATTTCATCACCGATGCCTGGCTTATGAAAACGGCAATGGCCCCGGCAATGAAAAAAGCCGGAAGGAGACAGGTGAGGACGTGTTCTTGGGCGTATTCTTTAAGCAGATAGAGCGCTTCCGAGAAGGCATTGTCGAAGCGGGGAACTCCCAGGGGAAGATAAAAAACGCCCAGAAATATGAAGACAAAAAAAAGTAAGGGCTTCCATTCCGTTTTCCAATCCGTGCGGCTCATGGTTTTTTCCTTTTATGCCGGTTGTGTTTATAAGATTTTTAAGTTTTGCCAATTGATCAAATATAATCTATAAAAAAAGACCGGAATGTTATTGAGAGGAAACAGCATCCATCGTTTCCCTTGCCTGCTCCCTCAGAACAGCTTCCACGCAGTCAAGAAAGTTCAAGGCGCAAGGCACACGAAGGCTGTAAAAGACCTGTTTGCCTTTTTTCTTGTCCCGAATAAGGCCGGCGTTTTTAAGGACGGATAGATGCTTAGAGACCGTGGATATATCCAGCCCGACCATTTCCGTCAGTTCATGAACACATCGGGGAGACCCGGCCAGTTCCTCAACGATAAAAAGCCTGACGGGGTGGGCCAGGGCTTTGAGGATATTTGCCCTGATCTCGAGTCGTGTGCGCTGCTTGATAGTTATTTTCATATTTGGCATAATAACCAATTAATGGATATATGTCAAGAAGAGGAACAGGCTGAAGAAAAATAGGCATGGGATTTTTTTGATTCAAGATTTATGGATATTAATAAACCAAATGGAGGGAAAACTCGTTTTAATATAAATGAAGGCGCAGTTTTTTAAAGGAGCCGGTAATGTTTTCAAAAAAAAGGCAATATCTTTTCATATTGATTGTACTTTTTTTACCCGTGTTTTTAGTTGCCACAAATACTGTTGAGATAGCTGCGACCGGCCAGGCGCCGAATCTGGACGGCAAACTGGATGATGATGTCTGGCAGACTGCCGCTAAATTCACCACGTTTAAAACATATAATCCAGATTATAAAAAGGATCCCAGCCAAAAAACAGTTGTCTACCTGGCTTATGATGAGGATAACCTTTACGTTGCCTTCCGTTGCTTTGACACTGAACCCGACAAGATCAAGGCTACTGTGAGTAAACGTGATACTCTTGTCAGTGATGACTGGGTCGGTTTTGTTTTGGATACCTTTTACGACCGGCAAACGGCATTCGCTTTTATTTTAAATCCTTTAGGAATTCAAACAGACGGTATGATGAATCTCCAGGGCAATTTGGACGCAAGCATGGATATGGTATGGTACAGTAAAGGTGTCGTCAATGAAGACGGTTATTCTGTGGAATGCAGGGTGCCGTCTAAAAGCATTCGTTTCCCTGGACGTAAAAAATTCACCATGGGAGTGATGTTTTTCAGGTCCATAAGCCGGACATCCGAAGAAACCAGCTGCCCCATGATAACTCCAGAGGGGGGTGCCATACTGTCACAGACCCAGCCCATTCAGCTCAGCGGATTAAAATACAAACGAGTCATTGAAATTCTCCCTGCCTTTACCCATAGCCGGGGTAGTTCAAACAATGAGGGCCAGATGAAGGCTGATCCCCAGGAAACTGATATCAGTCTCACGACTAAAATTGGTGTCACTCCTGAAATAACTTTTGATGGTACATATAATCCTGATTTTAGTCAGGTGGAAGCAGATGCCGGGCAGATTGACGTAAACCTGCGATATAGTCTTTTTTACCCGGAAAAAAGGCCTTTTTTTTTAGAAGGGCAGGAAAATTTCAATTTTTCCGGAAATACGGAAGAGGCACCACTGGTTGCGCTTGTGCATACCCGGACCATTTCCGATCCCAGTCTGGGATTAAAACTGTCGGGCAGAGTTGGCCGAAAAACCAGTTTTACCACACTCTTTGCCATAGATACCGCTCCGGGAAAAGAAAAGGATGAGAGTGGGAATTATCTGTATGAGGGGGAAAACGCATATTTCCCAATCCTGCGTATGCGATATGCGCTGAAGGATGACAGCTATCTTGGCGGCTTTTATACTGGACGGGAGTTCATGAATGATTATAACCGGGTCGTCGGAGCAGATGGCCGTTTGCGTTTATCACAATACTCGGTCCTTGGTTTTCATGCCCTGGGTTCCTTTAGTGCGGCCGATAATTCGGAGCCCAATTCTGAATTTGGACATGCCATGGCTCTCCGTTATGAGTATAGTGACAGAAAATGGATTTTTGATCTGGGCATTCAGGATCTGTCCGAAAATTTTCGTGTGGATACTGGATTTGTCACCCGGAAAAATATTACCCGTTTGGCTGCTTTTGGGATGTACCGTATTTATCCGAAATCAGAATTTTTTCAACGAATCGAGCCCTTTTACTGGAGCTATCATATTTATGATAAAGAGAGTGATTTGATTGAAACCTTGAATCTGTTTACCTTACGTTTTTGGTTGCCCAGGCAAACAATGTTTCGTATCGACCTGATTGCCGGCAATGAGGTGTTTGCCTCTCAACGGTTTAACCGCAATGCCATTGGCATGAACAGTCAAAGCCAAATTACCAAACATGTTTTATTCGGTCTCTTTTATCGGTATTCAGGGGCTATCTATTATGACCCTGATGAACCATATCAAGGCAAAGGCAGCCGCCTCGGTTTTTCACTCTCCTATCAGCCCTTTGAACAGTTAACATCTGAAATTGACATTTCTTATGCTGATTTTTTCCGCTCCAGCGATTCTCAAAAAATATATGACTATACAATTATGCGAAACCGGACCACATTCCAGATCAATAAATACCTGTTTTTCAGAAGTATTGTGGAGTACAACACCTACCACAAGCGTTTGATGGTTGATTTGCTGGCCTCATTTACCTACATTCCCGGCACTGTGATTCATTTTGGATATGGGACCATATTTGAAAAAATTCGCTGGTTGGACCGCGAATATGTCAATAGTGATCATTTCCTGGAGACGCAACGGGGACTCTTTTTTAAAATCTCCTACCTTTGGCGTCTATAATTTAAAGGGGTCGGGCCTACGGAAATGATTGATTCTATTGATATTATGCAACATTTAAACAAAGTGACTCTTTCTAAGTGATTGATATTTTATAGTTTAAATTTTATCCTTTCTCATTTCGGCCTTGTTTTCGTGGATTTAGTGAAGGACAAGGCTTTAAGTATCTGAAAATTCAGTCTGATGATTGAAACCGGCATCCCTCATCAGATTTTATGACTTTTTGCCTATGGTAATGTATTATTTTATTTGCAAAAATGATTATGTAACTTTTCGGACATGCCACAGGTTTTTTAAGCTTAGGTATGATGAGCTTGGATGTTTTTTTTGAATTTCTTTTTAAGGATTCGGCATGTAAAATCGGCGCCTGGATTTTTTTGAAATTTTCTCAATTAAATTTATACTTTAATCGAGACAAATCAGCAAATCTCAGAGGAGGTAAGATGAAAAAAAACCGCTTGTCAGTTTTGATTCTTTTTTTCCTTTTTTCAGCTGGTTTTATTCTAAGCGCAGGAGTTGAAAACCAAGCGGAAGATAAAGTTGTATCCTGTATTCCGGAAGAACCGAAGTGGGGCGATACGCTTCAGATAACCTATGATACTTTTAATGAAAACGCCCTCCTCAAGCCCGGTGAATCTGTCTACATATCATACATGTTTTATAAAGAAGAGATTCCCGAAAGTCGGTGTGTCAAAATGGAAAAAAAGGGAAACATTTTCTCTGCCGAGATTCCCGTCGAAGAGGGGGCGTCATTCTTCAACATGTATTTCATTTCATTGGACAACTGGGACAAGAATGCGAGAATATCCCTGGCCGTTAGAACGAAAGACGGCATTCCGGCTAAAGGCGCTAACCAGTATAGCATGGCCTATAAGGCCGCATACGGAGATTATCTCCAATTTTTTGAAAAAGAACGTGAACTTTATCCGGATAACTACGGCGTCTTTCGGACCAAATGGTTTATGATGGGAGCCATCGATAAGGATGCCCTTCTTCCCACCGTAAATAAAGATATGGATTATTTAAAAACCTTGGAGGAGAAGTCGCCATCCCTTTTGTATGCCTTATGCTGCGGATATATGAAGCTAGGAGAAGAGGAATTGGCCCGGAACATCATCGCCTCCATGGTGGAGAAGTATCCCGGTTCTTATTATACGGGCCGCGCTTTTAGTGATTATGAATATTTTGTTTTTTCCGAACAGGTTAAAGGCGAGGGGCCGGAGAAGGTCAAGGCGATGAAAATCACCTTTTTCGATAATAATCCTCATTCCAAATATGCCAGGGAAAGGCTGATCAGTCTGGCCGGTGATAAACAGGTGGACCTTAACATTATAGAAAAAGTTTATAAAAGCTGGGTTGAAGAATATCCTGACAATCCTCATCCCCACTATAACATGGCCAGGGCTTATTTGACTCATGGCCGCAACCTGAAACAGGCGAAGGATTTGATCCAGAAAGCCATTTTTTTGATACTTAAGGGAAAACTCCGCTTATATGATGATATTTCAGGGGGAATAACTCAAATGTTTATTCCCGAATATTTAAAAGTCAGCTCCAACATAGCCTTTGAATTGGGCGAAACGGGCCGGGCTCTGGCCGACCTGATGGCGGCCCAATCCTTACAGAAAGAAGTCCGGCCGGAATATAAGGAAGCCGAGGCCAAGATCTGGAAATCCTTGGAAGCCTACGGACGGGCCGAAAAAGCGCTTCTCGAAGCGTTTCAGTTGGGGGCGGCCGGTGCTAAGGCGGAATTAAAATCCCTTTACGAGAAACGATACGAAAAAGGAACCGGGTTTGAGGAATATCTTAAAGCGGCTATGGATGCTGTTACGCCGGCCTCCAAAAAGGCCAAGGAACCGGCACCTGATTTTGAAGTGACCTCCCTAGACGGCCAGAAGCTGCACCTGGCTGACCTTAAGGGTAAGGTGGTTGTCCTGAACTTCTGGTTTATCGGCTGCGCCCCCTGCAGAGTGGAAATCCCCGGGCTCAACAAGCTGACCGAGGAATTCAAGGACGAAAAGGTCGTTTTTATCGCTTTTGCAATGGACCCGGCCGAAGCGCTTGAAAAATATCTGAAGGACCACCCCTTCACCTATAAGATCATCCCGGATGCCTCGAAAACGGCATCTATTTATAAGGTTGAGGCCTTTCCCACTCACGTGATCATCGATAAGCAGGGAAAGATCGCCTACCGTCTCGTCGGCGGTAGTCCCGACCGCCACGAACAACTGCGGCCCCTCATCAAAAATCTTATGCGGTAATTTTAAGCCTACGATAGCTGAAGTATAGGGTAGAGGTTAGCGTGAAAGGCGGCAATTTAAGACCTGAAACCCTTCTTTTTTTTATTAAATAAATGAAATTAAGGGAAATCGTTTAGGTTAGCCTCTCACCAATCAACGGTTAGATCCTACTCACACGCTTAAGATCAAACCTTACTCACTCAGAGACATACTTCCAATTCGATTATTCATATCTGAGCGAATGAGCCGGATTAGCTGTGGCTGCTTTTATGGCTTGATAGATAACCGTTATGATAGCTAATAGCAGGACAAAAGAGGCGGAGAGAACAAAAACCCAGATGTTTATGCCCGTCCGAAAAGCGAAATTTTGTAGCCATCTGTTCATGGCAAAATAAGCTACCGGCCAGGCAATGATATTGGCCACAACAACCCATTTTGTGAATTCATGGGAGAGTTTGAAGATGATTCCCGATACGGATGCTCCTAATATCTTTCGAATTCCTATCTCTTTGGTCCGTCTTAATGTGGAGAATGATGCCAGTCCCAGCAAGCCCATACATGCTATAATCAAAGCGATCACCGAAAAAGAATTGAAAAGTTTTCCAAGGCGCTCGTCCTCAACATACATTTCTGCGATTTTGTCATCCATAAAACTGTAAATGTATGGCATGTGAGGCGCGAAAGCACGGAAAGTTTTTTCGATAAATGTAAGAGTATCCTCCATATTCTGCGCATCAATTTTTATGGAATAATTGTACCCTCCTTGCGGCTCCAGGATAAGGGCTAATGGTTTGATGTCTTGATAAAGAGAGGCAAAATGAAAATCCTTCATGACACCGACCACTCTGCCCATCGGTAGCCCCGCTTTTTCTACTTTAAACTCCTTCCCGATCGGATTTGGCCACCCGAATGTTTTGACGGCGGCTTCATTCAGAATATAGGCCGACTGCACATCCGAGGAAAACTGCCGGGAAAAATTCCTGCCTTCCACGATTTCGATCTCAAAGGTCTTGATAAAATCATGGTCAACGGAGTACCAGGCCATCATTAATTCCTCATCGTCCTTCTGACCTTCCCAGCTTACGCTTTGGTTGGGAAAATTTCCCGGGGAAAAGGAAGAAATCGAAGCCCCCAAAATTTTTGGGTTTTTATTCAACTCAGCCTTAACCAATTCACTTTTTGTTTGAAGTCCATCCCCCAGAACGGGAACATTAACCAAAAAGTTTTTATTAAATCCCAATTTTTGCTCTTGAATAAACTTCAACTGATGGTGGATGGTCAATGTGCAGATAATCAAAATGATGGATACCGTGAATTGAAATACGACCAAAAAACTCCTCAGGCCGTAAGCCCTCGGTTTGGATTTTATTTCCCCCTGCAGTGACTGGACGGGGCGAAAAGATGAAAGGTAAAAAGACGGATAGATGCCTGAAAGAAACGCAGCCAGAACGGTGATTCCTATAATTCCTAAAATGAAAGTAATGTTTTGGAGATAAGCAAGTTGAAGATTGGTTTTCAATAATGAGTTAACCGAAGGCAAAAAGAGGTGGACAAGAAGAAGGGCGGCGGGCAGGGCGAGAATGGCCAAAATCAAGCATTCGCCCAGAAACTGCTTGACGATCTGTCCTTTCTTGGCTCCAATGACTTTCCGCAGTCCGATCTCCCTGGTTCGGGTTGAGGATCGTGCCACGGATAGGTTCATAAAGTTGACACATGCCAGCAGCAGAATAACGACAGCAATGGCCGTGAAAAAAATGATGTACCGCATTTTGCCATACGTTTCCAGATTAATTTTTAATAAAGGGGTGAGATACAGCTTCTGGGGATTGGTTGAATCTGCACCCCTATATCTTTTGATAAAGTCTGTGGTTTTCTCTTCAAACTCAGAAACAGGATAGTCTTTTTGAATAAGAATATAGGTTAAAAAATTCCATGATCCCCAACTCTCCAGGTAATTGTATTGGGACAATATTTTGTAAAAATCGAACCGCAGTAAAAAATCAAAGTTGAGATGAGTGTTTTTAGGTACATTCGCGGCGACTCCCGTGACCTCGAACTCGTAATCATTCCAAAGAGAAAGCTTTTGTCCCAGCGGATCGCTGTCACCGAAATATTTATCAGCCATATTTTCGGTGATGACAAGTGAATAAGGATTATCGAGAACGGTTTCAGGATTTCCGCGTTTTAGAGGAAATGTGAACATTTCCAAAAAATCGGGATCGACCATGAAGATGCCTCTCTCAACAAAGCTCTTGTCACCGTAATGGACGACGGCTCCGGTTTTTTTTATGCGCACAGCTTTTTGCACCTCAGGATAATCGTTCAAGAGGGCGGGTGCCACTGGTGCGGCCGTCGTTTGATAAATGTGGCTTTCACCTTCAACCTTCCACTCCGTGACAATCCTGTAAATGTGTTCCGCTTGGTCATGAAAACGGTCGTAGCTGACTTCGTGCTGCACATACAGGAATATCAACAAACTGCAGCTTATTCCCAAGGCAAGTCCCAGTAAATTGACGAAGGAAAATATTTTGTTTTTTTTGATGTTTCTCAAGGCCACCTTAATATAGTTTTTTAGCATTTCCCCACTCCAATAAATCGAATTTTTGATTAAGGAGGGCTGCAGCCGGAGGATCTGAGTCCAATACCACCTCTTGGCCGCACCTTGTCCCTTTTTTTGCCATAGTTCATCGTAAATTTCATCAAAATCACCGAGAAGGGCCTCGACTTCATTGGCAGGAAGAGTCAAACGTAGAAGGGCTTCTCCCAGACGAGGCTTTGATCTTTTTCGTTGTTCCATGACGTTCACCGTTTCGTTGAAGTTTCCTCCAAGAATTCTGACCATAGAACATCATAAACTTTCCTGTTTGCTCTAAGAGCTTCCAAGCCTATATAAGTGATTGTATAGATTTTTTTTCGCCTTCCACCCCTGACAGCGGAGGCATCGCCCATGATGGAATTCAAATATCCCGCTTTCTCGAGACGCTGCAGGGGAATGTGTACCGCCCCGATAGATAGTTCGTTTCCTGTAATTTTTTGAAGATGTTTTCTGATAGCCACAAGGTAGGCGTTTTTTCCCAGGCATCCGATAGCCAGAAGGATTTCTTCTTCTCTCTTACTTAAAGATTTCATCATCGTCCTCTATTTCCAAAAATGATATCTTATTAAATAATAGAACATATAATATTACGCTGTTTTTTCTCAAAAGGTTTCCTTTTTTTTATTTTTTTTTTTGAAATAATTGTGCCGGTCACGGCGCTATCGTGATACCTAATCCCCAAACCGCTAAATACAGCGATGAAACATTTTGCATTTGCCTCACATGAGCTATAATAAACATATGAAATGTCCCGAATGCCGGTCCGAGAACACGGACACGGCCCGCTTTTGCGGCAACTGCGGAACTCCTCTTATGCCCACCCCTAGCCCGGACGGTGAAGCGGCCGGCACGCGTACCTATGCCATGCCTATTTATGACCTCACCATCGGTTCTGTCTTTGCCGGAAGGTACCAGATCATCGATAGGCTGGGGCAAGGGGGATGTGCCAGAGTTTACAAAGCGCTCGACAAAGAACTCAACGAAACCATCGCCCTCAAACTCATCAAAACGGAAATCGGCTTAGATGAGACCTCCATAAAAGAGTTCAGGGAAGAGCTGAAGATGACCCGCCGCATCATCCACAAAAACGTCTGTCGTATGTACCATTTCAGCAAACACGAAAATGTTTATTACATCTCCATGGAATATGTTGACGGGGAAGACCTGGACAGCATGATCCAGATGACCCGTTCGTTTTCCCCGGAAGCGGCAATTTCCATCGCCAAACAGGTTTGTTCAGGATTAATGGAAGCACACAAAGTCAAGCTTGTTCACCGGGACCTGAAGCCCAAAAACATCATGATAGATAAGCAGGGAAATGTCCGCATCATGGATTTCGGCATCGCCCGCCCCATTCGCCTATTGTCCGATACGAACAGGGACACGATATCGGGAACTCCTTCTTATATGTCTCCCGAGCAGTTCGAAGGACGCGGAGTCGACCAGAGGTCGGACATCTATTCACTCGGCATTATTCTTTTTGAGATGTTGACCGGAAGGATTCCTTTCGAGGGGGAAACTCCTTTAGCCGTTGGAATGAAACATAAGTCCGAAAAACCGGTTGATCCGAGGAAATACAATCCGCTTGTCACCGAGGACCTCTCCCGTCTGATCCTCAAATGCCTGGAAAAAAATAAAGAAGACAGGTATCAATCCGCCCAGGAAGTTCACGAAGAGCTTGCCCGTATTGAAAAAATACTTCCGGCCGCCGTTATACCCAAAAAAATAAAGACAAAATCAATCCCTTCAACGCCCCGAAAATCCCGGCCCCGGAAAAAGTATGTATGGGCCATAATCCTTCCAGTTATCCTTGCCGCTGCTGCGGTTTTGGTTTTTTTCGGCTTGGAATATTTCGACCGCCAGGCACCGGGGGAAGGCGTTGTCACCGAGGCCCAGCAGGTTACTTCATTGCCAGCGCCCCGGAAGATTGCTTCGCTAACCGATTCCCGGGAGGCTGCTTTATCAGCCGAGATCCGGCAGGTTACGTTCTCGGGCAATATTGTTTTTCCGGCCATATCGCCTGATGGGAAACTCATCTCTTATGTTGAAAACGAGTCCTTCGGCTGCATTTTGCAACTGCAGGAGCTGGCCACCGGACAAAAACTTGAACTCCACAGGGCCGGACATATCTCCCGGGTGAGATGGCTTCCGAACGGTTCGGAGCTTTCTTTTTACTCAAAAGATGGTGAATCTCAGGGAGTCCAATATTCCGTATCGAGATTGGGAGGAACACCCCGGGAGTTGGAAAAGTGCTGGTTTTTAGCCTGGTCTCCCGGTGGAGAAGAATTTGCGGCAGCGTGGAATAATTCAAAAGCAATCCTTGTAAAAAACAGAAAAACAGGAAAAAAAGAATTTATCCCCCTTGATGAGTCCTTTTCTTTCATCAATGACCTGGATTGGTCCCCGCAGAACGACCTGCTTGCGGTTTTGATCCAGGATAATCAGAATAGAAATGCCGTCTGGGTGATCGGCAGAAAAACAGGACAAAAACATAAGATAGTGGAAGATGTGGATCCTGTTTTTTGTCCCCGCTGGTATCCGGATGGAAACGGGATTTTTTTCATTAAAGGGAGGGAACAGGCAAGGGCTATCTGGAAAATTCCCGTTTCCAACCAAACAGGAGAGCCTGCAGGCCAACCCTGGCCTATCCTCAAAAGTCTTCAGGTTGGAATTTCGCTTGATGTGGCCAATGATGGTTCGGCCCTCATTTTTCAACGTTTGTATCGTTATGGAAATATATGGCGGGTGAAATCCATCGGCTCCGGTGTTTCCTGGACCGTTGAAAAAAAACAGTTAACCAAGGGCACTCTAATGCATAAATTTCCCGTTGTTTCTCCTGATGGGAAAATGATCGCTTTTTCCTGCGGGGATGGGACGAAGTCAAATATATTTGTTATGCCGGCCGAAGGAGGAGAATCCCGGCAACTCACTTTTTTTGATTCCGACAACATGGCACCTGCCTGGTCTCCGGATGGAAAAGAAATCGCTTTTGCCTCGAACGAAGGGGGAGAATATCATGTCTGGAAAGTACCTGCTGCCGGTGGGGATCCGTTTTTATTTTCCGGTTCCAACCTGTCCGGGAGCGGATACATAACCTGGGCGCCTGGTAAGGTTATCATCTATCAGAAAGCGGGAAACAGAAATTTTCAGATCCTCGATCCCGAAACAAAAGAGGAGATGGCCTTGATCACTGATGATTCGGCAGGATATGCGTTCTTTGCCGCTCCTTCTCCTGATGGAGACAAGATAGCCTTTTTCTGGAACCATAAGGATAAGTCGGAAAAACTGGGGGTTTGGGTCAAGTCGCTGCAGAACGATTCCATGAGGCTCCTAAGGCAGGGATGGATGCGTTCTTTAAGATGGAGTGATGACGCAAAATGGATTTATGCGTGGGATGAAAAGGAAAAAAACTGGATTTTTATAGATCCTCAAACAGGGGAGTCAAAACCCGCCATCCTGATTACCTTTGATCTCGAGGAAACAAAGCGGACGATTATCGATGAGGGAAAGCCGGCCGTCCTTTTAACAGACCACATTCTTACAGATGCCGTCATCGTGGAAAATTTTTTCTGAAAAGTCATACTCCGATACCACAAAAAAAAATGGGAAGACCTTCTGAAAGGACTTCCCAATCTTATTATAAGTCGATAACCCTTTGTCTATGTAAAAAACAGTTCTTATCATAATATTAAAATATTATAATGTCAAGCCGTGATAAAATGCCTGATAAAATGCCATGACAAAAAATCTTAACTAAAAGCGCATGTGATTGACTTTTTCATCGATGGCAACTTATCATTGTCTGAACGGGATCCTGAAAAAACCTTCCCGAAAGGAGGCGAGCCTTGCCTAAGAAAACCCCCGTTATTTTATGTTTGGGTTTTTGTCTATTGTTGTCCGTCGATTGGACAAGGGCTGAAACCCAGTCGCTGGAAAAACGTGTCTTAACGCCCGACGATTACGCCCATGCGGAGAGATTTCTCCGGCAGCACACCAGTTCCCTTGTTCTCGGCGACTCTGTCAGGCCCAAATGGATAGCCGAAAATTTATTCTGGTACCGCAACAGAATTCCCGAGGGGTACGAGTTCATCATGGTGGACACCAATAAAAAGACAAGGGAAAGGGCTTTCGATCATGCCAAGCTGGTCACGGCAATATCGGAGACCACCGATGTCATATATGATCCCTTTAATCTTCCCTTCGAGCGCTTGGAGTTCTCCGAAGACCTCAAGTCGATATTCTTTACGGTGGAATCACACCGTTATGCCTACCATATTCAAAAGAATATTTTAGCGCTTGAAGAGGATACAAAGGATACCGGTGAGGACCGGAACATGATGGTATCACACGACGGAAAAAAGGCCGCCTTTATTCGCGATTTTAACCTCTGGGTTCGTGACCTGACAACAAAAGAAGAAATCCAGGTCACTACCGGGGGAGTCGAAGATTTCGGTTATGCGACGAACAACGCCGGCTGGTCAAAAAGCGAACGGCCCGTTATCCTCTGGTCGCCGGATTCCAGAAAAATCGCCACCTTTCAGCACGACGGCCGCGGAGTGGGGGAGATGTACCTGGCGACCACCGAGGTCGGCCATCTGAAGCTCGAAGCCTGGAAATATCCCTTGCCCGGGGACGAAAAAATATTTATGGTCCAGCGTGTGGTGGTCCACCTGGACAAGAACGGGCCGCGCGTAGTGCGCCTCGATATGCCTCCCGACCCCCACCGCTCCACAATCACCGATCATATCGCCCTGCGAAGCGGGGAACTGGCCGATGCCGAGTGGAGCCTGGATTCCTCTCAATTGGCGTTCGTCTCCGTTTCCCGCGACCATAAGCATGTTGTTCTCAGGACCGCAAACCCGGAAACAGGCGCGGTCCGCACCATTATGGAAGAGAAGGTGGATACCTTTTTCGAATCGGGATTTAACGTCGTCAACTGGCATGTCCTGTTCGACTCCGACGAGGTCATCTGGTTTTCCCAGCGGGACAACTGGGGGCACTTGTACCTTTATGACCTGAAGACCGGACGGCTGAAAAACCGCATCACCGGCGGGGACTGGAACGTCCTCCAGATCCTGAAAATAGACCGGAAAAAACGCCGGATTTATTTTATGGGATGCGGCCGGGAAGAAGGGGATCCGTATTTCCAGTATTTTTACCGCGTCGGTATGGACGGAACAGGTAAGGTGGAGATTCTCACTCCGGAAAAGGCGAACCACAACATCAGCCTATCACCGTCGGGTGAGACTTTTGCCGACAGTTATTCGACGCCCGTGGAGCCCCCCGTTTCTCTGCTCCGGAGCGCCGAAGGCCGCAAACTCCTTGCCCTGGAAAAAGCGGATATCTCCCAACTTTTGGAAATGGGATGGAAGCCGCCGGTGCCCTTTTCGGTTAAGGCCCGTGACGGAAAAACCGACCTTTACGGGCTTTTATTCAAGCCGGCATCGCTCGATCCGTCGCAAAAATACCCCATCATCAACTACATTTATCCCGGTCCCCAGACGGGAAGCGTCGGAAGCCGAAGCTTTTCCGCTTCCCGCGGAGACTGTCAGGCCCTGGCCGAGCTGGGATTTATCGTGGTCTCTCTTGACGCCATGGGGACGCCCATGCGGTCGAAGTTTTTCCACGAAGCCTACTACGGCAACATGGGGGACAACGGGCTTCCCGACCAGATAACCGGGATGAAGCAGCTGGCCGAACGTTATCCCTGGATCGACATCGACAGGGTGGGCATCTACGGGCACTCCGGGGGCGGATTCGCCTCAACGGACGCCATCCTCCGCTATCCGGAATTTTTCGATGTGGCCGTCAGCGGGGCCGGGAATCATGACAACCGCTGCTACGAAGACGATTGGGGAGAGAAATGGCAGGGCCTCCTCGAGAGAAATCCCGACGGCACGACCAACTACGACAACCAGGCCAATCAGCTTCTGGCCAAAAACCTCAAGGGAAAGCTGCTGCTGGCCCACGGTACCATGGATTCAAATGTGCCCTTTTACAACACGCTTCTGGTCGTCAACGAGCTCATCGCGGCCAACAAGGATTTTGATCTGATCCTTTTTCCCAACCGGGGGCACGGATTCGGGCGGGAGGCTTACATGATGAGGCGGCGGTGGGATTATTTCGTCAAGCACCTGTTGGGAGCCGATCCTCCGAAGGAATATACCTTCCGGAGAGACCCTGCCCGCCGCTGAAATAGGAAATGGGGTGAAACCAGTTATGTATGTGGATACGCCAAATCCGGGCTGGGGTTTTGTTTTATTAAATATTGTGTTTATCGCTGTGATGATATTTATTCCTTCTTTCATTATTTGGAGAGGTTTCAGTTATAGAAGGATCTTGTTAGTTTTGGTTATTATCGTCTGTTTCGGGGGATTGTTGACCTTTTCTGTTATTTTACATTCTCTGTTTCATACGGAATATACCATCACATCCACATCCCTGATCTTGAAAAACGGGATTCTGCTAAGAGGGAAATATGAATTAGATACCATCGATGAGATTCGTTTGGTCCGGTTCAATCAGCAGACCTTTGGAACGGCGTTTCATTTGAGAGGATACTGCAACAGATTCTTCAAGGGGATTCGTATCGAAGCAGGAGACAAAGTAATATTTATCAGTCCCGGTGACCGGGAAACGTTTGCCGCAGAGCTTCGGAAAAGACTTAATTTCTAATAGGGGACGGTTATTAATTTCTAATGGGAGTCCCCGTCTTTAAAAAGACTCAAAACCCGCCATCTGTCTGACCAGCTCCCGCTGCATATAAGGATTGGCCATAGAATGTCCGGATCTGTCGACGATAGCCAGCCGTGATTTCGGCAAGAGCTTATGCAGGCGGTAGGCGTTTATCGGCGGGCAGATCATATCATAGCGGCCGTTGACCAAAACAACGGGGATGTCCTGAATTTTTTTTGTATCGCGCAAAAGCTGTCCCTCTTCCAAAAAACAACCGTTTGTCATGTAGTGGTTTTCGATAAGGGCGATGGATACAACCAACGCTTCAAACCGGGGATTGTTAAGAATGCCCTGGACCTCGTTATCCGACACGTCAAGATCGGAAAGTTTGGTTTCATAACCGGTCCAGGCTTTGGCGTACAACAATCTTTTTTCTTTATCTTTGCTGGTCACCTTGCTCAGGATGGAAGCGGGAGAAATTTTCGTCCCAATAGCTTCTTCCAGCTTTTCATAGACTTCCGGGAAAAAGGGCCGCACCCCTCCTCCGTAAAAATGGTCGATCTCTTCCTTGGTGGCGGTAAAGATGCCCCGGAGCACCATGCCGCTTACGTTCTGCGGGTATGCCTCGGCATAGGCCAGCGCGAGAGTAGAGCCCCATGATCCTCCGAATAGAATAATCTTCTCGGCCTTAACGTGTTTCCGCAGCCGCTCAATATCCTCCACCAAATTTTGTGTCGTATTTTCCTTGAGTTCGAACAGCGGCCGTGACTGGCCGGCTCCCCTTTGGTCATGGAGCACGATATGAAATACTTCCGGATTAAAAAACCGGCGGTAATAAGGATTGATATTGCCGCCCGGCCCTCCGTGAAGCACAAAAACCGCCTTGCCATCGGGATTGCCGCATTGTTCATAATATATCTTGTGAATGTCCGATACGCGGAGATGTCCTGCATGAAAGGGATCGATCCTCGGCCACAACTGGGTTCGCTGACCCCTGGGAACGCCGCCCCTTGCCGTGCTTCCAGCCGCATATATCAAACAGGCAAGAAGCATCATTTTGAAAAAACCGGCATACCAATGTTTTTTCTTCATGTGAATCTCCTTAATGAGGGATGGTCCTCAATAAATGCTTTTTTGTTCTGCATTTTTTTATCACAGGCCTTAAATAACATCAAGTTGAAGCTGAAGATGAAGTTGAAACGAAGCAGGAGTGAAAATCAAAATGAAAAGTAAAGTAACAGACTATAAAGCGAATTTTGAGAAATATACAGCTATCTTTTTCTTTACAATACGGTCCTAAATGTTTAGATTATCGTTCTTAAATTATTTACTGCATACGCAGGCTTCCTTGAAATAACGTAAAGAGCATACTTAGGCCGCTGAAAAATTGACGTTAAACGATGCTACGGACTATCATCCGTAAGGATAAAAAATTAAGGTCACAATGGGAGACGAATTTTAAGAATGGACGTGTCGATCATTATTGTTACCTGGAACACATGCCAAACGACTTGCGAATGTTTGCAGAGCATCGTCAAACAGCCCTCAAAAATAAAGTATGAGATTATTCTTATCGACAACGGCTCCACCGATGATTCCGTTTCTGTTATCCGGGAAAAATTCCCGAATGTTCGCCTTATCGAAAATCCGGAAAACAAGGGATTCGCTCACGCCAACAACCAGGGCATGAAAGTAGCGAAGGGCAAATATTTTCTGCTGCTCAACAGCGACACCTTGATATTGGATCGCGCCCTCGACAAGATGTTCGTTTTTGCCGAACGGCATCCCGAAGCTGGCGTATTCGGCAGCAAGCTTCTTAAATTCGATAAGACGATTCAGCCTTCCTGTTTTTTGTGCCCCTCGTTCTTTAATATTCTCCTGTCATTGTTTTTTCTCAATTCGATGTTCCAAAAGAACAAGATATGCGGCAGGGAACGTATGGGATGGTTTGGCGGCGAGCGTATAATAGAGATCGAAGCTCATTCCGGGGCGTGCCTGCTTGTCAGAAAGGAGGCTGTGGACCAGGTTGGAATGATGGATGACCGTTTTTTTGTGTATGGTGAAGATGCGGATTGGTGTTGGCGGTTCAGAAAATCTGGATGGAAAATTCTTTATAATCCCGCACCGGAAATCATCCATTTGAAGGAACACACCGCCTCAGCCGCCGGCCCCAAAATGCAGCACCAATTGTACAGCGGCATGCTTCAATTCATAAAAAAGCACAAACCTTTTCCTGTTTACATATTGTCATGCATGGGGAGTGCCGTATGGTTTTTCGAGCGGGGAGTGATCCACCTATTGCGGGCTTTGATATTGTCAGAGGGGAGAAAAGAAAGCCGGGTAATGGCCGGAGTTTTTTTTGACGGATTCTTTAGAAGTTTTCGCGGCTGGCAAGCCCTGAGGTACAGGCAGGAAACGGATGTGTAGGCTGACGGTTTATCCACTCCGATAAGGTTCTTTCCCTTAAATGTCATTCCCCGGCTCGTCCGGGGAATCCATTATAAAGAAGTACTACATTGTTCTTATTTGTCATTCCCCGACTCGTTCGGAGTATCCATGCCTTTTTGATAATATGTCATACCTCAGCCAGCATAATAAATGTTGCAGCTTTGCGATAATTTCCGGATTGTGCCACGCGAAAATTTCCGGTTTAGACAAAATCGGATAAGGTTCTTCTTAGCGGA
>JAFGMO010000076.1 GCA_016927475.1 Candidatus Aminicenantota bacterium
CTCAGGCTGTCGGCCGGAATGGCCAGGGCAGCCCTTAAAATTTTCAGGCATACGGAAAGAAGGGCTATACCTATGGTTGCCAGCCCGGAAACAATAAATATCCATACGGTGATATTTGTCCTGTAAGCGTAATTGTTCAGCATGTTATTCATAAGGAAATAACCGATCGGCCAGGCGATCACGTTGGCTATGACCAACAGCTTGAGAAAATCTTTGGATATCAATATAAAGATGTTTTTTATGGACGCCCCGAGCGTTTTGCGAATGCCGATTTCTTTGGTCCGCTGCTCGGCGGCGAAGGATACCATCCCGAAAAGCCCCAGGCAGGAAATGAATATGGCCAAAAAGGTGAAAGCCCGGTAAATATTTCCTCTTCGCTCGTCATCCCCATACTGCCTGTTGAATTCATCATCCAGAAAGGAATATTCAAAGATGCTGTTGGGCGCAAATTTATTGGCTTTGTTTTCTAAAAAGACCAATGTTTTGGGGATATTTTCCGGTTTGATTTTAACAAATATATAGCTATGGCTGCCGTGGCGCTGGGATAAGGTAAAAACAACGGGCCTGATCCCGCTGTGAAGCGATTGGGAATGGAAATTTTTAACGACGCCGATGATTTGCCCTTCGTCGTCCCAAATAGAAAACATTTTGCCCAGAGGAGATTCCAATCCGGTGATGCGTAACGCTTCTTCATTGAGGACATAATTTTTCTGGTCAGAGGCAATCTCATCGGAAAAGCTTCTTCCTTGAAGGATTTGCATTCCAAGCGTTTCAAAATAGTCATAATCGATCGAAGCATCGGTCATGGTCACATACTGGTCAGGACCTCTTCCTTCCCAGTAGACGGGGTTCATATGGCCGATACTTGTCGGCAATCTTCGGGCAGCTGTGACATTTATAATGTTCGGGTTTTGTTTGAACTCATTTTTGAGCGATTTGTAATTCTGCCGAAGTTCATTATTCAAGTTGATGCAAACCACATGTTCTCTATCTAATCCGATGTCTTTATTTCTTATAAAATTAAGCTGTTTGACCATAACGAGTGTTCCGATGATCAGAATAACAGTGGCCGTAAATTGACTGACAACGAGGATTTTTCTCAAGATGTATCCTCCGGAACCCGATCTCATTTTGCCTTGTTTCAAGACGGCAACCGGTTTGAAAGAAGACATGAGAAGAGCCGGATACATGCCGGATAAGATCCCCGTAAAAAGAGCGATTCCCAGAAGCCCAAGTCCTGTGGAAATGCTGCCGGCGATATTCAAGCTTAATTGTTTTTGAGCCAGGTTGTTAAACGCGGGCAGAAAAAGAGTGACCAGAACAACAGCCGCCAAAAGGGCAAATATTGTTAAAAAAATCGATTCGCCGAAAAACTGACGAATGATCTGAGCCCTTTCAGCCCCCACGACTTTTCGCAAACCAATTTCTTTGGCGCGTGTGTTCGACCTGGCCGTGGAGAGGTTAATAAAATTGATGCACGCTATAATCAAGATGGCGACGGCAATAGTCAGAAAAATATAGACGTATATAACCGGGTCGGAGCCGCGTATGGCATACAAATGAATCCTGGGAAGGGGTTGGAGATAAAGTGTTACTTTTTGATCTGTTCTTTTATCATGTTCGTTGACAAAACCTGAGATTTTCTTCTCAAAGTCCTGCCACGACACGTTTTTTTGAAGAAGCAAGTATGTTCTAGCTTCCCATGACCAGCTCGTACGCTGCCTGTCTCCCATGATCCTCATCGGGGCTAAAAAATCGAACTGAAGATGCGACTGGTCTGGCACATCTTTGAGAATGCCGGTTACGGTCAGCTCATTTCTATTATTGATCGACAGTGTTTTCCCGATGGGATCTTGGCTGCCGAAAAATTTGGCCGCAGTTCGTTCCGTAATAACGATGGACTCCTGGGCAGCAAGGACGGTTTCCTTATCGCCTTTAAGGAGAGGAAAGGTGAAAATTTTTAAAAAGTCGTCATCGACCAGTGCTCCTTGTTCATTGAACATCTGCTCCCCATACTTCAACTGCCAAAACCTTGAACTGAATCGAGCAACCTTCAGGATTTCAGGATTATTCTCTTTGAGAGCAGCAGCCAAAGCCAGAGGATTATGATAATATTTGGTGCCTTCAAGTTCGGGAATCGTACTGTAAATTTCGCTATAATTCTCATGGAACTTATCATAGCTGAGTTCATCCCGAACCCACAGTAGGATCAGAATACAGCAGGCCATTCCGACAGCCAATCCCATGATGTTTATAAAAGAAAACATTTTGTATTTTCTGATATTTCTCAGTGTGATTTTAAAATAATTCTTAAACATGGCAGCTCCTATCCTTACAGAAAGTTTGATATACGTTCCAAGCGCAAAAAATACCTGTGCCCAGAACCAGAGGATGGTTTTTGTTTTTCCATAAATAGACATACGTTCCGTAAATTCCTCACCATAATCTCCTGATAAGGCGTGGTTTTCTTCATAGCTCTTTAAAAATGAAACAAATGTTTTTCCGAATCGAGGCAGTTGTGGTTTGTTCTTTTCCATTTCTTTCATTCACTGAAAAAATCGGGAATACTTTTCCAAAGAGCAAAGTGCAGTTCGTACGAGGAATGAAGGGCTTTTTTCCCGGCAGAAGTCAAGGAATAGTAAATTCGGGGTCTTCCTCCACGTGCATTAACCGAACTTCCCTTGGTCCGTGTTACGAGGCCTTTTCGCAGGAGTTGGTCGAGGGCGTTATAAAGCGTTCCATACATCAGACGCTTGCCGGTTAACTTTTCGGATCTTTTACGAATGGAAACGCCGTAGGCCTCTTCCTTAAGGGCGACGACCGCGGCCAATATCATTTCTTCCAAAAGGGTTAGTTCTTTCATTGTTCTATTTCCTTAAAGCTTTTACGTAAGTTACGTATACTTATACGTATTTTACGTAGAAAAGTTGCCAAAAAAATAAATATTTTTATAAAAGGGATCGGGCCCGGGGATATTACAGAAAAAGAATAAATAACCTTTTATTTTTTTCTGTAAACCTTTTTCTCGATATCGATGGTTTTGTCCTTATGGATGCGGAAAACATATCCGACGCCCACCATGTTTGAATCATACTTTTCTCCCTGCATGTACATGATTTGGCTGGTTTTATCAAAAAGGGAAACATATATTTCTCCCTGAAAATTCCACATGATGTTTTTGCCGATCAGGTCGGATTCATAAAGCTCAAACTTTTTAATAAATGTTTTCATTCCCCTTGAAGATAAATCATCGATTTGAATATTTCCCCTTTGAAGAATGTTATTTCCGGCCTTTACCATAAATCGTCCTACGCAATTGCCTTCCGTAACCATATCCGGGAGTTCAAAAGTCAGCCTATAGCTGAAAGCAATCTTTTTGCCTTGTGACCTTTCTTTTTTCGGCTTCCGCGGCTGAATACGTGTGAGGTCCAATTCAGGCTTCCCCAGCCATTTTTCAAACCATTCAACGGTCATACGGTTCATGGTTTCCACCGTGGGACTGACTTCAACGTTCCACTTTGTCGGCCTGTACATGTGGTCAGCGTTCTTAACACGGACAAACTTCGTGGGCACACCGGCCTTTTTAAGGGCCTCATATAGGATTTCGGATTGATTGATGCCGACCATGCCGTCCTTCTCTCCGTGTCCGATCAAAACAGGGGGATCTTCGGGATCGATGTACTTTATGGGATTAGCCAACCGGGCGAGGTCGGCTTTTTCTTTAAGAGGTCCTCCAAGGAACAGAGACGGAGCGGAGTCCGGGGAAAAGACGTCCATCTTATCAGGTTGGTCCGTATCATTCATTTTTAAAAAATCAGTCGGCCCGAAGTGATCGACAACGGCCTGGACACGGCTGGAATATTTTTCATAGCCGCCCTTGCCTTCAAGGTATGCATCACCGCCCGATGTCCCCAAAAGGACCGCCAGGTGCCCCCCGGAGGAAAACCCCGTAACGCCGATTTTATCAGGATCGATACAGTATTTTTCCGCATGCGCCCTTAACCATCTGATGACGGTTTTGCAGTCATGAACGGCTGCCGGAAAAGGGGCGATGTCGCTGGTGCGATGAGTTATGGAGACGCCGATGAATCCGAATTTCGCATAATAAAGGGCGTCATCCGCCGATTTATGAATCACTCGCCACGCTCCTCCCGGAATATCCACGATGGCGGGCGCCGGCGCCTTGAGGCACTTTGGAACGGCGATGTCCAGCTTCAATTCATGTCCGTCAGCGACAGCATACACTATGTCTTTATAGACCGTGATGTCTTCTTCGTGAAGTGTTTGGGGAAAGGCGGGCAAAAAAACGATCATGGTTACAAAAAACAATAGCTCCAGGGAATGTTTCATTTTTTTCATATGGAACTCCTTTGAATTTTTCATAACGTTTTTCTCTGATTGCCACGGTGACATATTTTTTCGCACACGTCGCTTCATTTTGCAAAATGTTCCTAAATATTTGTTTAATCGATTGATTATAATGGAGATAAAAAGGTATACATTTCTAAAACGAGACTTTAGGAAGTCAAAGGTCAGGTTGATTTTTTTGGTGAATTTTGCTTCCGGTATTGGGATGGGGTTTTACCTGTTAATTTTAAAAAAACCCTATTGAGCGAGGTTTTAGTGCTGAATCCCGCCTCATAAGCGATATCCAGGATGGTTTTATATGCATCTTCGGAAGAGGCCAGTCGTTTTTTAACTTCCTCAACGCGGTAGGAATTGACCAATTCAGAGAATGTGACGTTCATTTTTTTATTGAGAACCCAGGAAAGTTGATGGGGTGGGATGGACATATTCTCTGAGAGCAACCGGAGTGTGATGTCATCGTTTCTGTAAATCTTATCAACATCAAAGAGATAGACCACTTTTTTGCTGATATGCTCTGCTTTTTCGGGATCGAGTGAAAAATCTCTCGAAGTTCCGTCCTTTTTTTTAGACGTTTTTTTAAACCACAAAAATCCTGCTGTTCCCCCCATGACCGCCAAAACCGCTATGATGATCAACATGGGCATAACCCATGAAGAGCCTGGCTTTTTGAACTGATCTTCTCTAATGAGTTTCATTCGGGTGTCCGTTTTCGTCTGAAGGTATACTTTTTCCCCTTTTTGGATGGCTTCGAAGTTGAACTCTTGAAGAATGATCGCAAAAACTTGATCCCAAGGAACCTGTTTGCATTTATATGTCCAGCTCACCATGTATTCAGCTTGAATATCCGGACTGAGCTCGAATGGAATCCCGGAAAGTTTTTCAAAATGGGAGATCACTGTTTTGAGGTTCACGTCTTCTAGGTTGAGGTCGATGAGTTTTCCCGAGTATTTTTCCGTTTTCAGGTTTTGAAGAAGCCTCTCCACCGGCATGTCCCGGCTCTGTCCAAGCGAAAAAATACAAACGATAAGAAGGAGTGAACAGAGAACGAGGCCGATGCAGGGTTTCTTGGATCGTATTTTCTGAAACATTTTAACGTTCTGCCTTTAGGAAGAGAATAACATTATAAAAAATCGCCCAAAAAAAACAAAACCCTGATTTTTCATCTCACCTGTATTTCCCATAATTATCATAGCCTTTTTTTCCCTTTCTTCAATAAAGACGGACAATCGATAATCAAATTCTTATAAGCATTCTGCATATGAATTCTCTTGTTGACCTGCACCTTCGCTTCTGGTATGTATTTTTTATCATAGGAGGTCATAAAATGAAAAAAAATCTATCCTTATACTACACGAGAAAGGATCATTTTTTGATGAAGACAGCTTTGCTTTTTGTCATCATAGGTTTTCTTTTTACCGCCTGCACAAAAAAAACGGAAGAGCCGGCTCCCAGCCTAGCAAATCCTTTTTTTGCCGAATATGACACGCCCTTTCATGTCCCTCCCTTCGAGAGCATCAAACCCGAACATTTTACCCCCGCTTTTGAAAAAGGCATGGAAGAACAAAAAGCTGAGATCGACGTCATCGTCGGCAATTCCGAGGAACCCACTTTTGAAAACACCATTGCCTCCCTGGACCGTTCGGGAAGGCTGCTTTATCAGGTTTCCCGTGTGTTTTACGGCCTCAGCTCAGCCAACACCAATGACGCCATTAAAAACATACAGAAAGAGATGTCTCCTCGTCTGGCGGCCCACAACGACGAGATAAACCTGAACAAAAAATTATTCGAGCGCATAAAAGCCGTATACGAAAAACGCTTCGACCTGAATCTTACCTATGAGCAGATGTATCTGCTCGATAACCTTTACAAAGATTATGTCCGAAGCGGCGCTGAACTGAACGCTGAAGACCAAGCCAAACTTAAAGAAATCAATCAAGAACTTTCACGTCTAGGTGTCCAGTTCGGTCAAAACGTCCTGGCCGAAACAAACGCCTTTAAACTCATCATTGAGAACGAAAAGGACCTGGACGGTTTGCCGGAAGCGTCCATAGCCGAAGCGGCTAAAGCGGCCGAACAAGCTGGGATGGAAGGGAAATGGGTTTTCACCACTCAGAAGCCCAGCATGATTCCTTTCCTGCAGTATGCCCACAACAGAGATTTGAGGGAGAAGCTTTATACCGCCTACATCAAACGGGGCGACAACGACAACGAATACGACAACAAAAAAATCCTTTCCGATATCATCAGACTCCGCGTCGAAAAGGCCAACCTGCTTGGATATAAGACTTACGCCGACTACATCCTGGAGACCCGAATGGCCAAAACACCGGAGAACGTTTATGAACTTCTGAACCGTCTCTGGGTCCCGTCTCTTGCACGTGCTAAAAAAGAAGTTAAGGAGCTTCAGGCTATTATCAATAGGGAAGGAGGCGGATTCAAATTGGCACCCGCGGACTGGTGGTATTATGCGGAAAAGCTGAGAAAGGAAAAATACGAGCTCGACGACACGGAGCTCCGGCCTTATTTTATGCTGAACAATGTCCGGGACGGAGCCTTCTGGGTAGCCAACCAGCTTTATGGTCTGACCTTCCATGAACTCAGAGATATGCCGAAACCCCACTCTGATGCCCAGGTTTTCGAGGTCAAGGAGGTCGATGGATCCCACTGTGGTGTTTTCTACATGGACTTTTTTCCCAGGGGCAGTAAGCGTGCCGGCGCCTGGTGCGGAACCTACCGCAGCCAGACACGCGCTTATGGCGAAGAAACCCATCCGGTGGTGACCATGGTCTGCAATTTTTCCAAACCATCCGGTGACAAGCCGGCCCTCATCACCCTGGAAGAAGTGGAAACCCTTTTCCATGAATTCGGGCATGGCCTGGACAATCTGCTGGCTGATTTATCCTACCGGACGACCTTCCGATCTCCCGATTTTTCGGAGCTTCCATCTCAGATCATGGAGCACTGGGCCGTCGAACCTGCGGTGATGAAGCACTACGCCAAACACTATCAAACCGGAGAACCTATTCCCGACGAACTGATCGACAAGATCGTCAACAGCCGTCTGTTTAACCAGGGATTCATCATGGTCGAATACCTGGCCGCATGTCTTTTAGACATGAAATACCATACTCTTACTGAACCTCAGGATATCGATATCCTTCAGTTTGAGAAGGAGTTTATCGAAGAAACGGGCCTCATTCCGGAGATCATCTCCCGTTACCGGAGCACGTACTTCAGCCATATTATCGGAGGATATGCCGCAGGGTACTACGGATATACCTGGTCCGAAGTCCTTGACTGCGATGCTTTCGAAGCATTCAAGGAAACAAGCCTTTTCGATCAGGAATACGCCCAGGCGTTCAGAAAGCATGTTCTGGCTAAAAACGGACTAGCCGACTACATGGCCATGTACAAAAACTTCCGCGGACGCGAACCGCGCATAGAACCTATATTGAAAAAGCGGGGGATTATGTAAAAATATACGTTGAGGCAGAGAAGAACAGAGGAAAACCTCATTCTTAACATTGATTGTGACCGGTTTCCAAACACATTAATAAAAAAGCGAAAAAATCTGTTCCTACATGAATGGGTACGGGCCACGGAATGTAGCAGATATTAAATAAGATATATTCGTTTTTGGGACTTTTTTTACAGGAATATAGCGATTTTTGGGGGGTGTTTTTAGGCGTTGGCGGAAATTCCAAAAATCAGTAAGGCGATTTTTGAGCCCAAAAATATTTTTGACGAATATTAACCTGCTTTATTCACGAGCTAAGCTTGCCGTAGATGTGAGGCGTCGGCCTGTGAAGCTGTGCTTGGCACCGCGAACAGGCCGCAACGAAGCAGATGCGGTAAGATCGGCTCGCCTGAAAGGTAAATTTTGCCAATATTTTCTTAAAATGTGCATGGAAAATGTTTCACTATCAATTTTAC
>JAFGMO010000077.1 GCA_016927475.1 Candidatus Aminicenantota bacterium
AGCTTGTCCTTGTGCCTGAGGACTAATGCATCAAATGCCGTTTTATCCCCTGCCTGAAAGGCCTTAACCAATTCACCATCTTCTTTAGCCGAACGGGTTGAATTTCGGATCTCTTCGTTCATCTATCTTAGACAATTCTGACCGAAAAATGTTCCGTTAACACATTTTTTCGTAAGTTATCAATAAGTTGGGGCCATGCGGGTCTCTTTTTTAAAGGTCGCAAAGCCTTGCCTCATTTCATTGAACGGCGGTTTAGCCTTAAAATTCATCTGAGGACAGCCCCATAAGAGATCAGTTCCATAAACGGCCATCTTTTCCGCCTGTGCTGAGGTAGTATTTTAGAGTCACGGGGGCGTTGGGCGAGTCCCGATTATCATCGGGATTGCGGCCTTTAAAAAAGAGACTCGCATGGCCCCCAGGAAACAAGACTATACCCTAACCTTTTGAGATGTTACAGTTTTTCGCCCAATATGGTTTCACCTAAAAATCTTACATCATCATATCAGATAGCGTTATATGCCCTGGGCTATTCTTTTCCGTTTTGTGCCTGTTGGGCAAACAATTGGAACCGACGGGCTTCCTCCTCATTTCCTAACGAGGCATAGATTCGGCTTACTCTCTGAAAATAAAATGGGTTATTTTCCGGATCTTCCTGGGCCAAGGAAAGATACATTTCCAGCATTGCTGAAGAGTGCTGACCTAAATCAAAGCTGATATCTGCAAATTTTCGCTTGACAAACGGATCAATACGGGTATGACAGCCGCGGCATTGGTCCATGATTTTGGCATACATATCCCTGGCGTTTTCAAAGTCTCCCAGTATCTCGAATGTTCTGGCAAGGGCCCTTGCAATAAGTTCGTTCCAGCCGTATTCTTTCATAAAATCCTGATAAAAAGATGTTGCTTCCGAATAGTTTCCAGATTGAAACATGGCTTCGCCACGCAGTAGATAGTATGCTGAGGAGTTCTTGAGTTCATCCGGGCAGTCAGCAAGAAGAGCTTCAGCTTGATCGAAAGCCCTTGTCTCCCAGAAAACCTCGCAAAGAAGCTGGTAGCCCGGCAATGCATCCGGGTGATATTGCAGAAATGTTTCCAGCAACTGGTGTGCTTCATCAAATTTTTCTAAGTTCATGTAGGCCGTGGCCAGCTCAAGGGGGATAAATGAATCCGGGGAAGGGTTTTCCTTCATGGCCCGGGCAAAACAATCGGCTGCGAGGGCAAACTCTCCCCGGTTCAGTGCCAGATAACCGGACTTGAAGGTCTCTCCATAGGAAAAGTAGACCGCCCGCACTTCTTCGGGCAGAGTACCGCACAGTGCTATAAAATATTCATCCCCCTGTTCATCAGAGACCCCCTCGTCGTTTACCTGAAGGTCGGATATGTCCGTTTGGACGTCTCTCGCTGTTAGACGTTCCATTTCCAGCATACGATTTTCGATCGTGGATATCAACTCGGGGTCTTGCGCCAAGTCTATGGCTAATTGAAACAAGTCACGGGCATCATCGTAATACGCCTGTTCCATCAGGGTTTCGGCAGTTTGGCTATGCTCGAGCGCCAGACCCTCTCTTGCTTGACGAAGTTTACCCTGAAGCCTTGCCTCTGATTCACCACAGCCGGACGACGTTTTTTCCAATGTATTTAAGGCATTTTCATATTCAATTTTGGCCCTACCCCAATCGGAGTTATTGAAAAATGTATCGCCCTTTTGCTCGTGTTTTTCAGGGTTTTGGCTGAAAATTTTTTTTAGTATTCCCATAAGTGCTGAGCCTCTTTGGATTGTGTTGTCCTTCGGACTTTAAGTAAACTTCTTTCTCTTTTCGATTCAAAATCTCGCAAGCCGTTCAAGCGCTCTGTCATACCGGCTTATAACATGTTCCCACAAAAAGGGTGTCATTTCCTGTGCCAGCCTGCTCTGAATTTCTTCATACCGTTTATGATCTGAAATTGTCATGGAAAGTTTTTCAATAAGATCATGTCTGTTTTTATACAGGAAGTGCTCATGGAACTCCTCAGGAAGTATCTCAGGATATGAAAGCCTGTCGGGCAGGAGGGGAACACATCCCATTATGATTGCTTCTATAACGGAGATGCCGAAGTTCTCCTGTATTGCAGTGCTTATAACAACTGCACCCCTTTTAAGCCATTTTTCATACTCCTCCCTTATAGGCACATATCCGAATTGAACTATTCTATCCTTAAACTTCTTTTCCGCTTTTTTAAACGCTTCAGGTATCATGCCAGAGTTCTCGCCCATGAGTGCCAGATGAAAATCAAGCCCCATGTCATTCAGTTCTTCAAGCACACTGAAAAACATTTTATAGTTCTTGTCAAACCCCCACCTGTGGTTCCAGACAATAAGAGTAGGATCTGTCTGTTTTTCGGCATCAACATCCCCGTAAGATGGCAGCGTTATGCCTGGGTAAATCACATCTGATTTTTCACGGATTTTATCTGCAATCCCGTTGGGCCCGCAGTCACACCCCCTTTTCAGAAACTCCGGTACTGCGCATAAAAAGGCATCCTTATGCATTTTGGAATTAAATATAACCCTGTCGGCCACAAGCGCAGTCGTAATATTTATTATCCCAAGTTGAAATGCGCCTTTGTCTCCAGGGGGCTGCGGATAAGTCATCTGGTTTTCATGAAAATATGCCAGGACAGGTGGGCACTGTGAACCAACAAGCGCCTTGAAATCAGCCAGATTGAAAAGATCGGTCACAATAATACCGTCATATTTTTCAAGCGGGGGGATGTTATCTACAATATGAAGCGCCGCGCCAAGCATACGCCAGCGCCAGTTTTCTCCGGGCATGGTCACAATATCAATATCATGCGAGGAATTTGCAGACAGTCCGTTCACAAAAAGTGAATGCGACCCTTTACAGTATGTTTCTATGAAAAGATAAGTCAGAACCGTACACCTTTGTTTCAGGTTTTCTCCAAATCAATAGTCAATCTTCAATCCTTATGGCTCCAGTCTTGTAAGCCAGTCAATCCTATCATAGCGCTTATCATAAGAATAAAGTTCTTCTATACCATTCTCTTTCAGGATTAATGCATTGTAGGCATCTATATAATCGATGTTCTTTTCGCTATATAAAATCAGGGCGCTCAGGATCAGGTCTTTGCGTGGACAGATTAAATTGGGGGTGATCAGAATTTTTTCCACCTTATCTTGAACTTCATTCTTTGGTAATTCATAAAATGATTCCAGAACCCAGACAATTTCGGCAATGACCAGATCCGTCGTAAAGAGGGTCTCTCGTTTTTCAACTGCCTTCTTGAAGATTTCCTCACAGGCATCCACTTTTTCGGGAACATCATCAGTCAGGAATCTGATGAATATATTAGTATCAAGAAATCTCATTTCGCCTCCTCAATAATCCTGCGGGCAACCTTTTCCCTGGTAATGGCTCTGAGTTTTTTGAAATCAATTGGTTTCTCTTTTGTGGCCACGCTTCCTCTGAGATCAAGGATATTCCCCTTAAGGGGTTTTAAAACCACTCTTTCACCCTCAATCAGATAAAAGATCCTATCATTCGGTTTAAGCCCTAAATGATTCCGGACATTTTTCGGAATGGTAGTCTGCCACTTCCTGGTTAAAACTGATACCGGCATTTTTAATCCCCCTTTCTTTTCTTTTGTTACTTACATTTCATAGTTTGCCTTTAATATTGTCAAGTGAATTCTATAATGAAAAAATAGGGGTCATTCTGCCCCCCCCCCTGGAAAAATGAAAAAGGCGATTAAGAGAATAATCTCAATCGCCTTCTGTTCTGCAAGGGATGTGGCCCTGATCCCATTGTTTCAACACATGCAATACTTCAAATAATCCAAGTCTTCTTTTCAGCATCCTTACATGTGTTTTATTGCTTTTCTGCTGTTCTGCAATTTTACCCAGTTAAATCCCCACGGGCCATTTAACTAGGGAGCCACTCCCTGGCCCAGACCACAATGCAAATCAACCTAACATAGTCATGTCGCGCTCTCCGAGCCGCAGGCCAGGGCGGGCTTAAATCCTATTGATGCTGGTTATGTTGGATTATTTTAGGTTGTCCCGCTTCTCATTGAAACATAGGGGCTATATTTAATGATAAAGGCAAAACAGGTCATTCTCCCTGAGGCAGTGATGATGGTCTTTTGAGCCATA
>JAFGMO010000078.1 GCA_016927475.1 Candidatus Aminicenantota bacterium
AGGGTCATTATATTGGATATACTCCCCCCTTCAGCCATGCGGCTGTTTTTGAAATTCGGCGAGTCTCTCGCAAATGCAAATCCCCTATTCTCAGCCATACGGGACGGGCTCTGGGCCGGGAACAAGAAGACTCGGATGGTAAATACTGGAGCTACCTTTTTCGAGGACCTCTTCGAGGCCGATCAACTCAAACGTAGAAAAAAGGTGAATAAGCTCTTCTCCGAAGCTGATCTCTTGATCATCGACGATTTGTTCTTGCGGAAGAAAGTCCCTGAGCAAGCCGCTGACGATTTGCTCGATATTATCCTGAACCGGTATTCTTCCAGAAAAAGCTCAGTGATTACATCAAACAGGGTCTTGGAAGATTGGGGAAAACTACTCCGCGATAATGCTGCTTCTTCAGCTATCCTGGATCGCCTCCTTCATCGTGGGCACCTCCTCAAGTTCGAGGGAAAAAGCTACCGCCTTAAGGAGGCTTCCTCCAGGTTAATCGAAAATAAAAGAAAATCTTCTGGATGAAAAAGGAATAAGTATGGATCTTTAGTTTAAATATTAGTAAGGTATTTTATCCTGTCGCATGGGGGATTTTGACCCGGCCACAGGTGGGGGATTTTAAAGTGGCCATCCGGGCCATGCACAGAGAGGCTTGAAAATCGGATGACCGGAGATGCCTAATAAATTCAAATGGTTATAGAAAAATTTTCCTGACAGATTTGCTAAATGGGGTTCAGGGGGCCGCTGGTTCAAATCCAGTCGTCCCGACCAGCCTTTGTTTAAAACTACGGCCTGGCAGGCCATAAAAATCAATGATTAAAGAGGGTTAGCCGGATGGTTAACCCTCTTTTTTTTATGGATTATTTAAAAAATGAGACATAACGATGATGAAACTTTCGTCTTTATCGGTATTCTTCAAGCCAGTTTTCTATTTTCAGGCCAGGGATCAGTTTAAAATGTTTTATGTTGCCTGTGATTAAGAAAAGTTGATGCTGAATAGCAATGGATGCAATTCTCAGATCAGGTTCGCTGCATCCGATACCGGTTTTTTCTAATTCTGCCTTTAGAAGTCCAAACACCCGACCGCTTTCACTATCAAAGGATAGGATATTCACATTTGGGAAAACTTTTTCCCTGAAAGCTTTCAGTATGATGGTTTTTCTTGGACTCCTGTAAGCCCCGAAATAGATTTCGCCAATATTAATAGACGTAGTAAATTGAACTGTCTTAGAAAGATGCTGAAGCTTTTCAACAAGTATAGAGGACGGTTTCTTTTTGACGATATTGCTCAAAATATCCGTATCAAAAAGATACATTAGATATCCACCTCTCGATCCGACGCTTTTTCTCTTTCTAAATATACCGCTTTAACAAGTTCATCTAGAACCTCATCAAGACCTGACAATGCTCCCTTTGCGCGAATGAGCCCCTCTTCTTCTCCTTCATCAAGTTTTTCATTAATTGGTGTGACAAGAGCAACGGCCTTACCCTTTCGAGTGATAGTAAATTTTTCATTTCCAAAATGGACCCGGCTGATAAGCTGGGAAAGCTTGGCTTTTGCTTCGGTCAATGTATATGTTTGGATCATAATATACCTCTTTTAGGCCTAAGTTCTTTTATATTTTATAGTCTATTAGACTATTTTTGTCAATGACCTTTTTTTATATTATTTCTATGGCCGGATTGAATAATTTCAAATAGTTATATGATATCAAGAGGTTAAAAGACCCCCTCTGCCCCGCATGGGGTTCAGGGGGCCGCTGGTTCAAATCCAGTCGTCCCGACCAGCCTTTGTTTAAAACTACGGCCTGGCAAGCCAGTAAAATCAATGATTAAAGAGGGTTAGCCGGATGGTTAACCCTCTTTTTTTATGTATTATTTAAAAAATGTATGGCTGGAAAGCATCCTTCGCAGGCTTTATAATATTCGCTATTCTCTTTTATTGATCAGAATTCAAAAACGATGCCGTCTTTATCCTTTTGGCGTCTCCTGATACTGGCTTATCTGGGCTCTCGTTCCTGAAAGGCCGGTGCTTTTTTGCAAATCGGCCAGAGATTCAGCCATTTTCAATGCCGCGGCGGCGCCGTCGACCACAGAAACTCCGGTGCCGACAACTTTAGTGTATCCTGCCATTGACAAGGAAGCTCCGAAAGGATAGCCGGGAACCAGAATGGTGTCCGCCCCGTCCTTCACACATTCACTAGCGATTTTTTCAAAATGTTCGATAAGCTTCTCCGCCTCGCCCTGGTGGGCATTGATAATGTGCTTCCACAATGATTCCTCGGGCCACCTCACCGGCCTGTGTGCGATAAAACGGTCCTCAAAGCCGAAAAGACGAATATTCTGTTCAAGCAGCCGGAGAAACTGCTCCCGTATGGTCAGCATCACGAATTTTTCACCAATAAAACTGCCGACTGCCATGGAGGCCTCACACGGGCCAATTACAGGAATTTTCACAATGGATCGTGCCATTTGAACCCCGCTGTCCGCATGGTTTCCGATGACAACCGCATCGAATCCCTCGCTCTCGGCCTTGATAATCCTATTGACCAGCGGCAGGTTATTCACAGTTGCAAGGTAAAGGTTCTGGAGAGAGCCGGAATACTCATCCAAAAACCATTGGGTCACTTCTGTATCTTCATTGGTGACCTTTTCGGCATGTTTTTGCATGCTGTTCCTGAACCAGTCTGCTGAGAATTCAATTTTTCCGTTCGATCCTGTACTTTTACTTTTTAGGTCCTCCTCAGTCGTTGGATGCAGCAAAAGGATTCTTCTTTTTATCATACATACTCCCTTCAGGTTGCCTTACCAGATAGATATTGTTGAAAGAATTCAAAACAACTTTTGCCTGTACTATTAGGATGAATACCTAATTGTCTTCTTTATCCAGTTTCTCTGTGAGGAGATCCAATTTTTCAACCATTTTAACGAGAAGTTTATTCGTTTCCTGTAACTCCCGGCGAAGACCTGAGAAATGATTCTCATGATGTGTGATGTTTTTAAAAGGCGAAAGCTTTTCCCTGTTAAAATTGAGGGAAAG
>JAFGMO010000079.1 GCA_016927475.1 Candidatus Aminicenantota bacterium
ACAACTGAAGATATACCAGGCCGACATTTGGCCGCAGTCATCATTCCCGCATAATCCACCGGGTTCATCGCGATACAAAGAGCGGACGATTTGATGCACCCGCTCCTGCGTTTTCCACGGCGCCCCGGCATAAACATAGAGGTAAGGAATGTGATGGCTGGGCTCATTGCCGTGTACGTAATTGCCGATAATCCCGGCTCTCGTGATATCTTCGCTCCCGGTAAAATGTAAGTCATCGATGGTCATGGTGAACAATGAATCCAGCCGGTTGATCATCTGTTTGCGGCCGCCGAGCAGATCGATAAGCCCCTGAATATCATGGGGAACGTAAAAAGAATAATTCCAGGCGTTGCCCTCGATAAATCCCTGGCCGGATGTCGACAGAGGATCAAACGGTATCTTCCAGGATCCGTCGCGGTTTCGGGCCCGCATAAATCCGCTCCCCGCGTCGAAAATCTTCCGGTAAGAGGCGGCCCTTTCTCGGAATGCCGCTGCCGCTTTTTTATCCCCGAATGCCCGGGCCAAACGGTAGATGGTCCAGTCGTCATAGGCATATTCCAACGTTTTTGATGCCGAATGGCCAAACTCGTCCTCGGGAACATATCCATGCCGGCGGTAAAAACCCACCCCGTCGTAATCCTCGTAATCGGCGCTGGAAAGAACAGCCTCAAGGGCCTTTTTTGCGTCGTATCCTTGAACCTCCTTGAGATAAGCATCGGCGATAACAGGCACTGCATGATACCCGATCATGCACCATGTTTCATTAGCGTGAAACGACCAAATGGGAAGGATATGATGAACACTCTGGTCATAATGGGCCAGCATGGAGCGGATCATATCGTCTGTTCGCCGGGGCTGCACAAGGGTAAACAGCGGATGGAGGGCCCGGAAGGTGTCCCACAATGAGAATATCGTGTAATGAGTGTATCCCTCCGCTTGATGAATGTTCTGGTCCAGACCCCGGTACCGTCCGTCCACATCGGAATAGACGACCGGACTCAAAAAGCTGTGATAGAGGGCTGTATAAAAATTCCGCTTTTGGCTGTCGCTACCTTGGATCGTGATTTTCGAAAGTTCCGTATTCCACCGTTTTTCCGCCTGCCGTTTGGTGGAAGAAAAATTCCAGTGGGGTATCTCGGCTTTTAAGTTTTCCATTGCTCCTTGAGGACTGACCGCGGACAGGGCAACCTTGACCAGAATCTCCTCACCGGCCTTGGTCCTGAAACTGAACAGGCCTTTGAGCTTTTTCCCCGCCCTTTCGGGAAAATTATTGCCCTCATCCCAGCGCCTCCAGAATCCCTTGTAAACCGGCTCCTCTTCATTTCTCAGACTGTAAGATTTTACAGGCTTGGAAAAAGCCATGGCAAAATGAAGAATCCGGTTCCTTGCCCATCCCCGAGTCTGCCGGCTTCCCGTGACCAGAGTATCATTTTCCACCCGAAGCGATGCCCAGATAACCTTCCCTTTATAAGAATAAATACTGGAGGTCATGTCCAAAATGATATGGGCTTCCTCTGCCGCCGGAAAACCAAAGCGAAAAAATCCGACCCTCTCCGTGGCGGCCATCTCCGCCTTTATGCCATAGTCGTCCAGGTGAACGGCGTAATAACCAGGGACTGCTGTTTCCCGGTCATGGGAAAAGCGGGACCTGTAACCGGAACCGGGATTTTTTTTGTCTCCCGGATTCCAGCGGACATCCCCCACCATGGGCATGATTCGAAAATCCCCCAGATCCGAATGCCCGGTACCGCTGAAAAAGGTATGGCTGAATCCTACGATGGTGGCATCATCATACTGGTATCCGCTGCAGTACCGGTATACTTCGGGATTGTATTCCCCATCGAGACGATACAATACTGCGTCCGTTTCCGGACTTATCTGAACCATGCCGAAAGGCACGGTGGCCCCCGGATAGCAGTGCCCCATATCCCTGGTACCGATAAAAGGATCCACCCACGCAGCGGGATGCCGGTTGTCTCCCAAATTCTGCAATCGGCCGGGAAGAGGGCCGAACATCCATAAGACCGTCATCAAACAGATCATAAGACGGCAAATCATCATCCTCTCCTTTCAGTCCGGAAAGGATATTGTTTCTATTCCTTCCCTTGAAAAGACGGCTCGTCCCTTTAAACAGATCAAATGGGACGGGAAAAAACTATTTCTTCTTGGAAGTCCGGTCGATGGGAGCGGGCCGGGGAACCTTTTTGACGGGATTTTTTTCCAAAAGTTTCAGAGCTTCTTCGACCGCCCGTTCGAGCTGGGGATCACGGCCCTCAATCACCAGGGCCGGCGTCATCTCGACTTCGATATCCGGAGCAACACCTATATTCTCCACATCCCATTCCCCTTCGATGTTGTAAAAAGCCAAATTGGGGGAGGAAATGAATCCGCCGTCGATCAGCCTCTCCCCTCCGTGGTGCCCGACAAGACCGCCCCACGTTCTCTTGCCGACCAGCGGACCGATCTTTCGAAATCGAAAATAATAGGGCAGTGCGTCTCCTCCTGATCCGGCGAACTCGTTGATGACCAAAACTTTAGGCCCGAAAATCTGAGCGGCCGGAGTGGTGAATTCCTCACCGTCACGGGTTGCCCAGTAATTCATTAGAGGCCGGTCCATGAGGTCGACAAAATAATCGGCCGCCGAACCACCGCCATTAAAGCGCTCATCGATGACGGCTCCCTGCTTGTGCTGCTGGGCGAAATAATATCTGTTGAATTGTATGTATCCCGCCCAGGTGGTATTGGGAAGATAAACATAAGCCAGCCGTCCGCCTGACATCTCATCGACTTTGCGGCGGTTATCCTCGATCCAGGCCCGGTTTCTCAAACCGGATTCACTGCTTACCGGCACGACCGTAATGAGCTCGGCGCCGTCTTTTGACGGTTTGTCATTAATAAGCAGGGATGTCTGCTTGTTGGCCGTGGCCTCAAAAAACCGGTAGATATTAGCCTGAGGTTTGACTTCCCGGCCGTTGACCTCAAGAATGTAGTCTCCTTCCTTGACCTTGAGCCCCGGGGCGGTCAGCGGTGCCCGAAGTCCCGGATTCCAGTTTTCCCCGGTGTATATCTTTTTGATACGGTAAGCCCCGTTTTCGATTCCAAAATCCGCGCCCAGCAATCCGACGGGAACCCGGTCCGGGGAAGGCGCGTCTCCTCCGCCCGCCCAGGAATGTCCGATAGTCAACTCTCCGATGAGGTTCATCAGAATATAACTGAGGTCCGAGCGGTGGGCCACATGCTCCAGGAAGGGCTCGTACTTTTCATAGCAGGCTTTCCAGTCGGCCCCGTGCATCTGGGCGTCGTAAAGAAAGTCGCGGTTGATCCGCCATCCCTCGCGATAAATTTGCCGCCACTCGGCTGCGGGATCGACTTTCATGCGAAGCCCGGAAGTGTCAATCCTTCCGTCTCCGGCTTTAACCTTTCCCCTGGTGGCGACGATCCCCATCATTCCTTGAATACCCCTGTAAAGGAGCTTCTTTCCGTCCGCCGAAACCCTGTAGCCGAAGATACCCGTCATAAAGGGTTCGGATTTTTTTTCCTTGAGGTCATAGCGGTGAAGGACATATCCCGGTTTGTCGTCAAGGGGCTCCATGGTGAAAAAGATATTTTCTTCGGCTGCCTTCAGGCTGCCGTAATTCTTGACGGGAATATCCAGAGCCAGGATCCGCTGGTCCAATCCTTCCCAGTCGATACGGACCTCCGGTTCTGATTTTTTCTCCTTTTCCTTGTTTTCGCCGGGCGCTTCTTTATCCTTGCCTGCTTCCTTCTCTTTCACCATTTCCTCATCGCTTTCCGGAAGCAGGGGGGAGGGATCCTTCGAGCTGAGAACCATCAGATAGACTCCCCGGGTGAAAGGACGCTCGTAAGAGGTCATGTCCAGCCAGCCGGTGTTTAAAGCGTAGTCGGTACTGGCCAGAAAATAGAGATATTTGCCGCTCCTGTCGAAATCCGGGGAGACAGCATCCGACAGACCGTCGGTGATCCGTCGGGACTTGCCTTCCTCCAGGGAATAAACAAAAACAGCATGGAGATGGTTTTCCAGACGCTTGGAATAAACGATCCACCGGGAATCGGGGGACCACTGATGATCGAGAGACCGTTGAGGATGGTCGTAGGTATCCCTGTCTATCCTGACGGCTTTTTTCGTCTCCAGGTCCATGTACCATAGATTGAGCCGCTTGTCGGCAAAGGCAATTTTTTTGGAATCCGGCGACCAGACGGGATGGTAGTACAGAGACGGATTATCGAGCTCGAACCGCTCCGCTTCCCCGCTTCCCTTCTGGTCGATAAGCATCAGGCCGTACTCTCCTCCCAAATCGGAGAACCAGGCGATCTTTTTCCCGTCGGGTGACCAGACGGGAAAACGGTCATGGGCTCCGGAGGAACGGGTTAGGTTGCGGTAATCCCCCTTCTCGGCCGGAAGGGTAAACACATCGCCGCGGGCTGCCAGAACGACTCTTTTCCCCGTGGGAGAAATATCGGCGTGCTGAATGAGACGGGACACATCGGCGAAATGGACTCTCGGTCCCGGCAGGTCGCCCCGAACATGAATGCTCAGTTTGGAGGACTTGCCCGTTCCGGGATCAAAGAGATGGAGATATCCCGCCTGCTCGTAAACAATGCCTCCCGCCCCGGCTCTGGCATTTTTGATATCGTAATCCTCATGGAAGGTTAGCTGTTTAACCTGCTTGCTTGAAATATCATAGGAAAAAAGATTCATGGTGAAATTCCGGTCTGAGATGAAATAAACCTTATCACCGATCCACATGGGATCCGTATCATTGCTGTTATCCCGCGGGATTTTTTCGATACCGTAGTTTTCCATATCAAACAACCAAATTCCCGTTGTACGGCCGCCCCGGTAATGGCGCCAGGTGGCAAAGGCTTCCGGCATCCTGACATAGGCCACTCGTTTTCCGTCGGGAGAAAAAATGCCCTTGTCGGCCATGGGCATTGGAAGCGGTTCAGGCATACCGCCCTTGAAGGAGACGGTCCACAATTTGTTGAAGCCGATGGGCACCGACACACGTCCGCTGGCGAAAACAACACGTCTTCCGTCCGGAGTCCAGGCCCGGACGATATCCGGATAAGGATGATAGGTCAGCCGGAGCGGTTCGCCGCCTTCAGCCGGAATCACAAAAACATCCGTGTTCCCGTCATATTGGCCTGAAAAGGCGATATATTTTCCGTCAGGCGAAAAAACGGGAAAACTTTCCGTGCCGGGATGCGTCGTCAAAGGGCGGGCGTCCCCTCCGTTGCGGGATACAACCCAGATGTCACCGGCATAAACAAAGGCCGCTTTATCCGCACTCACCGCCGGCTGGCGCAGCAACCGGGCTTCCTCTGCGGCGGCGGGAAAAGCTGTCCAGCCAAAAAACAAAATGAAACACAGGATGGAAATACTTTTTTTCATGTTCAAACTCTCCTTTCATTCTTTGAGTCAGGCATTTCTGATTCAAACCTGATTTACTGGTTAATCTTTGACAAGATCACCAAAACGTTTTCCGAATTCCTTGCCTTTTTTTAGCTCTTCTTTGGTCGGAATTCCATTAAATTCAAACGCCTCGGCAATCTCCCACTTCAAAGGCTCGACGATCCCCTTTAGTTCTTTCAATGCACCCTTGCTCCAACCGTAACTCCCGAAATAGGCCAGCTTTTTATTGATAATATGTTTATGGGCCGCCATCCGCATCACTTCGGCAACGGGAGGAAACAAGGATACTTCATAGGTCGGGGCGCCAACAACAACGCCCTTTTTGGTCCAGAGCGAAGGAAGGATGTAACTGACGTGCGTTCTTGCGGCGTCAAAAATCTCCAAAGGCACACCCGTAGAAGAAAGCCCCTGGGCCACGGCGTTCATCATGGCTTCCGTATTACCGTACATGGATCCATAGACAAGCGTTACACCGGGTTCTGTTTCTCCCCTGGCGTATTCGGCCCACTTTTTGTAAAGATCGATGATCACGGAAACGTTTTTTCTCCAGATCAAACCATGGGAAGGCGCGATGATTTCTATGGGCAGACCGCTAAGCTTTTCGATGGCCGTCAGAACCCGTGCGCTGAAATTGGCGACGATGTTGGTATAGTAGCGCAGGGACTCTTGTTTGTAGAATTCGAAATGTTTGCAACCGTCTTCAAAAAGCGCGCCTCGGATCGCCCCGTAGCCGCCGAAGGCGTCGCAGGGAAACAGAATGCGGTTTGATGTCTCGTAGGTAACAATGGTTTCCGGCCAGTGCAAAAAAGGCACGAAAAAAAACTGCAGCTTGTGCTTTCCTAACGACAAAGTATCGCCGTCGCTAACCACCTGAATATTCTCTGTAATGGAAAAAAAACCTTCGAGCATATCCTTGGCTTTCGCCGAACAAAGAATGGTTACCTTAGGTGCGATTCTCCGAAATGTCCGCAGAAGGCCGGAATGATCCGGTTCCAGATGATTGACGACCAGATAATCCACTTTAGAAATATCCAGGATTTCATCAATGTTGTCCAGATACTCATCGCCCTTTAATGATTTTGTCAGATCGATGATGGCCTTTTTGTCATCATCTATCAAATAAGAATTGTAAGAAACTCCTTCCCGTGATATGGGCCAAAGGCCCTCAAAAAGATCCGTCGTCCTGTCGTTAACACCGATCCAGTATATTCCTGGTTTTATTTCAACAGCCGGCATGGTTTCCTCCTTCTTGATAACGAACAAAATTTCCCCCACTAGAATACTAAATTTGGCATAAAATTTCTATTTTTGAACCCCGGCTTTTTCCCCTAAATATCTTGATATTTCCATCATGAAATTTTAAGATAAGACGGCAAAAAGCCATTTAACCCGAATAATACTGGTTAAGTAAGGAGGGAAAATATGAAGAAAAAAAACTTTATCTTTTTCAGTGTCTTTCTTGCGATGCTTATAGGGCTTCAGGCCTTCGCCGCCGGTTTGCAGTTCACCCCGGAAGAAATCGCCAACAGAAAAAAATGGGAACATTTCCTTGAAAAAGCCAAGATCATCGAATCCGAAAACGTCGGGGAAGGAATCACCAAGCCGAAAAAACTCACTATGGAACTCGACGGACTGCAGGCTTTAGGAGTCTGGAAAAATCCGAGTGGTGTCCAGCAGGGCTACAAGGAGGGCTGGGATTACGAGATCGCCGCCTACAAGCTGGACAAATACCTGGGTTTAAATATGATCCCCCCGACAGTGGAAAGAACCTTCAGGCTGAGAAAAGGCTCTCTCCAGCTTTGGGTACCCGGCCTTATAAGCGAGCTTAAGAGAAGGGAAAAAGACATTGCCGTTCCTGAAGACAAAGAAGAATACCGGTCCACGATGCTCGACCTCGCCCGCGCTTTCGACGACCTTATCGCCAATGTCGACCGCACCCAGCAGAATATCTGCTATACGGAAGACTGGCGGCTTATCCTGATCGACCATTCCCGGTCCTTCCGCACCAAAAGGATCTACGTCGACCAGCTTTTATACGGCAAAAACGGTATGCGGGGAAGACCCTTCAAAAAACTTCCCCGGGCTTTCGTCGATAAAGTTCGAACCTTGACCGAAGATAGAATTCGCAGGATCGTCGGGGATTACCTCACCACCGAAGAAATCAAATGTGTCATCGCCCGCAAAAAGCTTTTCCTGAAAGAGATCGATGAGATGATTAAAGAGGTAGGGGAAGACACGTTTCTTTATTAGCCTTTATCATTACCTGGAAAATAACACCCGTCATCACCCGGTTCATCCGGGTGATCCAGGATTACAGGCAATAATTTTCATCTTTCACGGGTGTGAATGCGCATGAAAAATTCATGCCAGTTTTATTCTAAAAAAAGAAAGCGGATGTCCATCACATTGGTACCGGTGGAACCCGTCCGGTAGAGCCCTCCGGTTTTATCAAAAAAGGTGTAGGCGTCGTTATCGTTCAGAAATTTTTCAGGATCCAGGGACATTTCTTCGGCCTTTTCTCTGGTGGACGGACCAGCCCAGGCCCCTGCGGCATCGGTTGGACCGTCGATTCCGTCCGTCCCCAAACTGGAAACCAACCATTTGTCGCATCCCGGTTTTTGTTTTCCGGTTTCGATCAGGAAGGCCAATACAAACTCCTGGTTCCTGCCTCCCCGTCCTTTTCCTTTTACGGTCACCGTCAGCTCACCTCCGGATAAAAGACAAAAAGGCCGCTTTGGTTCTCTCGCCGGCAAGCAAAGAGAATAAAGAAGGGCTGCATACAAGCGGGCCGTTATTCGGGCTTCCCCGCCGTCCAAAGCGGTAAGGACAGCCGCATCATAGCCCAGTTCTTCGGCCTTTATTTTACCGGCCTTCAGCGCTTTGATATTATCGGCGATAATAAAATGGCGGACATGTTTAAACAAGGAAGCGCCCGGTTTGGGCGTCTCCGGAATTTCCCCCCGCACACCCTTTTCCAGAAGGAGACACACTGACCTGGGAATCATACGCCGCATACTGTAATTTTCCAGGATCCGTTGCGCATCCAGAAAAGTGGAATCATCCCCTGCCGCCGGTCCGGAAGCAACAGCGCTTATATCATTTCCCACCACATCCGATATAATGAGGTTGATTACTTCAGCCGGAACCGCCTCCCGGGCCAGAAAACCCCCTTTTATCCGGGATAGATGTTTGCGTACGGTATTGACTTCGTGGATATCGGCCCCTTCCTTAAGGAGCAGTTCGGAGACCAAACGTTTATCTTCAAGGGAAATTCCGGGGCGGGGCAGGCTAACCAGGGAAGATCCCCCTCCTGATATAAGGGTAAAAAACAGGTCATTCCGGCCGGCCCTGCGGGCTAAATTCAGTACCGCCCGGGCTCCTTTAAGACTTCGTTTGTCGGGAAGAGGGTGGGCTCCTGAAAGACAAATAAATCCCGGCATGTCGAAACATTCCCCCGGTGGACAGACAACAACTCCTCCCGTTAAACGTTTCCCGAGACGGACACGCAACCCCCGGGCCATGGCTAAAGCCGATTTTCCAAAGGCAGCCGCATAGACATTCTGAAAGTGGGAAAGGTCATAAGTTTTGCCCATAATGCTCAGGATGTTTCCATCCACCCGGATCGCTTCCCGCATACACCTTTCCGGTTCGACAGCTTTAAGAGCCGCGGCATATATACATCCTGCGTCTTCTTTGAACGGTATCGTCTTCATACCCAGTTTTTACACCAGACGCTTACCTTAGGCAAGATAATAAAAACACGTATATTTTTACTTATAATCTTACTCTTTAGAATTTTTAATGATTGTGGTAAAAGTGTAAAAACACGAAATGTTTGACGGCACGCATCAGATAACGACAAGGAGACGATCATGGACAGCCAAGAATTGAAACAAAGAGGTAACTGGGGTTCAAAGCTTGCTTTTATTTTTGCCGCATCGGGCTCGGCCATTGGACTGGGCAGCATCTGGCGGTTTCCGTTGATGGTCGGATTGAACGGCGGAGCTGTTTTTGTCTTCACCTACATTATCGCCGTTTTTTTCATCGGCTTCACGGTGATGCTGGCTGAATTCGTTTTCGGCCGCCATACGGCCAAAAATCCCGTAGGGGCCTACAAAGCTATAAGACCTGGCACTCCCTGGAAATGGGCCGGATATTTGGGAGTGACGGGCTGCGCCTGCATTCTTTCCTATTACGGAGTCGTAGCCGGCTGGGCCTTCGGCTATTTTTATAAAACCATCGCCGGAAAATTCAAGGGTGATATCACCTGGCAGGTCTCAGACGGCATCTTCAAAAACTTCGCCGCCGACCCCGTCGAAGTGCTTTTCTGTCTTCTGGTGATCATCGGGATCACAACATTCGTTATCTCCAAAGGTGTTAAAGGCGGCATTGAAAGGTTCGCCAAGGTTCTTATGCCCCTCCTTTTCGGCCTGATCATTATCCTGGCCGTAAGGGCCGTCACTCTGCCCGGCGCCGGACAAGGACTGGCTTTTTACCTTAAACCCGACTTGAGCAAGCTCTCCCCTAAAGTGCTGTTTTTCGCCGTCGGGCAGGCCTTTTTTTCGCTGAGTATCGGCGTGGGAACCATGATCACCTATGCAAGTTACCTTTCCAAAAAAGACAATCTCGTCTCCTCAGCCGGATGGGTTTGTTTTTCCACCACTCTGGTGGCCTTTTTAACCGGAATCATCATTTTTCCCACGCTTTTCGCCACTCCAGGCATTTCCCCGGAAAATTTCGAAGTGAGCACGGGGCTGATGTTCCAGGTTTTTCCCATGATCATCTCCAAGCTTCCGGGGGGAGCGGTTTTCGGATTCTTTTTCTTTTTCCTGATCCTCGTGGCGGCCCTGACATCAACCATTTCCATGCTTGAAGTTCCGGTGGCTTATTTCGTGGATGAGAAAAATTGGAGCCGTAAAAAGGCTTCTTATATCGTCGGCATCTCCTGTTTTCTACTGGGAATTCCTTCGGGACTCTCCCAGGGAGGGGTGCCTTTTCTGACAAAGTTGGGCTTTTTCGCCAAGATGGACCTTGTTTTCGGCAATATCGTCCTGGCTTTAGGCGGTCTGGCCATCAGCATTTTCCTGTCCTATGTCTGGAAGATCAAGAACGCCATAAAAGAGATCTCCTTTGGGAATACCCGATTCCGGCTCAAACCCCTATGGGTGTTCAATATCAAGTTTCTCGCTCCCGTAGCCATCATTATTATCCTTGTTTTTATTCGAACGCTGACGGGCTAAGCGTTTTATTCAGCAAGAAAATGAACCGGTAAGTCCGTATTTCATGACAAAAATTCAACGGTCCGCTTTTTTCTTTACCTGTCTTTACTTTTATGATAACCTGCATTATTCATAAAATAATGCCGATATATGATGCGAATAATCTTCGTCCTAGGCCGGCTGGATGCATCTTTCCTAAACATGTGGTTTTTTCTTTTCGTTCAGGTTCAACTCCAAAAAAACATTCCAACTGCCGGCATGCTTATGAATAAAACAGGAATATAATACATAAAATAACGACAGGGCATCGATATGGAAACAAAAAACGGCATTAGCTCGGCATCCTCAAGAGGGGCTTGGGGCTCAAAAATTGCTTTCATCTTTGCCGCATCAGGTTCGGCCATCGGACTGGGCAACATGTGGCGGTTCCCTTTGAACGTGGCCAAAAACGGCGGGGCTGTTTTCGTTATAACGTACCTCGTTGCCGTTTTTTTCATAGGCTTCACCATTATGCTGGCCGAAATGACCCTCGGCCGCCACACTCAAAAAAATCCCGTAGGCGTTTTCGAAACCATAAAACCGCGAACTCCCTGGAAGCTCGTCGGGTTCACGGCGATCGTCACCTGTGTTTGTATCCTTTCCTACTACGGTGTTGTGGCCGGATGGGCGGCCGGATATTTTTTCAAAATTATCACCGGCTCTTTCAAAGGAGATGTGACCTGGGAAGCTTCAGCCGAAACTTTTCTTCAATTCGCAAAAAATCCGATGGCCGTTTTTTTATGTCTTTTCGTCATTGTAGGCATCACGGTATTCGTCATCTCCAAGGGCGTGAAGGGCGGTATTGAAAAATTCGCCAAGCTGTTGATGCCTCTTCTTTTTATCCTGATCATCTTTTTAGCGGTGCGGGCCGTCACTCTTCCGGCAGCGGAAACAGGACTTTCCTTTTATCTCAAACCCGACTTCTCCAAGTTCGACATCGAGGTTTTGTTTTTTGCCGTAGGCCAGGCGTTTTTCTCCATGAGCCTGGGAATGGGCATCTTGCTGACATACGGAAGCTATATATCCAAGCGGGACAACCTCGTTTCATCGGCCGGTTGGGTCTGCTTTTCCGATACGATGGTCGCGCTTCTGACGGGAATCATTATCTTTCCCACTCTTTTCGCCACACCAGGATTCGACCCCAAAGGATTCGAGGTCAGCACCGGCCTCATGTTCCAGGTGTTTCCCATTATTATTTCAAAAGTGCCCGGAGGATTTGTATTCGGGATGATCTTTTTCTTTCTCCTTCTCGTCGCCGCCCTGACATCAACCGTTTCCCTCCTTGAAGTTCCGGTATCCTATTTTATCGACGAAAAAAAATGGTCCCGAAAGAAGGCAGCGCTTCTGGCCGGCATTTTTATTTTTCTCCTGGGAATCCCTTCGGCCCTTTCCGAAGGAGGAGTCCCGCTATTCACCAAATGGGGCTTCATGGGAAAAATGGACCTTATCTTCGGCAATATTATGCTGGCGGTAGGAGCCCTTTTCATCTGTATTTTTCTTGTTTATATTTGGAAGGTTAAAAACGCGATCAAGGAAATCTCCCAGGGAAATCCCCGTTTCAAACTCGGGCCCTTCTGGGTTTTTAACATCAAGGTTCTGGCCCCTCTGGCCATTATCGCCATCCTCATATTTTTGATCAAAGACATTCTATGATAGAGGGTACCATGAAGAAAAAATGTCTCCTCCTTTTCATCGCTATCTTTTGTATTCTCGGTTTCCAGGATCTGAAGGCGGCCGATATCCAAGGCAAAGTCACTCTTCAAAACCGCCAGGAGCTTCTGATGGAAGGACAGGTCATTTTGACCCCCATCAGCAAAGAGCTCAAGCGTTATGTCACCCAGGTTGACAAAAGCGGCACTTTCTTTTACAAGGACCTGCCGGCCGGCCACTACGAGGTCAAGATGGACCTCCACGGCCTGACCAAACTCAAAAAAGTCGTCGAAATCAAGGACCCTGACGAAAGCCTGGTTTTGGAGGAACAGGTTATCACTCTCTCTACATTGGACAAGGTGCTGATTTTCACGGTCAAGGCCAGCGATTTCATGTGGTTCCCCTTAATGGTCCTTCTCCTGCTGGGAACGGGAATTCTTCTTACCGTTCTCTGCCGTTTCGTTCAGGTCAGACGTTTGTTTTTATCCCTGAAGATGGTCGTTCTAGGCGCCCGGCACAAAGATTCGACAGACAAAGAAGAAGGTGACATCTCCCCCTACGCGGCCTTGATGACGGCCCTGGCCGCCACGGTCGGGAACGGTAACATCGCCGGCGTGGCTACGGCCATCGCCACCGGCGGCCCGGGAGCTCCCGTCTGGATGTGGATAGCGGGATTTTTCGGTATGGCTACCAAGTACGCCGAAGGTTTTCTCGGCGTCAAGTTCCGGGAAAAAAACAAGAAGGGTGAGATGTCGGGCGGTCCGATGTACTACGCCCGAAACGGCATCAAAAACCGGCACCTTTCCAAGTTCCTGGGTTTGTTTTTCGCCGTCTGCGGCGCCATCGCCTGCCTTTTCGGCACGGGCAACATGGCCCAGTCCAACTCCATGGCCCTCGTTTTTAATGACCAGTTCAACGTCCCCTTCTGGCTGACCGGCCTGGTTATCACCACCGTTGTGGGAATGGTTGTCCTGGGGGGTATCAAACGCATCGGCAGCGTCTCGGAAAGGCTGGTCCCGACCATGATCATCCTCTATTTCACCGGCTCACTGGTCATCATTTTCGCCAACATCACCAATTTACCCCATGCCCTTTCGGTCATCTTTAAATCGGCCTTTTCGGTCAAAGCCCTCGGAGGCGGCCTCATCGGCGCCTCCATCAAGGATGCCATCGCCCTTGGTGTAAGGCGCGGCCTGGTTTCCAATGAATCCGGACTGGGATCCGCCGCTATCGCCCAGTCGGCATCCAAATCATCCGATCCTTCCAAGAACGGGCTGATTGCCATGACCGGCACCTTCATCGATACCATCGTCGTCAACACCTTGACGACACTGTCCATCGTTATTACCGGGCTCTACCTCATGACACCGGCTTTCCGGGCGGCGGAGCAGTATACTTCCACCCAGCTGACTGCCAAAGCTTTTGACTCAGTCATCCCCTTCGGCGGTTATATCATCGCCATAAGCTCTCTTTTGTTCGGCTATTCCACCCTCCTCGGCTGGTGCTATTACGGGGAAAAATGCCTGGAGTATATCTTCGGAGTCCGAATCGTCATTCCCTTCCGGATCGTATTTCTCATTTTACTTTTTATCGGATCCAACATTCAGGGAGAACACCTGAACATCATCTGGAATGTAGGGGATATGGCCAATGCTTTTATGGCCCTGCCCAACCTGATCACGCTTCTCATTCTCAGCGGCCTTGTAGGAAAGGTGACCAACGACTATTTCTTCAAAAAAAAGAAATCCCCTCTCTGATCGAGTTCGGGAATGAATTTTCAGAAAAAATACCTGAAATCCGCCCTTAAGTTCGTCATCAGCTTTTCCATTCTGGCCTATCTTCTGTTTTTCAAAGTCCCCGTAGCCGGTATTTTGGCCCACATCAAAAACGCCGTTTTTATCTGGATTTTGCTCTCCTTCAGCCTTCATGCCATAGGACTTCTCATCAGCGCCGTTCGTTGGAAAATCCTGATTCAAGCCCAGGGGGATTCCGTGCCCCTGGCTTATCTCGCCCAATCCTATCTGGTAGGAACCTTCTTCAACAATTTTCTTCCAACGCGCTTCGGAGGGGACGCCGTCCGTATCTGGGACGGATCCCGTTATTCCCGCTCCCTGTTGGGTTCAACGGCCGTTGTCCTTATCGAGCGCTTAACGGGAATCATTATCCTGCTTTTTTTCTCTTTAGCCGCTTCCCTGCTGCGTTTGGACATGGCCCGCCGGGTTCCCGTCATCTGGGTATCCCTGGCCGTTGGCCTCTTCGGTCTGGCCTGTATCGGTCTTTTTTTCCTTCCCCCCGGTGAAAAGCTCCTGTCCCTTTTACCGGAAAAAGGGTGGATGGCTAAATTGAGGCTCAAGATCAATGAATTCAGAAAAACAGGTCTCGTTTACAAAGAAAAAAAGGCGGCCTTTCTCAAAGCGCTCTTTTGGGCTTTCCTTCTTCAGGTAAACGTCATCGTTCATTATTATCTCGTAGGCATCGCTCTCGGCCTTGCCATCCCCTTTTCGGATTATTTCATTTTCATCCCCATCGTCCTTATCATTCTGACCATCCCCATCACCCTGGGCGGACACGGAGCGAGAGAACTTCTTTATGTTCAAATATTTTCTTTTTATGCCGTCAGCGGATCGGCCGCTTTGGCCTTTTCAGCCATCGCGGACGTGGCTTTTACTTTAATCATTGGTATAATAGGAGGAATCATTTTTTTTCTCAGAAAATAATGCTGGAAAAAAAAAGACGAATCCGATTCCATGGCGGATTCATCTTTCATTCAAAAGGTCCCATCCCCGCTTCATCCGCGCTCTGTGGAGCGGCCCTGTTTTTTCTAACCTTATCACTCTCTCCTGTTCCGGCCCAGGAAGAGATTACCAGCTACCAGAAACGCCTTGAGAAAATCAACAAGGAAATCGAAGACCTCAAGGCAAGGATCAAACAGGAGGAACAAAGGGAGAATTCGATTCTGGCCAGGCTTTCGGAAATCGGCCTGAAAAAAAGGCTGACCAAAAAAGAAATCTCTGTTTTGGACATGCAGCATCAACAAACCGAAAAAGAACGGAAAACGATCCAGGCGCAGATCGCCCAGATCAAACCAAAACTTGCCGAGAATAAGAAGTCCGCTGAGATAACCTTGGTTTCCCTCTACAAATACGGAAAGCTGGATTTCTTCCATTTCCTTCTTCAAGCTCAAGACCTCGGAACCATGATAACGGAAAGCAAAAGGCTGAATCTTTTAGCACGCCATCAGGATAAGGTCCTCTCCGAATACATACAAAACCTGAACAACCTTCATGAAGCCGAAAACAAACTCGCTCAAAAAACGGAAGAACTCGCGGAACTTATCAGAAAGGACAGACAAAAAAAGCAGGAACTGGATGAGCAGCAAAGACGCAACAACGATCTCATCAAAAGTATACAAAAGGACAAATCATTTCACATCAAAGCTCTGGAAGAACGGGAGGAACGAAAGAGACAGCTTCAGAATCTCATCCAAAAAATCATCAATGAAGGTGAAGGCCAGTTTGTACCCGTTATTCCCATGTATGAAAAAAAGGGAAATCTTTCTTGGCCCCTGAATGGAAAAGTGATCAGCCATTATGGAGAAGAAAGACATCCCGTTTACAAAACAAAAACCAGGAACAACGGAATCGAAATCCTCCCTCAGGAAGACAATACGATCAAGGCAGTTCATCCCGGCAAGGTGGTTTTCTCATCATATCAAAGAGGCTACGGCAATGTGATTATCATCGACCACGGGCTAAGCTACTATTCCCTCTACGGTCATTGCTCCGACATGTTCGTAAAAAAAGGCGATTATGTCCAGGCTGGAGATCCCATAGCCATTGTCGGGGATTTTACGTCCGTTAAAGGAGCCACCCTCTATTTCGAAATCCGCAAAAAAATCAAAGCCGAAAATCCCTTGCAATGGTTGAAAAGAAGATGATAAAATTTTTAGTTGGTGTGAAGTTGTGAATAAGCGGAAGATAAAATATTATTTGGTCGCGAAAGAAAAATGCTAAAGAACAAAATCAGATTTTTCCTTCTTTCCCTGGCCGTTGCCGTTCCCCTTTTTTTTATGGTGGAAATGAAATTTTTTCCCGAAAATTCCCCAAAAACTTCTCCTAAAAAAACATTTGAACTTATGGTCGACGTCACCCGCTTGATCAAATCGCAATACATCACGGAAACAGATCCGGTGACAACCATGTCCGGAGCTTTCCGCGGACTTGTCGATTCCTTAGACATCATGTCCAGCTATCTGACTCCGGACCAGCTTTCCATGTTCCAGCAGCGGAGAGACCCGGAGATTCATGAAACGGGAGTCATCCTCTATAAACACTATGGACTCTATCCGCGGGTGATCGGTCTGGTAAAAGAATCTCCGGCGGAAAAGGCCGGCTTAGAGATCGGAGATTCCATAACCGCCGTCGATAACCAATCCACGCTCTTGATGAGCCTGATAGAAACCCGCCTCCTTATGCAAAGCCGCCGGCCGGAAGAAATCCAGCTGAAGGTCGTTCGTGCAAATAAAACCCTGGATGTCTCCCTTGGAAAGATCATCCTTCACAATAATCATTATTCCCTAGGGGAAGTCGAAAAAAATATGCCGGTGCTGGTTATTCACCATTTTTACGCTCCGCTAGTCAGACAAATACGGGAAAATATCCTTCCCCGGTTTAAGGGGAAGACGACTAAACTTATTATTGACCTGAGAAACTGCGGCGAAGGGGACATCGAAGAAGCCGTAGAATTTCTCGATATATTCATCGACTCGGACACGATCGGGTATTTCACGAAAAAGGGGAAAAAGAGCCAAAGCTTGGACTGCAGCCAGCCGCCTGCGCTTCCTGATCTTAAACTTTTTGTTTGGACGGATTTCGGCACTATGGGCCCGGCTGAGATCGTTGCCGGTGCGCTCAAGGAAGCAAAGCGGGCAAAAATCATCGGCCGTATAACACCAGGTTTGGCTTCAAAACAGACGCTTTTTATTCTGGAAGACGGCTCAGGCCTCCTGCTGACATCCGAAATTTTCCATCTCGCCTCCGGAAAGAAGGTTTGGGATGCGGGAATCAAACCGGATGTTTCCATTCCCAGCGACAGTCGTGGGGACGAGATTTATCTTCAAAAGACACGGCTGTCTTTTCCTCAGTAAATTCTTCATATTATGCCAAAAAATAATCATGTTCCCGGAAAAAGTCATCTTCTCACTCTTCGCACATTGTATTCCATCCTGATTCTCTTGGCTGTCTCGGCACTCCTTGGCCTGGATTACCTGGGTTGGAAGCAGGGCGAAAAAGCCTTTATTTTTGATCTTATTTTGAAAAAAGAATCCAGCGTTCCCATTAAAAACCTGGAAAATATCGTAGATGAACGTTTGGTATATCTGGGTATTTCACCAGATTTCATCCAAAAATACCGGGATCAGGCGGATGTCCTTCATCTCAAAGTTGACCTCTCTTCCGATCAATACGAAAGCCTGAGTCCCAGGTTGGAACAGTATTTTCAGAATATCCAGGTTTCTGTTATTAAAACAGAGGAGCTTCATGACCCGAACAAGGACTACTTCCTATGGGAACTCGTTCAAGCTCCTCAACAGAGACTTTTTTTGCTCTTCTCCTGCACAAAAATTAAAAAGGAAGCTCCCAAAACCATTCCGTACCGACGGCAAGCAGGTAAGGTCGCTCTCATCATAGATGATATGGGATACAGTCTTGAAGCCGTTTCAGAAATATTCGCACTCAAACAACCGCTGACTATAGCCATCCTCCCTTACAGCCCCCTGGGCTATGAAACCGCTTCCCTGGCCCATCAAAAGGGCCTGGAAGTAATCCTCCATCTTCCTCTGGAATCCCTCAGCAACGACGGTCATTACAATGACATCGAAGGCATCATCCGGGCCGATATGAAACAAGAAGAAATCATCGAAACAATAAGCCGAAATCTCAAACAGGTCCCTTTTATCAAGGGAATCAATAACCATATGGGTTCCAAAATCACGGCGGACGAGGATTTGATGCGGATCATCCTGGAGCAAATACAAGGAACGAACCTTTATTTCATTGACAGCATGACGACGGGAGGGTCCACTGCCTACCAGACAGCACGAAGCCTGAGAATCCCCTCTGCCTACAGACATGTCTTTCTGGACGCCGAAAGAGATGAAACATCTATCCGGCGGCAGCTCATCGAACTTTTTCAAATGGGCCAAAAGAAAGGCATGGCTGTTGGAATCTGTCATCCCGTAAGTGAAACCCTCAATGTCCTAAAACGGAACCTACACCTGGCCGGCAAATACAACATACGTCTCGTTTTTGCTTCACAAATTGTAAAGTGAAAAATCAAAATGAAGAAAACGAGGTTCCTTACTTTTTACCGGGAAATTTCAATCCGGAAACATTCCCTTTATCGTCCCGTTCAAAAATGAGCCGGGTGTTGATGCCCGAATCTATCCTGTAACCGGCAAAATCCGTTTCCGAAAGAGGCATAAAAGGTATGGACATCTCGCCCGGTGGAGGTGTTGGACCGACTCCCACATTTTTTTTGCCCTGCCAATACAGGACCAAAAAGAAACCTCCCCTTTCACCTTTAAACTCAATATATGTTTTGACCGCCTTTTGGCCGTCAAAATCAGTGGGCAAAGATCCCCTTGAAACAATTTCCTTAAGTTCCCCCGTCCTCTCCATAACCATCTTCATTCGCATTTCGATAAGATCTTTGACCCGCTTGAAGCGTTTCTCCCTTTCATGAAGCACCTTCGATAACGGTTCGTAATTTCCTTCAAGAACCTTTTCAAATACAGCCACTGAAAGAGAATTCAGCTCTTCAAAATAACCGGGATCGGGGTACTGCGGGGCAAAAAGCGCCGTGACGGCATCCTGTCCTTGGGCGGAGACCACAAGTTTTCCTCCCTCTTGCCTTACGGTAAGGGATCCCCCGCTTGAAAGTGGATATTTTCCCTCATACTTGTGTAGCTTTACAGTATCAGCCGTTCTGACCTCCGGAGGAAGGGAGACATCACCTCCGAAAACAAGGGCTTCTATTTTATCGCGGACGGCATTCATCAAGGTTTCCCTGCCGTAGCTCTGATTGCAGAACAAAATCGTCACCACACCGGCATCAATATACCGCCGCATTTCGGAACTGCTGCCCAGCGTACTTCCTCCATCATGCTGGATCAAAAGGCCCATATCTCTATACAAAACATCCCACCCGTATCCATAGTCATTCAGAAAAGGGGTGAACATCTTTTTTTTGGCTTCAGCGGAAAGGATTTTGTCCTCGAGGAGCGCCAAATGCCATCGGTACATATCCTCCGTCGTCGAAAGAATGCCTCCATTTCCAAGAAGGTGCCACTCCGGATATTTTTTTTCCAGTGGCATCCCGTTGTCTCTCTCCCCCACATACCAATGGGCTACAGTCTTCTTGTCCCACCCGGGCAACCGATAGCCGGTGAATTTCATTCCTGCCGGGATAAAGATGTTTTCGTGCATGAATTCTTCATAACTCAGGCCCGAGACTTTTTCGATCACGGCAGCCAGCATGCTGTATCCGGCATTGGAATAGCCGAATTCTTCACCGGGTTTGAATCGAAGGGGAGCATCCAATGTTTTTCTCATGGTTTCGTCTCGTGGCGCCGCAACAAAATCCGGACCCAAAGCATCGATGATTCCTGAGGTGTGGGTCAGCAGGTGATGAAGAGTGACTTCCTTTTTGTCCCCGGGTACGTTCTCAAAATATTTCGTGATGGGGTCTTCGGTCTTCAGTTTGCCCATCATTTCCAGCTTCATAATGCCGGCCGCCGTAAACTGCTTGGTCACCGATCCCGTGCTGAATATTGTCCCGGAAGTGTTGGGAACATTTTGGGATCTAATGGCCATTCCGTATCCTTTATTGAGAATAATCCGGCCATCCTTGGCAACAAGAAGGGCTCCCGAAAAACCAAAGGGCGTAATCCGCGACAGGTACACATCCAGCTTTTTTGCCAAAGGACCTTCCACCACGTTCAAGGCCGAGATGGCTTTTTCAGGAAAAGACATGAAGATGGCAAGCAGAACCGAACAAAAAGCGGCGTTTGATAAGCGTTTTCCGGGTTTGGTTCGTTTTTTTCCCATGATTCCTCCTCTTCGAAGATGTACCTGTTCTTTAATTATAACCAGCCGCTTGAGGAAAATGTTGCGCAAAAGTTATTCTCAACTTTTGACCACCGGCAGGCTCATCTTTAAAATCAAAGGTTTAAAAGACATGTCCAAAATTGAAATAGAGTCCGGTGGAGTCCTTTCCTAAGCCGATATCGAGCCTGACCAAAAATTGGCTCATGTAAAAACGCAATCCGACGGTCGGATTGGCCGCCCAGCCTTTAAAATCAAAATCGCCCAGCGAATCCCAGACCTTTCCCGCATCAAAACCTACCACTCCGCCGAAGCGCCAGAACAGAGGAAAACGCAGCTCTCCGTTAAAAACCGCGGAAGCCTTGCCCAGGTACCGGTCCTGAGGCGACCCGCGCAGAGTACTCCCTCCTCCGATGGGAAGCAGAAACTGAACAGGAATGTTTTCGCCAAAAAGATTTTGGACATTGAGACGCAGGGCCATGACGGTTTTGGGATAAAGGAGGATCTTATAGTACTGAATCCACCCGGCGATTTTTTTATAGCCGAAATTGGCAAAAGATGTTTTAAAGGCAAATTCCGCTTCGCCCTGAAGAACCAGACCGGAAGAGGGATTGATGAAGCTGTCCCGCGTATCAAAACGAAGATTGGCGTACAACGAAGAAACGGTGGCCCGGCCCGTATTGAGCTCAGGGGGAGTATGGACAAGCCGGCTGTTTTCTTCGAAATTATAGTTGTCAACCGTCTTGTATCTCAAGCCGAATTGCCCCACCAGTGTCGGGCTGAACCCCCGGCTCGCCGTTAAGGTTATCTCAAAAGGCTCCCGTGTATACTTTTCTCTGTCTTCAAAAGCGGATCCACTTCCGATGCCGAAAAAATTGTTCTTCAGATACTTATCATAATCCAGCATGATATCAAATGAGATCGGGTATTTTTTCCCCTGGCGGCGTTCAAAATCGGGCCAGGAAAAAACCAGGCGGTACCACCTCTCCCCTTTGGTGCTGTTGAAGAGAACAAGGTCAAAAGATTCGTTCAATCGAAAAGGATTAAAATAAAAAAGCTTGATGCCGTATCCCACGCCGATATCCGTATCCCACATGAGAATGGGCAAAAATTCAAACTTGGCTTTGTCCGTTTTTTTCATTTTTGCTTCTTCTCGAGGAACCTGAGCCAACACATGATGTAAGTCCATCTCGCTCAACACGCCGTAGTGATCGGAAACGTGAATTCCTTCCTCTTTCGTGTCAAGGACAACCCGCCACGATTTGATACTCTCGGGAGAAAAATGCTGACTGAGCAAAATATGGTCAATCCGCTTGGGATTTTTTTCATCCAAGCGGCTTAGCATTTCATAAGCGCCGGGATTTTCCTCTTCGTTTGAAGAAATTTTAAGGGCGAGCTGAATGTTGTTGTTTGTCGACGGATTCCAGGTGTATTCGGCACCTGACTTTTTCCCCATATAAGAATCCAGAAAATGAATCCTTTCGGATTCCTCTTGAAAAAGAACGCGCATCTCCGGGGCTTGAACGGGCACATTAAAATCCCCCCCCAAAATCACGGGCGCTCCGGCCGGCAGCCCCTTTATTTTTTGGGCCAATCGAACAATCTCTTTTTCTCTGCGCCGTCGAACCGATCTGTGTTTTTTAAGGGCTTTTTGGTACTCATCCTCAGATATTTGCTTTGATTCTATAAGCGACTCGAACCGCGCCATAAGCTCCTGATTCACCAAAGGAGAAGCGACAAGATGGGTATTAACCAGAAATACCGGTCTGGAATCTACCAAAATACGACCCGCCAGAGCGAAGATCGATTCATCAAAATGGAAGGTCAGAATGTCCCCGAACAATCCAAAAGAACCCGACAGTTTCCAGACATCATGAAGTTTCAGATGCAGTTCCGGGCGAGCCAGTATGGCATTGCCTTCCTTCAGGTTGGTAGGTATACCCAGTGGTCCCAGCTTGACGCCGCCAAGGGCAACCTGGTGGATTTTGTCATACTTCAGGGCCCTTGCCAGCCGGGCGCCATACCGCCCCACCGGGTTGGCTTCCTGCAAAAAAATCACATCCGGTTTGACATTTTGTATTTGCTTCACCAGCAAACGGAAACGTTTTTCTCTCATTTCCTTGGATTCATACTCCCCCATGCGGAGAGTCCCTTTGTAATTCAGGCCGGACCAGACATTGATGGTCAGAATACGCAGGGACGAGAAGGCTTTTTCCTGCCTGTCGAAGACCGGGTTTATTCGGGCGGAAGCTTTAGCTGTGAAAAAACTAAAAAAAATTAAAAATAGGAAAACGGCAAAAATTTTTTTATGCATTCCTCCTCCCAAACCGAACAGCGGATTTTTCCCTTTTAAGGCATGAGCTTAGAATCATTTTAAAAGGATAGGAATAAAGTGACAAGAAATTTTCTCGTTGTTGTTTTGACAGACGAAACATTCTAGGCTTTTTTCCCCGTTCAGTTGGAAATATAATCCGGTCTGAAAAAAAGTTGTCATGAAAATGTCAAAAACTTTTCAACATTTTGTTAAGAAAAGCGCCCTTAATAATTTTTTCAAAAGAGAAACCTTTTCAGCTTGGCCAGCGTATATTTATTTAGATAATCAGAAAAAATAAAGGTTATATCATGGAATTATTAACAAAACTCGAGGAATTGGTACTCATCGCAGTCTTAAAACTTAAAGACGAGGCCTATGGCATTTCTGTCTATAAGTTTATCGCCTGCTTGACGGGAAAAGAAGTTACGGTGAGCAGTGTTTATTTTCCTCTCGAAAGGTTGGTCAGAAAAGGATTTCTTATGGCTTCAAAAGGAAAACCCACCCCCCGGCGGGGTGGAATGAGCAAACGGTATTACAAACTGACCAAGTCCGGGATCAGAGTCCTTCAGGAAAACCTGTCCCTGAACATCACGGCATGGGAAGATGTTTCCGAAATGCTGAAAGCTTTCGAATAAGATTTAAAATGAACAAACCGCCGAAACTTGCTAAGCACTTACTGAAAATCCTCTCCCCCCACGAAGGGGATGAAGCATTCATTGGGGATATCGAAGAACTTTTCCATGACCGGGCGGAACGTCAGGGAAACTGGAGGTCGCGACGCTGGTACTGGCGGGAAATTCTTAAGTCCATCCCGCAGTTTATCAAAGAATCTATCCGTTGGAGGACAACCATGCTAAGCAACACGTTTAAGATTGTTTTTAGGAACATAAAAAAACAAAAAGGGTACTTCCTCATCAACATCGCCGGACTGGCTATCGGCATGACCTCTGCCATTTTTATTTTCCTTTGGGTGCGGGATGAATTGAGCTACGACCGATTTCACAAAAATGCGGACCGTATATACAGAGTCGTCTTTTCTACATCCGAAGACGGAAGTCCTACAAATGCCAACGGTTCTTTTGGCGTGGGCCCTGCTTTAAAAAGAGATTTTCCCGAAGTTGTTGAAACCGTTCGCATCCGCAAGATGGGGCAGGGCGTCAAAAGGTATGTCGGCTATAAAGAAAAAAAGTTTTATGAGCGCCGATTTTTTTTCGCGGAACCCTCCCTATTTTCGGTTTTTGATTTTCCCTTGGTTAAAGGCGATCCGGTATCAGCGCTTACTGAGCCGAATTCAATCGTATTGACCGAAAAAACAGCGAAAAAATATTTCGGCAGCAACGATCCCATGGGCCAAATGATGGAAGCCGATCCTTATAACGACGGCGAGCTGATGCTTTTTCGTGTTACCGGGATCGCCAAGGACGTTCCTCCCCAATCGCATTTCCATTTTGACTTTCTCGCCTCTTACTGCAGCCTGAAAGAAGACACCGAAAGTTTTTCCGGCTTTTACCAGCATTTCACCTACGTTCTTCTCAATGACAAATCCTCTGCTGAATTTTTAAATCCGAAGCTTCTATCCTTTATTCATAGAAACTGGAGAAAAGATCCATGGTACACCATCAGCCTTCAGCCTCTTCTCGATATCCGCCTCCACTCGAGGTTAAGATCGGAAATCGAACCAACGGGAAACATTCTTTATGTTTATGTCTTTACAGCCATCGCTTTATTCGTACTGGTTATCGCCTGTATCAATTTTATGAACCTAACCACGGCGAGAGCGCTCAACAGGGCAAAAGAGGTCGGTATTCGAAAGGTAGCGGGAGCTCGGAAAAACCAGCTTGTCCAGCAATTCCTGGCGGAAGCTTTTATCCTCAGTCTATTCGCTGTTTCGATTGCGGTTCTTATCGTTTTTTTGGTTTTGCCGGTTTTTAACAACCTGACAGGGAAAAACATTCCGTTTTCTTCCCTCGGCACGCCGGTATTTCTTCTCGGCACGGCGGCTGCCGCCCTCATTGTTGGATTTTTCTCCGGCATCTATCCCGCTTTCTTTTTATCTTCCTTCCGGCCGTCCAGCGTTCTGAAATCCGGCCCCTTTTCTCTGGCTTCCGGAACCATGCTGCGTAAGGGGCTTGTTGTCTTCCAATTTTTTCTTTCCATAGGCATCATCTTTTCCACCCTGATTGTCCAAAAACAAATAAAATTCATTCAGTCCAGGAACCTGGGATATGACAAGGAACAGATTCTGGTTATTTCCTTAAACAAGGACCTTCGGCAAAATTATGAGGCATTCCGAAATGAACTCCTGAAACATCCAAACATTGAAAATACAACAACTTCGTCCTATGTCCCGACCAGGGGAAGCGCCCATCTCACCTTTCATTTCCAAGACAATGAGGATGACCTCAGCCAGGTGGTTTATTTCGTTGACAAAGAATTTACCTCTACCTACGGGCTAAAAATTCTAGCAGGGAAAAATATTCACCGGTCGCTCACAGAAGAGGGAAGCCTGGCTATTTTGGTCAGCGAACTAACAACCCGGGAAGCAGGTTATTCTTCCCCGCAGGAGGCCGTAGGAAAAAGCTTCACCTTTGAAGAATATAAAGGATTCATCGCCGGCGTCGTTAATGACATCAATATCTATTCGCTTCACCGTCTTCCCCATGCCATCACTTATCTGATTACGCCGCGAACTATCCATAATTATCTTTCCCTGCGCATTCGTTCCCATAATATCTCCGCTACCATAACGGACCTTCAAAAAACATGGCGGGAGATGATTCCAAACTATCCCCTGGATTATTTTTTCCTGGATGAGAGCTTTGAAAACATGCATCTTTCCGACAAAAAAATGAGCGAGGTTTTTTCGGTTTTCACCATTCTGGCCGTTCTTGTCGCCTGCATGGGACTCTTCGGACTGGCCACCTACACGGCCCAACAAAAAACCAAGGAGATAGGAGTCAGAAAAGTTTTGGGAGCCTCGATTCTAAGCATATATTTTCTCTTGTCGCGAAAGTTTCTCACATGGGTGATTCTGGCTTCTTTTGTCGCCTGTCCCGCGGCCTATTTTTTCATGAACAAATGGCTGCAGAATTTCGCCTTCCGGACTAAAATCGCCTTAGAAATCTTTTTAGTGTCAGCGGGTTTGGCCCTGGCCGTATCACTGCTGACGGTTTCTACCCAATCCCTTAGAGCCGCCACCGCGAATCCGGCCGACTCGCTCCGATATGAATAAAACGGGGACGTTCCCCAAAGGCACAGATTCAGGCCTCTCAAACGATTTATATTAGGGTGTCCCTTTGGGAAACGTTCCCTTGTTTGACCAGCCGATACCCATACCCAACACCCAATAATCGGAATCATAATACAGATCACCGGCTGATGTGGAAGTCGCCCTTCTATTCGAAAACACGGCCTGGAAATAGAGGTCAAAGGAAAAAAAACCGATCTGTCTTTTATCTGTAGGTGACCACATCGGACCATCGTATCCAAATCCAACAGAAAAAACATTCCGGTTAAGGCTGGGGAATACGGGATTCAGTACATTCTGCCAATTCTGGTGCCGGGAATATCCCGCCCGCAAAGAAATCACGCTGTTGAGATGATATTCCACTCCTGCCTTTACAGTCCAATTATCTTTCCCCTCCAGCAAGACCCTCTCAGGCAAAAAATAAAGAGAGATACTTTCCGTTTCTTCTAATTCGGGGATAATATCCCAAGATTCTATCGCACCCCAACCGGTCCACTGAAAGTCCAACTGGAGAGATATTTTCCGATGGGGTGACAGCATAAACCCTAGCAGAACCTCGGAAGGCAGGGTTATCTGAGACGTTGCGTTCCGGCTTGGGAAATACGACAGCTTGTAAAGCCCTTTGCTTTTTATGGTTGTTTTGTGCTGGTATTTGCCGCCCACATGAAATCTTTCAGAAATGTGAAACAGAAAACCCGCGGAAAAACTCACAGCATTTCCACTGACATCAAAGCTTTTTAGAATATCTTCTTCGATAAACTCCCCTTTGTAATTATAGTATGAAAAGGGTAAAGTATGCGCCCATTCCAGGCCGGAAAAAATAAAATCCGGTCCCAATCCAAAAGCAAACCGGTCACTGATTCTGAAAGCCAATACGGGCCGAATGGTGGTTGAAGTTAATTTCGAGCGAACACAACGCAGACTATCCTCCCAATCCTGCGGCCATTTCGACTCAAAAACATAAGGAGCAAACATACCCATCCCAAAGCTTATTCCGTTCAGTAATTGAAACGAAAAATAATAGGAACCCCGAAACTGCCGGGAACGGCTCCTTACCGGGGAGCCCACAGTTTCACCTTCAACAGCATGCCCCAGATTTCCGTAAAGAAGATTGAGTTTGATGTTTATCCCCTCAAAAAAGGCAATTCCCGCCGGATTGTAATAGACTGCAGAGGGATCATCAGCCCTGGCGACAAACGCCCCACCGTAAGTCCCCGCCTTTCCTCCACATTCGAACAGGTGGAAGTCCGATGCCGGAAGAAAACACCAGCTCATGGTCAAGAAAAATCCTATAAACGCTGTCTTTTTTTTTGCCATGATGAATTCTCCCCCATTTATTCCATTTAATACTCCCATTTTATCATCCACTTTGTCAAACTTCATTTTACTTGAAAATTTCGATTTTTTTATCTAGGGTAAAAGCTGCAAAATGTAACAATCCTGGATAAGCCGGATGAACACGGCTGAATCAACGAAATGATTGGAAAAGGAGAAAAAACCATGAAAAAGGCAGCCATTTTCAGCATATTTCTTTTGATGACGGCTCTTCCTTTTTTGGGAGATGAAGAAGGGTGTACGACGATCACCGTCGGAAAAAAAGCTTCCAGCAGCGGATTCGTCACTACATCCCATACATGCGACAGCCACCGAACAGGCTCGGCCATCACCGTGCAGCCAAGAGCCAGGCACAAACCGGGAGAAAAAACATCGGTTCACATAAGAGAAAACGACGACAGCGGCCCTATGCCCCAATACAAAAGAGTAAAAATCGGTGAGATTCCGCAGGTTCCCCTAACCTATCAATATATCAACACGGCCTATGCCTCCATGAATGAATATCAACTGGCCATCGGGGAATCCACATTCGGAGGACGGGAAGAGCTCAGAAGCGATGAGGGTCTTATCGACTGCCAGGAACTCTGCCGCCTGATGCTGGAGCGCTGTAAAACAGCCCGGGAGGCCCTCAACCTGGCGGGAGAGCTGACCAAAAAATTCGGCTACAACGACGGCGGGGAATGTCTAACCATCGCCGATAAGAACGAGGTTTGGCATCTGGAGATTCTCGGCCCCGGAAAAGGCAAAACAGGCTCCATCTGGGCTGCCCAAAGAGTTCCCGATAACCATGTTTCGGTCTGCGCCAATGGAAGCCGCATACGGGAAATCAACCTCAAACAGCCGGATTATTTTTTAGCCTCGGAAAATGTTTTTAGCGCCGCCGTAGAGAACGGCTGGTGGGACCCTAAATCCGGCATACCTTTTGAATTCTGCTATGCCTACTCCCCTGAAAGCCGGACTTCCTTTGCGACTAGAAGAAGGGAATGGCGGGTTTTAAGCCTTATCGCCCCTTCCCTCAAGCTCCATCCCAATTCTGAAAATTATCCCTTTTCCGTAAAGCCGGACCAATCCGTCACTCTCGAACAGCTTATCGACATTTTCGGCGACACGTTCGAGGGGACGGACTTCGACATGACAAAAAATATCGTGGCTCCGGATAATGATGGGAAAATGATCAAAAGCCCCTTTGCCAATCCTTTTATGCCTTATGACATGAATCCCCTGTTCAAGATAAACGGGGGCTGGGGCTGGAGAGGCGAACGGCCGATAGCCCGATTGTACTGCATGTACGCCATCATCACCCAGTCCAGAAGCGACATGCCCGACCCGGTCGGGGGCGTCGTTTGGCTCAGCTACGACAATCCGGCCACAACAGTCTGGGTTCCTTTTTATGCATCTGTCCAGAGGATGCCGGAATCCTATACCGTTGAGGGCCGTAACGGATACAGCCGGAAATCAGCCTGGTGGGCTTACAATAGAGCCAGCACTCTGGCCGCCCAGCGATGGGGTGATATGAGAAAAGACGTCGAAAAGATCAGGAAAACACTTCAGACGGAAGCCCTCGGTAAACAAAAAGAGATTGAGGCGAAAGCTCTCGAGCTGTATAAATCATCACCGGAAAAAGCGGCATCGTTTTTAACCAAATATTCTATCGATTTCGCCGCGAAAGCGGCCGAAGCCTTCTGGAAGCTCGGGGACTTTCTTTGGACGAAGTATGATGAAAAATTTTAACCTGCACAGCTTCATACGCCGACGCCTCGCAACTGCGGCGAGATTGACTCGTGAATAGCACAGATGCCCTCTACTATTCAGGCTGAGAAGGGAGGGGGAGCAGGGATTTTTTCCCGGCTCCCCTGAAATTGCCGATCTTTTTTCGCGGCGACAAAATCTTTTTGACGATGCGGGTAATCGCTTTTATTTGTTCTTTTTGGCCTTTGTCTTTGTGATCACCTTTTTGATATTCTCCTTTTCTTTTTCCAAAAAGGCGACTTTTTCCTTGAGTTTTTTCTTCACTTCGGGGTCATCGGTTTTTTCATATTTGGCTTTCAGCATCTTCTGCAGTTTATCCACTTCCAAATATCGGGCCTTCAGCTCTTCTATTTTTTTATTCTCCATTATTTCCGATTTCCCGTTGGCTTTTCCAGCAGCGTATTCCTTCTCCAGCATCATGAGTTTTTCCTTGATCTCCTTTTTTTTCTCGGGGTCGTCTGTTTTTTCGTATGCGGCTTTGAGCTCTTTGACGATGTCGGTGTAAGGCTTTTCCCCGTGTTCAGTTTTCACCCAGCCATTTTCCTTTTTCCAGGCCTGAATTTTATTAAGCTTCGCTTTAATCTCCACTTTTTTCTCAGGATCTTCAGTTTTTTCGTAAAGCTTTTTGAGTTCTGTTTCCTGCTCTAGAATTAGTTTCATCTTTTTTTTCTTTTCCAGTTCCTTTTCCTTAGCAGTCTTTTCTTCCTGGTCCCAGGCATACGGCTGATGAAGCACTCCGGATTCTGAAAAAGCGGCCCCATGCTCGGCCTGGTCCGTTACCGGTTTGGATTCGGCAAAGACCAAGACAAGAAGTATGAGCACGGGCAAAACCAGCAGGACTTTAAGCCTTGCCCCTCCTTTTGATTTGTTTTTTGCCATCATGGTTATTCTCCTTTTGATTAACGACTGGCTGAAATTGTTCGTGAATTCAAACATCTTCAGCCCCACATGCTGCTCGAAGATGAGCAGTTGATACTTAACCCTGCTGCAGCCCTGCGCAATGACTGCCTGATCGGCCAAGTATTCATGTGTTTCCTTTAGTGATTTTTTGTATGGCCATACAAAAGGATTAAACCACTGAATTACGGTCAAACATTCCATAAGAAGCAGGTCTATGGAATGATACTGTCTCATATGAGCCCATTCATGCGTGAGAATTCTTTCGAATCCCTGGCTCTCAAACTCTTCTTTATTGATGAATAAATAGTGAAAAAAGGAAAATGGAGCCGTGTCCTCGTCCGTCAAGACGACTTTGACTCCATTATAATTAAAATATCCGCATTTCCGTATCAAGAACTGAATCTGGGCCAGCCGCAGCACAAACCGGAAAAGAAAAAAACCGGCACCCAGAAAAAATATCAATAAAAAAATATCATATATAAAGAAAGATGGGGCGGATACCATGTTCGAAGGAACAGCAGTAACACTGCTCATTCTGGGAGGACTTGTCCTGAACGGCGATGTAATATTGATCAAGGGAATGATAAGAGCCAGAGGGATGGAAAGGATCAAGAATATCCTGTTAAAAAGAAAAAATGTTTCCTTTTTAAGAAAAATCCAATAAATCCCATAAAAAAAAGCCAGGCATATCCCCGTCTCTAAAAGATATTGAAGGATGTCATTCATGTTCGTCCTTTTTTTGCTTGTTGATTTCTTCAATGATTCTGTTCTTGATCTCTTCCAATTCATCGAGGCTCATATCCTTGTCTTTTGCAAAAAAGGAAACCATTTCCGTAAAAGAATCACTGAAATAATCACGGACAAAATTTTTCAGGAAAGCTTTTGTGTAGTCTTTTTTTTGAACAACCGGAAAATATTCATAAGAATTTCCATAGGAGTTATGGTCGACAAATCCTTTTTTCTCCAGAATCCGGACTATGGTCGAGACCGTGTTGTAGGCAGGTTTGGGTTTGGGAAGCTGGTCGATGATATCCTTCACAAACCCTTTTTCCAAGGCCCACAAAACAAACATAATTTGTTCTTCGGCTTTTGTAAGTTGTTTCATCGCATTTCCAATATACAACTAATAACTTAGTTTGTCAACTATAAGATTAGTTGTTCTAGATAATTTCTGTCCCATTTGGACTTTTTTGGGGCGAAAATTGGCTTTGTGGCCCGATTTTCTGTTGAAATTTTATGTTAAGTTGTTGTTAATAAATGAGATGACCGGGCCTAATAATCATCTAGAAGATCCTTTCATCAAAAGAGAAGGTAGTATACTCTTCAAAAGAAAGGAGCATAAAGATGGTTTATTATGGTGCCGCCGACCTTCATTCGAATAATACCCGAGTTAAAAGAAAAATCCCCACGAAGAGAATCATTTTTTTCTTGTATTTATAAAAATAAATCTGTATGGTATAAAAACCAATTTAAATCTGGGTGCAAAAGATTGTACACTGGCCGCCCTAAAACTTTTTTCCAACCGGGTTCCCACCGCTTTCGAGCAACGTGGCGGTATTGAAGATGAAAAACAAATCACATCGGCCGTGTCGACAGTCTACTTTACAAATGTTATGCAGGAGGTAACATGAAAAAAGGAATAATCCTGACCGCTCTAGTTTGTTTCACGGCACCGGTGGTTTTTGGAACCATCATCACCAACACAAACCAGAGTGCCCAGTATCTCCGTCTGCTTTCCCGGGGCGCGTCGACCGAGATCGACGCCGTCTATTACAACCCGGCTGGTGTGCTTCAGATGGACGATGGATTTCACTTCTCTTTTCACAACCAGACAGTTTTTCAGGATAAAACGGTCGTCAACAATTTCCCCTTTCTCAATGAGTCTGAGTACCTGGGAGAAGTGAATGTACCCTTTTTTCCTAGCTTTTTCGCAGCTTTTAAAACGGGCAAATTTGCCCTGTCTTTCGGTTTCGGCCCGAATTCCGGCGGGGGCTCGGCCGATTTTGCCAGCGGCCTTCCTTCGTTTGAGACCTCTTTTTCCATGATGCCAACCATGCTGACACTTATGGGCCTGCCCACGACAGCCTATTCAGTGGATATCGCCTTCAACGGAAAATCCGTTTTCTACGGTTTTCAACTCAACGCTTCTATAGGTCTAACAGACACATTTTCTGTGGCTGCCGGCGCCCGGTATATCAGCGCTGTCAATAACTATGAGGGAAGCATCGGCAACGTCATGATCAACCCGCAGCACCCACTTATCAATCCCACGGGAGCTATGATCTCCGCTCCCCAGTTTTTCACGTTAATTGGAGATCCTCTGACCGCAGCTTTGACATCGGATATGTCCCTCGAGGTCAAACAGACCGGAACGGGATTCACCCCCATCGTGGGATTGCACTTCAAACCGGTCGAACAGCTGAATATCGGAGTGCGATATGAATTCAAGACAAAACTGGAGTTGACGAACGACACAACGGTAGACGATTCGGGGCTCTTTCCCGATGGATACTCCTTCAGAAAAGATATTCCCGCCATTCTGGCCGTCGGCGTGGATTACGCCCTCATGGAAAAGCTCAGAGCCATGCTCACCTTTCAGATGTTTTTCGATAAAAGCGCCAACTGGGAAGGGTTGGAGGATTATGTCGATTCCAATTCTTTCGACATCGGCTTCGGTCTCGAATACAACATCACTCCCAGTTTTCTCATCAGTGCCGGATACCTGTACACAAAAGTCGGTGTCAACGAAGACTACCAGTCCGAACTCGACTTCCAGCTTTCCAGTAATGCCGTGGCTGCCGGCGGCAAATTCACCATCAACAATAAGTTCGATATTGACCTGGGAGCTTTTTATGTCATGTACCAGGATGATGACAAAACAATCAATTATCTCATCGGTCCTTTTCTGGAAACCTATAAACAGACGAGTTTGGGCGTCGCCATCGGGCTGACCTATCATCTGACAAAATAACACAGGTTCTTAGAATACAAGGGGGCCCATGGATGGCCCCCTTAACTCATCATTCCTAGGAACATCCGGCTATCCTATTCCCCTTTCCGGATGCTATTTCTTCGATAATTCGTAAAAATGTATTGACTTTTTTCTCTATTTCTTCGATAATTCGTAGAAATAGAGCAAGGAAATTCAAAATGAAAGATTTGAACCTAACTGAAGAGATGGTTCTTCTGGCGGTATGGAAGCTCAATGAAGACGCTTACGGTGTCAAGATACGACAGCGCATATCCCATGAAACGGGCCGGTCATTCCCTTACGGAACCCTCTACAGCACTCTGGAAAAAATGGAAAAAAAAGGATTCCTGATAATGACCCTGGGAGACCCGCTCCCTCAGCGGGGCGGAAGGCGAAAGCACTATTATTCCATCACCCCGGCCGGCATTAAAGCCCTCAAAACGGCTTTATCGCTGAAAAAAATACTTTGGGACACCGAGACCGAAAAAGCGCTTCTCAAGAACTGAGGAATACATGACAGAAAAAAACACATCTCCTCCAAAAATCCTGCAAAAAATGCTTCGATTCCTGGTCAACAGGCGTTCGAATGAAGCCATCTTGGGCGACCTGGAAGAAGAATTTATATCTACGGCCGAAACCCAGGGAAGACACAGAGCCCTTCTTAATTACTGGAGGACTATTATCATTTCCATACCATCCTTTCTAAAAAACCAACTCTGCTGGAGCGCTACCATGTTTAAAAACACTCTCAAAATCGTCTGGAGAAATATTCTAAAAAGCCCGCTGACCGCTGTCATAAGCATCACAGGCCTGGCCGTCGGTATGGCTTGTTTCATTCTGATTTCCCTCTGGGTTCGTGATGAGCTCAGCTATGATACCTTCCTCGAAAAAAAAGACCGTTTGTACCTGGTGACCATTACCCATCCCAACGATATCGTCGACTTCAATGTCCCCTATGCGCTGCCCTATTATTTAGCGGAAAATTTTCCGGAAATCAGCCAACTTACCCCAGTTTACGAACTGGGAAATCTGAGTTCCTGTTATTTGCGGACGACCTCACTAGAAGGAGACACGATAACCTATTATGAAAAAAATCTCGTTCTCGTCGATCCCGGCTTTTTTTCCATGTTTTCTTTCCCTTTCATCCACGGCCAACCGGAAACGGCTTTAACGGCACCGAATGCTGTTATTCTGAGAGATAAGGCTGCCGAAAAATATTTCGGCAAAGAAAACCCCATGGGAAAAAAATTGACCTTCAATGACAGGCAGGACCTTGTCGTCTCCGGGGTGGTTCATATTCCGGAAAACTCGCACATTCAATTCGACTTTCTGTCTCCTCTTGAACAGCCTCTCAGTGAGGATTGGAACTGGAGAGACCAAGCCTATGTGCTGCTCGAAAACAATGCCGATGTCGATAACCTCAAAGAAAAAATTGCCGGTTCCTTAAACGAACGTGCGCCTTATCCTTTGCCGGGAACATTCAGGGTCGGTCTTATGCCCATGACAAAAGTCCACCTTTCCTTCGGCCGCAGGATTTACGTCGCCATTTTCTCTTTGATCGCCGTCTTCATTGTGGCCATTGCCTGCGTCAACGCCATGAACATGTCCACGGCCCGGGCCGGTGGTCGGGCCAAAGAAGTGGGCCTGCGAAAGGTCGTCGGAGCCTATAAGAGACAGCTTGTCACCCAGTTTCTCAGCGAAAGTTTGTTGACAACTCTTTTGGCGCTATTCCTGTCTCTATTTCTGGCCAGGCTTTTTCTTCCCCTTCTCAACACCATGAGTTCCAAAACGATGTCCCTTTTGCCGCTTCTCGATCACCAGCTTCTTTTTATTCTTGGAGGCTTGACCCTCCTCGTCACAGCCGGGTCCGGAATCTACCCGGCTTTTATTCTCTCCTCGGCAAAACCCGTCAACACGCTGAAGGGTTTTCGGCCGGGAAGGAAGCGGCGGCCCTTCCTCAGGCTGGCCACCGTTGTCGGCCAGTTCACCATATCGGTTCTTCTTATCGCCTGTACCCTCGTCGTATTCAAACAGCTGACGTACATGAGGAACAAACCCTTAGGATTCACGGCGGACAGCGTCATTCGAATTCCTATCAACCAGGCTTTGAAGGCTCGGTTTCTCAGTTTCAAGAATGAACTCCTTCAAAACCCGGGAATTCTAAATGTTACGGCAGGTCAGGCTTTTCCTTTCGACGAGGACTACAAAACAGGAGGCGTGGAATGGCGTGGAAAGGACCCCAACATGATTCCCAATGTGAGATATTCCATCTCCCATTTTGACTATATTGAGACATTCGATATGGAAATCGTTGAGGGGCGAAGCTTTTTAAAAGAAAATACCTCAGATCGATACAACTTTGTTATCAACGAGGAAGCGGTCCGCTATATGGGTTTCGAACATCCCATCGGCCAAAGACTCAAGTTTTGGAACCAGGAAGGACAAGTCATCGGAGTCGTCAAAAATTTCCATCATGTCTCCCTGCACAGGGAAATCATGCCCCAAATTTTAACCATCAACCCCCGCTTTTCGGAAGCTCTTCGTTTTATCTTTATCAAGATTTCCCCGGAAAACATTCCGGGGAGCCTGGCTCACATTCAAAAGATGTCGGAAAAATGGGCACCCGGCTATCCCTATTCTTTCGCTTTTCTCGACAATGACCTTCAGGCTCTCTATTCATCTGAAAAAAGCCTGGGACGGATCTTTTCCGTGTTCGCGGTTCTGGCCATTTTTATTTCCTGCCTGGGAATCTTCGGATTATCCGCCTATTCCGCCGAACAGCGCACCAAAGAGATCGGCATTCGCAAGGTCCTGGGGGCATCCAGTCCGAAAATTCTCAGCCTTCTTTCCAAGGATTTTTTTCTTTGGGTGTTGGCGGCCAATATTATCGCTTGGCCCATCGCCTTTTGGGCTATGCACAAATGGCTTCAGACATTCGCCTACAGGACCGTCCTGAATCCCGGTGTGTTTTTCCTAAGTGCGGTTCTCTCCTTTCTCACAGCGGCTCTTCCCATCGGCTACCAATCCCTCAAGGCTTCTTCCGCTGATCCCGTCAAGACACTGAAATACGAATAACTAGAAAAGGCTCAAATATCATATTATTTTAATTTCAAGCCCCTCGAACTTGCTTTTATACATCTTGGTCACTATATTTATAAGTGAATATCTACAGGGGAAAGATCATGAACAGACACCTTTATCTTTTCGTTTTTGTTTTGATCTTTTTGGTCATTTTTTATGGAGGGAAAAGATTCGAAGCAAAAAACATTCCCACCGGTCCCTCATCCACAACTGGTGTTGACGCTTTGAGCGGCCGGTCCTTGTCTTTCGTGGAAAACCAGGGCCAATGGGACAAACGTGCCTGTTTCGGCACTAAAATCCGAGGTGGAACGGTTTTTTTCTGCCAACACAAGGTAGTGTTCAGTTTTAAAGTTAAAAAAAACCATCCCGGGAAAAAGACTGATGGCCGGGACAAGAACGTCGAATGTGAAGAATATCAGTCGGAAATAGTCAGAAAACGATTCCTGGAAACCGAAGGGGACGTTCGATTAAAAGGGATCAATAAAAAGCAAGCCCGGTTTCATTATTTGAACGGCAGGCAGCCTGAACAGTGGTCCGTCGACGTTCCATCATTCAAAAAAGTGATATATGAAAATATGTATCCAGGCATCGACTGTATCTTTTCAGGAGAAAGGGGAGCTTTAAAATCCGCGTATGTTGTTTATCCTTCCGGCCGAGCAAAAGATATCGTCTTTATGCTCGACGGGGTGAAAAAACTCTCCGTAGATGACAGCGGCCGGTTGGTCGCAAAAACAGCCTTCGGAACGCTTAAAGAAAACAAGCCCTCCTGCTTTCAGTTTATCGAAGGAAAAAAACGTACGGTTTCCGCTTCTTATTCCCTCAATAAGGATAACAGGATATCATTCAGGATGGGAAAATATGATAAGGAGAAAACGCTTTTCATCGACCCTGGTTTGGAATATTCCACCTACCTTGGAGGCAGTCAATGGGACCGGGCTTACTCGGTCACCGTCGACTCGGCAGGTTACGCCTATCTCGTAGGCTATACACAATCCTCCAAATTTCCCGCTACATCCGGCGCTTATGATACAACCTTGAGCGGATCTCAGGATCTTTTCGTGGCCAAATTTGACCCGACAGGCTCCTCACTCATTTTCTGTACGTATCTCGGGGGATCTCAATGGGAATACAGAGGAAACATCGCCGTAGACTCATCTTTCAATATCTATATCACCGGCGAGACCGATTCTTCTGATTTCCCGACCACATCCGGAGCCTACAGCAATTTATTTTTTGGGGGAGGCGACATCGTCGTGGTCAAACTCAACCCCCTTGGGAACGGCCTGATCTATTCGACCTTTATCGGCGGTTGGCACGAGGACAGGCCATACGGTCTAGCCCTCGACACCAGCGGAAGCGTCCCCAAGGTATATATCACGGGAACCACCTGGTCTCCCGACCTTCCCGCAACACCAGGAGCTTTTAAAACATATAAAAGCGGTCCTTCCGAAGCCTTTGTCCTCAAGTTAAAACTCTCTGGAACCGGGATATCCGACCTCATCTACTTGACCTATCTCGGAGGGGCCGGCGATGAGGAAGGATATGCCATCGCGGTGGACAACAACGAGTGCGCTTATGTAACGGGCTGGTCGGATTCCATCGGTTTCCCGACGGTTCCCGGCAGTTTTGATACGACCTACAACTATCCTTGCACCTACGTAACCAAAATCAACCCAACGGGTACGGGCTTGGTATACTCCACCTGGCTGGGAGGTTCCCTGGGCGGCACGGGAAGAGCGATAGCCCTCCGCGTCTCGGGGAACAAGGCCTATGCCTACGTTACGGGAGAAACGGCTTCATCGGATTTCCCGGTTACGACAGGAGCTATGGATCAAACCTTCAACGGCGGAACCCATGATGCGTATATAACCCGCCTCTCTCTCGACGGCGATTATTTGGTTTATTCTTCTTATCTTGGAGGAAACGGTGATGACAGAGCTTACGGCGTCGCTCTGGACAGCGAACACCATATCTGGGTTGCCGGGCAGACGGATTCCACCGATTTTCCCGTCAAAGCGGATGATTATGATACGACCTTTAACGGCGTTAAGGATGTTTTTCTGACTAAGATAGCTTCAGATGGAAGCATGTATCTCCATTCCACCTACATAGGGGGCAGCGACAACGATCAAGTCACTGCCATTGCCATCGACACTGACAACGAGGCTTACCTAACAGGCTACACTATCTCTCCCGACTATCCTACCTACCATCCTTTTCAGGCGAATTGCGCCGGAGAATGGGACGTATTCCTGACTAAGTACGTCGGAGAGATGATCTACCCACCCTTGAACTTTCACGGGGATCAGGTTGAAAACAGATCTCTTTTGCAGAAACAAACCATCAATGTTCTTAACTGGGATGCCAATCCCAATAATGAAAAAATAACACATTACAGGATCTATTCAAAAGCAGTTCTTTTGGCATGGACTCTGCTGGCCGAAGTAGACTCGAGCACCTTTTCCTTCTTGGACAAAAACGTTACAGCCGGAACGGCGAAAAAGTATAAGCTAGTGGCCGTCAGCACCACGGGAAAAGAAGGGCTTGCGGCCTACCTGATAATTTCTTAACATTGATGAACAAACTGAATTTTGGGGCCCACTTTATCCAGCCTGGGGAAGCCAAATCAAAAGCCTCAATCAATCTTGGACGAGGGAGGAACTCATGAAAACAAAAGCGATATTGGCTATTCTTCTTCTATCCTTATGCGGGATGGCCTATGCTCATACCGTCAAAATTATGGGGAAAGCCTCCTATTTTTATCCTCAGGAAGAGGCATTTCGCGATATCTACGAAGGAGGGCTGCGCTATGGCGGGGAAATAGAGGTGGCAATTTGGAAAGGAATCGGGATTTGGCTGGGAGGCGATTATTTCTTCAAAAAAGGCGAGTTGACTTTCACCAAAGAAAAGACCTCTCTATGGATTATCCCAGCCTATTTCGGCCTGAAATTCCGTCTTCCGGAAAAAAGTGTAAGCCCCTATTTCGGCTTGGGAGCGGGTTATTTCTTTTTTAAAGAAGACAATCCCATCGGCAAGGTTGATGAGGGAAAAATCGGCGGGATCGCCCAGCTGGGATTTACTTTTTCCGTAGGAGGCCCCATTTTCTTCGACCTGCAGTTCACCTATACCTACTGCGAAGTAAAACCGTCTGGTGTCAAGGCACAACTGGGAGGCCTTCAGGGAGGAGTCGGCCTGGGATTTCAGTTTTAAGCCTGTCCGTAAATCATCCATGATTTTATTTTTCTCCCTCTAGCGGATTCATCTTTCCCCCACTGAAACATTCCTATCCTCACAAATCAGTCCTTTTCTAGGGGACAATACTTTAAGTATTTTTTCCAAACTGTTAAACAAAGTAATGTGCTGGATCGTATTCAGGATGAGCCAGATTGAGGAATAAACACACGTGCCGCAGAAAGGATGGCGCAAAATGAAACCGGCAGCCTGTTTGCTGGCAGCGCTTCTGACTGTTTCCTGCAGTTCGACAGTTCCGAAAATTGATCCACAGGATCCTTTCTATAAATCATTCCTTGAAAAAACACGCCTCATCATGACCGATGAAGAAATTAAGATTTATACATCCCTTCCCGACCGTGAATCCAAAGCGGAATTTATCGAAGAGTTCTGGAAAATGCGCGACCCCAATCCAAATACCCCGGAAAACGAGAACAAACAAGAATTTTATAGCCGGATTGCTTTCGCCAATACATGGTTCTCTGACTGGCATACATTCAGAGGAAAAACGATAGGCAGGGGGAAAGAGGCCGACAGAGGATGGAGAACGGATAAAGGGCGGATTTTTATCGTTCTCGGCCTGCCTGACCTGGTCAATTATGGTGACGGAGTATGGGAGCCGATGAAGTTGTATTACGATCATCAAAGCCGATATGAAGCCTGGTATTATGACGCCATGAGGCTGGTCATCGGGTTTTATAAGACAGCCGGCGGAAGATGGCGGTCTTACGATTCCGTACTGCTAAACGAATACATGAATCAAGCTAAAATGTATATGGTCTCCAGGGATTATCAAGTGGACGTAAAAAATCCTTTTCGAGCCAAAGCGGATTATAAGGACGGCTGTCTAGAATTCAAGGTTCCCTCGACATGTTTGAATTATGAAGAAATAAATGAAGAACTTGAAATAGAAATTCACATTCGGGTAAATATCTACCGGGAATCTAAAAAAATCGATACTATCGAAGAATCAAAAATCTTTTCTTTTAAAAAAGAAGATTTGTTCGACATGAAACATATCATTCTCAAATTGCCTTATTCACCTGAAAAAAAAGGCCGCTACTTATTCGATGCCCTGCTCACCGACAAAAAATCAATGACCTTCGCCAGATACAGAACCTACGTCAAACTGAACAAATAACACAGGAGCCTGTGCTATTCAGTGGTCATGATAAACAAAGGCTTCTGATTGAAGCTCTCGTATTTCGGGCGCAGCCTTTCCGTATTGTAGTACTTTTCCACATCAACGATCTTTTTCCTGCTGGTAAGGATATCAATGGGAATGCTGTCGTACTGGCCGTTCCTTAAAACCACCATCCGCCCAAAAGCCTTCTGCAGGATGAGATCCAAAGCCAGGTTGCCGAAGGCCATGGGAACGATGGAATCGATGGCGTCCGGATCTCCGCATCTCACCAGGTAGCTCAAACGCTGGTTGATAACATTGATCCGGCGACCCCGGTTAAAACGGGGAGAGATTTTTTTTAACTCACTGGATATGAAGTCCCCCACTCCGCCCAATTTTTTATGCCCGAACATATCCTTTTCATCATGCTCAAAAACCATATCCCGTCCCTCTACAATGGCTCCTTCCGATACCAGAACGACCGAATAGTGGCTGGGATTGGTGTAGCGGTCCTGGGTTAGAAGCTCGCAGAGACGTTCTATTCGAAAGGGATGCTCCGGAATGACACATCGGTTGGCCGCTCCGGCCATCGTGGGTAGAAGGGCGGTAAATCCTGCATAGCGGCCAAAAACCTCGATGACCAAAAACCTCTCATGAGATCCGGCCGTTGTCCGAAGGGAATGGGTCATGCTGATGGTCCGGGTCACACAGGTGCTGAAACCGATACAATAATCGGTGCCGGGAACATCATTATCCATAGTTTTGGGCACGGCGATTACTTTAATTCCTTCCTTATGAAGCATGACTCCATAACTGAGGGTATCATCACCGCCGATGGGAATCAGATAATCAATGCCCAGAAACTCCAGATTTTTCAAGACTTCTGGCGTCAGGTCATTCTTTTCTTCTTGATACGTATCTTTCAAATGAGAGGGAACATTTGCCGCGGGAACACTGCTGGGTCTCGTTCGGGAGGTATGAAGAAAGGTCCCCCCCGTCCTTCCGACTTTATTGACCAGCTCCTCGGTTAAAATCTGAACATTGTGATCATTGGGAGCATCCTTATCGCGCTTCATGTCGATCAAACCCGCCCATCCCCTGCGGATACCGACAACGTCATATCCTTCGCGAAGGGCACGGATCGTAATGGCCCGGATGGCCGGATTTAATCCGGGAACATCTCCCCCTCCTGTGAGAATACCGATACAACCTTTTTTCGACGGCATTTTTTTCATGGCGGATCTCCTTTGAAATCACAAAACGATCGGCGGCTTTGGCCGCTTCCCCTTTAAAACACCATAAAAAGAACACAAAAAAATGTCAAACTGAAGTCCGCCCCAAATGGAGAAACTCTTTCGGTCTCTTCCCGCGGCATAAAACTGAGCTGTATCCTGCCTCGCTATCGTGTCAGTTCTTCAACAAGCCTGTCGGCGTCATAAAGCTTGCGCAGAGCCTCCATCATGTAGGCGCTGTGGACAGCCACGGCCCGGTTTTTTGATTCATCAAAAACAAAACGGCCGGGAAGGCTTTCTATGTTGCCGTCGAAAATCACGCCGATGAATTCTCCCTGTTTGTTGATGACCGGGGAACCGGAGTTGCCGCCGATGATATCGCAGGTACTGACAAAATTGGCCGGGGTTGCCAGGTCGAGACGGTCCTTCCTGTCCCAGAATCGTTGGGGCAATGCATAGTCCCCTTCAGCACCGAAACTCAAGGAACGGTCGAACAATCCGTAGAGAGTGGTCTTGTAGGGAGCTTTGGTGCCGTTCATGGGATATCCCACGGCAGCCCCGTAGGAAAGGCGAAGGGTGAAGGTGGCGTCGGGATAGGTTGTTTTGCCGTAAACGGCGAACCGCGCTTGAGCGATTTTTTCTCCGGCCGTGGTCAGGACGCTCTCGATGTTCTCGCGGTTCCATTTTTCCTGCTCGCGGGTAAAAGGATCCATCTTTCGTGCCAGAACAATAAGCGGATCCTTGCACTTTTTGACGGCTTCTTCACCGCCTTCAACGAGGGACTTTCTTAAGGTGGCGTCGTCCAAGCGGCTTTCTTTAATGAGGGCAGCCGCGGTTTCAGCGGGAGTCCGGCCTTCAAGGACCATTTGGAGATATTCGTCGTCCGGCCCGAGAATGTCCAGAGACCAGGAAAGAGACGCAGCCAGAAGATGTTCCTCCATGTCCTTATATATAGGGGCCGGGGAGAAAAGAAAAAACTTCAGCCTGTCAAGCTCCGAATCATGAAAACCCGGCAGCCTCTCACCGTCGGGCTTTTTTACCTCAACCACGAAACGGACGATCTCGACGGCGAATCCGGCCATCTGGGACCCGGTCAGCCGGCGGTAGAAATTTTGTTCGGCCCTGGCCGCACTTTTTTTGATAGCTTCTTCCGTTTTTTTCCAGGCATCCCCGAATTGTGATTTCCATTCCGGATTGGAATTGACCTTCTCCAAAAATTGCTCTTCTTTCTTTTTGTGCTTGCTCATAAGCTCGGGATCCTGGAGACCCTGGTATTCTCCGGTAAGGGCTTTTTTCCCGTTCTCCAATCCGAATATCCTAATCAAAGCCCGCCGGGTCTGTTCTTTTCCCTGCTGCGAATATTCCCTTAGAGCGGTAATGTACTTATCGATAAAATCAAGGATCATCGGGTAATAAACATCCCTTTGGTTCCGGAGACGGGCAAAGGTATAAAGCCGGTCGGTCGATCCCGGGTTTCCGGAGACAAACACCAGCTCGCCCCTTTCCGGTCCCTTGGAATTCCAGCGCAGATAGTGGTCGGATTTTACGGGTTTGCCGTTCTCATAAGCCCGGAAAAAGGCCATATCCAGGTCATAACGGGGATAGGTGAAATTGTCAAAATCACCCCCGAAATAGGCCGCCTGCCTCTCGGGAGCCATAACCAGCCTGACATCTGTGTATTTTTTGTAGCGGTAAAGCCAGTATTCCCCGCCGTGGTAGAGGCTGACGACATCCGATTGAAGCCCTGTCTTTTCCAGGCTTTCCTTCTCGATCGCGGCTCTCTCCGCCCGTCGGGCCTTAAGCGCTTCGGCATCACTCATTTCCGGTTTCACGGCAGCTTTGACCCTTTGGGTAACATCATCCATGGAAACCAGAACGTTTACTTCCAGGTCCGGAGATTTCAGCTCTTCCTCGAGTGTAGAAGCATAAAATCCTGAGGCTACAAAATCTTTTTCCGCGGTGGAGATTTTCTGAAGCTGCCCAACCGCCACATGGTGATTTGTCAGGATGAGCCCGTCACTGCTGACAAACGATCCTGAGCCTCCATCCATGAAACGAACACTCGCCAGGCGGATATGATCCAGCCATTCCTGTGTCGGCGTGAATCCGTACCTCTCTTTAAGCTGTTTGAGAGGGGGATTGTCAAAGGTCCACATCCCCTCGTCAGCCGCAGCAGTCGAAGCGGCGGATACGATCCGGGTTCCCGCCGGAAGCAGAAGAATGATTGTTAAAAAAATGATCAAAAGTTTCATTTTATTCATGCGGCTCTCCCTTTGTTTGTTATTTTCGCTTAAGTATAATTCTTTTTTATTCCCTGTTCAACATATCCAAAACGGAAATCTTAAATTCATGGAACCTGGGGAAAAAATCGCTTGCTAAACTAAAATTCTTCCTGCTTCAAATATATTGTGAATTTTTCATGCGCATGCACACCCGCTAACGATAAAAATTATTGCCTGTAATCCTGGATCACCCGGATGAACCGGGTGATGACTGTCGTTATTTTCCAGGTAAATATAAAGATATGATGAGGCTTGCCCTTGTCCTCTTCAATCTTGTTTTTTTAGGACAAAAACCATGGCCCCGCTCATAACCTCAAAGGATGACGGATAAAGAGAAACGCCGGGCTGATTCAAAGCCAGTGTTAAAATATCCCCTTCGATTTTATATATACCCTTGAATGTCCTCCCCTTGTAAGCCGGAATTCCCGACTCCTTGATGTCGAGGTCGATCCTTTTGGGATCCGCCCCTGTATCCAGCGTAAACGTACCGCTGTAGTTGTAGTTCGGTACGGGAGAATTCATTTTAACGGTGTCACCCTCAAAAATAAAAGTGACGTCCTGGCCGGGTTGAGCACCTTTCCATTCTCCTTCAATTTCCGACTTTTCGATGGCCGTAAGATGATGTCCTTTGGTTCCAAGAACAAAAAGAAAAACCAGCGTTAATAAGAACATACAGATACTCGATAATTTTTTTCTTTTCATCAGAATCCTCCTTCCATTTTTTCTAAGGTTATTTTTTTCACCGGCTGAAAGCATACCATTTATTTTATACTACATTAGGGCCGACAATAAAGTTTTTATTATATTATATACCTTTGACATTTTTTCGGAAATTTTCGGTCTTTGTGAAAGAACTAAAAAGCATAAACCTTTTCACGGTTTTGATCGTATAATGATATGCGGTCCTAATTTTTTGAAACAAATACCAGAATGTCAAAGAATCAACAAAGGAACGCCGGGAGGAAATGATGAAACTTTTAACCAGAGCCGAGGAGCTGATCCTTTGGGCAGTCCTTCGCCTGAAGAAAGAAGCCTACTGTCTGCCCATACATGCCGAAATATCCCGGGTCACCGATGAAAATTGGTCTCTGGGATCCATTTACATGCCCCTTGACCGCCTGGTAAAAAAAGGTTACTTGGTTTCCCGCCTCTCGGATTCCACACCGGAAAGAGGGGGGCGGCGGAAACGTATTTACAGGCTAACCCCGGAAGGATACAAGGCTTTGAAAAATGCCCGCAAGGTTCAGGATAGAATGTGGGAAAAAATGCCGGGGAAACTGGAGGATATCTAGATTGAAAACAAAACATGTGAATCCCTCCCCGCCTTCCGCAGCGGAGTGGATGTTGAAAAAGATCCTTCCCGATGGCGTCTGGAACACTCCCCTTGGGGACTTCGAAGAGTATTACCGGGCCTTGGCTGCTCAAAAAGGAATCCTCACGGCAAATCTTTGGTACTGGAAACAGATCTTACGTCTTTTCCCGGGAAAAATCTGGAATATATTTATTTGGAGTTGGATCATGATTAAAAACTACCTCAAAATCATCCTTCGAACGTTTAAAAGAAACAAGGGGTACACATTTATTAACATAACCGGACTATCGATCGGACTGGCCGGGTGTATCCTCATTCTGCTTTTTGTTCACAGCGAATTGAGCTACGACCGGTTTCATGAAAAAGCCGACCGCATATACAGGGTCGCTTTGAAAGCCAGGATGGGAACAGACAGTTTCGAAGTGGCCAACACTCCTTCCGTCCTGGCCGATACCCTGGTCAAGGACCTTCCCGAAGTTATAGATGCCACAAGGCTTTTCAGAGTGCGGCAGACCTATATCAAATATGAAGAAAATATCTATAAGGAAGAACATTTTCTCTTTGCCGACCCGGACGTGTTCGAGGTGTTCGATATTCCTCTCCTGGCCGGCGACGCGAAGACCGCCCTCAAACAGCCTCATTCCGTGGTCATCAGCGCAGCAGCGGCGGAGAAATATTTCGCCACGACACAGGCCGTCGGAAAGGTGTTAATCGGGGAAAACAATCAATCCTACCAGGTAACGGCTGTTGCCGAAGATCTTCCCGGCAACTCTCATTTTTCTTTCGATTTTCTGGCATCATCCCTTGACCATGAACCCAGCCGGGATCCCGACTGGATCACCAACATCGCCCACACTTATGTCGTCCTTCAGCAACACATACCTCCCAAACAACTTGATGAAAAGCTGGAGACCATTTCCCGGAAATACATTGGAGTCGCCATTCAAAAAGACATGGGAATTTCTTACGATGACTATCTCAAAACGGGGAATTATTTCGGTTTCTTTAGCCAGCCCCTTCTCGATATTCACCTACATTCCGACCTGGGGAATGAACTGGGGGCCAATGGAAATTATACGACGGTGGTCGTCTTTTCCATCATCGCAGTACTCATTCTTGTGGTGGCCTGCATCAATTTCATCAACCTGGCCACGGCCAGGGCGGCCAAGCGGGCCAACGAAGTGGGCATTCGGAAGGTGGTCGGTTCTTTTCGAAGGCAGCTCATTACCCAATTTCTGACGGAATCCGTCTTTCTGAGCGGCATTTCCATGGCCCTCGCTTTAGGTTTGGTTTTGCTGCTGTATCAGATGCTCAACAACCTTCTGGACATAAACGTATCGCTGGCCGTATTCCAAACGATTCCGGCCGCTGCCGGACTACTGGCGGCTGTGGTTGTCATCGGCATTTTAGCCGGAATGTATCCCTCATTTCTCCTCTCATCCTTCAGACCGGTGGCCGTGCTTAAAGGGAAGGTTCGGTCCGGCATCAAAGGCCGCCGCTTCCGCAATGTTCTGGTTGTTTTCCAATTTTTCGCGTCGGTGTTCCTTTTTATCGGGACAATCGTTATCTTCAACCAGCTTCGTTATATGAAAAATAAAAATCTGGGTTTTAATAAGGAACATATCGTTATCGTCGATAACGTTGATAAACTCGGAAGCCATCAGGCCGCCTTTAAAAACGAGCTGGAAAAAAATGCCGATATTCGGAATGCTTCCTATTCCGTCGGCCTTCCCCAGATGCGGCTTAACGCCCAGCCTTATAGGAAGGAAGGGGATGAAGCGCGGAATACGTTTATCCTGGTCCGCCTTCATGTCGATATAGATTTTTTCGACACCTACGGTCTGGAAATGGCCGACGGCCGGTCTTTTTCCGGGGAAATCGGATCCGATTCCGAAGCCCTTGTTATCAACCAGAGCGCCGCCGCCGCTTTAGAATTCAGCGAACCCCTCGGAAAGCGGCTTTTGGATATGAATAATGAAGAAAGTCCGCCAAAAGCCATTATCGGTATCGTTAAAAATTTTCACATCATGCCTCTTAATGAATCTATCCGGCCGACCGTGCTGACTCTCATGAAAGAGCTGAAAGGAGATTATCTTTCCGTCCGCATTCGGCCAGGTACTGCGGGAAAAGTCCTCGGTTTCCTTAAGGAAAAATGGGCCGAAGCCGTTCCCTCACAGCCCCTGGAGTTTACGTTTTTCGATGAACGTTTCAACCACCATTACCGGGAGGAAACGCGCATGGGTAAACTTTCCACGGCCTTTGCCGTTCTGGCCGTTTTTATCGCCTGCCTCGGCCTGTTCGGTCTGGCTCTTTTTATGTCCGAAGAAAGAACCAAAGAAATTGGTGTCCGCAAAACGCTGGGCGCTTCGGTTCCCGGTGTGGTTTTTCTTTTGGCCCGGGATTTCGCCAAATGGGTGCTTTTCGCCAATATTCTTGCCTGGCCCGCAGCTTACTTTGCCATGCACAAGTGGCTGCAAAATTTCGCTTACAGGATGGGTCTCAGCATATGGATTTTTTTGGTATCCGGAGGAATATCTCTGGCCATCGCTCTTTTCACCGTCAGCTATCAGGCGGTTAAGTCGGCCCTGGCCAACCCGGTAGAATCGCTGCGGTACGAATAATAGGGGCAGGTCTTTGCTTGACCCCTTTATTACCTATAAAACAACAGTCATCACCCGGTTCATCCGGGTGATCCAGGATTATTGGCAATAACTTTCATCGTTCGTGGGTGCGCCAGCACAAGAAAAATTCATATAAAACCTTTCTCTGTTTTTTTCCGTCATTAGTAATAGGCGATTCTAAAAACAGGAGGCCGGTTTGTTCAAAAACTATCTCAAAATTAGCTTTCGTCATCTTATCAAACATAAATCTTTATCGCTGATAAACATTATCGGTTTGGCCGTGGGGATGGCCTGCTGCCTTCTCATTCTTCTCTACGTCCAAAACGAAAGGAGCTACGACACCTTTCATGAAAACGCCGACCGCATCTACCGCGTCACGCGGGAGTGGTTTAACGCCGACGGAACCTCGAATCTTCACTTAGGGCACGTGGCCGCTCCTTTCGCCCCTCTCCTGGAAAACGACTTCTCCGAGATCGTCGACAGCGTCAGACTGCTCAATGTCGGAGACGCCCTGGTCAGCCGAAGTGATAAGCATTTCGAGGAAAACCGCATATTTTTCGCCGAGGACAGCCTGTTTAATATTTTTTCCTTCAAATTCCTTGAGGGAGATCCCCAGACGGCCCTCAAAGACCCGTTTGCTGTCGTTCTGACTCAAAGCACGGCCCAAAAATATTTCGGGCAGAAAAATCCTATGGGACAAAACCTTATTTTCAACAACGTCGTGCAGGCTAAAGTGAATGGTATTATTGAGGACGTCCCGGAAAATTCTCATGTTCATTTCGACATTCTTGTCTCCTTCGCCACCGTAAGACAGTACTACGGTGAGAGAGAGCTTCAAAATTTCGGAAGCAACAATTATGCGACTTACCTTCTTCTTCCGGAAGGATATCCTATCTCCCGTCTCAAAGAACGGATCTCCGCTTTCCTGGATAAACATCTCGGACCTGAAGCCTCCAAACGCAACATGCTTCATTTCCAGAAGTTGACCCGGATCCACCTTCATTCTCACCTGGATTCGGAACTGGAACCCAACGGTGACATCGCGATTATCACCATCCTGACTGCCGTGGCTTTTTTCATCCTGGTTATCGCCTGTATTAATTTTATGAATATTTCCACATCCCGCTCGGAAATACGAGCCCGGGAAGTCAGCCTGAGGAAAGTGGTCGGCGCCCGGAAAAACCAGTTGATTATTCAGTTCCTGGGGGAATCCCTTTTTATGGCCTGTCTATCACTTGTTGCGGCTCTTATTCTGGTTGTCCTTTTTCTTCCGGCCTTCGGGCGTTTTGTGGACAGGGAACTCTCGCTAATCATTTTAATCCACCCCGCCCAGCTTTCGGGTCTGCTTATTTTAACTCTTCTTGTAGGGATTCTGGCAGGCAGCTATCCGGCATTTTTCCTTTCCTCATTCAAACCCGTTCAAGGTATGAAAGGAAGCCGCGGAGGGGCGCCCCGGGGAACACTGTTCAGGAAAGTGCTGGTCGTATTCCAGTTTTCCGTCTCCATCATGCTTATCATCGGTGTGATAACGGTCTACCAACAGCTTCAATTCAGCAGGAACAAAAAACTCGGCTTCAACAAGGAACAGATTGTCGTCCTTCCATCCAGCCGGGACATTATCCGCAGCTTCGGCACCCTGCGCAACGAACTTCTCAAAAATCCCAACATCATCAATGTATCCGGATCCCGCCGTGTTCCTTCAGGACGTCTGCTCGATTCTTCGGGCGCCCGTGTTTTTCGCGGAGAAAACGCGGAGCCCGTCGATTTCCGCATCGCCTTTGTCTGCACCGACTATGAATTTATCAAAACTTACGGCATGAAGCTGGCCGCGGGAAGAGATTTCTCCCGGGAACATTCCACGGATTTGAGGGAAGCTTTTATCCTCAATGAGACAGCCGTGGAAAAAATAGGCTGGAATGCCGAGGAAGCGGTCGGCCGGCCTTTCCAGTACGGAAACCGCCGGGGGCAAATCATCGGCGTGGTCGAGGATTTCCACTTCGAATCGCTACACCAGCCCATCTCTCCCATGGTGTTTTTTATGCGTCCCTCCGACTACCGAAGAATCTCGGTCCGGATCCGTCCTGAAAACATTCCCGCCACACTGGCTTTCCTGGAAAAAACGTGGCAGATATACCGGCCACATTATCCTTTCTCTTATTTTTTCATCGATGAGCGTTTCGATCAGCTTTACAGGGCCGAAGAAAAGCTGGCCCGCATTTTCGGCTATTTTTCCCTTCTGGCCGTTTTTATCGCCTGCCTCGGGCTGTTCGGCCTGGCTTCTTTTTTAGCCGAGCGAAAAACAAAGGAGATTGGTATTCGGAAAACACTGGGCGCATCCGTAACAGGGCTGGCTATTCTCTTAAGCAAGAATTTCGCCGGGTCCGTCCTATTGGCAAATCTTTTTGCCTGGCCCCTGGCCTTTTATGGAATGACCCGCTGGCTGCAAAATTTCGCCTATAGGATTTCCCTGAATGTTTTCATTTTTATCCTTGCGGCATCCGTATCTCTGGCCATCGCTCTTCTCTCCGTCAGCTACCAGGCGGTCAAAGCGGCCCTGGCCAATCCGGTCGATTCCCTGCGGTATGAATAGCTCTTAAATCGGCTAAGCAACCCAAAATATTCCTATTTTTGTGGTTAACATTATGATAATAATATAAATGCCGCGGCCCGTCTTTATTTGGGAAGGAGGTAGATATGAAAAAGAGGGCGTTTACGATTATCTGTCTTTTATTTTTTTCGAATGCTTTTTTATCTTCTTCACTATTATCTTTCAAAACCTATGTGCCTCCGGAGCGCAAAAAAATCAAAGAGAATGTCTACGAATATATCGAGTCACCGCTTTATGAAGGAGAAGAAGCGGGTGCCTTTAATCCTGAATTGGGCACGCCCGAAGCCGCCGTGGCCAAGTTTATGTCCAGCAAGGCCCGCGGGGATGAAGCCTGGAAGGAAGCCCTTATTCCCGAATACGAATGGTTCGAAAGACTCAGATGGAAACTCGAAACCTGGGCGGAGTGGAAAGTACTCAAATGGCAGCTTCGGGAGATTCAGTTTAACAGCCAAAGATCAGTTTATCTTACGGTTTTTATGGAGATCGAATATAAAGGTGAAACGGACTCGGGCGAAGATGAATTCGAGCTGACCCTCAAAAACGGCAAATGGCTGATCCTTACCCCCCCGACTTGAAAACCCTTACCTGAAAAAAATATCAGGATATTTTCATTTTCACCTTTTCCGGCAGACAAAAAGAATAGTCCCTTTTTTCTTAAACCCAGCCCTAAAATCCTGATAATTTTTTCAATCATTTCTAATTCATTTAATTTTTAAAAGATTTTTCTTGCATTTGTGCCTATAATAGTTTAATATTTAAAAGATTTCTGTTTTTATCGATGGAAGGTGCGACATGAAATATTTAACACGCCAGGAAGAACTCATCCTTTTGACCGTCTTCCAGCTCAAAAATAATGCCTATCTGGTAACCATTCGAAACCACCTCAAACAAAACACAAAAAAAAGCTGGTCCGTCGGGGCCGTCTATGTTCCGCTGGACAGGCTGAAACAGCGGGGATACCTCAAAACCCGTATCGGCGAACCGGCCGCCAAAAGGGGACGGAACGCCGTCAAATACTACCACCTAACCCAAGACGGCATCAAAGCCCTGGCCGAGATCAAAAAGGTCAACGACCTCCTCTGGGCCGGATTCAGCACGGAATCAATTTCTACACCAAAAAATGTCTGAAAACCATCCCAAGCTCCCCCGCTTTGCCGCTTTTCTTTTGAAAAAATCCCTCCCCAAAGAGGAAATCCTTTATCTTTACGGCGATATCAAGGAGATCTACTTTGACCTGGCCGCGTCCAAGGGCCGCCTCGCCGCCCGGCTGTGGCTCTGGAGCCAGGTTTTTCTTTCCTCACCGCGATTTATCAGATATTCCCTATCCAGGAGGACCAACATGATCAAAAACTACCTTCAAGCCGCCCTGCGCAGCATGAAAAAACAAAAAGGCATTACATTCATCAACCTGGCCGGTCTGGCCCTCGGCATGGCCTGCTGCCTTCTTATCCTTTCTTATATCCGTTCGGAGAAAAGCTTCGACACTTTCCACAAGAACGCCGACCGCATCTTCCGCGTGTCGACCGTACTGGAAGTCAGAGGGGATTTCGCCAGAATTGCCGTCAGCAACCACCCCATCGGTCCGACCCTGATGAGGGACTACCCGGAGGTCGAAAGCGCCGTGCGCATCCGTCCTCTCGAGGGCAGAACCCTCGTCGCTTTTGACGAAAAACAATTCCTCGAGAACGAAGTCATGCTGGCCGACAACACCCTATTTGATGTTTTCACCTTCCCCATCCTCAGCGGAGACCGCCATACGCCGCTGGCCAAGCCCCATACGGCCGTGCTCACCCGTTCGACCGCAGAGAAATATTTCGGCAATGAAGATCCCATCGGCCGCACTCTACACGTCAACGACGAATCCGATTTTATGGTCACGGCCGTCATCGAGGATATCCCCGCATTGTCCCACATTCAATTCGACATAGCCTTTTCCTTCGAAACTTTTTACCTGGACCGTCCCGAACAGAGAGACCGGTGGCTGGGAGATATCAATAATTACACCTACATCCTGCTTCGGAACGCTTCCGAGGCCGGAAAAGTCGAGGCCCTTTTCCCCGGGCTTATCGAAAAGCATATGGGCCGTGTGCTAAAAGCGGTAAATGCCGAATGTGAATTTTTCCTCCAGCCCCTGACCCGAATCCACCTCCACTCCAACATTCAGGGGGAAATCGGCCGAAGAGGAAACATCGCCGTCATCAGTATTTTCGCGGCCGTTGCCGCTTTCATCCTCCTTATCGCCTGTTTCAACTTCATGAATCTGGCCACAGCCCGGTCAACTCAAAGAGCCCGGGAGGTGGGCTTGCGGAAGGTTCTCGGGTCCGACAGGCGGCAGCTTATAGCCCAGTTTTTGTTCGAATCGACCATTATGAGTTTCACCGCCCTTCTGGCGGCTTTGCTTTTCGTCAAGGCCGCCGAACCTCTTTTCCGGTCCCTGACCGGAACAGCAATATCCGTCGGCCTTTTCGACCTGATTTGGCTCGTTCCGGCGCTTATCGGATTCGCCTTCCTGGTCGGCATTTTAGCCGGCGCCTATCCCGCTTTTTATCTTTCAAAATTCCGTCCTGTTTATACCCTCAAGGGATACCTTAAAAGCGGAAAAGGAGGCTCCCGATTTCGAAGCCTGCTCGTTGTGACTCAATTCATCGTCTCCATTATTTTGATCATCGGAACGATCGTCGTCCAGCGCCAGCTTCAGTACATGAAAAACAAACATTTGGGATTTAACAAGGAACAGGTTTTGGTCCTGCAGGTCCGCAATGATTCGGTCATCGAGTTCTTTCCTTCGGTCAAAGCGGATCTTCGCCAAATACCCGGGGTGCTCCAAGTTTCAGCCTGTTCCCATATTCCCAGCCACGGCGCACGGCATAACGCTTTTCTCCCCGAAGGTTTTCATCTCAAAGAATCCCTCATGTTGGGTGCCATAAGCGTCGACAAGGACTTCTTCGACACTCTGGGCATCGAACTGGCAGCAGGAAACAGTTTCGACAGAGACCTCGCCCAAGGATTACCTCGAGCCGCTCTCATCAACGAAAAAGCGGCCCAGCGTATCGGTTGGGAAAACCCTGTCGGGAAAAACATTCGTGAACTCAGCGGGGCCGTCAAAAAGACCATCATCGGGGTCGTTAAGGATTTTCATACTACCTCACTGCATCAAGTCATCGAACCGCTTTTTATCGAATTTGAACCATCCCTTTTCCATCTCTTCGTTGTCCGCCTGCATTCCGAAAATATCCCTCAGACCATGGCTTCCATCGAAAAAACATGGAAAAAATGGGAAACATCGGGAGCCTTCGAATATTATTTCCTGGACCAGGCTTTTGATAACCAGTACCGATCCGAAGAAAGGTTAGGAACTCTTTTTTCCTCGTTTACTCTTCTGGCCGTTTTTATCGCCTGCCTCGGCCTGTTCGGACTGGCGGCACACGCAGTCGAACAGCGGACCAAAGAAATAGGCATCCGCAAAAGCCTTGGAGCCACCATGGGAAAAGTTTCCGTTCTTTTGACCAAAGACTTTATCCGCTGGGTTCTGATCGCAACGGTCATAGCCTGGCCGATCGCTTATTTCGCCATGAACAAGTGGCTGCAGAGTTTCGCCTACCGAGTCGACTTGGGAGTTTTTCCCTTTATGCTGGGTGCGGCGGCGGCGCTGGCCGCGGCCCTGCTGACGGTCGGTTTCAAATCCCTCAAAGCCGCCCGGACCAACCCGGCCGACGCCCTGCGTTATGAATAACGGCGGCATGAAAAACAAGGCCCAAAACCGGCTTAGTGCCCGCAAATGGGAACATTTATTAGGGTAAAATCTATGAAAATAAAATAAATGCTGCGACCCCGATTGGATAATTCGGCTGACGCCTTAAAGAGATGGATTATAAAGGTAAAAAGAGATAAAGGACAAAGTGTTATTTCTCCCGGCAAAGGCGGAAGCCAATGTCGAGGCTGCTGTAGGACGGGGAGTCGTAGTTGCGATTGACGGACCGTATGAGGTCGGCATTGCTGTAACAGCTGCCGCCTCGAGACACACGAAGGGAGCCGCTCGCAGGCCCTTGAGGATTATGAGTCGGTGAAAAGCTGTAATAATTTGTATCATACCAGTCCAAACACCACTCATAGACATTCCCAGCCATATCATGGACACCATAAGGGGAAACTCCAGCCGGGTATGATCCCACCGGCATGGTTTTATCGTTACATCCAAGATAATTGGCCTTATTACAATCCGGATCACCGTTCCCCCAGGGATACCGCCTCTGGTCCGTCCCCCGGGCCGCTTTTTCCCACTGGGCTTCGGTTGGAAGATGGATGTCCTCTCCGGTCTTTTCTGACACCCAGACACAAAAAGCCTGGGCATCATACCAACTTACAGTGATAACCGGCCGATTCCCACGGCCCCAACCTTCATCATTGGGTTTGGTCCGTCCCGTTTCGTCGCAGAAGCGGTCATACTGTTCGAAAGTCACTTCATATCTGCACACATAATATCCATCCAGATAAACATCGTGGACAGGTCGCTCATCCTCATCCCCTTCATTAAAATTATCGCCCATCTTGAACCACCCGGCCGGGATCTCCACCCAGTCGAACCAGTTTAATAGGCCGACAA
>JAFGMO010000080.1 GCA_016927475.1 Candidatus Aminicenantota bacterium
CTTTGTTGCAGCCTGTTCGCGGTGCCAAGCACAGCTTCACAGGCTGACGCCTCACAGCTACGGCAAGCTTGGCTCGTGAATAATACAGGTTAGCATAAGATTTAGTCCGTATCATGTGGTTTTAACGAAAGGGTGAACCTTTTTTCATGGTCTTCCGTAAACACCAATGTGAGAAAAAAGTGAGGAAAAAATGTTGAAAACACGATTCAAAGCTCGGATTTTGGTTTTAGTGCCGCTTCTGTTGATGCTGTGTTCTTGCTTCAAGGTCCGGGTCGTTCAAAACTGCCGGAACGCCGAGTTCCGTTTCCGGAGAGCCGCCGCTTTAATAGAAAATATTCACAGAAGAGATCCTGAAAGACGCGGACGGGTAAAGGGTATTTCTGTTTTGTTTTACAACAAGGAAGACCGGTCGCTGGTCACGGCTTATTGCCCCCTTTGGGTTATCGAAACCGCGATAGATATCAGCCTTCGGGCGGCGGACCACGAAGACGATTTTGACTTTGAAGAACGTTACCATTTCAACTGGCGTGATGCCGATGTCCTCAAGAAGCTCGGGCCGGGTCTTATCGCGGAAATCGATGACGAAGAGATTAAAATTATGGTTTGGCTGAAGTAGGATAACACGACTGCTTTGTCCATCATGAATTTTTCCATGAACGGGAAAGGAAAAAAGGAAGAGGAAAATGTCAACTATCTTGTTGACTGTATCAAAGAGGGAAATGAGGAGGCCTTTATGACCGTTATTCGCCTCTACCAGAAACAGGTTTTTATGCTCGCCTATTCCTTTTTCCGCAATAGGGAGGATGCGCTGGATATCGTCCAGGAAACCTTTCTTCGTGTCCATCAGAAGATACATATGTTCAGGGAAGGTCATAACTTCCTGAATTGGCTTCTTCAGATGGCTAAGAATCTATGCATCGACACATACCGTAAAAACCATGGAAGAAAGGGCGACAGGTTCGAGGAAACAAGTCTTGAGGATCTTTATGTCGATCCCGTAAGTAAGGACGCACCAATTGAGGATACCGGCCTGGAAGAAATTTTTTCCGTTTGCCTGAAAAAACTCTCAAAAAAACAACGTTTGGTGTTTGTGTTGAAACAATACAATCAACTTAAATACCGGGAAATAGCCCAGGTTCTCGATATTGCACCCGGAACGGTCAAGTCTCTCCATTTTAAGGCCGTTCGTCATTTGAGGGGATTAGTCGGGCCGTATTTAGGGAGATAAAAATGGCGGATTGCAAACAGATCAAAAAAGAGCTTGTGGCTTATCTTTATGGCGAGCTCCAAGGGGAAAAAGAAAAGAGAGTGGCCGAGCATCTGGAGTCCTGCCCAGCCTGCAGGAGGGAGATGGAAGGATATAAGCGGGTTAGAAATGAAGCTGATTTCCTTCGAACCGAGTTCGAGAACGCCATGGACTCTGTAAGTTGGGAGACCTTGCCCCATAAGATCACCGGAAAAGCGGCCGGCGTAAACGTGAGACCGGTCGAAAATCCGCTTGGCCGTTGGGCAAAGGCCGTTTTTTCTTCACGTTTGCGGCCGGTATGGGCGGCACTGCTGGCCGGGATTTTTCTGGGCTCCTTTTTAACATTTTTTATCTTCCGTAATGTGGGTGTTGTTTCCCATGAGGCCGATTTTTCCGTGACTCAGGATTTTTTGGATAACGCAGAGCTGGAAGTCGCCCGAAGGGAAACTCTGGATTACCTCGATAAGAGCCATTACCTGCTCCTGGATTTTGTCCAAACGGCTCCGGAACGTTTGCCCCGCCAATGGGAAACCGAGCTTACTTCCCGACAGGTCAAAGAATTGCTTAACAGAAAAAAGTACATCAACCAGCAGCTGGACAAAGTCAAAATGGCTAAAGCCAAGGAAATATGCGACCAATTGGAGCTATTGTTTTTTGAATTAGCCCGGATCAGCGATTATCTGACACCGGAAGAAATCGCCGGGATCCAGAGGCTTATCGAACAAAAACAGCTCCTTTTAAAAATAAAACTTCTAAAAAAGGAGTTGAAAGGAAGCGAGGTCTAAAGTGAAAAAGATCTTCTTGATAGTTCCGATAATGGTTTTTTGCTTCAACCTTTCTCTCCAGGCGGATTTGCAGTCCGGTCATGATGAGACCCTTTTTCGGGAGGCTAAAATTCTCCTTTTTGATGAGAAATGGGAACAGGCCCAGGAGAAGCTGGATATTTTGTTGGATGAGTATCCCGACAGCCGTTTTTATGCCCAGTCTCTGTTTTACAAGGGGGTATGCCTGAAAGAGGTCGAAGGACGGGAAGAAGAGGCCATTCAGGTTTACAAGACCTACCTCGACCGTAAGGACAGAAGCCCCAATTTGAGTGAAGATGCCGAAGCGAGTATTATCGACCTGGCTGTAAGACTTTACAGAAAAGGAAAACGCTCCGCATTAAAGGAGGTGTCGAAGAGACTTTCCCATCCCAAGCGGGTGATTAAATATTATGCGGCCTTCGAGTTGAGTTTTATTGAGGATAAAAGGGCGGCCGCTGAGGCCATTCCCGTTCTTAAAGAGATTCTCGAGAACGAAACGGACAGTCATATACAAGACAGGGCTAAGCTGGCCATCCTTCGCATCGATCCCAATGCTCTCAAAGATTTTGTGGAAGACAGATATCAGCGGAAGGCCCGCATCCTCCATATCCGAGTCTACACCAAGGGAAAAAATGAACCCGATTTTGCCGTAAACTTTCCTTTCGCCCTGGCCGATCTCGCACTCAGTGTCATTCCAGAAGAGGACAAAGAGGCCATGCGGCGTGAAGGGTACGATATCGACGAAATTCTGCGCAGGCTCAACGAATTTACGGGAGAGATCATTCGGATTGAAGCGGAAGGAAAAATTTTTGAAATGTGGATAGATTAAAACCAAGGAGGTTAACATGAAAAAAATAATGTCTATTCTGGTTTTTGCAGCCGCCGTTAATCTTTTGATTGTTCCGGCGGTGATTGCCGGGGGAAAAGAAGACTTCCAGGCCATCAAAAAAGCGGTGAAGGACAATCCGCATTATGATTCCGGTAAGGAAGTCAAGTGGCTGAAGGTTCTCATCACCGATGACGGAACGAACAAAACCCGCGTCCGGGTTACTCTGCCCATCAAACTGATTGAGTTGGTCCTGAACTGTGTGGACGATAGAGAACTGAGGATCGATAGGGAACATTGTGATATCGACGTCAAGGAACTGTTCAAAGAATTGAAGGAGCTGGGTCCTATGGTTCTGGTTGAAATATATGAGGATGGAGAGACCGTCAAGGTTTGGTTGGAGTAAAATCTCATTTTTCTGAATAGTTCACAACGGTAAACTTCAATATTTCGGATTGAAAAGGAGAGAGCCGGCTCTCTCCTTTTTTTTTGTCGTGAGATTTTTTTCCGGGAAGCTCGTCTTTATAAAATGGGGGAAGGGCAGACTCCGGCCATTTTATTCCGGCCGATATCACGAGGAGGCCCAATATGAAACGGAAAATTTTTCTTACCGGGACGATAGTGGTTTTTTTTATGAGTGGAACAGGCTGCCTGCAAGCGGAGAGCCGGGGAACCGGCTGTCCTTTTTTTAAGGAAAAAACAACATATATTCTTATCATTCCTTCAACGGTTTTTTCATGTCCTCTCTGCTTAAGTCCATATCGTGAATTTATCTCCACCGTTCAGAAAAATGGAGCGGGAAAAAATATGATGGCGGTTTTTACTTACAATTCCTCTTCCGAGCAGTGGACAGAGGGGAAACGCCTGCGTCTTCTAAAAAAGAAAATAAAAGGTTTTGTTCGCGGCAACGACATAACATTTCCGGTTTTTCTGGATGACAAGGGAGTTTTCAGAGGGATGAGCGATCAAAAAATTTTTCTGGTCGTTTTGGAGCATACGGCTTTCACGATAAAAACCATACGTTTTCCTCTGAGCCGCGAAGAAATTTTCAGGATCTTTGGGATATCCTCTAATCAGGGAACTTGATTTTGTCCTGAATAATGCCGGCAAAAGCGGATTCCCGGTTGGCTTGTCTGGAAATCTTTTTGACGGTGATGGGATTTTTTTATACGGCAAGAATAATTCACCGGGGGCGGAGACAGACTAAAAAAGCCGGCACGGTCTATCTTAAGTGGCCGGTTTTTCCTTTTTATGTTTCCTCATTCGGGATTCCGGCTGCAGGTGCTGGGATTGTTTTTTTTGCTTGGAGCTGCCGTGTGATTGCGAAAAATCCCTTTGATTTTTCCGGATACGCGGGACTGTTTCTTTTTGCCGGTATGATCCTGGCTCTTTTTTCCTGGAATTGTCTTTTGGGTGCGGAGGGAGTTGTTATCGGAGATGTTTTTTTGAGATGGGATTGCGTCAAAAAAGTGGAGGTTCTCAGCCGGGGGAAAAGAATTGATGTGGTCTTCACCTGGATTCCGGAGCCAAAAATCCGTTTAAAGCACCGCTACCGTATCCGGGTTCCCGCCAGCAAGCTGTTTGTGCTATGCCGTATCGTGAGACAAATAAATGCAGCAAAGAGCAGGTAATGATGAAGAGCTACTCTTTTTAATCGGTATAGGGGTGATTAATATCACCCTAAAAATCATCGGCAAAGATGATTGTCTAGCATAATAATTTATGCCATCCTAAAGGCACCTTGTTGCGCTGGCTGGACAAGGGAACCCCTCCTTTTTCCCCCTTTGCTTAATTTCTACAAACAGCCAGCACTTTCTTTTTACCCATCCAAAAATCACCATTAAAACATAATACGACCTGTCAAGTCATTTAATAATCTAACCGTACTACCTATCATCTTGTCATTCAAAATCTAACCATAAGTTATTTTTTTAAGCTTGCCA
>JAFGMO010000081.1 GCA_016927475.1 Candidatus Aminicenantota bacterium
TGCGAGGCGTCAGCCTGTGAAGCTGTGCTTGGCACCGCGAACAGGCTGCAACAAAGCAGATGCGGTAAGATCGGCTCGCCTGAAAGGGAAATTTTGCCGACATTTTATCGAAAACGGACATGAAAAATGTCTCACTGTCAATTTTACCGAAAACCATCATTAAATGATACATACTATTGAAATTATCTGTTGATGTTGGCAAAATTTATGAATAAAGCAGGTTTATTAGGTTTACAAAATATATGACCAGTATTAAAAACATTATTGCGAGACAAAGGAATTTTTTTTCCCAGGGAAAAACAAAAAACGTCGATTTTCGCCTGGAAAATTTAAAAAAGCTTTGGGACACCATAAAAAAGCATGAAACAGAGATTTGTGACGCAGCCGCCAAGGATCTGGGTAAGCCCGCATTCGAGGCCTGGTATTCAGATGTCGCTTCCGTTCTCCTTGAGCTGAAATATATAAGGAAAAGGCTGAAATCCTGGACACGGCCTCAAAGAGTAAGTCCTCCTTTATACCTTGTTGGATCAAAATCATTTATTCATCCGGAACCTTTGGGCTTGGTGCTCATAATCGGCACCTGGAACTATCCCTTCCATACGGTATTTTATCCCCTGGTAGGAGTCATAGCCGCGGGCAATTGCGCGGTATTGAAGCCTTCCGAATTATCCACCCATTCCTCCCGTACCATTGCAGGAATCATCAAAGAAACATTCGATCCCGAGCATATTGCCTGCATTGAGGGAGGACCGGAAACAGCGCAGTTTTTGATTTCCCTTGGATTCGATCATATATTTTTCACCGGCGGTGAGACAGGGGGCAAAAAAGTCATGGAATCCGCGGCAAAACATCTCACACCGGTGACCTTGGAACTGGGGGGCAAAAATCCCGTTGTGGTTGAACCCGATGTCCCCATCACCCATGCGGCAAGGAGAATCATATGGGGCAAGTTCATCAATGCCGGTCAAACCTGCCTATCCCCGGATTATTTGCTGGTAAATAAAAACATAAAAAACGAGCTTATAGCCGCAATGAAAAATGTTTTGGTGGAGTTCTATGGCGATGATCCCTTAGACAGCCCGGATTACGGTCGGATTATCAACAAGAAACATTTTCAACGAATTTTGAATCTTTTAAGCTGCGGCAACATCGTGGCGGGGGGGAAAGCCATTCCGGAAAAATTATACATTTCACCCACCATAATATCAGATGTGAAGCCAAGTGACGGGATCATGCAGGAAGAAATCTTCGGTCCCCTTCTGCCTGTTTTGGAGTATGAGGATCTGAATTACGCCATATCCTATATCAACTCTAAGCCGAAACCCCTGTGCATGTACATATTCACCAAAAGATCAGATAGCCGGGATAATCTGCTTAAAAACACATCCGCGGGCAACGTTTGCATCAACGACACAATCTTCCAGACCGGAGTTCTTTCTCTCCCTTTTGGAGGAGTCGGAAAAAGCGGTATGGGATCTTATCACGGCAAGTACTCCTTTGCTGCCTTCACCCACCACAAAAGCGTTTTAAAGAGGCCTTACCTTATAAAGAATGATTTTATCCATCCGCCATACGAGGGTAAGCTTAAAAAGCTGAAGAGATTTCTGCGATAATATGAGTAACCTTACACTCGTAACAGGAGCCACCGGTTTTATCGGTTCCCACCTGACAAGATTGCTGCTGGAAAAAGGAGAAAAGATAAGGATTTTTTTGAGAAACCCGGTAAAGTTGAAGGTTTTTGGTCTCCACGAAAAAGACAATCTCGAGGTGTTCAAAGGAGACCTGCTCAAACCGGAGGACATCCCGGCCGCCCTCGACGGTGTTGACCGGTTGTATCACACAGCCGGCTTTATCTCGACGTATCCTAAAGACAAGAAAAAAGTACAGAGGCTCAATGTCGATATTACTACCAACCTTTTTGAGACATGCGGAAAAATCGAATTAAAAAAAATCGTTTATCTTGCTTCGATATTCGCCCTCGGCGGAGGGAACCGAGAGCCCGTGGATGAGGATACGTCTTATAATCTGGATGGACTTAATATCACCTATGCCAGAGCCAAAAGGAGTTCTGAGCTTTATATTAGGGACAAGATTCGAGAGGGCCTGCCAATCGTGCGGATATATCCCTGCTATTGTTATGGGCCAGGTGACCTGAACAACTCCAATACCCGTTTACTTTTGACATATCTCGACCGAAAGCTGCCCGGTTATATTCATGGAGGACAGAATGTCATGGACGTTCGGGACGCAGCCAGAGGTCTTTATCTGGGCATGACAAAAGGCAAGATAGGGGAAAAATACATTGTGGGCGGAATGAACCTGAGCTATGATGATATATTCTCGTTGCTGGAAGGAATCACCGGTTATCCAAAACCAAGGATCAGGATGTCAAAGAGAACGGGAAAATTTATGGGTTATTTGAACCAAATGGTTTCGTTATCACCCATTATCGATAAGGATGCGGCGGAGCTTATGGGCCATTTTTGGTATTACGATGATACCAAAGCCAGAAAGGAGCTGGGATATTCCTCCAGGCCTGTTGCGGATACTTTAAGAGAAGCGGTTCAATGGTTCTGCAGCCGGGGTATAGCACCCTGGCCTCCCGGAATGGACAAATCACGTTCATAGAAGATACCAATGAAACTTAAGGGAAAAAAAGTCGTGCTGACAGGAGCGGCCTCCGGTATAGGACGGGCCTTGCTCCAAGGCCTTTCTGGGCATGACCTGAAGCTTATCGCCGCCGATATCGACGGGGAAAAGCTTCGGGCTGCGATCGCGGAATTCGGATCACATGACTTCTATCCTTTCACCTGCGATCTTTCCGTTCAGGATGAAGTAAACCGGCTGTTCGAGTTCGCGGCAAAAACAATGAAGGGGATCGATATTTTCATCGCCAATGCGGGAATTCCATATTACGAACAGATATCAAAACCGGATTGGAACCACATCGGCAAAATATTCGAGACAAACGTATTTTCTATTATATATTCCCTTGAGAAGATGATGCGGTTATCAGACCGGTTCCACTTCGTTGTAACCAATTCTGGAATGGCAAAGATTGCCATTCCCGGTTATGCCCTGTATTCTTCAAGCAAAGCGGCATTGGAGCGTTTTTTTGAGGGTTATGTATTGGAAAAAGAGCCAGGAATCTATGTCTCTATGGTATATCCCATAGCAACAAAAACTGATTTTTTTTCCCGTGCCAGCGTACCGCCTGCACCGGTTCCCTGGCCCAGCCAACCCCCGGAAAAGGTCGCATCCGCCGTCATCAAAGGCATCGAAAGGGATAAAAAAACCATTTATCCCAGCAGGCTCCTCAGACTTTCACAGCTTCCCTTTGTCAGGGGCTGGTATCAGAGACGGGAAAGAAGATGTTTCCAGAAATGGCTTCAAAAAAGGAATCAAAAATGCTGAAAATATTGAAAGGACTCTCACAAACCATACACCGTTTCTCGTATAAAAACTACAAGATAGTCATCCTGATATCCCTGATCGTTCTGATTTCAGGATCTTTTTTGCTAAAAAATTTGAAGATCGAACCCACACTTCTTGATGCCGAAGGTCTTAGCGGTAAAGAGTTTCAATATTTTTTGGAAAACTATAAAAGATTTGGTGAAAGCACGCCCCTGGTTCTACTGCAACAACATTCTCAAGTTGATGAAAATGTCAAAAACCAATTCACCGATGTTTTGGCCGAAAAACTGAGGTCTATGGAAGAAATGATCCATGTCCAATCAAGCCTTTTTGACCTTTCAGATACGGAGAGACTCCTCCAAATGTGCCGGGCTGTGATTTTTCAAGACCCCGGCAAATATCTTCCTTTATTCACGGAAAAATTCACGGAACAGGGCATAAACAAAGAGATTGCCAGGAGCCGGAAAAAACTTGTGATGGCCGACCTTCCGGAATACAGAAAAGTGATTGCCGTAGATATTTTCAACCTTCGAGAATTGCTGGAACCGTGGCTCAAAGTTTACATGGCTAACTATAAAATCTCGCCGGATAGCGTGTATTTCGATTCGGAAGACCTGTCTTGCCGCTTGATCTTTGCCCAACCACGTGGCTCAGGAGAGGACACACAATACTGTATTCAACTCACAAAAAAGATTAAATCAATAATCATCCAAGTCAAAGCGTCCATCCCGGGTTCTCAATCCATCACTTGTAGCTTTGCCGGGAAATACGGGCTGACAGCGGAAACCTACACATCAATCAACAAAGAAATTTTTTTGATTAACATGATCTCCGCCGTCCTCATATTCAGCTTGCTGATAATGGTTTTCAGGAACTTCAAAGTCACACTGCTGTGTTTCCTTCCCATATTTTTCTCTGTTTATGTTTCTATCCTGGCCGCATATCTTTTTTTCAATCCCTTGAAGATGATATCCATCGGATTCGCGGCTATTGTGCTGGGCTTGGGAGTGGATATCACTTTCCACCTGTCCAGCAGGTATTTTCAATACCATAAAAAGAAAAAATCACTGGAGGAAGCCGTCCAAAACACCGTGAAGGATTGCGGCCCTCCCTTGATTATTGGAATCTCAACCACTGCCTTAGGTTTTTTTGTGTTAAGTTTTTCCCGGTATTCGGCATTAAGACAATTTGGAATGCTCACATGCGTCGGCCTTCTCCTCACGCTGACCGTGACACTACTGCTGTTTCCCGCTCTTGTTGGATGGCTGAAGCCTCAATCCACAACCCGCATCAAATTGGCTCAATTAGGGAGCATTCCCCGTCTCCTGTATAATATCTCACTGAAAAAACCAGTATTCAGCCGCATCACGACAGCCGGCATCCTCATCATATCCATCATCGTTATGACGAATCTGAAATTCGATATGTCTCTTTTCAACTTGCTCCCTCGAAACCTCACATCATTGAAAAATGCCGAACAAGTGTCAGAAAAATTCGGCTCTTCCTTTTTATTAAGCACTCAAATCACTCTGAAAACAGATGACCTTAACAACGGAATGCAATATCAAAGACTTCTTGATAAACAACTTTTCGAATATGTGCAAAATGAAGAAATCACCGGGTTTTATTCCCCAACTCTCTTTTATATTCCAGAAAACCAAATCCGGAATCATCTCAATCAGGTTAAAGCCCTTTACGCGCAAATTAAAGAAAAGCGCCCCTATTTTTTCAAGCGATTGGATCAGTCAGGTTTTCATATCCTTTCCAATCATGATGAATATTATGACCTCTTAGAAAACATTTTTGATGAACAGAGCTTGTTTTCCAAATCCCAACAGTCACCTCTGTCTCAATTCATAAAAAAAGAAGGAGAATATTATTTCCTTCAGACCTATATCTGGCCAAAGAATGAAATCACGGAACCGGACTTTATCTTAAGCGTAACTGTAAACCTAAAAAAAATCCCCTCTCCAACTCACATAGAAAAGCAAATCACCGGCACTTATCAGGTCCATCAATCCGTCAACAAAATCGTCAAGCGTGAATTTATCAGCATCAGTTTGTGGGCAGCGGGTATCATTTCACTCATTCTCTTTTTATATTTAAGAAATTTCCGGTTATTGTTCTTTTCTCTGCTTTCTCTTTTTTGCGCCATTCCCCTTACTCTCGCCTTCGTGACCTTTACATCCATCATGTTTTCACCCGCCTTGATCGGAGTTGTGGCTATGATCATCGGCATCGGCATCGATGATTCCGTTCATCTTATCCACCGAAAAATAAGCACTCCGGGGAAAAATATCACCGACATCCTAACCGAGATAGCTCCTGTTCTCACTCTAACAACCGCCTCTACCATGATATGTTTTCTGATATTGATGCTCTCTTCATCACCTATCGTATCGAACACAGGAATCATCGTCGGATTCGGCGTGTTTGCCTGTTGGTTATTCACCATGTTCCTGCTTCCATCTTTTTTGGATAGGACAAATATATAAAGTTCAACAAACAAACATATTTTTCCCCGTTGAGTCACCGGCAAAAAAGACGGGTTTCTTGAAGAGGTTAGTTTCACAATTTAAAATCGGTAAGATAGCTGCAGAGTACATGAAGAAAGATTTTAGATTCAGAAAGGGGAATCATATCTGAAAGCTTCTGCCAATCAGGCATGATAAGAGCTTTGGCTTCCTCATGGCAGGACCGGAGAGCCCCTGATTTTTTGATAAGGCTGATGCCTTCCTGCAACAGCAAAGGATTTTTGCGCTTTTCGGGTTGCGATAAAATCTGGCATAAATGGTTTTTTTCGTTTTTTCCCAATCTCTCCAAAGACCGGAAGATGACATAAGTCAATTTTCCTTCCTTTAAATCTTCTCCCCAATCTTTCTTCCATTTTGAGGATTTTTTGAAATTATGTATATCATCGACAATTTGAAAAGCCACACCAAGAGACTGGGCAAAACGGATACAAGCCTTTCTTACATTCATGGGGACATGAGCTATGATCGCGGCCGTCTCGGCAAGAACCATAACAGGAGCTGCTGTTTTGAATGCGTACATTTGGAGTATTTGGGGAGAGGCGGAATCATGCAGCCATTTATTCAGCTGAATGGAGTTCATATTACGTGACCAGTAAAGATCGAGTGCCTGGCCAAAGTGGGCTTGAATATAGTGTTTCATGATGAGTTCATGAATTTCTAATTTCTGTTTATCTGTAAGATGCGGATGTTTATGAAGGATAAGAGTAGGCAGGAAATACAGCGTGTTGGATGCATTTATGGCAAGGTCTTGGCCGTATCGAAGATGGATACACTCCTCACCACGCCTGATCAGTGATGAATCCTCAATATCATCAATGATGAGAGATCCCGTGTGGCTGAGCTCAGCCAGGACACTTACCAAAGACTCATAAGGTGCCGGCGATTTCCCGAGAGCGTCAAGCAACAAAAGCGTAAAAATAGGCCGCCATCTTTTTCCTCCCCTGGAAACCAAGTCCCAGACAGGTTTGGAAAGCATCTTAGTATAAACGGAAGCCTTATAATGCCAGGTGGGAGGACCTACATATTTCTGCATCGCCGCATCGTCGATTTTAGGAGGGAGAAATTCTTTAATATGACGGTCGACTTTGGACGCAGCGCGTTTCAAATAGTCTTTAAAGTCGAAAATGTATCCGTATCCTTGAAATTCTCCCCTGGCATACCCCTTGACATTTTTTCCGTTTATTTTCCCGAAGATGTGACCGGCACCTTCCCATACTGACCTCATGAATCCGAATACGGGAATTTCTTGATTGTCAGAGAGAGGGAAGAAGGTCAGTTTTGCTCCGGCTTCAGGAATCCCTATGTACCACTCAACAGGATAACAGATAGCAGTGGAAGGACTCTCCCAATACCTCAGCCTCTTTAGGACTACAGATTTATAGCTTCGGATCGAACCTGTTTTGTCTTGAACAGTGACGTGACTGACGAGAGGTTTTCTTGTTTTTGCATCTCTGAGGACGGTAACGATCCAGTTCGATCCATCTTCCAAATTTATTCCGAACCAATCCCACCCTATCATTCTACTCCTGGGTTTATTAGGTAAAAACCAGATATTATCCCCCCATTGATGATCAAGCCAAGCCTCACCGGCAACGGGTATGCCATTCACGGTCCCAGAGAGCAGTTGGCGTGGATAGCTAAAATATTTAATATCTCTTTTTAATCGTTTTGTATCCTCTGATGTTTTTATCGCAATGGGCCTATTTTGGGGAGAAAGCTTGAAGCAACATTCATCTTTAGATCCAGGCTCTAAAAAAGAGAGTTTGATATGTTTTTTTTTCTGAAGAAGTGAAAAATCTTGCCAGTGAACCCGGAAAGGAAAACCTTTTAATTCAACCTTTGTTTCATCAAGGGAAATATTTCCGGGGGGTCCGTTTTTTCTTATTTCTTCCAAAAAGATATCGACGATTTTCTGGTCAATATTTTGTTTCGCCGGAATCTCTTTTCTGCCTATAACGTAATCCAACAATGACTGGTCTATTCTGCTGCAGGTCTGTTGAGCCTTTTTTTGGGAATCGATAGTAGATATAAGCAGAGAGAATGCGTTCTTGGGGCGAGCGTCATCGAGGACGGCTTTATGCCGGAAGAGAGTAGTCATAAAATAGCGTTTGGTGACGTTTTGTCCTTCGCAAAAACCGTGTACAAACCACCACTCAATGGAGCTGTCTGAATGGGGTGATATATTAAATTCCATAAATTCAGAGCTCTTCGTCATTTTTCAAAAAATTCGCCCTCAATATCAATCCCCCGTCTCTTCCTGATTTGATTTTTTTTGCAATCCTAATAAATAAAGGCGTCCTAAGTGACTGACAGATAGATAAGTGCCCAGGATATCAGTTAGTTCCCCTAAATACGCCATTTTTTGAAAACTCCTAGCTTCTTTTTTGCGTATAGAATAACCTAAAGTTGGTTCGATTGGAAGGAGACGCCTTATGAAGAAACAAAGAACAAAATCCTCCGGGATCAACCGAAGAGATTTTGTCAAATATTCCATTTCCGCAGCGTCTGGAACCGGATTAATCCAGGCAGGTAATGTTTTCGGTCAAAGCAGCAAAGAAAGAACAGAAACCAAGATCAAAGAACACAGGATTCTCGGCAGGACCGGCTTCGAGGTTTCTGATATCGGTCTTGGGGCTGGTAACCTCACCAACGCCAACATCCTGGAAGCCGCACTGGACATGGGTATCAACTATATCGACACTGCAGAACATTACGTCAGGGGCAATTCCGAACGAACCATCGGTCAGGTTCTTAGCAAACGTGACCGCAAAAAAATTTTTCTCACGACCAAGCTGAATCTTTTTATGGGAGGCGGCTCAAAAGAAAAACTCAGACAGCGTTTTGAACGGTGCCTGGAACGCCTTCAGACTAACTATGTCGACTGCTTGATGCTCCACATGGTGCCCACGGTGGAACAGCTGAAACACACACCCTATCACGACCTTATAAGAGAGCTCAAAACAGAGGGAAAAGTTCGGTTCTCGGGATTGTCTACTCACGGAAGGGACCATATCATGGCCGGCCCGGTCAAGGATGACATGGATAAGATCATTTTGGCGGCAGCGGAAGACGGGCGTTTCGATGTCGTGCTTTTCACGTATAATTTTATCCAGAAAAACATGGGTGATAAAATCCTCAACGCCTGTGCCTCCCGAAAAATGGGAACGACTTTGATGAAAACCAATCCTGTAAAATTTTATCAGGAACTTCAGAATATGCTTGAACGCAATCAAGAACAGGGACGCAAAGTTGGGGAAACTTTCTTGAAAATTATGGAGGATTACAAAACCCTTATAGTCAGGGGGGACGCCTTTATCAAAAAGTACGGCCTGGAAAGTCCTGAACAGACGCGAGACGCCGCCATAAGGTTTTGCCTCGAAAACCCCAAGGTGCACTCCATCTGTCCAACCATCAACAGTTACGATGAGCTGAATGCTTTCGTTTCCCTTTCAGGAACAAGACTCGACCCAAAGGGAAAAGCCATGCTGTCGGATTTCAAGTCGGAATTAAGCCTTGGTTACTGCCGCCATGCCTGCGGCTTATGCGAAGGAAGCTGCCCCTATAACGTACCGGTGAACACGATCATGCGCTACCATCACTACTTCAGCTCCCAACACCGGGAAAAAGCTGCCATGGAAAAATACAGAGCGCTATCGGGAAATACGGCGGAAGTTTGTTTTGCATGTAAAGAGGGTGCCTGTCAAAAAGTCTGTCCCTACGGGGTTCCCATTCAAGGACTGCTGATGGCGGCCCATAAAACATTAACTCTACAGGAAAGCTCTACAGCCTGTAGCCGGCTTGCTTGACCTTACGCCGGTAGTCCTCCCCTTCCAGGGAGACGACTTTGCACATCTCGAATAAACGGGAACGCAGCCTGATTCCGATTCTGTCCACAAGTGAAGGTTCTTCTTTACGGAAATGGTCAAACTTTTTATCCTCTTCTTCCTCCCCCCGGTCGATATAATTAGATGTAAAAATTGTCAGCTTCTTGTTATTGTAGCGGTTGTTGATGATATAAAAGACCGTTTCCTCCACCCAGTCCGAAGTGCGCTTGGCTCCCAGTTCGTCCAAAACCAGGACCTGGCTCTGGAATATGGGATTGAGAAGTTCGGCTTCGGTTTTGGCGGTTTCCGCTCCGTAGGTTTGCTGAATATCCCTGATTAAGGTCCTGAAATCATAAAAATAACAGGGAACGTTTTTCCCCCGAATGAGCTCATGGATTATGGCAACGGCAAGATGGGTTTTTCCGACACCGCAAGGCCCCAAGAATAATATACCCCATTTGAGAACGGGAAAGTCATGAACCCATTTTTTGGAGAGCTTCATCGCAACCTTGTGGGAATCGTTGTGAATCTCGAAATTTTCAAGCGTACACTCACGGTAGCGAGGAGGTATGTTCGCCCCTTCAAGAAGCGCCTGAGCCCTCCCCGTCTTGAAACAATCACAGCGCCGGGCAACCGTATGTTCCTTTTCTTTGACAAGAACCCATCCAGTTCCCTGACATTTCGAACAGACTTTTTCTTCCATCAATTCAGATACCCTCTCAATTTCTGCATTTTCTGCGACCTGGCCAGCTTGCGCATGGCCTTTTGTTCAATCTGACGTATTCGCTCCCGCGTGAGATGTAGTTTATCGCCTATTTCCTGGAGAGTTTGTGGATCATCGTCAATCAATCCAAATCTCATCTTCAGAATATGCGCCTCTTTTTCATCCAGTTCCTCCAATATCTCCCGGATCTGACTGATAATGGAGTTCTTGATGATGGAGTATTCAACAGAAGGAGCCATTTTATCTTCCACCTTTTCTTCAAAGGCCCGCTCATTATCATAATTTTTCTCACTAAGCGATATGTTACGCTCATCTAAAAGCTCCAGAGCTTCAATCTCCTCGGGAGTAATCCCCATTTCAGCAGCAATCTCCTCCCGGTGGGGATTTCTTCCCAGTTTAGGCTTTAAAAGAGCTGTTTTGCGTTTCATTTCTGATATCTGGTCTGATAGCTTCTGGGGAATATGATAGATCCGTGAGTAATGAGACAGGGCATGAATAATGGCCTGACGAATCCACCAGACGGCATAGGAAATAAATTTCACATTTCTTTCGGGATCGAACCGTTTGGCTGCTTCGATCAATCCGATGTTTCCCTCATGAATAAGATCCATAAAACTGATTCCCATTCCCTTGTATCTTTTTACATAGGAAACGACAAATTTCAGGTTGGCCTCGATCATTTTTTTGAGGGCTTCCTTATCCCCTTCACGAATACGCTTCCCAAGTTTTTTCTCCTGATCGGGTGTCAGGGTTGGAAATTGAGCAATCTGTTTAAGATAGAGCTTAAGGTCTTTTGATTCGAGATAATCTTCGTATTCGCCCTTCATTCCTTTTTGTCGGCTTTTTTATCTTCCTCTGAATTTAATCTTACCATTTTTCCCGGCATGATGTGAATAAGGCTTTTGCTCTTGATATCGAATTCCGTCTCACGCCCCTCAAAAAATTCCTGTCTTATATAGTCAAGGAATTCATTCACTTCCTGTTCCACTTTTTCGATCTTTTCCCTCATATTAAGAACAACTTCCACTCCGGCCAGATTCACTCCCAGGTCGCGGACTAGATTAAGGATAAGCTCCAGGCGCTCCAGGTCTTTTCGTGTGTACATTCTCGTATTACCCTCGCTGCGGGAAGGTTTGAGCAGCCCCTCCCTTTCGTAAAGCCTGAGTGTTTGGGGGTGAATATTGTACATGCGGGCGACACTGCTGATGTGGTAATAATCCTTAGGACTCCCTCCGTTTTTCATTTTAGATCACTCCCAGTTTTTCTCTCGGATTCTGACCTGCAACCTGTTCCAGTTCCCGCATCAGCTCCCGGATACGTTCGTTATCAAACGGCGGCGGAACAAGATAAACCTCTACAAATTGATCTCCCTTGATTTTTTTACCAGGGACAGGCGAACCTTTCCCCCTGATCCGGAATTTTTGTCCTGATTTGGTATTAGGCGGAATTTTTATCGTAGTTTTTCCGTAAAGAGTCGGCACATCGATTTTGGCCCCCAAGGTGGCCTCAGGAACGGTGATAGGAACTTTAACATAAATATTGTCTCCTTCCCGTTTGAAAAAAGGGTGACTGTCGACCTCGATGATTATGTACAGGTCTCCTAATGATCCACCAGCCGAACCGGCGTTTCCTTTTCCCGCAATGCGGACCTTGGATCCCGTTTTAACACCGGCCGGAATGCGAACATTAATCGTCTCGGTCTTTTGAAGCATTCCCTGTCCGCCACAAGCGGGGCAGGCTTCGCCCTTCAACCTCCCGCTCCCGCCACAGCCAGGACAGGGCGATGAAAATTTCATAAATCCTCTTTGAATATTCTGCCGTCCTGTTCCCCCGCAATGGGGACATACCTTGTCACCGCCTTTTTGTGTCGTTCCTTTTCCGCCGCATGAAGGACAGGGAACCATCCTGGTCAGCTTGATCCTTGTTTGGACTCCGTTGATAGCGTCATTGAAGCCGATTTTCATCCTGTAGTTAAGGTCTTCCCCCCGATGAGGACGGCTGTAAACACCGGTCGACTGTCTGGCACTCCCTCCGAAGATGTTTTCAAAAAAATCACGAAAGGACGATGTCCCGAAATCGGAAAAGTTGAATCCCTCAAATCCGCCCGAAGAATAGGCTTGTCCACCGCCTGCCCCACTGAAAGGAGGCCGGTCACCGACAAAACCGAACTGATCATACTGGGTGCGCTTTTTTGTATCGCTTAAAACGGAATAGGCTTCTTGAATCTCCTTGAACTTACTTTCTGCAGATTTGTCACCAGGATTCAGGTCAGGATGGTACTTCCGGGCGAGCTTACGGTAAGCTTTCTTGATCTCCACCGTTGAAGCTTTGCGGTCTACTCCCAGCGTTTCATAATAATCTTTTGCCATCCCAATATCTTCCCCTTCCTGGGATTGGGACGGTCTTGCTTTTTCCTTGAAATATTTGAATCCGATAGAGACTGTCTTTCAAATACCAAGGTGAAGGGCCCGTCCCAGCCGTCTCAAACAACCTATAAATAATTATTTTTTCTTCTTGTCTTCTTCATCGACGACTTCAGCGTCAATCACTTCTTCATCATCAGAAGCCTGTTCCGATTGCTGCTGCGCATCTGTTCCGCCGCCTGCCTGCTGTCCCGCCTGCTGCTGTGCGGCCTGTTGCTGCGCAGCCTGCTGGTACATCATCTCGGATATTTTATGAGAAGCTTGCGATAATGTCTCCATCGCCTTCTTGATTTTTTCAACGTCTTCGGTTTCAATTGCTTTTTTGGTGTTTTCAATTTCTTTCTGAATATTATTCGCATCAGCTTCAGGGATTTTATCCTTGTTTTCCCGCATCAATTTTTCAAGGTTATACACCATTTGATCCGCCTGATTTTTTGCATCGATCAGCTCTCTGCGCTTTTTGTCTTCTTCGGCATGTGACTCGGCATCCTTGACCATATTATCGATTTCATTATCATCCAAGCCGCTGTGTCCGGTAATCGTGATGGCTTGTTGTTTTCCCGTCCCCAAGTCTTTAGCCGAAACGTGAAGGATACCGTTGGCATCGATATCAAATGTCACTTCGATCTTGGGTATGCCTCTCGGAGCCGGTGGAATACCGTCAAGGTGAAACCTTCCCAATGTCCTGTTATTGGCTGCCATTTCACGTTCACCCTGAAGGACATGGACTTCCACACTGGGCTGATTGTCTGAGGCCGTAGAAAAAATCTCTGTTTTTTTCGTAGGAATGGTCGTATTCCGGGCAATCATTTTGGTGAATACGCCGCCCAAGGTTTCAATACCTAATGTCAACGGCGTAACATCCAGGAGAAGGACGTCTTTGACGTCACCCGACAGAACGGCACCCTGAATGGCGGCACCCGCTGCGACGACCTCATCAGGATTAACCCCTTTATGGGGATCTTTACCAAAAAGGTTCTTAACGACTTCCTGGACTTTGGGAATCCTTGTGGAACCCCCTACCAGGATGACTTCATTGATATCTCCGGCCTTAAATCCCGCATCCGAAAGGGCCTGTTTACAAGGTTCGACGGTTTTTTGAATGATATTATCCATAAGCTGTTCAAGCTTGGACCGACTCAATTTCATCAACAAATGTTTGGGACCGGAAGAATCGGCCGTGATAAACGGAAGGTTGACTTCCGTCTCCATCGTCGATGAAAGCTCCATCTTTGCCTTTTCCGCAGCTTCTTTCAACCGCTGTAAAGCCATTTTATCTTTTGACAGGTCGATTCCTGATTCTTTCTTGAACTCTTTTACCAGCCAATCCTGCACTTTCTGGTCGATATCATCTCCGCCCAAGTGAGTGTCACCGTTGGTCGACTTGACCTCGACAATACCTTCTCCGACTTCAAGGATTGAAATATCAAATGTTCCTCCTCCAAAGTCATAAACGGCTATCGTCTGGTCTTTTTTCTTGTCCATTCCGTATGCTAAGGCCGCGGCTGTCGGTTCATTGATAATCCGGACAACTTCCAATCCTGCAATTTTACCCGCATCTTTGGTGGCTTTTCTCTGACTGTCATTGAAATAAGCCGGCACGGTTATAACCGCTTTTTCGACTTTTTCACCCAGATAATCTTCTGCCGCTTTTTTCAACTTCTGCAAAATAATGGCAGAAATCTCGGGAGGAGCGTATTCTTTCCCAAATGCTTCGATCCTAACATCACCGTTGGTAGCTTCTACCACTTTGAACGGGACTTGTTTAATCTCTTCAGGAACTTCCTTGTATCTTCTTCCCATAAACCGCTTAATCGAATAGACCGTGTTCTCAGGGTTGGTTATTCTCTGTCTCTTGGCAACCTGCCCAACAAGCCTTTCTCCTTTTTCATTGTAAGCAACAACTGAAGGAGTCGTCCGTCCACCTTCTTCGTTAGGAATAATAACGGGCTTTTCGCCCTCTGTGACGGCAACAACGGAATTTGTTGTTCCCAAGTCGATTCCAATTATTTTCGCCATGTAAGTTTCTCCTTTACTAACCTGAATTATTCAGGCGATCCTTTCTTATCGCATCTGCTTCGTTGCGGTGCATTCGCAGTGAACCAGCACAGCTTCACACACTGACACCTCACATATGCAGAAACCTTGGTTCATGAATAACACACATGAACATGTTTTTAATATAAAATATGAGTGTTATTTTGTCAAGTTATTTGATAATAAATAATGAAATGTTTTTTTTATAGCTGAAGGCTGCAGTATTAGTATTTTTTGTTTTTTAAAGGTTTGATTTCAAAAAGAATACTTCAACATTTATTGTTTATCTATGCAAAAAACAACGTTCGCTTGACTCTTCCCCTTTTTTCCTGGTGATAATCATGGCTAAACCCAGTTCATCGGCTCTGTCGATAACTTCCTTATCCCTTATGGAACCCAGCGGATAGATAATTGCCGTAATGCCGTTTTTCGCAGCCAGCTCGACCACGTCCGGAAAAGGCATGAAAGCGTCAGAAGCTAAAATACATCCTTCAGATCCATATCCACGCCGTGAAAACTTTATCGCGTCCTCGGCTGAATCGATGCGGCTTCTCTGACCGGAACCTATACCATGCACCTTGTCTTTCTTACCTATAATAACGGCATTGGAACGGGTAAAACAGGCAACATTCCAGTTGAATATAGCGGCTTCAATTTCTTCCCTTGAAGCCGCTCGTTTTGAAACAATGTCAACCTGTTCAGGTGACGTGATCTTTGAATTAAACCTTTTCTGAATAAGAATCCCCCCCGCTAATCGCTTAAACTCCATACCACTATCTTTTGTGGGATTATCAAGACCGGAGGTCATTTTCACCACCCTGAGGGGTTTTCTCGTTTGTAGAATTTCTCGGGCTTCCCTTTCCACCCCGGGGGCATAAACGACCTCGATGTTCCTTCTGCTTTCTACGATTTTTTCCGCTACCGGAACATTTATTTCGTAATTAAAGACATCCACGCTTCCGAAATTAGATAAAGGGTCACAGTTCCAGGCTTTCTCGAATACTTCCTCGGGATTATCGCCCATAGCTACGCCGCTGGGCATTTCATGTTTTACAAGAACACATATTTTTTTCCCGGGGTAAACATCAGAGAGTTTTTTCACCAACCTCTGCCCCAAATCCATATCGGCCACATTGATATATCCCAGCCCTTTTGTTCCCTCTTGAATTACTTCAAGGTTGGCCATGTTTGGTCCCGAGGCGCCTTTTTCCTGGTAAAAAGCTGCCGGATATCCCGGATTTTCTCCATAGCGCATGGACTGTTTTTTTATAAAAACCATTTCTCCGAATGTTATTTTTCCAGGAAATGCTTCTTCGACTTTTTTTCTGTACTGAATCCTTGATTCTTTTCCCCATTTCTCCATATCAGCCTCTCTTTTTTTGGCGATTGATAATGCAAATATTATCGCCCGTAATATCGTTCCAAGGCAATATAGCTACGGCAACGGCTACCCTAAAATCATTCTCTCCGCGTTTCGGTTCCAGTGCTGAATAGACGCTTTCGGCCGTCTCCTTAGCCCCGTTTGTTTGCAATCGGACCAACAAGGGTTCCCCTGAAAACGAAGGAAGAGGATCCCTGTTTTCCCCCTGGTAAGTCGCAATCAATTTCCCCTCACCAGCCTGAAGTGGAAAATCGAAATAAAACTTTTCTGCTGCTTGTGATACACCTTTTTTTATAATCCCTACAGCATAAGAGCCTGAAGGAAGAACGCATCCACTGATCCTGGGGGTAAAGTTCGGTTCATCAGGCTCATAGTCCCATTTTTTATGGGCTTCAACAAGTACATCAACCGCGGTTTTTTTTGTTTTCATAGCTTCATGGACATCGACCGTCTGCTTTCCGTTAGAGACGGCTATGCCTTTTCCGAAAAGAACTGGCGGATAAATGAGAAGATTCCTGTTTCCTTTTTTCAAATTTTCCTCATCAGATGGCACTACACGGATCCCCTTCTCTTCTCTCTCCATCATACGGGCTTGGCTTGACGGGGACCTGCCTGTAATTACATAGATTACCGCTGTCTTGTTCTCTTGTTCTCTGCCGATAATAATGACCCTACCGGGGTAGGTCATACCAGCAAGGGCCTCAAGATTTTTATCCATGGGATCTACCTCAACTCGTACGTTCTGTTTATGTGCTTGGAAAAATATCACAGGGGATTCTTCAAGTCAAAGCTTTATCTTATGGACCTGGAGCGGCCTTGTTTTATGGCAATATTTCCGCTATTATTTCTTTTTCAGCCTGCTATATGGAGTTTCATCAGCATGAGCAAAAAAAGGCCGCCGGAAAAAGCTTATAAAAACCTGGAATTTCTCAATTCCCGCGATGCCCGAACCATCCGCATTTTGAGCGAATACCTCGAACCCCTTTCCCGGTTATCCAAATTTAAAGTCAACAACACCGTTCTTTTTCTCGGCTCGGCAAGGGCCAAGCCCGATGGAAACCACGACTTGATGACCAAATATTACTGGGAAGCCGAAGAACTTGCTTTTCGATTGGCCAAATGGGCCATCAAACTGCGGGCCAGAGGAAAAAATTTCGTTATATGTACCGGTGGAGGACCCGGCATCATGGAGGCCGCCAACCGCGGCGCCTCCCGCGCCGATGGAAAATCCATCGGCATGAACATCTCCCTTCCCCAAGAACAGTTTCCCAATCCCTATATCTCCCAAGAGCTCTCTTTTATTTTCCATTATTTTTTCATGCGAAAATTCTGGCTGGTTTACATGGCCAAGGCCGTAGTCGCTTTTCCAGGCGGTTTCGGTACCCTGGATGAAGTTTTTGAAACATTGACTTTAGTTCAAACCGGTAAGATTGCTCGTAATCAAATCCCCATCATCCTCTATGGCGAAGAATACTGGAAAAACACCATAAATTTCGAATCTTTACTTGAGCACATGACTATCTCTGAGGAAGACATGAAGCTCATCTATTATGCCTCAACTCCCCTGGATGCGTTTCATATACTGAAGAACAGCTTAAGCATCCGATTATAAACAGGTTACACTGGTGTATGCGGTTTAACCTGCCTTATTCATAAATTTTGGCATCATATCATCATGAATCGTTTGTTTACATCCGTTTTTTCGTCTACTCTTATCGCCATTTTTTTTATCCTATCGGGTTGTTCACGTGTGCATACCCTACCCGAGTATAAAGTTCAGATAGGACCCGCCTCCTGGTACGGCCCTGATTTCCATGGGAAACAGACTTCCAATAAAGAAGTTTATAACATGTATGACATGACTGCGGCCCACAAAACACTTCCTTTTAATACCTTTGTTATGGTTACAAACCTTTTGAATGGCAAATCCGTCACCGTCCGGATCAATGATCGCGGTCCTTTTATCGAGGACAGAATTATCGATCTTTCCTATGCCGCCGCACGTGTGCTGGACATGGTCGGCACCGGAGTCGTCCCCGTTCGGATCGAAGTCCTGGAAGATATCTCTCCGAAAAAAAATTCCCGGAAATATTTCGTTCAAGCCGGGGCCTTCATTTACAAACACAATGCCCTAAGTCTCAAAAAAAGGTTGGAGCCTGACTTTCCCGGAGTAACCATTTATTCATACAAAACAGAAACACAAACTTACTACAGGGTACGCATCGAGGCAAAAGACAACGAAGATGCACTTGTTATCGCCCAAAAGCTTAAGGAAAAAGGGATTACGGCGATTATCCTGGAAGAATACTAGGATGTGCTGTTCATAAATTTGACCGACACTCATAGATAATTTCAGTAATATATATCACTTAATAGTAATTGCTGGAAACATTGACATTGAAACATTTTCTCTAAACGGTTTTTTGGAAATGTCGGTCATATTTACCTTCCAGGCGAACCGATCTTACCGCATCTGCTTCGTTGCGTCATGCTCGCGGTGAACCAGCACAGCTTCGCATGACGTCGCCTCCCATCTGCGGCAAGCTTGATTCGTGAACAACAAACCCACGGTTGTATTGTTCAAATATTTTGCCGGCAGTTTTTTATTTTGTATTATTGTCTTTGAAGAGGTAGGCCGAGGGATGCATTTTATTCACCTTCCCGTCATGGACGGCAAAGTTTGCTCCACTCCACATTGCGGCAGCTCCGAATTCACCCTTCCGGTTTAGGGCGTAAAAATTCAACTGAAAACGCGCCTTCCCTTCCTCATCAATAAGACGGGGTTGTAACCGTGATTTTTCAGCGATTCTTTTCAGGGTCCTCAGGCAGGCCTCCTCAGGTCCAAACCCCTGCCGCATGAATTCAACAACCGAGTAGCTTCCACAGTTTAGAATATTAGCCTCTCCCCTTCCCGTGGAACCGGCCGCTCCAACTTCATTGTCTACATAAAGACCGGCACCAATGATGGGAGAATCTCCGACCCTTCCCGGAATCTTGAAAAAGAAACCGCTTGTTGTTGTTACTCCCGCCAAATCCCCTTTTTCATTAATAGCCAAGCAGTTTATCGTTCCATGGGTTTCGACAAAAGAACGGATTTCATCTTCCAGATTATCAGACTTTGGTGGAAACCAGAAATCATCGTCTGTGAGCTGCTCCTTCTTTTTAAGCCATATTTTCCGGGCTTCATCGGTAAGCAGGTTTTCCTTTTTGAAGCCGTGGGCCAATGCAAATTGAAGAGCACCCTCACCGACAAGAAGAGCATGATCCGTCCTTTCCATGACTAACCTGGCCACTCGGGAAGGATTTTTGATATTCTGGAGAGAGGCAACGGCTCCCCCATTATGTGTCGGACCGTACATTACGGAAGCATCCAATTCTACCACACCCAACTCGTTGGGCAGCCCTCCAAAACCCACCGAATGGTCCTGGGGATCATTTTCGACAATGTTAACTCCGGAAATCACCGCTTCCAGCGGATCAGCCCCGTCCCGAAGCAGGTCCATAGCTTTCTCAGTGGCTCTGATTCCATTTCCTGACGCGATAATACGCATTCCGTTTTCGAATCCATCATTTTTGTGTCCACCGGCCTTAAGGGACATTCCTGAAAACAAAGCTCCTGCCCCAAAACCCACACCCATCTTGAAAAAATCGCGGCGTGAATATGAATTTTTCATGGATTGATCCTTTCGTCGTCATCCTGCACTGTTCGCAAATACTCCATAATTATTGGCTAGATTATGACACAAAAACCTATCCTCTTTCCAGGTTTTTAAGCAAGCAATCTTAAGGCCTGTTCTACAAGCAGCCTGTATCAGATTCGGCCAAATTTATGAATAAAGCAGGTTATTATCATTTATATCTTTTTTTGTATTTTTTCAGAAGCTCGTCATAGCGTGTTGATATGTCTGTTTCCTTTCCGGCGATAAACACTTTTTCGATCTTTGTCCGAAACTCGAGCAGATCTCCATCAGCAATCACAATATTGGCTAATTTCCCTTTCTCCAGGCTTCCCATTAAATTTTCAACACCGAAAATTCTGGCCGGATTGATGGTCACTCCCTTTAATGCCTCCTTTTTATCAAGCCCGAAAGCAGCCGCTTTAGCGGCATGATAGGGTAAATCTTTGGCTGAGGCGGCGCTTTCTGAAGAGAATGCAAATAAAATTCCGGCCTCATGCATAACTCTAGGATTTCTGTATAGAGCATCGTATCCGTCCTCCCAGTAAACGGGCAATTCATAAAGAGAACCGAAAACTAAGGGGATTCCGGATTCCTTGATTTCTTTTGCGACCTTCCAAGCTTCATGGGCGCCAAGAAAAATGGCCCTAATCTCCTCTTTTTTGACAAGTTCTATAGCCGCTTTGATGTCCGCTGCTGATTGCACGGATATATACAGGGGCAACTCCCCATTGATCACAGGAAGCATATTCTCCATCTTCTCATCAAAATCCGGAGGCGGAAGAGCCGGATTCTCTTTCGAAGCTTTTTTTCGTTTTTGATAGAAACGTGCTTCTTCAAAAATGTCCTTAAGTTCCTCCAGGATTTTTTTTGTCTGCGGCCTCTCCCGGTCCTGATCTCCCCTTCTACCTCTTGGAAGAGGTGGAAAGGAAACCATCATGGCCAGGGATTCTTTTACGACCATCTCGTTTGGAATCCAACCATTCAGTTGGATCAGTCCGCATTGGCCGCCTATAAAAGAACCCGAGGGAGTCAAAACAACGGCCGTAATCCCGTTTGACCTGGCGATAGGTATGTGCATACTCTCAGGCCAGATGGCTTCAACCGCCTTCACCTGGGGATTAAAACGCCCTGTTTCACGGTAATCGACCGTGGACCGCACCATTGATATTTCCTGAAGACCAAGCACACAAGAGCTGTCGATCATTCCTGGATAAACATACTTCCCTTTTGCATCAAAAATAACCGCCCCTTCAGGAGCTGGGACGTCAAGGCCGACAGCATGGATAAGAGTATCCTTGATGACAATGGTCCCATCCGGTATTTTTTCCCCGACAACGGGAATAATAGTCCCTCCTTTGATCACGGTATAAACGGGAGTTTCTTCTCCAAAAGACAACACGGCCGACAGCATGGATAAGGCTAAAATTACCGACAAAAATTTAATCTTCATTTGTATCTCCCTTGTCCTTTTTTTCTTTGTCTTTTGTTGCCGTTTTTTCCTCGCGCTCTTTAAGGTATTCGTTCCTGTCAAAATATATATCTCCCTCGATAATGGTCATATCGCACCGGGTATAAGCACTCATCGGATGTTCATTGAAAACAGCGATATCCCCATGTTTGCCTTCTTCCAAGCTTCCGACGATCTTATCCACACCCAACTGAACGGCCGGGTTGTAGGTGATGAGCTTGAGGCATTCGTTTTCGCTCAAACCGCCGTATTTCATCGATTTTGCGGCCTCGTTAAAGAGCCGCCTTATCCTTTCCCAACTGTCGGAATTGATGGAAACTAGAACCCCCTTTTGAATGCAGAACGCCGCATTGTAAGCGATTCCTTCGGAAGCTTCCATCTTATAAGCCCAACTGTCGGCAAAAATCGAAATCCCGATCTTATCCTCGGCCAGTTCCTTGGCGATCTTAAACGCTTCGGAAACGTGCTCAAAACAAGCTATCTTGAAGCCTATCTCCTTGGATAGGGCCAAAAACTCAAGAGTCTCATCAGCCCTGTACGTATGACAACGAGCCAGCATTTTTCCCCTGAGCATGTCGGCCAACTGTTCCATGCCCAGGTCTTTCCTCGGCGGAATAATATTTGAAGAAAATTTTTTGGATGTTTTTAGCCTATTGTACCGCTCCCAGTCTTTCAAATAGTCCTTCGCCTTGAGAAATTCCCGTCGAATGATGGCAATCACTCCCATTCTCGACTGCGGATAACGCTGTTCTCCCATGACCATTCTGTTGGCCTGTTTGGGATTTTCACCCAAAGCAAACTTCAATGTCCTGAAGGCTTCATGAACGATCATTTCTTCGGAGGATTTTCCCCATTTGAGCTTGAGAACGATGTTTTCCCCACCGATTGGATTTGCACTTCCGTGCATGGTGTGGACCATGGTCACACCTCCGGTAAGAGCAGTGTATATGGAAGGATCATCGGCATTGAGGACATCCCGCATGTCGATTTCCGGTGTTATCGGTTCTGAACTTTCATTCGTTCCCGTTAAAGCGATATGGGTATGTGAATCGATGATGCCGGGAATGATGTACTTTCCGGAAGCATCCACAACCTTTATCCCCTCAGGCGGCTCGATATTCGGACCGATTTTGGCTATGATGCCATTTAAAATGAGAATATCACAATGATTCAAGGTTCCCCTGGTAACGGGCAACACCGTTCCATTCTTTAACAACAGATCACGGCCCGGTGAGGGAAGTGAGATGAGAAGCAATAAGATAATACCCAATCCTAACCTGAAATATTTACACATTTTGATTATTCTCCTTTACAGGTTGTTTCCGGACAGGAGTACGGTCTTTTGTTTCTTTTTTTTCGCTTGTTTTTTTCGGTTTAACTTCCATTTCTATTGCGATGCCGTCGACATAAACCCTGGCTATTTGGCAATCTTTCTCAAACAGCTCCTCCGTCACCAGAATGATGTTGGCAATCTTTCCCGGTTCGATGCTTCCCAGAACGGATTCTACGCCAATATAACGTGCGGGGTGAATAGTCCAGGCACGAATGGCTTCCTCCTTGGGTAATCCGGCCTCGATGGCCAGTTTTACATTTTTTTTCAGTTCTGACTTTTTTTTCAATCCATAAGACGTCAAGGCAAAGGAAATTCCTTCCTTGTAAAGGCGGGCGGGATTCGCCGGAAGGATTTCTTTTTCAGCTTTTTCCTTCATCTTTTCTCCTTGAAGGGCATATTTACTTGTCCGGGGAGGAGTAAAGCCGACGGAAACAATAAGAGGAACCCCTGATTCCTTGAGCATGCCGGCAACACGCCAGGCTTCCACAGCACCGCATATGACACCGTTAATATTGTATTCTTTGATAAGGCGCAAAGCCCGTTTGATATCCTCAAGGTCCTGGCAATTGAAAAAAATTCTTTTTCCTTCAACGGCATAGGGAACCAACTTCTCAAGAAAAGGATCATATTCCGGCCGTTTGATGTTTCGGCCTTTTTTTTCATAAAGAGACTTATGCATACTGTAATGGCGGGCATCCAGAATGGACTGCCGGAGCAAAGCCATGGTTCCCATGACGCTTGAAGGATAAACACCGCTTGCGGTAATAAAACTGACATGAAGCGCAACAGGATTTTTCACAACCAGCTGTTCGAAATTTTTTTCATAAATATTCAACAGAACACTCTGTCCTGCAAAGATTCCCTTTTGAGGGGCAACCAGAATGGATGTAAAACCGTCTTTATACCGCTGTTTCACCGTGTTTTTTGACGCTTTGAGATTCTCAAAAGCCGACAAACCGGGGTGTTTCCCATCGTCAATCCGCCTCTGTAGCCCGCCGGCATTTGGAGAAGGTTCCGATTCCTCTTTCGGCTGGGAAAAAAAGTCGCTCGATAAGGCATCGATCAATCCTGGGTAAGCAAACAAACCGGAGGCGTCAAAAACAGAGGCATCGGCAGGAACTTTAACTTTTGTCCTCGGCCCCAAGGTTTCTATCAAGCCATCCCTCAGGACGATACAGCCGTCCTCAACTACAGCCCCAACAACAGGATGAATCCTGCATTTGATGATGGCAAAAGCGGGACCTGTCTCCGCTTTAAGCGATACCGCAAAAGCCGGAATAAGAAAAATCAAAATAATGATGGTTTGTTTTTTCATGCTCCTCCTTATGAATAAATATAGAATATTTATTCTCCTGACTACGTTCAGAATATCCAAAGTATCAGGCAGAATATTCTATCAGAAAGAATTTGTATCTAACAGAATATCCTCGCTGGTTCATTTTTTCTTCTTTATTATGATAAACGTAAATGACTATAATGAGTTCACCTATATTATTTACTGTTATGACTGTTAGAAAAGGCCTCATACGCATTTTTTCCGAAGTAGCCCCGACTTATGAAACCGTGAACCATGTTTTGACCTTCGGCCTGGATGTTGTCTGGAGAAAAAAGGCGGCCAGGCAGGGTGCCCGCTTTAAAGGAAAACTCTGGCTGGATGCCTGTTCCGGAACTGGTGAAACCTCCAGGGAGCTTATACGGCTTTCCGGTTCTGAGAGACAAATTGTAGCCCTGGATTTTACGCCCAGCATGCTGACAAGGGCCAAAGGCCGCAGCGATCTCAAAAAAGTACTGTTCGTACTGGGAGATGTTCGCTTTCTTCCTTTTCCCGATGAGTCATTCGACCTGATAACCGTTTCTTTTGCCATGCGAAACTTGAACCCACGCCGCAAGATCCTTATGGATCACCTCAAGGAATTTTTTCGTGTCCTCAAACCCTCCGGCATTTTCCTGAACCTAGAAACGAGCCAACCCTCTAATCCTTTTATCCGCCAATTGTTTCACCTCTACATCAATTTCCTGGTCTCACCCATTGGGAAAATGATATCCGGTTCCCTCTCAGGATATGCCTATCTTTCCAAAACCATTCCCCGTTTTTATAGCGCTCCCTTATTCCAAATAATTCTCCTTGAAGCGGGCTTCCGGCGGGTTGAATACAGGTATTTATTTCTGGGCATCAGTGCTATCCACACAGCCCAAAAATAATACAGAAAAATATGTCCATATTATCCATAAGTCTAACTTGAAAATCACGACCGTTTCTAATATACATGTATTATTCACGAATCTAGGGATTAGACCGGGTCGGTTACCAAATAAGGAAGGCACAGCCTGATTCGTGAATGATTTGGGTTTAATTGCTGCTCATAAAAAGGAGGCACATTGAAAAAAGAACGGACCATATTTTTTTTAATGGGGATTTTATTATTTTTTTTCATGTTTTTTCCAGCCTTTGTCCGGGCTGAAGGCATCAGTATACAAGTTATTGTTCCCAACGCCGATGTTCATCTGAAACCGGCAGCCGACAGTCTTAAAATCGGTTCTGTTCCTCTGGGTGCCATTCTAACGGCTGAAAAACAAATCGGAGACTGGTTCATGGTCAAACTTCCGCCGGATGAAAACGGAATCAGTGTGACGGGTTTTATCAATATCCAGTCGGTCGAAGTTCTTTCCGAGGATATCGTGCAGGAAGAACCTGAAGTTCCTCCGGAACCCGCCCCCCCTGTTAGAAAAACAACGCCCCCTCCTCCCCCCCCCACACGCGAGACACTACCTCCGCCTCCCCGCAGAAGCTACACTCCCCCTCCTCCCTTACCTGAACCTTCTTATTCCCGGTCAGGCCCGACGTTCGGCTTGAGGATCAAAGGAGGAGGGACATACCTCTTCAAAAACGACGTCAATGAAGCCATAGAAGCAGTCTCACAATTTTGGGAAGCCCTGCCTGGTACTACGGTTTACGGCCATTTCAAAGGAGTCCAAATGGGAATCGATGCCTCGGCTGAACTGTTTTTCAATTTCACCCCCAGCTTCGGATTCGGCTTCGGCTGCGGGCTTATTTCCGCCGGCAAAGAATCCACGATTGCAAGCACCTGGGAGTCTTGGTGGGGTCCTCCAAATGAATATGAAGACACCTATCATCCTAAATTCAAAACCATACCCTTGTTCTTTAACCTCTACTTCGGTATTCCGGGACCATCGGTTAATATCGTCTTTCACGCAGGTGCCGGATACTATATGGGCCAATTCGACTGGAAATACAGTTATATAGATACCGATGATCCAGACGTCTACTACGAAGAAACATGGAGCGCCAAAAAAAACGCCTTCGGTTTCCAGGCCGGTCTTGACATCGAGCTTAAGCTCGCCCGGTCGTTTGCTTTCATCATCGGTCTTGAAGGACGTTTCGTTAAATTCTCCAATCTATCAGGTGATTTTTCATGGTTGGATGTTTCTTCCTGGTGGGAAGATTCGGGTACCGCACCGAACCTTACCCTTTGGTACTGTGAATATGATACAGGTGTCGGTACTTTTCCCGAGATTTTTTTCAGTGACACAAAACCCTCCGGTCCCGGATATCAAAATGTGCGTGAAGCCGTTATCAACCTCAATGGAATAAGCGCCAAGGTGGGATTTAAAATATCTATGTAAATTGTAAATATGCTCTCCAAAAGTTAATCACCGCCGGCCAAATTTATGGATAGCTATTTGTAAAATATGCTATCCAAAAGTTAATCACTGTCGGCTAAATTTATGGATAGCTATTTTTTCTTTTCTAAGAGCAATATCATAACACTATGCTCGCCGTCCGGTATACGAATATCTACGGATTTTCCCTTAAATATATCCACGCTCTGACCGTCGATCAAAAGCTGGTATTTCCCTTCAAAAAGGAAACGAATTTTAATTTCTCTTTCTTCAAAGGTTTTGATTTCGAAAGATATTTCATTCTCTGAGTAAAGAAAATGCCGAAAAACAGCTCCTCCGTTCGCCCTGACAATCTCTTTCCCTTCTTCTTTGAGCTTGATGTTTTTTCGTGAAACCTCCATGTCATAATGGCGTCCGTGTATGGACAGACGCCTGATTTTTCCCTTGTCATCGGGATTGATCATTCCGAAGCGAAAACCTTCCCAGGGCGTAAAATCGATATATTCCTCTAAGGCTATTAAAGCGAATAATGGTCCCCAACTCTGGTATCTCTGCCCACCGGCTTCTCCTGTCCGGGAGTCAAAATTCTCCGGGCAAAGTTGAAAATTCTCCCAACTTCGCATGAAAAGCGAATAGCTTTTATTGGCAAACTCGGAAGCCACTGCGTCAAAATGATAGGCTTTCAAACCCTGGTATACCAGGTAATTCGTCGGGGGCCAGATGGTTCCTCTCCAATATTGCTGATCTTTAAAACCAGGATCATCCCTGGAAATCGTGGGAAGGACATATTCCCCCCAATATTCCTTATCGTCAAGCAAACGTTTTATCATGCGGAAAGCCCGTTTTTCATCCGGAATACGGGCAACAAGCGGATAAAAATTGGAAGCGGCCTTTCGTGTTGAAAAGCGTCCGTTCCAGTAGCGGTCAAAATAAAATCCTTCCGTCTCATCCCAGAGATGTTGATTGATAAGGCTTTTCATATGTTCATATTCGGCCTTATGTGTCCTGCTTTCATCTTTCAATCCGATAACGGCGCAAATCTCGGCGAGGCACCAGGCATCCAGGGCGTAAAGACAATTGAGGTCAAGACAGTTCATATTCAAAGTCCCGCTTTTTTCAAAAAAAAGCGTATCATCCCAATTGGGAAGGTCATCCATCCCTGATTCCCACATAGACCTTTGTTTTCCGGAAGCTTCATCTTCCCAGCTCGGTACGAAGGAAGGGATCAGCTCCGCATCCGATCCCCATTCCAGCAGTCCGTCTCCATTTCCATCACGTCGAACACGCCTTCCGCTTTTTCCCGCTCTCCAGAAAGCATGCCATTTTTTCAGAAAAGGATACGCCTCCTTGAGAAAATCAATGTCGCCCATCCTCTGAAAAAGCTTCAAAACCACAAAAGCTCCCACGGGCGGCTGAGAACGGTCGGCCGACCCGGAAAATCTTCCTCTCCAATTGGGGATGTTTCCATTCGGATATTGTGTTTCCAGGACAGACCGAACGATATCCTTGGCATGTTTTGTGCTCTCGACAGCGACCTCCAGAGCATTAAAAAAGGAATCCCATTCAAAAATCGTCCAGTGGTCATCCCCTCCGCCCGGACGGGGAAAAATCCATCTTCTTCCGGCGGGCGTATACATTCTGTGTTTATCCGGTTGGTAAAGTGACATCCAGAACAAGTTATTGGTGATCGCCTCAGCAACTCCTTCATAGAGGTTATCAATATGTACCCGGGCTTTTATATATCTCTGTTTTTTCTCCTCAATAAGAGACGCGATGGATCTTCTGTTTTTATAACGGTAAAGGTGATTCTCGAGGATTTTTCTGTCTTCATGTATCCCTGCAGCGAAATAGATTTCCCGCTCTTTCTTCATGGGAAAATTCAGGCTGAGTTCATTCTCGCTTTGAGAAGAAAAAACCGTCCCTTTTCTGTCCGTCCAGAGAAGGTAATGATATCCGCTGTCTCCCGGTCCCCGGCCATAGACCTGGCCGTCTTCCAATAATAAATATTTACCCTCAATTTCCCAAGGAAAATAATGCACCATTCGGCAGTCGACATATTTAGGGGCTTTAATCCGTCCAATTACGGTTCGTTCATCCTGTCTTGACCACTCAAAAACAAGAGTATCGGAACCGGAAGCAGGTTTAATCATAACGGGTGTTTTAGCCCTCATGTTAAAAGGAAGACTCAAGTCAAACTTAAGAAGAGCGTATTGTCCATCCGGAGAATGAGGTCCCACCTCGGAAACGAGAAAAAGCATATCCATCCCGTCCGCCGTCCCGTTTCCCTTGGCAATCTTCAGCCGGAAAGCAAAAACATGGTTCTTTTGAGGAGCAAAGACCAAGCCGCACCAGGCAGCGTTATCCAGAGCTCCGATATAAACATCCTTCCATGGATAATAAATTTCCGCCTTTATAAAAGAAGCCGCAAGGAAAAAAAAACCCACCGCAACCAGGTGACGGCGTTTATCATTCATATTTCACATCCATGTGTAATTTAAGGGAAATTCCTTTTGAAATCAATATTTCATATTTGTAGATATAATTGCAGACAGGATTTACTTGGCCAAACGTTCAATCCCGTATTTTTTGGCCCAGGATAAAACTTCCCTGTATTCCTTTCTTGTGATTCTTCGTGAAATTTTTTCAAATTCCCTTGCTCTGTGCTCAGGACGGTACTGACGCATGATATTCACATAGGTCTGTTTGGGAAACCGGTCGGATATAAATTTTAAAATGTATTGGCTCCCCGCCATCTTATTGGGCAAAATAAGATGCCTTATCATCAATCCTTTTATGGCCACACCCGAACGTCCGGTTTTTAAAATCCCCACCTGCCTTTCCATTTCTAAAAGCGCCAAGCGCGCATAATAAGGATAATTATAAGCCTCATCCGAATACCTTGCGGCATAGGCTGGATGCCAGTATTTGAAATCAGGGAGGTAAATATCGATGATTCCATCGAGAAGCTTTAGGACTTCCACTTTTTCATATCCTCCCGTGTTGTAAACCAATGGAATATGAAGCCCCTGCTGAACAGCCAAGTGAAGAGCAGATACTATATTGGGCAGGTAGTGGGTGGGAGTTACCAGGTTGATGTTATGGCAGCCGATATCCTGTAACTTCAGCATGGTTTGGGCCAATCTCTCGTCGGGAACCTCGATTCCTTCTCCCTGGATGCTTATCTGGTAGTTCTGGCAGTAAATACAACGCAAACCACAGTTTGAAAAAAAGATCGTTCCCGACCCTTTCCTCCCCACCAGCGGAGCCTCCTCTCCAAAATGAGGAAAAGCACTTGAAATTTTTACCCGTTCTCCAGCATTGCATTTCCCGATTTCCCCATGAGTCCGGTCAACACGGCAGTCTCTGGGACAAAGGCTGCAGGATTCATACTGCCGGACAAGCTCTTCGGCCCTTTTTTTGAGTACACCTTTTTCAGCCAACTGAAGATAAGATGGATATCGCCCGGAGGATTCATCAGGATTTATTGACCCGTTTTTCTTTCCCTGCAAAATATCAGAAAATAGTTCCAGGCCCCCGGCTGATAAAAGAAATTTCAAGAAATTTCTTCGATTCGACAAATCCTGTTCTCCTTCGGCTTCTGTCCGTTTTTTTGCAAACCGTTAAACCCGGACAAAAGTTTAATCCCCCCCCTAATAATACGCCGCTTTTATTAAGGAATCAAAAATTATTCGCCATCCGGCGAAGCTTCCTTATAAGCACCCGAGGCGACTATGTCATCAATCTCGCTGAAAAACATCTTGATTTCCTCTGGACGATTGTAGAAATGAGGCGCAACCCGAATCGTATCCGGTTCTTTTATTCCACCTTTCCGGAAATCCACAATATATTTTCGCTGGGATAAGACCTGTTGGACGGCACCTCCATGAGGCACATCTATAGATACAGCACCAGCTCGTTTTTCTTTGTCTTCTGGAGTATAAATTCCGTATCCCCGGGCCAAAGCCTCATCAAATATTTTATCCGTGAGGAAAAGGGAATTTTTACGGATTTGATCGATTCCGATATTGTGGATGATCTCCAGGCCTGCCTTAGCCGTATAAAAACAAGGAATACACGGTGTTCCCGACATAAACCGGTAGGAACCGTGCATGTACTCCATATCCGTTGAAAAATTGAAAGGATCTTTATGGGCAAACCATCCCGTCAAACCGGGCTCAACCTCACTCGACAGGCCGGGCCGAACGTATAAAAAAGCATTTCCAGGTCCACCGCAAAGCCATTTGAGACAGCCACCAATGTAAAAATCAGTTCCGATATCCTGAACATCAACCTCAATAACGCCTGGGGCATGATAGCCGTCTATTATGGATAAAGCTCCTACTTCCCTGGCCTTGCGGCATATGGACTTGACATCTTGAATGGCCGCCGATTTAAAAAAAACATGTGAAGTCGAAACAATCAATGTTTCATCATCCAGATGCTGGATAATTTCATCCGAATCAACAAATGAATGTGATGATCCCGGGATCATATTGACTGTCCATCCCATTGTTTCAGCAATACTCCTTATTGCATAAATAGTCGATGGAAAATCTTTTTCGCTGACAACGACCTTTTTTCGATTTCCACCATCATCACGGAACCTGCTCGAGAGTGCCATCCATTGAGCTGTTGTCGCGTTTGGCATCATGGTTACTGTGTCGGGAGGAGCATTCAATAATACGGCAATGCTGTCTCCCACCTTCCGGGCCATTTCCCACCACTCTTTTTCCCATGCTTCTACTCCCCATTCCGCCCAAAGCTTATAATATCTCTCCAGTTCTAAGGCTGCTGTTTGCGGAACCGCACCAAGAGAATTGCTAATAAGATAGACACATTTCTCCAGTATCGGGAAATTCCCTCTTATCACATCCAGGTCTTTTTCAATTGTCCATGTCACTTTATAACTCCGATCTTAAAAAAACAGGACTCCGCGTCAACCGGAAATCCCATTTCGAATATAGTACTCTACCGCTTCGATGAAAATATTCAATTCGCGCAAGGTTGTATATATGCTCGGAGTAACCCTCATAGCTGTTATGTCGGCCTTTCCTTTTTCAGGATGCGGCACCCCGACGCATATCGTGTAAATTTTGTGCTTATCGAACAAGGTTTTGCTGAGAAGCCCCATATCCATTTTTTCAACGAGAAATGTCCCGATGCCGCAGGATTGAGCCGGGTCATAGGATGTCAGAATTTTAACTCCGGGAAGTTTTTCCAATTTTTTGGCCCAATAGTCTCTCAGGTAGCGGAGCCGCTCTTCCTTCCTTCCCGGTCCTATTCCGTGATGGAATGTCAAAGCATCAGCAACAGCCAACTCTAAGTATTCCGGCCGTGTGCCGATATGTTCGAATTTCCTAATATCATCTCCCTTTGGGTTCGGTGCCGGAAAAAGAGGCCAGATTTTTTTGATCTTTTCCTTCTTGACATAAAGAAAACCGGTGCCGACAGGAGCCATCATCCATTTATGAAGATTCCCTCCATAAATATCACAATCCAGATCTTTTTGACTGAAAACAAAATGGCCGAATGCATGAGCTCCGTCTATGGCCACCTCAATATTTTTTTCCCTGGCTACCCGGCAGATATCTTTTATAGGGAAAATTTGACCCGTCAAGTTGGTTATATGGCAAACCAGAATAAGCCGGGTTCGCGAGGTTATGTTCTCTTCAAAAAGATCGACGAGTTCCTTTAAATTTTTTGGGGGATATTTAAAAGAAAAAGTTTTAACCTTGACACCCTCCCGCATTTCTCTTTGAAAAAGAGCATTTTTCATGGATGGATAATCGTGTGTCGTCGTCAACACCTCATCTCCCTGCTTAAGATCGATTCCCATCAGGGGAATATGCATGGATTCGGTTACATTTCGGGTGATGGCGATTTCCTCAGGACTGCATCCGAATGTATCGGCAAGTCTTTTTCGAATCAATTCACGACGAGGACGCAGAACTCTCCAGAGGTTGTAAGGGGGAGCTCCGTTCGAAAAATCCAGATATCTGTGAACAGCATCCATGACAGCTTCCGGGGCAGGATGGACACCCCCGTTATTCAGGTTGATGATACTTCTGTCGATATCAAAAGCTTGCTGTATCTTAAACCAAAAATCCTCATCCCGGGCGATTTCAGCATCGGAAACATGGGCGGATTTTTCTGTATATTTCTCTATATCAGCCTGAACGGATTTTATTGAAACACCCAGCAAACCCAGGCTTCCCATACCCGCACTCATTTTTTTTAAAAAAGTTCTCCGGCTTGTTTGCATTTTTCACCTCCCGATTCGTTTTATTAATATAAGCTTTTTTTCCAAAAAAGGTATTATTTTATAGAGGAGATTTTTTTCTAATGGGATGTTTTCCATAGAAAAAATCATCTCCCTTTACCAGCAGTGGTTGTATCCAGCGCGATGATAACGCCATCCATCTGATGATTCCATGAAAAAAGTTGTCCGGTTTGCTGAAAGGACAGGTTAATATGCATGTCGAACAATCCGTTCCCACCTTCCTCCAGTAATAGTAGCATTTTTCCCTTTCGATGACCCACTTTTCGACACCATTCTCCACTGCTTTTCCATTCTCAGGAATGGCTCGCCCCGGACAGTTCAAGGCGCATTTTCGGCATCTTTCACAAAAATCCTGAATACCCCAAACCCGCGGCCCTGTGGGAACTAGAGGAATATCCGTTGTAATTAATCCCAGACGAATTCGAGGTCCCAACCGGGGATGGACAAGTATTCCCACTCTACCCAATTCACCCAAACCGGCTTTCCAGGCCATCGGCGTGACCATAGCTTGATAATTGCTTCCCGCAATATGAGCTCTGGCATTATACCCCAACCGTCGTATAAGCCCTGCACAGACAATGCCTATATGCGCGATTTCAAGGTAACATTTCGCCGTTTCCACGACAACCGGCGCCTCGGGAGCGCATGAAATCATGCCAAAATCTTTTTCTATGACAAAAACGACAGCATACTTATGTTGATTGACAATTCTGCTTCCGTATTCTTCAGGTCCCCTTCCCACATGGGAGTAAATGTACTTTTGATCCAGAAGACAAACCCCGCTGTCAACCGCCCCTAAATATTTCAATACTTTTTTCACATATTTTGTAAAATCTTCCGCTGTAACGGGTGTTTTTTTCGTCGCTTTATCTCCATCGACTAAGGTCAATTGTTGTTCCAGAAAATCAAACTCCGCAGCCGCTAAATTAAAAAGATAGGGATCTTTTCTAATATGATCCGGCGTCAGGATATCAGGTCTTTTCCTTATCTTATCATCACCCGCTTTTCTCTCGGGAAAACGTTTATAGTAGTTGTTGTATTTTTCGGTCCCTTTTTCCAGTTCAAACCTAGCAAAAATGATATCTCTCTGGTCTATTTTTTTTATTTCTGAACGAATGGATATTGAGGATTTAGGTTTAGGGGAAAGAAAAAACAAAAGAATCCCAATCATAAAAACGAAGAACATCCCGGCAAAAACTACGGTCCTTACTGGTTCCCCGGATAAATAAACAAGGACATTTACGGCAATAAGAAAAATGAATATTAAACCGCTTCGACGGAAGGCACGGTATTCTTTCTCCGCAAGGCTCGTTATACAAAAAATAAAAAGAAAGCCGGTCAGGCAGAGAAAAACCAACTCCCCTGCAATAATCCAAAAGAATGTAATTGTCATGAAAAGAAATCAGGCTATAAAAATAATAAGGATTTGTCAATCATTTCGAGTAGAGGGACATTCCCCTATTTTAAGCTGTAACGCAGACCCACCTGCAAACAAAAGGAACTCAAATTCACGGAAAGCGGCTCCTCGCTTGTTCCCAGGTTCATATCCATAAATACGGTTTTTCCCTCTGCTTTCCGGTATAGATAAAAAGCCTCTGAAAATAAGGCGAGATTTCGCCAGATCCGGATTTGAAGACCTCCGCCCATATAAACACATAATCCGCTTTCCACTTTCTGTCGTATTGTCAGCTCAGGGATGGTAATGATGTCTCCCATATTAAAATCGGTAAACACGATCCCGCCCCCCCCCAACATATAGGGAATAACTTTTTTTCCCTCGAAAAATGCATACCGGGCGGATAAAAGAAAAAAAGTAACCGTCACGTCTCCATCCCATAAACTCCCAGCTTGTCTCTCGACCGGACTTTTCCATAATGAAAAGTTAAAATGAAAAGATAGATTTTTGTAGAAGGGATATGAAAATCCAAAACCACTGAGAAAACCTTGTTTTAAGCTCTGGTTGGCGGGAAAAACGCCCCCGGTGTGGATATCCAACCTCAGTCCTTGAATGGGTTTTTGACCGAAGGTTTTTCCAGCCAAAAGAAGGCAACATAGTACCGTTACAACCCTTACCGTTTTCATATATTTACCTAAATTCTCCATGTTTATATTCGCTTAAATAAAAAACGAAGTCAATGCGAACCATCTTCTGGAAAAAGATGTAAGTTATGTGCTAACCTCTACCCATCATGGAGCCCCTATCCTTTTTTAAATCACGACAGGAAAGGCTTACAAAATTATTGAAAGAATTGGTTCTACACGAATCTCCATCATCACAAAAAACAGCCGTCGATAACTGCTCCCGCGTTCTCGTATCCGCTTTCCGTCAATATCCCATCCGAATACGTTCTTTTCCCCAGAAAAATATCGGGGATTTTTATCTTTTCGAACTCCCCTGCGAAAGCTCATCATCAAATGCTCCTTTAATAATCCTCACTCATATCGACACGGTCTGGTCCGTAGGCAAGCTCAAGGAAATGCCTTTCCACCTTGAAGGCGACAGGATATACGGCCCCGGAGTTTTGGATATGAAAGCAGGTCTGACCATGGCTTTCTGCGCTCTTCAGGCGATTTGCGAAAACAACCTTCAACCCAAAAGAACAATTCGCCTTATTGTTAATTCCGCCGAAGAAATTGGAAATACGGATGCTCACACTTTCATACGTGAACAATCAAAACAAGGCGGAATGGTCCTTTGTCTTGAACCGGCCATCCCCGGAGGGGCTTTGAAAGTCAAACGGAAAGGCCGCCTCGTTGTAAAACTTTGGACCACCGGCCGTGCCGCGCATGCCGGCTCTCCCGAAAAAGGCATCAACGCCATTCAGGAGCTTTTGGTTCAACTGATGCGAGTTAAAAAGCTGGAAACAGGTGGAATCACTGTGACACCCGGTCTTATCGGAGGAGGAGAAAAACCGAACGTTATCCCGGAAAAAGCTTGGGCGGTTCTTGATATCCGGTTTTGGGGATCTGAAGACGATAAAAACATACGTATTTTTTTGAAAAAATTAACCCCCCACAATAGAAAGGCGGATATTTCATTCTGCTTAGAAAGTTCAACGCCTCCTATGGAGTTCACTCCTTCTTCACGCCGGCTCTTCAAAAAGATTCAACACATCGCTTCAGATTTGGGACTCTCCCTAGAACCGGGTGAAACCGGCGGCGGTTCCGACGCATCCATTGCTTCGAGCCTCAACATTCCCACCATCGACGGACTGGGTCCGGACGGAAATGGTATTCATGCCCAAAACGAACATGTCATTCTGACTTCTCTCATTGAACGAACAGCCCTCTTGTTTAAGCTATTATTGAACCTTTGATTGACTGGTATCAACATTTCTGCTAATTTACTTTTGAAACGAGATAGTGGAGAGGAGACCTCGGCAAAAGAGACATTAACAGGCGTTTGTCGAGATTTTAGGCTATATTATAAATCGTTCTCTCCGTTGCTTTTTCTCGTTTCAGGAGAATCCGTTTGATCAAAAAACAATATCTTCTTTCCCCCGGACCAACCCCTATACCCGAATCCTCTCTTTCCAGTGCAGTCCTTCCTCTTATTCACCACCGCACAGCCGAGTTTTCAAATATGTACGCCAGCATCATTGAAGGACTTCAGTATGTTTTTCAGACTCAAGAAGACGTCTATATCCTCACATCCTCAGGAAGCGGCGCCATGCAGGCGGCTGTGGTGAATATTTTATCGGCCGGGGAAAAGGTCCTGACAATAAATTGCGGAAAATTCGGGGAAAGATGGGGGAAAATATGCCGGGTTTTCGGTCTCGATGTTCATGAAATCAATCTTGAATGGGGCGCCGGTTATTCCAAGCACGAATTGGAAGCCGAACTTTCCCGTGATCCGAATATTCAAGCTGTTTTTTCCACACTTTCAGAAACATCTACCGGAACCGTTTATGATATAAAAGGTTATGCTGAAGTAACCTCCCAACATGGTGCTCTCTTTGTCGTTGACGGTATATCGGGAATAGGAGCCACTCCCTGTCCCATGGATGACTGGAACATAGATGTATTGATCTCCGGCTCTCAAAAAGCCTTCATGACGCCGCCCGGCCTTGCTTATATTGCATTCAGCCGTAAAGCCTGGAAAAAAGTCGAAACCTCAACCCTCCCCAGATTCTATTTTGATGCCCGCGAATATAGAAAAAGCCACGCTAAAAAAACCACCCCCTGGACACCCGCCACTTCTCTCCTTATGCAGCAGAAAAACGCTTTAGACATCATCCGGCGAATTGGCCTCAAAAACCTTTTCCGTCATCATCACTTTCTGGGTGAAGCATGCCGAGCCGGTATCAAAGCTTTGGAGCTTGAACTTTTTTCAAGCTGCCCCGGAGATATCCTCACAGCTGTTACAGTTCCTAAAGAATGCGATGGGAAAAAATTGCTTTCCATCATGCAGGATAAATACGGAATCATTGTTGCCGGAGGACAGAGCCAATATCAAGGCCTGTTATTCCGGATCGCTCATTTAGGTTATACGAGCGCATTTGATATCATAACCGCCCTTTCCGCCCTCGAAATGACCCTTCGAGATCTCGGCTATCCCTTTGAGCCGGGAAGTTCGGTGAAAGCGGCGGAAATTATTTTAAAGGAGTATTACATATGAAAAAAGTACTTGTTTGCGATGCCCTTGACGATCAGGCCTTGAACGAGCTGAAATCTCTGCCCGGCCTTGACGTCACTATTAAAACAGGGATGGACGAGGCGGAATTGATCAATACCGTACCCGGTTACCAGGCGGCTGTGGTCCGCAGCGCCACTAAATTGACAAAAAACGTTATTGAAGCCACAGACGGAATGGAATTGATTGTACGGGCCGGTATAGGTCTGGACAATATCGATTGCGCCGCCGCCGAAGCTAAAGGCATCGAAGTCCGCAACACACCTGCTGCAACCTCCATCTCTGTTGCTGAACATACATTCGGCCTGATGTTGGCCGCCGTCCGCCAGCATGGAAAAGCCAACCTTTCGATGAAAGAACACAAATGGGAGAAAAAAGTACTCAAGGGAACCGAGCTCTACGAAAAAACCCTGGGAATTATCGGTTCGGGAAGGATTGGCCTTGAAGTCGCCCGGCGTGCATTGGCCTTTGGAATGAAGGTTATCGTTTTCGACATCATTGATGTCAAAACGGACTTGGACATCAAACAAGTCTCTTTTGACGAACTGTTTAAAGAAGCCGATATCATCTCTCTTCATCTTCCATTGACCGATAAAACAAAACACATGATCAGCACGGATGAATTTGAAAAAATGAAAGACGGGGTTATCATCATCCATGCGGCACGTGGTGGCGTCATTGATGAAAAAGCCCTTTTGAACGCACTTGAATCCGGAAAAGTCCGCGCCGCCGCTCTTGATGTTTATGAAAAAGAGCCTCCGGACAACTTTTCCCTGATTGATCATCCGAATGTTATGGCAACACCGCACATCGGCTCCGCCGCTAAGGAAGGACAAAAAAGGGCCGGTCTGGACGTTGTCCGCATTATTAAAGAAGAATTAACCTGAATCATTTATGCACAGATATTCATGAACATTTAATTTGTACTATTCACGAGCCAAGCTTGCCGTATATGTGAGGCGTCAGCCTGTGAAGCTGTGCTTTGCACCGCGAACAGGCTGCAACAAAGCAGATGCGGTAAGATCGGCGGGTTAGGTTGGGTCGGCGCCCAAGGGGTAAATTTTGCCGGTATTTTCTTGAAAATAATCGTAGAAAATGTTTCATTATAAATGATGCAGAAAAAAGTAATAAGTGATTTAATCTGTATAAACTATTTATTTGTATCGGCCAAATTTATGAATAATGCAAATAAGGAAGTCTAATGGTATATCTTGACAACAACGCCACAACTCCTATCGATCCCGCAGTCAGCGAAAAAATGTCTGAATTTCTAAAATCTCAATTCGGTAATCCGTCTTCCCTCTATCCCATCGGACGCGAGGTCAAAGAAAAAATCACTTCCTACCGCGAACTTGTCGCCAAAGCTTTGGGGGCAGACCGCTCCGAAATTTTTTTTACAGGCTCGGGAACCGAATCAGATAACTTCGCCATCAAGGGTGTTATCGAAGCGAACCCTGAAAAAAACGAATTTATCACATCCGCCATCGAACATCCGGCCGTTTTGGAAACAGCCAACTACTTGGAAAAAATGGGAACAAAAGTAACTTATGTTCCCGTTGACAGGCAAGGAATGATCGACCTTGACTTTCTGAGAAACGCTTTAACTTCTAAAACGGCCCTCGTTTCCATTATGCATGCCAACAACGAAGTCGGCACGATTCAGCCCATCGAAAAGATCTGTAAGCTTGCTAAAGAATATGGTGCCCTTGTTCATACCGATGCCGTTCAATCTTTCGGAAAGATCGATGTCAAGGTTAAAAAGCTCGGTCTCGATCTCCTTTCGGTTTCTGCTCACAAAATATACGGTCCCAAGGGTATTGGTGCCCTTTACATCCGCAAGGGAACGAAGATCAATCCTTTTATTCACGGCGGACACCAGGAGCGCCGATTGCGGGCGGGTACGGAGAACACAGCGGGGATAATCGGTTTCGGAGAGGCAGTCAGGATTATGCTCGAACGCGGCGATAAAGACAAAAAACACATCGAAAAACTGGCCTCAAAACTTAAAGAAGGTATTGAAAAAAACATTCCTAAAGTACCTTTCAACGGACACCCTACGGAAAGGATAAAAGGAACTCTTAATTTTTCCTTCTTAGGTCTTGAAGCAGAGGCCATCCTTCTCTCTCTCGCCACTAAGGAAATCTATGTGTCTACAGGTTCGGCCTGCAGCGAAGACTCTGAAGATGTCTCTCATGTTCTTCGTGCATTGGGACTCAAACCGGAAGTAGCACGTTCGACCATAAGGATGTCACTCGGCCGGTTTAACACGGAACAAGATGTCGATTTCGTTTTGAAGGAACTTCCCGTGATCATAGCTAAACTCAGAGAAATATCGGCGCTTGATATCGATGAATATTGAACCTTCATTATTCACAGCCAGTAAATAATCAAATAATTAAAGGGTTGACATGCATTAAAATTTTGTGTATAAGTTTTCTCAAATGGACATACAAGCTTTATATTTCTCAACTTTCCATCTATGCATGATAATGTCCAGCCCGGGCACGGGCATTTTTTGCTGACCCCGTGTTCGGGATCCCTCCCATTTTTCAGCTTTTTTTCATCCTACAAAATTCACCTTTCAAGGAGGCATGCAAATGGAAATATCATCAAACAAAAAAAACAACGTTTACCCAAAAAACATTTATTGGTCGGGAATACGGAACAGATTTTTGGAAACCGACGTCGAATGGAATCTCTGGTCCGTTAGGAAAATTCCGATAACATATTAACCTTAAAAGGGAGTGCGCATTTCTTTTCGTTTTCTTCTCGACTGAAGACAGGAATGGCATAAAAAGATAAGAGGGAATAAGATGACTCTTGTTGAATTAGAAACTCAACTCAGAAAACGTATCCTTGTTGGAGACGGCGGCATGGGTACACAACTCATCGAACATGGGCTTACCAAAGGGGAATGTCCCGAACTCTGGAATGTAGAAAAACCCAAAGTTATTAAAAAGATCCACTCGAGCTACCTGCAGGCTGGTGCCGACATATTCCTTACAAACTCCTTTGGAGGAACAAGGATCAAACTTTCAGCTTTTGGCCTCGAAGAAAGAACCGATGAGTTAAACTTCGCCGCCGCCAAACTGGCTGCTGAAGCCCGGATAAACGGAAAATTCATCGCGGGAAGCATAGGGCCGACTGGACAGTTCCTCGAACCTCAAGGGTCCTTCACTGAATCCGAATTCATTCAAGCTTTTTCTGAACAGGCCGAAGCATTATCCAGGGGAAAAGTAGATTTTCTTCTGATAGAAACCATGTATGATTTACGGGAAGCCCTATGTGCCGTAAAAGGGGCGAGGAAATCTTCAGATCTTCCTGTTTTCGTTACGATGACATTCAAAAAAACGCCGCGTGGTTTTTTTACCATCATGGGAGACAGCGTTCAAAAATGCCTGGAGACTTTAGAAAGAGAATGTAACATTCCTGTCTTCGGAGCGAACTGCACACTCGATAGCAAAGACATGGCTGACCTGATAAAAATCATGAGAAAATGGACTACACGTCCCCTTATCGCCCAGGCTAATTCTGGTCAACCGCTCCTTTCTGCAGAAAATCAGTTGGTATATTCACAGTCTGTTATGGATTATGTTCGATATGTCCCTCTTATGATCAAAAACGGTGTTAATATCATAGGTGGATGCTGCGGCACCGGCCCTGAACACATTAAAGAGATAGCTAAAATCGTTAAGCCTTCAGCCTGATTTTTGCTGGAAACGAAAAGAAATTCCATCCTGGAAAATAATGGGGGAATACAATGATTATCATAGGTGAACGTCTCAATTCATCCAGAAAACCCGTGTATAACGCTATGCTGGAAAGGGACACCGATTATATTCTTGAACAAGCTTTCAAACAAGTACATGCAGGAGCTGATGCTATCGACATCAACTCGGCAGCACTTCTCGATAAAGAAGTGGAAGTTTTAACCTGGATGCTTCCATTACTTCAAGAAAAAATCCCTGTCCCCATTTCGATAGATACTTCGAATCCCGAAGCCATGGAGGTAGGGCTTGAATACCATCAAGGCCAAGCATTCCTCAATTCTCTTTCTGGAGAACAGGAAAGAATAATCTCCTTCCTTCCTCTTATCAAAAAATACAAACCAAAAGTGATCGTTTTATGCCTGGATAACGACGGACTTCCCACTCATGCTGAGCAAGAATACAGCGTTGCAGCCCGTATGGTTGAACTTCTCGACAGGGAAAATGTTCCTTTATCGAACATATTCATTGATCCTCTTGTACGACCGGTGGGTGTTGACCAGACCGCTCCCCGTCTTTTTTTGGAATCTCTGAAAAAAATCAAAAAAAATATTCCAGAAATAAAAACGATTGCCGGCATCAGTAATGTTTCTTTTGGTCTTCCCAACCGAAAACTCATCAATCGAACATTCCTCGTCTTGGCCGTTCAGGAAGGTCTTGACGCCGCCATTATCGATCCGCTGGACCAAGAAAAAATGGCGTCACTTTCTGCCGCAAAGGCGCTTCTTGGGAAGGACCCGAATCTCAAGGGATTTTTGGGGGCTGTTAGGAGTGGAAGAATCTAGCCTTGCATCTGCGGCAACCGACCCGGCCTAGCCCCTCGATTCGTGAATGACGCAGGCTTGCCTGCGTTATTCATATTTGCTTGAGGTATTTTTTTCGAACATCCAAAAAAAAGTCCTGAATTTTTTTGTTACGGTAGTCTGGATAAGTCCACTCCAATAGCCGAACTTCCTTTTTCCCAAAAAGAAACTCGATGTGGGCATAAATTCCCTTCTCCAAGGGAACACGGTGAGCAAAATCCTTGGCCGTTGCTAAAATCAGGGCGGATGCCGTCAGATAGCCGGGATCAATGTTAACAACCCTGAGTTCGGATTTCCGGCTGTTTTTCATCTCTTTTTCGATTCGATTGGTTAAGATCTTTAACCGGGCAAGACCATCGGGTTTAATTAAATCTTTGAAACTGTAAAATTTTCTCTTCAGGCCTTTTCCCATCTGTTTTTCGTAATAATCGGTGAAATCAAAAGGATAACAAAAACTTTCCCCGTCGATCTCTCCCCAATGCTTCTCAAGTTTAGTTCTTATGGTCTGGAAAATGTCCTCTCTGGAAGCAATGATCCCACAGATAAGTTTGACATGTTTGAAAGGTATTGCTTCCGCCATAGCATTTTTTAGTATATATCAAAAAAGGGAAGTTCCCAAAAGGGATTTACCTAATACATGTTCATTGATTTCACATAGTTTATTCTATATAATTCCGAAATCATGACAAAATGGATTTATATCGAAGATATCGCATCATATGAAGATCAAGACGTTGAGATCCGGGGCTGGCTTTACAACAAACGCTCCTGTGGAAAAATTCGCTTTCTTCTGGTGAGAGACGGAACGGGAATCATCCAGGCCACACTATTCACACCCGAAAAAGAAGGGCTTCTTTTTCAGAAGTATGACCAACTGACCCAGGAATCATCCCTAATTGTCAGGGGGAAAGTCAAAAAAGACAACCGGGCTCCCGGAGGATATGAACTAGAGGTCCAAAACCTCGATATCATTCAAATCGCTCAAGATTATCCCATAACTCCTAAGGAACACAGCACTTCCTTCCTGATGGAACACCGGCATCTTTGGCTTCGTTCTCAAAAACAAAACGCCATTCTCCAGATCCGGGCTACATTGATCAACGCTATTCGGAACTTTTTCGACGATCGTGGATTTCGCCTCATGGACACACCCATTCTCACTCCCAGCGCCTGCGAAGGAACAACAACCCTTTTCGAGACCCAGTACTTCGACCAGAAGGCTTATCTAAGCCAAAGCGGGCAGCTATACAACGAGGCCACGGCCATGGCGTTCGGAAAAGTCTATTGCTTCGGTCCCACTTTTCGTGCGGAAAGATCAAAAACAAGACGCCATTTGATTGAGTTCTGGATGGTCGAACCCGAAATCGCTTATGCCGTCCTTGAAGATATCATCGAACTGAGTGAAGACCTTTTACTTTTCATCATCGAAAGGGTGTTGGAAAAGAGAAAAAACGAGCTGGATATTCTGGAAAGGGATACGGCTCCCCTGGAAAAAATCAGAAAACCGTTTCCCCGCGTAAAATACGATGAGGCCGTTAAACGCATCAAAGAAAAAGGTTTGGATATCAAATGGGGTGAGGATTTTGGTGCTCCCCATGAAACCTGTCTTTCGGATATATTCGACTCACCGGTCTGTGTAACGCACTTCCCCGCAAAAATCAAGGCGTTTTACATGCAGCCCGATGAAAAAAAGCCTGAAGTTGTCCTGGGGCTCGATGTCCTGGCATCAGAAGGGTACGGAGAACTTATCGGCGGCGGACAGCGTATTCACGACCCGAATCTCATCCAACAAAAAATAAAAGAGCATAATCTTCCCCGCGAAGCCTATGAGTGGTATATCGATCTCAGGAAATACGGTTCGGTTCCCCACTCGGGATTCGGCCTGGGAATCGAACGAACACTGGCTTGGTTGTGCAAGATCAGTCACATTCGTCAGACCATTCCCTTTCCACGACTCCTTTACAAAATATACCCTTAGCGTTTTATTTTCGCTTCGACTCTGTCATAATATCCAAAGGGAAAACATTGAAAAAAATAGCTCTTATTACTTTTGGATGCGCAAAAAATCTGGTCGACAGTGAAGTTATGCTGGGGCACCTAAAAAACAAAGGATTTATCTCTGTTTCTTTCCCGGAAGATGCGGAGGTCATTATCCTTAATACATGCGGTTTTATTCTTCCCGCCAAGCTTGAAGCCCGTGAAGCACTTGCTGAAGCTGTCTCCTTAAAAAAGAAAGACCCGTCAAAAAAAATTATCGCCGTCGGGTGTTATGTCCAGCGATATAAAGAAATAATACGGCGGGATTTTCCTGAGATCGATGTTTTGCTGGGTGTCGCTGCGTACGACAGAATCGTTGATGCCATTAAAGGAAAGCAAGTCAACGGTTTTGATGGCACATTTCTCTATAGTCACGAGTCACCCCGGCACCTCTCAACACCTCCGGGTTGGACTTATGTCAAAATCTCTGAAGGATGTTCTCATCGTTGTTCCTATTGTGCTATTCCTTTGATCAAAGGTCCTTACCGTTCACGTCCACCGGATTCCATCCGGAAGGAAGTGGAAACTCTTGTGTCCAGCGGAATTAAAGAGATCAATCTTATATCACAAGACACTACGTATTATGGCCGTGACTTGGGACAGAAGGAAGGTCTGGTTGAGCTGCTTTACAAGCTCTTAAAAATCAAAAATCTAGGCAGAATCCGGATTTTATACGGATATCCTGAAGAAGTCACGGATTTTCTTCTAGACATCATGCAGGAAAAAAAAATCTGTTCCTACTTGGATATTCCCTTCCAACATTCCCACCCGGAAATCATCAAAAAGATGGGACGTGGGATGGACAGGGAAAAAGCCCTTGCACTTATTGAAAAAATTCGAAAAAAAATTCCTGATATGGCCTTACGCACATCTCTAATCGTCGGCTTTCCCGGCGAAGGAAAAAATGAATTTAACCATTTGCTTGATTTCGTCCGGACGGCCCGCTTCGACCATATCGGGGCTTTTACCTATTCCCCCGAAGAAAATACTCGGGCTTTCCCGTTGGGAGATCCTGTTAGTGCACACACCAAAAGAAAACGCAGAGAAACCCTTCTCGGCCTTCAAGCCGGCATATCCGCCGAAAACAATAAAAAATACCTGCATAAAATTTTACCTGTTCTCGTTGACGGCCCTTACCATAAAGACTCCAGCATATTGCTGGGGAGGACATCTTTTCAAGCACCTGAAGTGGATGGGATGGTTATCATGTCCGCTCCTTCAAAAACAATAAAAACGGCCGGCACTTTTCAAAAGGTTGAAATCATAGAAACGGATGTATATGATTTATTCGGAGAAATTGTATGAAATTTTTTTCCAAAATGATATCCACTTTTTTTGGTATCGGTTACGCTCCCCTGGCTCCCGGTACGGTAGCGAGTCTCTGCGTGGTTTTTCTCTACAAGTTTTTCCTTTACAAGCTTTCATGGCCTTATTACCTTATCCTTCTTGCAGCCATTTTTCTCATCGGAATCCTGAGCTCAACCTTGTATGCACGCTATTCATCTATGAAAGATCCGCAGCCCGTCGTCATCGACGAAGTCCTGGGACAACTTCTCGTATTTTTCCAAATAGCACCGGACTGGAGACTCCTTATTGCCGGATTTATTCTCTTCCGAGCCTTTGATATCATCAAACCTCCACCCATTCGCAAGATCGAAAACCTGCCTGAAGGCTGGGGAATCATGCTCGATGATCTCCTGGCCGGAGTTTATGCGGGAATCCTTATCAATCTTTATATCTTGATAAAATGAAAGCCCGTCCTTGTCCAAAAATCGAAATCATCGCCGTGGGAAGCGAACTATTACGCCCCCATTTCCATGATACGAACTCTGGCTTTCTCGTAAGCCGGCTTGCCGAATTGGGACTTCAAGTTTCATTCCGGACCATCATCAGTGATGAGGAAGAAGAATTGAAGACCGCTTTTGAATGCGCTAAAAACAGAGCCGGGATCGTTTTTACTATTGGGGGATTGGGACCGACAAGGGACGATCGGACGCGTTCGGCCCTGGCCTTTGTTCTTCGACGTAAGCTTGTTTTTAACAAAGACATATTAAAGAATATTGAAGCCCGCTTCCGTTTCAGGGGACTCAAAATGCCGAAGGTCAATGAGCGTCAAGCTCAAATCATCGATGGAGCCGACATCCTCGAAAACCGGAATGGAACAGCCCCCGGTCTTTGGATCGAAGATTCTCCTACCACATTCATCCTTCTCCCCGGTCCGCCTCATGAACTTAAAGCTATGTATGAAGATCAGGTTTTTTCACGCCTGAAGGTCTATCAGTGCGGTTTTGGGATATCCGCCGTTCTGAAAACCACAGGTCTTTCAGAATCCCAAATAGAATCCATCATAACCAGCTTATACCCCAATAATCCCGATATCAGTTTGACGACACTCGCCTATCCCGGTCAGATCGAAATCCACCTTTTCGGCCGATCGAAAGAAAGCAAAGAAAAGGCCGCCCTTAAAATAAAACCTTATATTGAAAATTTTAAAAAAAAATTAAAAAAACATATATTTTCAGAAGATGGAAAAGAACTGGAAGAAATCATCGCTGAAATGTTAACATCCAAAGGATTCAAACTGGCTGTTGCAGAATCCTGCACGGGAGGGCTTCTGGCCAATCGCTTGACAAATGTTCCGGGAAGTTCGAAATTTTTTATCCTTGGAGTGACGGCATACAGCAACGAAGCCAAATCCGATCTTCTCAGTGTTCCAAAAAACATCATCGAAAATTTTGGTGCGGTTTCCCCTCAAACGGCTCGGAAAATGGCCGAGGGCATAAGGCAACGATCCGGAGCTGATTTCTGCCTATCCATAACAGGTATCGCCGGACCTTCAGGAGGAACTGCTGATAAGCCGGTTGGATTGGTTTACACCGGTTTATCATGGAAAAAAGGAGCACAGGTTTCCGAAAACCGTTTCCTGGGAAACAGGAAAAATGTCAAATTCCAAGCAACACAAAAAGCCCTGGATATGTTGAGGTATCACTTTTTTCACAAAGAGCAGCCGGTGAATTCCGGGGGAAAAAAACCATGAGAACATTCATTGCCGTCGATATGTCCGAGTCTATCAAATCCCAGGTTCAGGAATATATCCTCTCTCTTAAAAATCTGCATCCCAATCCAAAACAGGTCAAATGGATTCGTTCATCGGGCATTCATATTACCTTGAAATTCCTGGGGGAAATCTCGGATAATGAAGCGGAAGCTATGATCAAGGGACTCGAATCCATTGTCGAACAACAGAATGTTTTTTCTTTATCCGTGAAGGGAACGGGACGATTTCCTCCCCAAGGACGGTTTCCCCGCGTTCTTTGGGCCGGTATCGAAGACGGTGGAAAACTCGTCAGGCTTCAGGCTCGAATAGAAGACATGGCATCCGAAATAGGATTTCAAAAGGAAAAGCGGGACTTCCATCCTCACCTGACCCTCGGAAGGATCAAAAATCCTTCGAATTTGGATGCCGTTTTATCCCGTCTGCAAGAAGACCAAAGTAAAAATTTTGGGGAAATGAAAGTAGAAAAAGTGACCTTTTTCCGCAGTATTCTCAAACCTACAGGGGCCGAGTATTCAATTCTGAATGAAAGCACGCTGAAATGAAGATTATCTACTCTATATTATCTTATCTCCTGGGAGCTGTTCCATCCGGATACATCATCTACCGTCTCGTCAAGAAAAAAGATATCCGCAAGGAAGGAAGCGGCAGTACGGGCGCAACAAATGTTCTGCGCCTGATGGGCTTCAAATTTGCTCTTCCCGTTTTGTTGTTCGACTTTCTGAAAGGATTTTTGCCGGCTTTCCTGGCTCTGCGTATTTTTCCTGACAGGAGAGTTGCTTTGGTTTGTGCGTTCTTGGCTGTATTGGGACACTGTTATCCTGTTTACATCGGATTTCGGGGTGGAAAAGGTATCGCCACCATGATGGGAGTTTACGCCTCTCTTGGTATTTTACCCTGTTTATTAAGCCTGGGGGTTTTTATCCTGACGGTAGCCCTGACCCGCTATGTATCACTGGGTTCTATTCTAGCTTCGCTGGGATTTCCCCTTTTTACCCTTGCCTTCATCGGAGATATAGAGACTCTCGCATTAAGTCTGGCTATCTTTGTTCTTGTTGTGATCAGGCATAAAGGCAATATTCAACGACTTCTTCAAGGCAACGAAAGGAAACTGGGCGAGAAGACATGAAAAAACGGATAGGAGTCGTTGGGGGAGGAAGCTGGGGCAGCGCTTTTGCCCTCCATCTTGGACGGTTGAATATTCCGACAAAAATTTGGATCCGTGAATCCGACATTCTTAGGAAGACGGTTTTATCCCGGGAAAATGCTGTTTTTCTTCCGGGCTTTATTTTTCCGGAAAATGTGTCCTTCCACCATAAATTGGAAGAGCTGGCCGACACGGATATTCTTTTTATCGCCGTCCCTTCTCAATTCTGTCGTGAAATATACCGTCGTATAGCTCCCTTTATCTCATCCGGACATATTGTCATCAGCCTTACCAAAGGAATTGAGGAGAACACGTTTAAATGTATGAGCGATGTTATGAAAGAAGTTTTTGGGGCCTCCGCTCTTCCCCAAATCGGCGTGCTTTCCGGACCGAGTTTTGCATACGAAGTGGCTGACCAGCACCCTACCGCAGTTGTTCTGGCATCAGACAGTATCGATATAGCACGAAAAGCTCAACATCTTATATCAAGTCATTATTTTCGAGTCTATACGACTGAAGATATCAGAGGGGTAGAGCTGGCGGGAGCGCTGAAAAACGTTATCGCTATTGCAGCCGGGATCTCAAATGCTTTTGAATTCGGAAGCAATACCTTGGCGGCCCTGATCACACGGGGGATCGCCGAAATGAAACGCTTAGGAATTAAGTTGGGAGCCAGCCCGGAAACTTTTTCCGGCTTGGCAGGAATCGGGGACCTCGTTCTCACATGTACGGGACAATTAAGCCGCAACCGTTCTCTTGGCTTCAAATTAGGTAAGGGGAAATCTCTTGCAGAGATTACGGCAAGCACAAAACAGGTTGCAGAAGGCGTTACGACGACACTATCCGCCTATCATCTAGCCCGACGGGAAAAAGTTGAAATGCCTATCTGTGAACAGATATACCGTGTCCTCTACAAGAAGAAAAAACCCAAAACAGCTCTAAAAGAGCTCATGACGCGGAAACTTAAGGATGAATATTTTATCCATGAGGGGGAAAAAATATGCGATTAAAACAAATTATCATGGTTTTTATGTGTTTGAGTTTAACATTCTGCGCTTCAAGCCAGAGAAAAATACAAAAGGCAAGAGAAAAGGATCCGCGATTTCAACACGATATCGGACTGACATATCTGCAACACGGCGATCCTGATGAAGCCATCCAATACTTCAAAAAAGCTCTTGACCTCAATCCGCGTTTTAATCTGGCACTGAACAGTCTCGGTCTGGCTTATACATTCAAAGGCAGTTTTCAGAATGCCATCACCGCTTTTAAAAAATGCCTCGAAATCAACCCGACCTTTACGGAGGCGCATAACAATCTCGGGATCGTCTACCATGAAATGGGTCTTATCGACAAAGCGGAAGCGGAGTATCAAATTGCTTTAAGTGATGACAACTATAAATCGAAGTATAATCCCTATTACAACCTTGCCCGCATCTATCTTCAACAGGACAAAGCCAAGCAAGCCCTCTTTTATATCGATAAAGCCATCCAAATCTATGAAAGAATGGTCATGGCCCATTACCTACGGGGTGTAATCCAGGAAAGATTGGGAAATTTCGATGAAGCCCTTAAAAGCCTGAAAAACGCCCTGGATATCCTCGACCCATCATCCGATGATATCGAGATCAAATTTAAGATAGCGGAAATTTATTTCAAGACAGGCAAACACACCGAAGCAAAAAATTTATTTCTGGAAATCAAACCTTTGGCGAAAAATCCACAAATGGTTAAGAAGATCGAAGACTATCTCAGGATGATCGGCAATGCATAAGCATTGGGAAGAATGACGAAGGCTTGCCTCCGTTTTTCACGAACCTATCTTAAGTTCCTTCCTTCCACTCCGCCAAATATTCCTTCTGTTCCTTGGTAAGACTGTCGATTTTGACACCCATTGATTTCAATTTTAAAATGGCGATCTCCTCGTCAATTTCCAGTGGAACAGGATAAACCTTTCGCTCCAAATGCTCAGCGTGCTTTTTAAGATGGAGGACGCTCATGGCCTGGTTGGCAAAACTCATATCCATGACCATTGCGGGATGGCCTTCAGCGGCCGCCAGGTTGATCAATCTTCCTTCTCCCAGAAGGTAAATTTTACGGCCATCACTCAATGTGAATTCCTCGACAAATTCCCTAATAATGCGCTTGCTTTTTGACATTTTCTGAAGAGCGGGAATGTCTATCTCTACGTTAAAATGGCCGGAATTAGCCACGATTGCTCCATCCTTCATACGCTCAAAATGCTTTCGGCTAATGACATTTTTATCGCCGGTTACTGTGACAAAAACATCACCGATCTTAACGGCTTCCATCATCGGCATGACCTGAAATCCATCCATGACAGCTTCCAGAGCGCTCAGCGGCTCAATTTCAGTAATGATAACTTTGGCACCCGCTCCCCGCGCTCTCATGGCCACTCCCCGTCCGCACCATCCATATCCGGATATGACAAAATTCAATCCCGCAATCAGAATATTTGTCGCTCTCAATATGCCGTCTATTGTGCTTTGTCCTGTTCCGTAACGGTTGTCAAAAAAATGTTTGGTTTTAGCATCATTAACCGCAATGATCGGGTAATGCAAAACATTATTCTCAGCCATACTGCGAAGCCGGATGACTCCGGTTGTTGTCTCTTCCGTTCCACCAATGATATTTTTCAGAAGATCTTTGCGTTTTGAATGGACAGCACAAACAAGGTCCGCTCCATCATCCATTGTTATCTGGGGTTTTATATCCAGGGCCTGGTTTATATGCTGATAGTATTTTTTGTTGTCTTCCCCCTTGATGGCAAAAGCGGAAATTTTGGTGTGTTTAACCAGTGCCGCCGAAATATCGTCCTGGGTGCTTAACGGATTTGATGCGGTAAGAGTGACCTCGGCCCCTCCTATTTTTAATGCTTCCATAAGATTTCCCGTTTCACTGGTGACATGCAAACAGGCTGCTATACGTACTCCCTTTAGTGATTTGTTTTTGGCGAATTTTTCTTTGATGGAATTTAGAACCGGCATATGCCTGGCAGCCCATTCCATTCTCAGCTTTCCCCTATCGGCAAGTTTCAAATCTTTGACATCATATTCCATTGTTACTCCTTCAATCGGCTTCTTTTTTTCTGCCCCTCAAGATGAAGGGAAACCGGTCCGGAAAAACGGATCAGATTCCGACATCTTTTTTAATTGCCTCAGCCTTATCTGTTTTTTCCCATGTGAACTCAGGTTCAGAACGGCCGAAATGCCCGTATGCAGCCGTTTTTTTATAAATGGGACGGAGCAGATCCAGAGTTTTTATCATTGTTTTCGGTCTGAGGTTAAAATGAGTCGTGATAATTTCTTTAATTTTATCTTCGGAAACATGTCCTGTTCCGAATGTATCAACCATGAGAGATACGGGTTCAGGAACGCCTATAGCATAAGCGATCTGAACTTCCAGTTTATCAGCCAACCCTGCAGCAACAAGGTTTTTGGCCACATACCGGGCCATGTATGAGCCGGAGCGGTCCACCTTGGACGGATCTTTACCTGAAAAACAGCCACCGCCATGACTTCCTACCCCTCCATAAGTATCGACGATGATTTTTCTTCCTGTTAATCCGGAATCCGCTAAAGGACCTCCTTGTTCGAACCGGCCCGTTTCATTGATGAAAATTTTTGTCTTCTTGTCCATCATTGCCGAAGCAATAACTTTTTTAATGACTTCCTCTTCGATACCATTGCGCAGGTCATTCATTGAAACATCCCTGTTGTGCTGGGCAGCGATAACCACAGCGTCGACACGAACCGGTTTGTTGCCGTCGTAATCAACGGTTACCTGTGACTTTCCGTCAGGTCTGAGAAAAGGGAGTATTTTTTCCTTTCTCACCTGGGTCAAGCGCCTGACAAGTTTATGCGCCATCATGATGGGAAAAGGCATCAACTCATCAGTTTCGTTACAGGCATAGCCAAACATAAGGCCCTGATCACCGGCTCCTTGTTCATGGTCTTCTTTTTCATCAACACCCATGGCAATATCCTGTGACTGTTCATGTATTGATGAAATGACACAGCAGGTTTCGTAATCGAAACCAAACTTTGCCCTGGTATACCCGATTTTCCGAACTGTATCCCGTACGACTCGTTGAAACTCGCAATATCCCTTGCTTGTGATTTCTCCCGCGATTAATACAAGACCAGTCGTCACTAAAGTTTCGCATGCGACACGGCTGTGGGGATCTTGAGCGATCAAATCGTCGAGGATAGCATCTGATATTTGATCACAGATTTTATCTGGATGACCTTCCGTGACAGATTCCGATGTGAAAAAATGACGTCCATCCTTACTCATTATCAACCTCCTTGGATTTGGGATGAAGATGTCGAAAATAAAGTATTCAACAAAGTAACATAATCGTTTCTCATTTTCAACGAAAATAAACCATGAAGTTCGGGGGATCTCATCAATAAACCTTTTTGTCAGGGACATCATTTTGGCTTACTTGTTTTAATCCGCCTGTTTGTGTTATTTTTAAAAATCACATGAAAACATTCCTGGGCAGATCTCTATTTTCCAGATTGATTCTATTTTTCTCCTTGACCATGCCGGTTTTAACCTTGTTTTCCCAGGAATCCGGCACCCTTCCTTTCCCTATCCACCACTATACTCTGCAGAACGGCCTGGAAGTGATTCTTTCGGAAGACCATTCACTGCCCATTGTTTCGGTGGTCGTCGGGTATAAAGTCGGATCCGTTTATGAAGCACCGGGAAAAGCCGGCCTTTCTTATCTGCTGGAAAATCTTATGTTTCAAGGCTCAAAAAACGTCGGCCGCATGCAGCACTTCAGCTTTATCAATCGAACAGGAGGACGTCTCAGCGGATATACAACCGAGGATAAAACCATTTTTTATCAAACCATTCCTTCCAACCGTTTAGAGTTGGCTTTTTGGCTTGAATCGGATCGAATGTTATCTCTGGATATTAAAGAGTATAAAGTAGAGCAGGCTAAACAAACACTGATTGAAGAAATTTCTCAAAGAAAACAAAGGGATCCTTATCTTGAAAGTTCTCTGGCGTTCGACGAACTTATCTATCAAAAATTTCCCCAAAGCCATCCTGTTTTCGGTTATGAAACGGATTTAAAGAAGATTTCCGTCGATGATGTTAGAAATTTCTACACGACATATTACGTTCCAAATAACGCCGTTTTATGCATAACAGGATTTTTTGAGAGGAATAAAACCATTGAACTTGTCCAAAAATATTTCGGCTCGATACCGCCCGGAAAGAGTGCAGCCCCTTCGCTCGAACCCGATATGCCTCCGCTGGAGCCTTCCTCAAACATGCTTGAAAAATCATTTGTTCCCTCTCCCGGTTTTCATCTAGGATATAGGATACCCCCTCCACATTCTCCTGAATTTTACCCAATAAAAATTATTGAATATCTTCTCGTCAAAGGAAAAAGCTCTCGCATCTTCGATTGCCTTCAAAAAAAAGAAAGAATTGCCGTTCAGTGGACGGGATACATCGACATCCGTGATGGCCTTGCCTCCTTAAAATTTTTTGTGCTCAACAGTAACGATATTCTTGCCGAAAAAAGTCTGAAAGCGATCAGCTCGTCGTTAACTGATTTAAAAAGCGATATTTTCCTCGTGGAAGAAGAAATCAACAAGGCAAAAAATATGTTTCGCAGCGATTATCTCAACCAATTTTCATCCTCTCTCAACAAGGCCCTTTTTCTTTCTGAAAGCTTTTTGTACCGAAGAAGCCTGGACCATCTTCCCGGCGAATTGGATAAATTCACAAATGTTACCCCATATGAGATACTTCGAATGTTAAACCGGTATCTTATGGATAAAGGTATTGTTCTACGCATTCAACAAAGGTGATCATGAATTTTTTCTTTCACGAGACAAAAATCAGCCAAATCTTTTCTGTAGGCTGTTTTTTATTGATTCTGATTATTTCAGCCGAAGCTCAAGAAAGATTCCGGAGATCACCTCCTTATCCCGAGCCTCTAGATAGACTGGAATTACCTTCTCCGGATTCGGTTCAATTGAGCAACGGACTTGTGCTTTCTGTTATTTCCAAAAATTCACTTCCCATAGTCAGTATCAAACTGGTTATTCTGGCGGGGGAAAGTCTCTCTCCGGACAATCTTCCCGGCACGGCCGGCATCACGGCCGCCATGATGACTAGGGGAAACTCGGATTATTCATCCACCAAGCTGGCCGAGGTCATCGAATCATTCGGAGGCCGCTTATCTGTTTCTACTAATCTGGACTATTCCATGGTCTCTTTTTCCTTTCTTGAAGAATATATAGACCAAGCCCTTTCGGTTTTAAGCAGCATTATCCTCAAACCATCTTTTTCAAGGAGGGAAGTCGAAAATATTAAACGAACAATATTTTATGACCTGGTCGATAAATTTAACAACCCTACTTATATCGCTAAACATCTCCTTTACAAAATTCTTTTTCAAAACCACCCCTATCAAAAAGGAGCGATTAGCGAAGTGACCGCCACCGGCATTACACAGCGGGATATTTCACAATTTTATAACACCTACTACAGACCCAACAATGCGGTATTGGTCCTAACGGGAAATTTCAATCTTTCTGTCGCATCACGCAAAGTCAGTCATTTTTTTAATACGTGGCAAAGGAAAAATGTGGAAAAATCCTTCATTCCGATGCCCGAGCCCCAGAAACGTGTTAAGATCTGTTTCGTCGACAAGCCCAACGCACAGGATGCGACCATCATGATGGGAAACATCATTATGCCCATCACCAGTCCGGACTTTTTCCCCATTACAGTCATGAATCAAGTTTTGGGTGGAACACCTACATCACGTCTTTTCCTCAATTTAAGGGAATCCAAGCGTTATGCCTATGAAGCCTTCAGTGAACTGGAATTCTACCAGAGATGTGGTGTATTACTCATTCGGGTTCGTGTGCTTCCGGAAAAGGTGCATCAATCCATAGAAGAATGTTTGAAAGAGCTGAGCGATATAAGCCGTGAGAAACCCAAAAGCTACGATATCGAGCAGGCAAAATCTTACCTGATCGGAAATTTTCCTCTATATTTCGAAACATACGACGATCTCAGCTTCAGAGCTTCCGAACGTTTGACTTATGGACTCGGAAGAGAACATTGGAATAAGTATTACGATACAATCATGGGAGTGAACTCAGAGGAAGTTTTTGAAACAGCCAAAAGATATTCCCTGTATACACCAGCTGTTATTATCATCGGTGATAAAACCCTTATCATCGATGATCTTTCCAACGCTTTTAATGAAGTGGAAGTTTACAATACAAAGGGAGAGCTTCAATATGTGGTAAAAAAGGGGGAAATAACATAAAATTCGGACCGGAACGAAAAGGGGTATCAAGGCACTTCCGATAAACTTTTTTTCACAAACCCGAAACAGGAGAAAAAATGAGAGAAATATTGATAGACGGCAAAAAATTGAAAATATTGGAAGGAGATATAGTCCGGATGAAGGTCGATGCAATCGTCAACGCCGCCAATAAATCTCTTGTGCTGGGAGGAGGAGTCGCAGGCGCCATCCGTCGAGCGGGAGGACCCAGCATCCAAGAAGAATGTGACCGGATCGGTCCCATAAACACTGGTGAAGCGGCTTTAACCGGAGGCGGAAACCTTGAAGCCCGATTCGTTATCCATGCTGCCGGACCTGTCTATGGAGAAGGAAATGAAGATGCGAAGTTACGGATGGCAACTATCAGCTGTCTCAACATTGCTTTTAGCAAGAAAATGAAAAGTATCGCTTTCCCCGCCATAAGTACCGGAATATACCGCTTTCCCATCGAAAAATGCAGTGAGATTATGATCACCACGGCCAAAGATTTTTTAGGTAACCATGAATACCCGAGGGAGATAATTTTTTGCCTCTACGGCCAAGAGGCTTACGCCGTATTTGAACGCACTTTTTTAGAAATTTAGGGGAAACATCGGCATACCCCGGGAAGTGCCTGTTTTTTGATCAACGGGTCTTTTTGGTGAATGTCCCCATCATTTATACTTAGTGATGAAGTGCACCAGTTCGTACCGGTTTTTCACGCCGAGTTTCTGGTAAAGATTATAGACATGGTTCTTTACGGTGTGATAGGAAATAAATAGCGCCTCTTCGATTTGTTTATTGCTTTTCCCATCCAATATCATCTTTAAAATATCCTGCTCTCTTCGTGAAATATCAAACTTCGTAAAGATTGAATCCAAAACCTCCCTATCTTCAACGATCGTGAGCATGCTTTCGGCATACTTCCGGAATGGGAAATGAATCCAAAGATAGGGAACGAGGCTGAATATAAAAACGCAAGCTAATGCCAAAGGATAACGAACCGCCCTTGGAATGATATCTTCGGCGTTTGAAATGATAACGACAAAGACAATAAAAAATAATGTCAGTCCGATATAACGCATCAGAAAAAACCAGCCGAATGAAGACTTTAAAGCGCCTTTTTTCCTGTCCCTTTCTCTTTTTCCTGAAAAAACAATCAAGATTAGGGCCAGAATTTCAAAAACAATAAAATTGTCAAATACCATTTTATAAAACACATTCAACATTCTTTTTAAGGAGCCCTGGTGAAGGACAGTTTTGATACCAAAGGAGATAATAAAAAACACCAATCCTGCTCCTAGCCATCTTTTTGTCCATTCTGAAAAATCCCGGTCTTTAAATCCCAAATAAACCCGGAACATGGAATAAACCAAACCGATTTCAAGGAGTGTGACCAAAAGAAAAGTACCTTCATTAAGAAGTGGTATATTTCTCAAGCTTGAATCTTCAGGAAGATTAAAGGTACCGTAAAGCATAATCAGGCCGGTAAAAATTAGTAAAGCATAAATCACACAATAGTGGACCAGAGGCTGTAGAAATGGGTAGGTATAATTTTTCCTGATTTGATGGATAAAAAAAGCCACCCAGAGAGCAACAATCAGGTTGATAAGCACACCTAAAAGTCCGATATGTTCCATTGTCAATATATACGTATGATTGTTTTCACAAGTTCAACATCTATTTTTTTTGAATAATAAAGGCCCCCTTTATTATTCATTACACTACCAGATAATTCCAATATTATATGTCATAAAATATTATTTTAAGGCAATATTGACAATAAACCATTTTCAAGAAAAAATATCAAAAAAACTTGACATCTTAGTTAATATTATATATAGTTTATTTGAATTGAAGTTTATATTTATTTAACTTAGGAGCTTGTCATGCCAAACAACATACCAATGAAGCCCGTTCAAATCGGGATGACCATCTTTACAATTCTACTTATCGGACCGATGATCTTCGGCCGCATTTTTTTCGGTCCGGCCGGATTTTACTGGGCCTTCGGTTTCGCACAAATCATTATGGCCGTTATTCACTTCGTGGTTTTTTTAAGGACACGCTTCTGGATTTATCTCATTCCCACCGGCATGTACACCCTTTGGTGCCTTACGTTGTTTCCTCCTTTCGCCAATCATCCTTGGCACCATGGGTTTGCCGTAGCCTCCGCCGTTTTCCTCGCCGCATTCATAATCGTTTTAATATCCAAACGAATCAACTGGCACTATAAAGAAATTCTTCAGCTTGCCGCCGTATCGGTTACCGGCACCACCGACGGTTTTACCTCACGGCCCTATCCTACCGGCCCCGCCGAATTCAACAGAAAAGACGCTTTAGGATTGGCCCGATATCTTAAAAAATACGTCATTACTTATCCTTTTATCGAACCTGACAGGGTGGTATTGGTCATTCCTGAATACATGTGGACTTATTTGCTGTTTTTCAAAAGGAATTATGAAAAGGCCACTTATGTGACGCTCTCCAATTCCGGACAGGTCACTGTCCGGATCGCTGAAAATGACTATCGTAAATACAAAGAGGAACTAACTTTTGACCAGTTATGCGCTTCTCTAGGCGATCTTTTCAAACATTTCCTCCTTTGGTACAGGTTGGGAACCCCCGAAAATATCGTTTCGCTTTTGAATTCCCCCGAACAAGGACATAATAATGAAAAGTAAAGAAAAAAGTTCTTTCCATGAATCCCATCTAACAGCCGCCCTTTTCTCCAAGGAATATGCCGAAGATTTCCTACGACTACTCGTGATGTACAGGGACATTTCCGCATCTGAAGCGGCATCGCGACTGAACATTCATATCAAAACTGCCCAGGACTTCCTGGAAGGGCTCGAAACAGCCGCCATCCTGATCAAGCGCGAAGTAGCGGAAGGAAAACGTCCGTATTTCCGGTATTCTCTCAAGGAAAAAACCGTTAACATAATTTTTGACCTGAATGAACTTTACAATCCAAAAGCCCAAACAGCTACCGCATCCTGGAAAATCAAGGAGCGTAAACATTCAGGCGCTTTGTTCAAAGAAGGCCGTCAAGAACGCATTTCCTCTGTTCACGTCTTTGAGGGCAGCGGCCGGTCACGACAGGAAAGACGCTACAGTCTGAACGAACGCCAGGGAAAATTTCTCTTTTTTCTCCCCTTCCCCTCTGAGAAACCTTCTTCTGTCTGGGATATCATGCGGAAAGCCGGTCTCGATGAAGATTGCCTTCCCGAAATTCAAGACATGGTAAATGTCCTTTTGGATCACGGCGTTATCGAAAAAACAGCATAATCCTTCATCTAACAATCATCAAATGTTGTATTGAAACAGGAGGAATCATATAATAATTGTCTTAATCCGATATCCCGGTTTTCCGGCATAACAAAAAGAGGAGGTTGAATTTTTTCTATTTTGCATGGAAAAAGCGCTCGTATTATTCATTATTAAGATTCTTATAAATAATATTACACAAAATTCTTATCTCAATCGTCATTATAAATGAAGGCATGTGCCGACAATAAAAAAACTTTGTATTACCCATTATTATTCATGAAACATAATAACGGGCAAACTGTTTTGCAACATATTCAGCAAATGATTGTTATACTTTACCTGGGTCTTGGGAATAAAGATCCGGGAAATCGGGAGGAACCATGAAAACAACCGTTCGAATCTCGATCTTTTTAATAACCACAGGAGCCCTTCTCTACTCTCAAAATCCGGATGTCAAAACCCGGGAAATGACCCTTCAGGACTGTGTTCTTCAGGCCTTGAAAAAAAACCTGGATATCATCGTTTTGTCCTATAATCCCGAAATTTCAGAGGAATCGGTCCGTGAAGCCAAAGGCAAATTTTACCCCCAGCTTACTTTTCAATACCAGAATGAAGACCGAAACCAGCTTGGGGCCTGGGGGGTCGAAGGGACAAACTATACGGTTAAGGGCAGCCAGTTTTATATGGCGTTCAACCAATACATACCGACGGGAGGGGAAATCTCTCTCGATTTTTTCAACTCCACGACAGACAGCACCCAGGCATTACTTTCGCTCAATCCCCATTATTACAGCTATCTCAGGTTCAACATCAAACAGCCCCTTTTCAAGGATTTCGGTCCCAAGATCGCCCGCTGGCAGATTAAAAAGGCGGAAAACCAGCGCCAAATCTCATCATTGGACTTGAAGGCGACCGTCAGCCAGAAAATTTTCGAAGTGGACCAGGCATACTGGAACCTGGTTTATGCCATGGAATCTCTCAAGGTTAATGAAATTTCCCTCAACAACAGCAGGTTACAGCTTGAAAAAACGCAAAAAGCCTACAAAATGGGTCTCAAATCCGCCGTGGATTTGATCAGTGCTGAAACCGAGGTGGCTAATTGGGAAAACTCCGTTCTCTCCTCCCGTTATCAGGTTGATGCGTATGAACTGGCTCTTAAAAAACTTCTCAACTTTCCCACAGAGGGTCCGGAAAGCGATATTCGCATTTTTCCCAGCGAAAAACCGGAAATAAAAAAAGCCACTCTAAGTGAAAGGGAAGCCTTGGATACAGCCCTCTCCCACCGCCCTGAAATGGGCCGTATTCAAACCGAGATCAACAGCAGCCAACTGGACATCGGCTACTATAAAAACCAGGTTAAACCCCAGCTCGACGTCAATTTTTTCCTTTCATATCCCGGACAATCCGGAATTCGCTATCAATATCTCAATGACAATCCTTTTACGGGAATCATTGTGGATACTATAGAAGGCAGCCGTGCGGATTCCATCAAAGATATCATCAATTTGAAGTATCCCAACTGGCAAATCCGTTTTGATTTATCTCTTCCGCTTCAGAATATTTTTTCCCGCGCCGAACTTGCCCGGGCAAAACTCCAACATGAACAGAATAAAGCCGAAAGAGAAAAAACGGAAACCATGATCCGTTTTGAAATTAAAGAAATTTTTAAGGAACTGCGCCATAATGAACAAAGAATCGAAAGCTCCACTGAGTACAGGAAACTTATGGAAAAAAAATTAGAAGCGGAAACCCAAAAGTTCAACCTGGGTTTAGTGGGCAGCGAGTGGTTGTTTTCTTACCAGCGCGAGCTGGCCTCAGCCAGAGCCAATGAAATCAAGGCCCTCATCGATTACAAGATTTCGCTGGCCAAACTGGGAAAAATCCTCGGCATAAATGTGGAGGATAAAAATCTGGACTTTGTCTTCTAATACCAAGACACATCGTTCTCTTTTTCCCATCTTTCCGCCAGCAGGCGCATATGTTTGTCGGCATGGGCGAAAAACATTTTGTATGCGGGACAAAGGACATTCAAGGATTTTTCCTTTGGATCGGCCAATCGGTCCTTGGTGCATCCTCCCCTGCATAGCGGCAACCACCGACACTTCCGGCATTCCTGAGGAAGGTCGGCTTTTTTTCCTCCGAATTTTTTCTGCCTAGACGAGTTCAGCATGTCACACAGCTTTCTCTCCTTGATATTTCCCAGCTTCCACTCGGGATACACAAAAAAATCACAGGAAAAAACATCCCCGTTGTGCTCGACGACAACATAATTACCGCATTTTTTTAAAAGATTACACTGGGGCGGTGTTCGTCCTACATAAGCAAAAAAAATTGAATCGAAAAACCTGATTGATGTCGTGGGGTACTCTTTATCAAAATCATTCATCCAGAGATCAAATACAGTGCAGAGAAATCTTCCGTAGCCTTCCGGGTCGACGGAAAAGGCGGCCGGCTTCTGCGGTGTAACGGAATCCGGTTCGATACAGGGAATAAACTGCATAAAGTTAAGTCCGAGCGATTTATGAAATGCATAAATTTCTTTGGGAAAACGAACCGAATAATCATTCAGTACGGTCAGCGCATTGACTTCTACTCCCTTTTTGATGAGAAGTTCCGCTTTGGAAACGACTTTCTCCCATGAACCATCCCCGCTCCGCAGCCGCCGGTACCTGTCATGCACATGGCGGGGCCCGTCGAGTGAAAGACCAACTAAAAATTGAAATTCCCGCAGAAAATCCGCCCATTCCTCGTCGATAAGAATTCCGTTCGTCTGAAGCCCGTTTCCTACTGTTTGATCCCGCCCGTACTTCATCTGAAGCTCAACCGCTTTTTTAAAAAAATCCAGCCCCATGAGAGTCGGTTCACCTCCCTGCCAGGCAAAAGAGACGGCCCGCTCCCCCTGCTCTAAAACCTGGCGTATGATTTCCTCCAGGATATCTCCGGACATCCGGTGTGCCATATTTTCCGGAAATAACTTATCCTTCTCAAGATAAAAGCAGTAGCTGCAGGCCATATTACAGTCCGGACCGGCAGGTTTAATGAGAACCGTTTCCAATTTTTTTTTCACGTATCTCAAGGGTTTTTCACTGAATACAAGAACTTATTCTGTTATTTGCGTACCAGGGGAAATATCTGCGACTCCGTTCGGGCTTCCTCAAAAATCCTCTGCGCTTCAGCCGCAACTTTGGGATGGGAAGCCGACACATCGTTTTGTTCTTCCACATCCTGCTCAAGGTCATAAAGTTCCAATTTTCCTTCCGGAGCGGATCGGTAAGCTTTCCATTTCCCGAAGCGCACGGCCTGCCGTCTCTTGTATTCCCAGTAGAGATACTCGTGCTCCTTCTGTTGTTGAGGATGACCAGTCAAAACAGGCAAAAGCGAAATACCGTCGATATTTTCCGGAAGAGGAATCCCAGCCGTTTCAGCGAAGGTAGGCATAAAATCCCAGAAGGCCGATATATGGGAGCTAACTGCACCCCCTTTAACGAAACCCGGCCAACGGACAACAAGCGGAACTCTGATTCCTCCTTCATACAAAGACGTTTTTAATCCCCGCAAAGGCCCGGCGCTGTTGAAAAATGTCGAATCCGTCCCTCCATTGAATGTCGGACCGTTATCGCTTGAAAACAAAACCATGGTTTTTTCATCAAGCCCCAGCTTTTTAACCCGTTTCATGATGCGGCCGATTCCCCGGTCCATCCGGGTGATCATGGCGGCATAACCCGCCCTCGGTACCGGGTGCGGCAGGTACCCTTTTTCCCCTTTATAAGGGACTTCGGGAAAAGCTCCTGTGTACTCATCGAGGGAATCTTTCGGCACCTGAATGGCAGCATGGGGAACCGTGAAGGGGACATAAAGGAAAAACGGTTGGTCTTTGTTTTTTTGAATGAAATCCACGGCCTCTTCAACCATCAGGTCCAGGGAATATTGTTTGCCGCTATATTCATCATAAGAAGCCTCTTCATTAGGGTTTCTGTCCTTGGGCAGCCTCTGGTGGGGGAAAAAATACCGGTTCCCTTCAAGGACATGTTTCTGCCCGTTGCGCCATAGGTGGGTGGGATAATAGTTATGGGCCACCCTCTGGCAAAGGTAGCCGTACCAGTGGTCAAAGCCCTGTTTGTTCGGCTCTCCGCTGCTGTGAGGACCGCCTAGCCCCCATTTTCCGATGACACCGGTCGTGTATCCCGCTCTCTGGAGCATGGAGCCTATGGTGGTTGTCCCCGCCGGAAGGGGACGCTGTCCCTCCAATTCCGGGTCATGCCAAACATCCCCCCTCTCTCCCATCTCATCATTATCACGGATATAAGCGTGTCCCGTATGCTTCCCGGTCAGAAGAACACACCGGGATGGAGCACAAACCGTACTGCCTGCATAGTGTTGGGTGAAACGCATTCCTTCCGCAGCCATTCGGTCGATATGAGGTGTCCGGATCTTTTTCTGCCCGTAGCATCCCAATTCCCCGTAACCCAGGTCATCAGCCAGAAAAAAAATGATATTGGGCTTCTCTTTATTTCCCTTTTTACAGAATTCCATGGGAAAGGCCACAGCGGCGGCTCCCGCCCCCATCATTTTCATAAAACATCTTCTCTTTAATATTTTTTTCATGAGGTTATTTCCTGTCCCTTCGAAGTTTTATCAAAAAAAACAGAAGAAATATGATGAACGCCGCAAAAACGATCGTTCCTGAAGCGGGAAGATCCAGGCAGAGAGAACAAACCAGGCCGCCAAGCACCGATACCACACTTACGGCGACCGATAAGAGGATGGCCCTTTTGAAATTCCCGGCAAGCTGAAGCCCTGCAGCGGCCGGAAGGACGATCATGGCCGACACCAAAAGAATCCCGACCACCTTCATCCCCAAAACAACAGTCACGGCCGTGAGAATCCCCACAAGCATATCCAGACGGTTTACTTTGATACCGGCTGCTTTCGCGGATTCGCTGTCAAAAGTCATAAAAAGCAACTTTTTGTAATTAAGAACAATGACGAAGATAACAACCAAGGCCAAAAAAACGGAAAGCCAAACTTCCTCATTCCCTATGGCCAGGATATCGCCGAAAAGATAGGAAAAGAGGTCGACATTAAAACTTCGCCCCAAAGAAACGAACAAAATTCCCAGAGCAAATCCCGCGCTGCTGAAAATAGCGATCGCCGTATCCCCGTAGAGGCCGGCTTTTTTTTTGATTTTGATGATACCAACGACGGATACGACGGTTACCGCCAGGGCCGTGTATAGGGGGACGACACTCAACAAAAGCCCCAGTGCGATACCGGCAAAGGTGACATGGGCCATGCCGTGTCCGATCATGGCATCCCTTCTCAGGATGAGGAAAACTCCCAGTAAAGCACAGGCTACGGCAATAAAAATCCCCGCCAGCAGGGCCCTCTGCAAAAATCCGTAGCCTAAAAACGCTTCCATATTTTTTCACCCGCGTTTGACCTGAATGAAGCCAGGCCGGGGACGATTTTTCTAGTGCCTGTGTGATACCAAATGATGTCCTCCCTCAAGCATACTTTTAAATGCTTCCGAACGGCAGAATTCATCATGATCTCCATGATAAATGAGCTTCTGGTTCAAACAGGCAACACGATTGACATGTTTGTTGACGATCCCGATATCATGGGTAACAAGAACAATGGTCATCTTTTCTTTTTTGTTGAGGACACCAAGCATTTCGTAGAACCGGTCCTGTGTTTCGGCATCCACTCCGGTGGTCGGTTCATCCAAAAACAGAATGACCGGCTTGTTTACGATGGCCCTAGCGATAAAAACACGCTGTTGCTGTCCTCCAGAAAGATTGCCTATCCTGTGATTTTGCTGGTCCTCCATATCGACCTGTTTTAACGCCCAGCTTATGGCTTCCATACCTTTTTCTTTGCCCGCCTGCTTGGACCTTGCTTCTTTGATAAGCCCCATGTCCACAACTTCTTTCACCGAGACAGGAAAAAATGGGTCGACATGGGTGGCATTTTGAGGCACATATCCCAGTTTGGACCATTCGGAAAATCCTCCGAGAGACCTTCCTAATATTTTTACCCGCCCCTGGTCCGGTTCAAGAAGGCCGAGAATTATTTTTATCAATGTTGTTTTCCCCGAACCATTGGGTCCGATGACGGCCAGAAAGTCACCCGTGTGCATATCCAGGCTGACATGGCTTAAGACGGTTTGGTGTCCGTAATGGAAAGACACATCCTCGACACGGATCAAAATTTTATTTTTTTGGGCAGTTGAGTCCAAGGCAAATATTCTCCAAATTGTTTTCCATCAAACGAAGAAACGATTCCCCTTCCTTAAATTCCCGGCGGGAAAGGTTTGCTCCCGGATTGAGGACAAGCATGCGGACCCCTGTTTCTCGCGCCAGGGTTTTGGCCATACGGTCCCCCACGGCCACTTCAAAAAAGACGGTCTGAATCCCTTTTTCCCTAATCCACTGAGTGATTTTGATGAGATGGGTGGGCGTCGGTTCGGCATTCGGGCTCAGGCCGTAAACGGAGACCTGTTCCAGTCCGTATCTACCAGCCAGATATCCGAAAGCAGCATGGCCGGCGATGACAAGGGTCTTTATCCGGCATTTTTTTAACCGGGAACGAAACCTTTCGTCAAGCTCGATAAGCTTTTTTTTATAATCCGCGGCGTTCCCTCTAAAATTGACGCTTTTATCCGGTCTCAATGATGAAAACAGGTCAGCCAGTTTGTCCACAATAAGGGTATCGATCCCTAAATCCAGCCAGATGTGTGGATCCATTCCTTTATGTTTTTTTTGGGATTTGTTTTTTTCCGTTTCCGATTTATCCGCGGGCATATCCAAAACTGAAGCCGCTTCAAATATCCTGAGCCGCTCATTTCCGGCTCCTTTGATGAGGTCGTTTGCCCATGGCTCCAAATTTTGCCCGGCAATGACAAAAATATCAGCCTGGGCCAGCTTCAGAACATCACTCGGCCGTGGCTGCCAGGTGTGGACTTCGGCGCCTGGAGGAATCAAAAGATGGACTTCCGCGGCTTCTCCAGCCACTGCTTGAGAAAATTCCATAAGAGGATAGATACTGGCCAAAACCTTGAGTTTATGAGCTTCTTCGGCATGCCCGGTTCTTCCGCTGAAAAGAGACAGAAACACCGTCAACAAGGCTGCCGTTTTTATCATGGTCGGTTTTCCATTCTTAACCTTTTCTTAAAACAAAGAGGTCGACTTGTCAATTCTTCCCAGGGGATCATTCTGATTCCCCACTGGTTGACTCTTTATTATTTGAAAACCGGATCTCTATCCGTTTGGATTGATAGCGCAGTGGACTTCCTTCAATATAAATGTTTATGCTCCTTCCGCCTTTGGTATCCTCTCCACGTGTCGCCCCTTTAAGCTCCGATAGAATCCAATCGCTTAAAATCTTCAGCTTGTATTCCATGCCTCCCCTTCCCTCGACATTAAGAACAAGCTTTTTGTTTTCATATGCCGCATGGACTATTTTCATCTGCATAGAAGAATCTCCCGGCTTCAATCCAACCGGCGGCAGGAAAACATCCACTCCCCCTTGTGTCACAATCTCGACCTTTGTTTTTTGTCCAACCTCAAAGGTGGAACGACAAACAGTCAATCCTTCTTCTTCTGTTTTCCTGTACTCACATGGCTTGCCGTTGACACGAAAATCGACCACACGGGTTCCCCAACCCAGAGTGGGAGCAAAATGGCAGCGAAAGGTTTTTTCACCTGTATGGGAGAAGGTATAGAGGCTTCTTTCCCTTTTTTTTTCAACGGAAATAAAAAATACATCCTCCCCCACCCTGTAATTTTTTATCTCATAATAAGGCCAATTACCGGGACACCGCGGCTCGAAAAAAAATTCTTTCTCGAGAGCATTCCCTTCCAGGCCAAAAAGCCCGCGAACCGTGCAGGTTATGATGGGAGACGAAGAAAACACCTGATGGGGAACCGACGTCTCAATGGGAACAAAATACTCACCGGATAGAAGTTCCGGACAGTATCCCAGGGCATCGTTTGTCGTATTTTGAACCATCGCCTCCAGATGGGCGTAGGCCGATTCCCTCCTTCCGTACCGGTATTCGGCCAGGCATGTGTATCCCGTTAGAAAGGGCCAAACGGAGCCATAGTTATAGTTGAGAGGGTCGTAATGGGAACTTTGGGGAGAAAGAGACCGCACTCCCCAGTCCGTACTCATCTCGGATGAGGCAAAAAAATCCAGCATGGTAGACGCCTTGATTCCCCCAAGCTGCCGGAAAAAGAGAGGCATAAAGGGCCAGATCGTCCGTTCTATCAACAGTTTGTCCGAAACCGCCAGGGCATGGGCAAGCATATTTTCCTTTTCACTCCAGAACTTTTGATTCAATCCGTTAATACTTTTGAGGTATGTCCTGTTCGCCTCGTGAGCTAAGTCCTCCCTTTCCATCATTCGGCACAGTTCATTGAAAGCGCTGTGGCTTTCCACAGATAAGGCCGCCAGGTAAATGTCGGTTTTGGTCTTATCCAAAAAAGATCCGAGCTCCAGGGCCGCCAAGCCGGCTACTGAGTTTTCCATGAGCCCGTCACCGTCGGTATCCGCGGATAGAACATAGTCATAGGCTTTCTTCAGGGAAGACCAGCTTTCGACGAGGAAATCCTTGTCTCCGCTCTGATGGACATAATCCCTTATGGCGACGATGTAGTAGGGACTTGTTTCGGCATGGTAATATCCGTAAGGATAGTCTTCGAACCAATTGATGAAAGCCGCCCCCTGTGAGAGCTCATGCATGATTTTGCCGTCTGACCTTTGATTTTTGCGGATGAATTTTAGGGCCTTCCCGGTCACCGAAAAATCGCCATAGCTGTTCACAGCCCAGGCATTATAGAAAGTGTCTCCTCCGAAAAACCAGTTAAAACCGGGCCGCTCGCTGTTCCGAGAAAGGCCGTATCCCGCCACAAGTCCGCAGCCCAGTTGAGGGTTGCAGACAAAAGCCTTATCCACAGCCACTTTGGCCCATTGAAACGCCTCATCCAGCTGTTTATCCGGCGTTTGAACATATAAAAAAAAGTCAAGAAGGGATGTGTAGTGGTCATATTTCTCCCTGTAGAGATCTTCCAGGTTTTTCTCTATATGCCTATAAATTTCTTCTGCTTGGTCCAAACCCTCATGAGAAGCCGTAATGACAATGGGATAAAAAAATTTTTCAGCTTGCTCCCGCTTGACGTCGATACGCATGAGCACTTCTCCCTCGGGAAGAGCGTGCGCCGGTCCGCTTGAAAAGCGCATCCCTTTGGGGCTGCCTATGAGGGCCGCATTTTTCCTGGATCCTTCGGAAATAACATAATATTTTTTTTCTCCATTCCAATAACAATATTGTCCCCCAAGACCTGCCGGCCACATCGGCCTCAAAACCGGCTTGAAGCTGACGATCACTGAAAGGGGCTTAAAACTTTCCACATCCAGGAGGAGAACGGCTCCACTTAAGTCGAGCGGAGTAAAATAAACCGCTTCCACACGGAAAGAGGAACGAACATACCGGATGATTGTCTGATGGGGATAAACATCCACCAAGGATGCGGCTTCTTCTCCGTTGACGACTTCTTCTTCATCCCCGACCAAAAAAGTCAGCCGCAGGTTTTGAAGAACTTTATAGGGATAAATCCAGACTTCAGAAATTCCGTTCTCCAGGCCCAGAAAAGCGCTTTTTCTGCCTGAACTTTCAAAATATTTTGAGGGAATAACGGCACGCCCCAAATGGAGATCGCTTTTTTTAATAAATCCTTTATCCGGTAGTGTAATGTCAGCAGACGCAACCGCCACCAAAAAAACGAAAGGGAAAAAAAATACTTTCCATCTCTTCACCATTTTTCCCCCTCATCACTCCATTTTTCCGCCGGAAAAGCTGAAGCTCCTCCATCAATATCGACCGCATATATACGCGGTGGGATAAAATTCCTTTTAATAGATTTTTTCTTAATAATCCTCTTAAAATCCTCGATTGCTTCGGATTTAACCAGGGCAATACCCGAACCTCCGAATCCGGCTCCTGTCATGCGCCCCCCGATACAGGCTGGATATTCTCTCGATGTTTCGTATAGAAGGTCCAGCTCGGGGCAGGAAACTTGATAATCATCCCTAAGGCTCTCGTGGGACTTAAGCAGAAGCTCTCCCAAATAAATCATATTTTGTGATTTCAGAGCTTCGACAGCTTCCTTCACACGGAGGTTTTCGCTGATAACATGCCTTGCCCTTCGAAAAAGAGTATTGTCCATTTTTTTCGCACACTTCCTGATCTGGTCCAAAGTGGCTTCCCGGTAGGTTTTTATTCCATACATCTTTTTCAGGACTTCAAGCGCCTCGGCCGATTCCTTACTGCGTTTGTTGTATTCCGAAGAAGCAAGCTCCCTCTGTACTCCGCTGTCATAAACAACAGCCTTCAATCCACTTTTTTCCGGAGAAAAAGGAACATGTTCATATTCGAGTGATAAACAATCGAGAAAAATGGCAAAACCGGGCTTGGCAAGGAACGAAATAAATTGGTCCATAATACCGCAGCGAACACCGATAAAAAAGTTCTCAGCTTTTTGGGCCAACAAAGCCATTTTTTCCGGCGTAAGGCCGAGCTTCCAAAGTTTGTTGAGTCCGGATAAAACACCTGCTTCTATTGCAGCCGATGAGCTTAATCCAGCACCTTGAGGAACGCCCCCCCATATGAGGCCGTTCAAACCATGAAGAGAAAATCCTTCTTCTCTCAGAGCCCAGAGTATTCCCCGGGGATAACGTCCCCAACCGGGCCCGGGATCATTATCTAAATGGTTTATATCGAAGGTATCGACCGAATTAAAATTGAGGGAATGGAGTGTTATTTTTCGTCCGCTTTTCTTCTTGACCGCGAATCCCACACGGAAATTCACGGCTGCCGGCAGAACATATCCTAGATTGTAATCCGTGTGTTCACCTATTATATTAATACGACCCGGGGCCGTGGCGACAATATCGGGCTTTGAACCAAATACTTGGATAAATTTTCCCGGAAGGTCCTTGGCATTCATGGAAATCACGGGCATTGTAAATAAAAGGAAAAAGGAAAGTCAAATTTCCTTGCCAACAGTCACCGGTTTATGAGATTATTTGTATTTAAACAATAATTGCTTTTAATAATAGGAACGCAAACAACAAGGAGGAATATTTTATGTCATCACATTTAGAAAATCTCAAACCCCAATTAATTTGGAAACATTTTCAAGAAATCTTAAAAATTCCCCGATGCTCCGGCAACGAAAAAGCCATCGGAGATTACATCATAACCGTTGCTGAAAAAAACAACCTGGAATCCAAAAGGGACAAAATAGGAAATATTGTTGTCTCAAAATCCGCTACTTCCGGCCTGGAAAATGCAGATACCGTTATCCTTCAGGGGCATATGGACATGGTTTGCGAGAAAAATTCCGATGTCGACCACGACTTTAGCAAGGACACAATAAAAACCGAGATAAAAGACGACTGGGTTCAAGCACAAGGGACAACTCTCGGTGCCGATAACGGCATCGGCCTGGCCGCATCCCTGGCCATCATGGAAGATAACAGCATGTCTCACGGCCCACTCGAATTTTTATTCACCGTTGATGAGGAAACAGGATTGACCGGCGCCCAAAAGATCGAGCCAGGATTTCTCAAAGGACGTATCCTTCTCAACCTTGACAGCGAAGAAGAAGGCGCTTTCACCATCGGCTGCGCCGGGGGCGCCGATTCCGAAATCACACTGCCCGTTTCCCGTAAAAAACCCGACAATAATAACCTTTATACGCTCAAGGTTCACGGATTGCGCGGAGGTCACTCCGGAATCGATATCGACCAGGGACGGGGAAACGCCATCAAATGGCTGGCGCGGTTGTTATGGAAGGCCTCACGAGAATTTTCCCTTGAGATCGCTTCTATCGAGGGCGGTAATATGCGAAACGCCATTCCCCGCGAGTCCTGGGCGGAAATGTCCATCGACGAATCCAACCTGGATGCGCTAAAATCTTTCCTCGATGACACCTTTCAAAAAATCGCTCAGGAATATAAAGCCGTCGAAAAAGATGCGTCCTACACTTTAAAACCATCTGAAGAAGGAATAAAAGACGTTTTGTCGCCGGAATCCCAGAAAAATCTAATCGGCCTGCTTTTAGCCCTTCCCCACGGCGTTTTATCCATTCATCCGGAAATTAAAAACCTTGTTGAGACTTCTACAAACCTGGCCATCATTCACCTTCATCCTGACAATGCCAAGATTGTCTGCAGCAGCCGAAGTTCCGTCACATCAGCGCTCGAAGGAGCACGGGATATGATCGCTGCCGCAGCTGAATTGAGCGGCGCTGAAATTTCCCAACCTAAGGGTTATCCCGGCTGGACTCCCAACCTTCAATCCTCTCTTCTTCAGAAAATGAAGGACATTTATAAAAAGGATTTCGGGAAAGACCCCCAGATTTCAGCCATTCATGCCGGATTGGAGTGCGGTATTATCGGAGAGAAATACGATGGAATGGACATGATCTCCTTCGGGCCGACTATCGAGCATCCTCATTCCCCCGAAGAACGGGTACATACCGGTTCCGTCGAAAAGTTCTGGACTTTAGTCCGGCACGTTTTAGAAAGCCTGTCTTCCCCATAAGACCGTTTGGTCAAAAGTCTAATCAGCTTTTTCTTCCAGGGATAGATCAAAAAGTCTTCGGGCAACGGCTTCAATACCGGACGCATTTTCAAGCCTGTTCAGCCAATCTCGGGGAATGGCTTCAGCTCCCAATTTTGTCCCCATAAGAGCTCCGGTGATACATCCCGTCGAATCGCTGTCGCCTGAGTGGTTGACTGAAGCCCGTACAGCCATGGCAAAATCATCAGGAAACTGTTGGGCACAGAATATGGCAATGGCCAGCGCTTCCTCGGCCAAAAACCCTTCCCCGATATTTGATATGATCTTATCGACATCTCCACGGAAGCCCGGCGGTTCCAGTACGTATTCGATCTTATGGAGCGTCTCTTCATGGCCTTCGTATTTCTTGAGGTTCTTCAGACACACCGAAAGAGCACTTTCCATTCTTTCACCCTTCCTCAGATAATAGATCAACAAGGAAAGAAAGCCTGCTGTTAGATAACCTGTCGGATGGCCGTGTGTCATAGACGCACATTCCGCTCCCCAGAAAAACGTATCTTCTTCTGAAAAAACAAGCCCTACAGGCGCCACACGCATCACGCCTCCGCATCCCTTGCTATTATTGATTTTATGTTTCATCGAACCCCGTATCCCTTTGCTCAAAGAACTGAGACAGGTATGCCCGGGAGACCGGCGATGAAAATGGATGGTTTGACTTTTGAACCAGTGAAGATATTGGGAATAGACGTGTTCTTCTATCTTGATTTCTTCTTTTTTTTCCTTGGATGCCAGGGCTTTGATCAATCCCCGTGCTGTCGCCAGGGACAGTTGAGTATCATCGGTGTATGACCCTGTTTTAAAACTCCGCCAGCGGTCAAAACTTGTTATCCCTTTTTTTCCATAGATGGAGTGTATCTCATTCAGAGATAAAAATTCAACAGCCGCCCCTAGGGCGTCTCCGACCGCAAGTCCAATAAGACACCCTTTGTATTTCTGAAACATGGAAAGCCCTTTTCGGATAGGATAAAAATATTATAGAATATGTTTCTTTTTCTATCAAGATATGATTCTGCTGATGCGTTATTCTAAGGCTTCTTCCAACAAACAGCACTCCCGCTGCGGTTTTATCCGTCTGGACGGACGAAACATCGTTTATGTCGCCGTCTTAAGCCGAAGGGCGAAACATGTCCGTTTATCCCTGGAACCGGGTGGACGTCTCAAGGTTGTACTCCCATCCGGCCGCCGGAAATATTCCATACCGGATATTCTTGAAAAAAACCGTCGCTGGATAATAAAAAATCTTGATAATCTCTCCCGCAAAAACAGGCCGGATTTTCCCCTGACTTTCGCTGATGGATCCGCACTTCCCCTTCTGAATAGTTTATACCGCATAAAAATAATACCTGTTACAGGAAATACGGAAAGTTTCCGTTGGAATGGACGTTTTTTGGAACTGCGGCTTCGAGACAGGACTCCATCTCGGGTAAGGACAGCCGTCATTGTATGGTATAAAGAGATGAGCCGTTTATATTTAGATCGACGCATTCCCGTCCTGTCCGCAAAGATGATGGTTCGACCTGGTGCGGTCCGGGTTAAAAACCAACGCACCCTTTGGGGAAGCTGTTCACGGAAGGGAAATCTTAATTTCAACTGGAGGTTGATGCTGCTGACTCCGGAAACGGCAGATTATTTGATCATCCATGAACTGGCCCATCTTCTTCATCTTAATCATTCCAAACGGTTCTGGCATACTATCGAAAAATACTGCCCTGAATACAAAAAACATAAGGCCGAACTCAGAGAGAAAAATTCCTGGCTCGAACAACCTTGAAACTAAGCAGTTCCCGGATTCTCTTTAATAATTTTAGCTTTCTTGTTGAAAAATTCGGCCGCGGTCTATATCCTTATTTCTGGAGAAAGGAGTTTTATGTCATGGAAGAACAGAAACCGATATCTTTCGGAGAATGGTTCCTTACCCTTCTGATCGCCATTGTCCCCATTCTTAATATCGTCATGCTATTCATCTGGGGTTTCGGATCGAATACACACCCTTCAAAAGCCACCTGGGCCAAAGCGTCATTAGCTTGGATCGCCGTTGCCGTCGTATTTTATATCGTTGTTTTAGGGGCCATACTGGGAATCGGATTTCATTTTCTCAACCGTTGACAATTATCGCCGTTTGAAGTCTACCGGTCTTCCATCATTATGATCGCGGCAAACGTTTCCATCCCCTGCCAGAGATGCCCGATACGAAGATTCTCATCAGGCTGGTGCTGGTTGTTGTCGTGATTGACAATCGGCAGACCAATGATGGGAATGTTTAACGTGTCGCTGAACATATAGATAGGCAGCGATCCCCCCAACGTTGGCAGAAGCAGAGGGTTTTTTTCAAAATAACCCGAAAAGGAATCAATGACTCTGCGGCAGATGGGTAGGTCCATCGATGTTCGTGAAGCCCGGTATCCGTTCTCTCGAACTTCCACCCTCGCTAAAAGAGGAAATGCCATACGCGTTTTTTGATCCGGTTCTCCGTCACAGAGATGATATCCCTGGTTTTTTACATGGGCGATGACCTTTTGGACCATATCATCCGGGTCGTTTCCCTTGACAAGCCGGATATCGAGGGAAGCGACGGCCTGATGAGGAATAATGGTACGGGCTTGGTCACCAACCCAGCCGCTGTTGATACCGTTTATGTTAAGCGAGGGGAGCTGAAGGGTTTCCTGGTAAGTTTTTCCACTTCCCTCCGTACCTGAAAATCCATAAAGTTTTTTCAGATCTTCTTCACACTTAGGAATATTATGAATGGCTTCTTTTTCAAGCTCACTCAAAGGAACCACCGTGTCGTAAAAACCTTTAACGGTCACCCGTCCCGAGTTTTCCTTCATGGAGGCAAGAAGCCGGGCCAGGTTATTGGCGGGATTAGGAGCCCAGTTTCCGAAGTGGCCACTGTGAAGACTGGTATTAGGACCATAAACAGTGATCTGGATGCTGGTGATACCACGCACACCGAAAAAGAGGGTGGGATCTCCGGTAAAATAGACGGGGCCGTCGCACATAAAAAGGATATCCGCATCGAGGTAATCTTTATGCTTCTTAAGGCATGACAAAAGATGTGTCGATCCCGCCTCCTCCTCTCCCTCGAAGATAAATTTGAGGTTGTTTTTGACCTCGCGGCCTGACCGGTCTAAGGCATCCAGGGCGGTCAACAAGGCTGAAATCGGCGCCTTGTCATCGCTGGCGGCACGGGCATAAATCCGCCAATCTTCATCGATAGGCTCACCGGCGCCCGGTAAGGGCATGGGTTTTGGTTCAGATGATCCCGCCCGCAATTTTCCCGGCCTCAAAACAGGAGTGAAAGGAGAGGAGTCCGTCCATTTTGAAGGATCGACAGGCTGGCCGTCATAATGGATATAAAACATGAGCGTCTGCCGGGAATCAGAAGACATCCTCTCGCCGTAAATGACGGGATTTCCTTCCGTTTCCAGGATCCGAACGTTTATTCCCCTTTTTTCCATCATTTTTCTGATGAACAAGGCATTCTTTCGGACATTTTCCGCATCACTCGACACATTAGGTATGGTGAGAAGATCAAAAAATTCTTTCAAGATCTCATGCTCATGGGCATAACGATATTGGCGTACATCTTGAAGAAGTTTTTTCTTATCCATATCAGCACATAGAGTACAAACAGCAAACATTAAAAGAACACCACACCTTATGTAACATTTTTTTTTCAAGGCAGACTCTCCCTTACCACCAATGAGCAACTTCTTCCAGGTTTCCTTCCTGATCCCTGTGGATGAACTTGACTCCTTCTCTCTCACCGACAGGATTTTCTTCATAGATGACAGCCAAGGCCAGGTCTTTTTCTTCTTCAAAATATTCCCTGGCTTTTTTCAGTGCTTCCTGGAGAGAAGAATACGCCTTTTCATCCTTGATGATCATGGTTTCTTCATGGACCAAGTCCGTTTTGGCCTTATGGCCTTCGATAAAATACTTCATATTCCTTATTCTTCCTTTTATAAAATTTTTGTTAAACCATATTTTACTCAATTCTCTCCTCCGTGTAAAAACTTTTCATAGTACAGCTTGATTAAAATATAAGAAGATGTTAATCTATTTTTTTATCGATAGTTTTTTTACGGAATAACTTATGGTTCCAGGGATCAAGGAGGGAATAGTGGCCGTTGTTCGCTTTGCACGGCTTTCTGCAGCGACTCGAAGAGCTAAGGTTGTATGTCGTACAGTCATTTTGGCAGAAGACAATGATGAGATCAAAAAGATGGATTATTCTCTTAACCGCGGCTGGTATTTTTCTTTCTTTTAGCTCACCGCTTCTTCCTCATTCAATCGACTATTTCATTCTAGGCATTACGGTCAACGAGTGCCCCTTTACCCTCAAAAATGCCTGGGCGCTTAGTGAGGGACGTGATTTTTTTCTTACACAAAAAATAACGTTTGGATATGAGATAGGTCTATCCCACCGTTATGAAAACGATCCGCCGGAATTTCTCTTCAAGACGTTTTTCAACATGAAATTTCCCTGGATCCATTTTGGAAATCTTGGAGTTTATGCCGGCGGAGGAGCAGGACTTTTAGAATCTATCCGCGTAAACAGACTGACGGTATCGGCCGATCTCCAGTTCAGCTATCAAGTGATCTTCGGACTTCGCTTCGGCCGCCCTAACACGGAAAACATCTGTCTCGAACTGCACTTTCTCCAGCCGACCAAGCCGGGTTATACATCCCGTCTGAATATCCTGACAGGGGTGACCTTTTGAAACACAAAACGGCCGCTCTCCTTCTGCTTTTTTTAATGATCTCCGGAACCGCCAGCGCCTATTCTGAGCGTATTCTCAAAGCGGGATTGCTTTTGAATAAAGGTGATGAAAACCTTTATTCATGGTTTATCACTCAGGAATCCAATTTTTTTATTCAAGATATTTTTTCTCTAGGATATGAAACCCAATTTTCCTACCATTCTTTCTCAGAGCCGGATGCCGTCTCACCACGGCAAGTTTTCTCCCTTAATATCTTTTTTAACTCCAAGGTCAAATTCTTGAAGAGAGGAAAATTCATTCCTTATGCGGCTCTGGGAGTGGGCCTGATTTCCCATACAACCAAATATCCTGACAGGTTCGGTTACGAAAATTATGAAGGGATACACTTCATGGCCGGATCACATTTTGAAAATTTCTCCACGGCTTTCCAAATCGAGTTCCGCGTTCTTATGGTCAACCGGGAAAACTCCCCGGCCAAATTTATTATTCTCGTCGGTTATCTTTTTTGATGCGTAAGCAGATCAGCGCATCTTCTCCTAAATTTTTAAGGGTTTTCTAATCGTTTTTATACCTTGGGGGATTTAAAGATTTATCCCGCCTATTTTCTGGCATTGGATAAAATCACCGCTATACCAACAGCAATGAGGATAAGGGGCCACCACCTGGTGATTCCATAGATGTTTGTGGCACCGAGGACGATAAGGATGCAGCCGATAACCAGTTTTCCGCCGCTGAAATGCCGGGAAGAAGGCAAAAAAGCCCGGATAACCACCTCTATAATGAGAATGATTCCCAGGCCGATAAGCAAATAGGCCCACCAATCGCTCCAGCTTATATAATCATTTATGGTCATAAGAAAAAGAACACCCAAAAAAATGAGGGTCAGACCTCCCATCACTCCCGAAACGGGATCTCCGCCTCTTGAAACCCTGTGATCCTTCCTCGTTCCTGGATTATCTTCCTTCATTTATGGCCCCTCCCTTTTTATCCTGCATAATCTATTGGTGTCGGCCGAATTTAAGGATAATCAATTTAACACCAATATACCGGTTTGTTATTTCACCTCAATTTCGCTTCTTACCACCCAGGCTGTCGTGTAACCCGCGCTGACCAATTGTTCTTTGAGGGCAGCCGCTTCTCTTTGTGTCCGGCAATTGCCCACTCTGATTTTCCAGTAGGGAGGAATGTAGTCGACATAAACCTTTACATCCAGAAGAATGGATCTGACGTCACCAGCCATTTTTTCAGCATCTTCTTCTCTATTTAAGGCGGCGATCTGAACGCGGTATCCCTGCATGGTGCGTAATTTCACTTCTGGTTTGGCGGCCGGCTTTTTTTCTTCTTTTTTTTCTGAAGGGATAACCGGTTCCTCCTTGACTGTTCCAAAATAATCTTTGATCTCTTTTTCATCATAGTCACGCGGAAGAACAATCTGGGTTCCGCTGGGCATAACCACACGGCCCTTTCCCCGCAGGTAAACATAGGCATCGTTACCGACCCAGAAGGTCAGTCTATTGTCTTTTTCTCCTTCACTGATAAAAACGAACCGTTCCGTTTTTTTATCGGCATTTTCCACCTTCAGCTCCACCCTTCCCATAAAGCGGTGGATGCTTCCCCTGCCCCATATGTCCGGCCCCAATTGTCCTTTCTGGGCGATATTATCTTCCAGATACTCGGTATCGACACTAATGGAATCCAGATTGGTCTGACTCAAGGTAATTCTGCTGGGAGCCACATTCTTTCGCGGGCCGAACTGTTCAACCGTAAATCGCTGCCTGATTCCTTCTTGTTCTATTTTCCGAACCGCCTCATTTTCAAGTTCAATAACGGTCTTTTTTTCATTCTGGAAAAAATTCCCGCCGAATAAACACAATGACAAGACAAACGTAGAAAGGCCCATGAAGGTCAGTATTTTTTTAGGCATGGTCGTCTCCTTTTTCTTCCTCTGGGGAAGAAAGACAGCCGCTCTCATTTGTTACCCTTCACCTATCATGGAAAAAATCCATTATAAAAACGTGATTCATAATTAACACAGCGTTTTTAAATAGTCAAATTCACCCATAAATGAGGATCATTTTAGTTTGAGATATCATTCACCGTTTTGATGTTTCCATTTCAAATCCAGGTCTAACCGCTCGCCATTTTTTTCATCCATCATTCATTTCCCGGAGAAAAAAGCTTGCCGCCAAAAAGATCATGCTTGCACTTTACTATCATTTTCTTTAGCATTAAAAAAAAACATTTATGAGGGATCAAATGAGCAAAAAAACAATCATTTTCTTTTCCGTAGTGGTTTCAATTTTTATGATTTTTTCCGTTTCATGCAAAAAAAAGAAATCCTCCATCCCCTCCTTTGAGATTGCCGACGGTACCGGTGTGGGAGACCTGCACGTAACCCATGTTTCACCAAAAGGAACCACATCCGCTCCCCACGAAGCGGATAAGATGGTGATAATTTTCGACCAGCCGATGGTCCCCCTTCAAGCTCTCTCTGAAGAAACGGACAGAACGTTTTTGAAGATCGATCCGCCGGTCAAAGGAAAATCCCGCTGGATGGGTTCCCGCATTCTGACTTTCAGGCCGGAGAACAGGCTTTCATTTGCCACCACCTTTCATGTGTCCATTCCCAGAGGAATATCTTCATTGAACAATTATGTGTTGAAAAATGATTTTTCCTGGACGTTCACATCGGTTCGTCCTCGAATTGAAAATACCATGCCAAGGCATAAACAAAAATGGCTCGGTTTGGACACAAAAATTCTCCTCCTTTTCAATCAAGCCATCAACACCGAAAAGGCCACGGATTTCCTGGCTGTTAAAAGCATAGACGGAAAAACAGGGAAGGAAGAGGCGGTTCCAGTTCACGTCAAACAACCGAGCCGGGAAATTCTGGAAAAGGAAAAAATTGATGCCTCCCCTGAAGAAGTCCTTATCATTGAGCCTGTTGAATCCCTCAAACCCGCTCATATGTATTACGTCGAAGTAAAAGCCGGGCTTCCGGCATCGGAAGGACCATTGGGATTGGAAAAAACAAAAATCTTCCATTTCGAAACATTCCAGGAGTTCGTCTTTGAAGAAATTGAAAATCCAAAAAGAATAAATCCCTACGATTCCCTGCGGATACGGTTTTCAAATCCTGTAACGTACAAGGAATTCATCAATAATATCTATTTTGAACCTCAGTTGGAAATTCCGGATTATTATCAAAACTATGAATATTCCAGCAATACTCTTTACTTATCCCTTCCTTTGAAGCCGGAAACGGAATATCTCCTTAAAATCGACAAAGAGTTAAAAGACACTTTTGAAAACACTCTGGATACTCCCATTGAAACCCGTTTTTCGACCGGTTCGTACGAGCCTTATGTGAGCATGACTTCTCAACAGGCCATCATGGAAGCCGGAAAAATAACAAAATATCCCATCTATGTTATGAACAAAAAGGAAGCTTTTTTTGAAGGAGCGCGAATAGATAAAAACAGAGTCATTCCCCTGCTGAACAATGACAAGATTTTCTGGTCAAACGAAAAGGTCGCCAAAGAAGGATTTTTTAAGGTCCAGCGCACACTGCGCTTTGAAGCCGTTCCCAATACACGCAGCATTTATGGTTTGGAGCTTGAGGAACTGCTGGATGACGGCTTCGGCCTGGTTTTCGTTCAGCTCGACACCCAACTCAAAGATAGATGGAGCCGTTATCCCAAAGCATTTCTTCAGATAACGAACCTGGGAATAACCGCGAAATTTTCCCCTGAAAACAATTTCATTTGGGTAACCGGATTGGATAACGGCCTTCCCGTTTCCGGCGCCGATGTCGAGATACGTGATGACTCCAACAGTATTTTATGGAAAGGCAACACGGATGAAAAGGGCGCTGCCATCTCTCCGGGATGGAAAAAGTTGGGAATCAAAGTTAAAGATTCCTGGAGCAAACCCCGTCAATGGGTTTTCGCCGGCAAAGGTAAAGACCTGGCCTTCACCGCATCGGATTGGGGCACCGGTGTCTATCCCTACAGATTCGGTATTTCTTATGACTGGCATCCCGAACCTGTTGCTTATCAAGGATACATATTTTCCGAGCGGGGAATCTACCGCGCCGGAGAAACGGTCCATATCAAAGGAATGATCCGGGAAAATGAACAAGGCCGGTGGGAAATCCCTTCAAAAAAGAAGGTGGAATGCGAAGTCACGGACCCCTTTCACAAAAACATTTTCAAGAAAAAAATTCCGATAGACGATTTCGGCTCCTTTGACTTTGACCTGCTCATCTCTGAAGAAGCGTCTCTTGGCACCTACTGGGTCAACGCAAGTATCCCATCTCCCACCGGAGGAGAGGATGCCGTCTTCAACGGCTCATTTCGAATCGAAGCCTTCAGGCCGGCGGAATTCGAGGTACATCTTCGTACGGAGGAAGACAGCTACACATTCGGCCGTGAATACACCGCTCAAATAAAAGGTTCATATCTTTTCGGCGGGGCCATGGGCGGACAAAAGGTATCCTGGCATCTTCGGCTTAATCCTTCTTCGTTCTTTCCTCCCGGCCATAAGGGTTATATTTTCGGCGCTTACATCGACTTGTGGGATGATGAAGAACGGGAAACAAGCCGGCTGCTTTCTTCGGGCGAAGACAAACTGGATGAAAATGGAATCCTGAATATTCGATCAGAGCTTATCCCTGAAAAAGAAAAGAGCACTGTCCAGGCAACACTTGAGGCGACCGTCGAAGGACCGAGCCGTCAGTCAATTTCCAACCGTATTCAAACACTCATCCACAGGGGAGACTATTACATCGGTCTCAAACCCTCATCGCTTTTTTTTCCAAAAGGAAAAGCACTGGATGTCAGCCTGATCACGGTCAAGCCGGACGGAAGCCCGGAACCGGGGAAAAAGATCGTCCTTCAGCTTATCAAAAGAGAATGGCATTCCGTGAAAAAATCGGGTTTCGGTGGAAGATTCAACTGGATCAGTGAAAAAAAAGATATCGAAATCGCATCCAAAGAAGTGGAAACGGACGGATCCCCGTTGACGGTTTCCTTTTCACCTGAAAAATCCGGATATTACATCCTTCGCGCTGAAGGACGCGACGTGCACGAAAATGTTATCACCACATCGACATCCGTCTACATCACTGGCGGAGATTATGTCCCCTGGGAAAGGGAAAATGATGACGCCATCGAGCTGGTAGCGGACAGCGAAAGCTACCATCCTGGAGATACGGCAAAAATACTCGTAAAATCTCCCTATGAGAAAGCCATGGCCCTGGTCACCCTAGAAAGGGAATTTATTCTCGACAGCCGTATCTATGAAGTCAACGGCAGCACCGAGCTCATCGAGGTATCCATCCTCTCTGATTACATACCCAACGTTTTTCTTTCCGTTATCCTGGTTAAAGGACGAACGGCGGAGCTTGATTTATCGACAGGCGCTGATTCCGGAAAACCATCCTTCAAAATCGGTTACATCAATCTTCCCGTTGATCCTTCAGAAAAACGATTGAATATCGATATCAAAAAAGACCGTGAACATTACAAACCTGGAGACCAAGTCACTGTAACCCTTAATGTTACGGATAGTGGAGGTACGGGCGTACATTCCAGTCTTGCTCTTGCCGTCGTCGATGTCGGAGTCCTCAACTTAATAGGATATCAAACTCCGGATCCTTTCAGCCGCTTTTACCAACAAAAACCCCTGTCCGTTGAGACGGCGGAAACCCGGCAGCATGTTCTCGAACAGAAAGAATACGGGGAAAAAGGGGAAGAAACATCCGGCGGAGGAGGAGAAAGAGCCTTGGCCGCTCAAGCTCCTTCACTCTCCGAAGTTGAACTTCGAGGCGATTTCAAATCGACAGCATACTGGAATCCCGATATCCGCACCGATGAAACGGGTAAAGCATCCGTCACCTTTGAACTTCCGGACAATCTGACTACCTTCCGCATCATGGCCGTATCCCAGACGGTGGATTCACGATTCGGACGGGGAGAAACGGTCTTCAGGGTATCCAAACCCTTACTTCTACAAGCAGCCTTGCCACGCTTCGCCAGAATCGGTGACCACTTCGAAGCGGGAATCGTTGTCCACAACCAAACGACCGAAAAAAACGACGTCCTTTTGAGCTGCGAAGCAAACGGAATAAAAATGGTGGACAAAAAAAATACACGGGAACTGACACTCGCCCCTGGAGAGGGAAAGGAGGCCCGCTTTCAATTCGAAGCGGAAACACCCGGAGAAGCCGTATTTTCCTTTCGAGCCGTTATGGGGCAGGATTCCGACGGCCTGGAAATAACAATTCCTTTAGAACAACCCCGGCCTTCCGAATCAGTCGCTTTCTTCGACCAAACGGAAAAATCCAAGGAAGAGAAAATCAAAATTCCCGAAAACATTTTCCCGGCGTTAAGCGGCATCGAGTTTGTTGGTTCCGGATCAGCCCTCAGCCGGCTCTCGGGAAACGTTGATTTCCTGACGAACTATCCCTATTTTTGTCTTGAACAACGGTTATCCTCCATTCTTCCTTATATTCTGGCGTCAGACATCCTTATCGATTTCAAGATCAGCCGGCTAAGCCGGAAAGACATGGAAGAACACGTTCAAAATCATCTCAATGAAATCCTCACCTATCAAAAAGAAAACGGAGGTTTCGGCCTCTGGCCGGATTCACGCCATGATTCCCCCTATCTTACCTGTTACGCTCTTTTTACTCTTCAAAAAGCCTCTGAAAACGGATATGGAGTCCCCGGCTCATGGTTGGAAGACGGCAAACGGTACCTCCAAAACCTTGTCCGCGGCCGCCTCTCTAAAGATATTTATCCCTATGGAACAAAATCCTGGAAAACAATTGAAGCGTTTGCTTTATACGATTTGGCCATTTTGAAACATCCCGAACCATCCTTTATGGAAAAACTTTATGTTGACCGCCAGGATCTTTCTCTTTTCGGCCAAACCCTTCTTTTCAAAGCGTTGAACCGGGGGGGAGGCACGCTTCACGCTCAGAACACGCTCCTCCAGGAAATTTTGAACAAAGTCAAGGTGACACCATCGACGGCCCATTTCGAAGAAGAGGAAGGAAGAACCTCTTCCTGGATTTATTCGTCAAACATGAGAACCACGTCTTTCATTCTCCAGGCTCTCGTCGAAACGGGAACGGAATACCCTCTCATTCCCCAGATCGCCCGCTGGCTGGTCGAAAAACGCAAAGCCGAAAAATGGTCTTCGACACAGAATACTTTCTATGCTTTTTACGCCATGAACGAATACTACAAACGGTATGAAAAAACGGAACCGGATTTTTCCATTGAAACCAGCCTGGAAAAAAATATACTGCTTGAAGAATCCTTTGGAGGAGGACGAAACAAAACAGTCCGGGGCGAAACGTCCTTGGAGGCATTCAAACCCGGCTCCACGGTCCGGCTTCACATCAAGAAAAAAGGGCAAGGTACGCTCTTCTACGGAACGCGCATGATGTATACTCCCAGTGTGGAAAGCCTCGCCGCCGATGAAGGTTTCTCCGTTCAGAAAAAGATACTCACCATGAATGGAAATCCCGTAAAAGACATTGAGGCCGGCAAACTTTACGTCATTCAACTTGACATAGGAGTGCCACAAGAGAGTCTGTTTGTCGTTGTCGACGATCCTTTACCGGCCGGTTTTGAAGCCGTCAATCCGACATTCGTGACGGAAAGCCGGGAAGATCTTCAAAGATTGCAAACGCTTGGAGAGAATCAAAATCGAGGATGGTGGTTCGGCTTCAATCACATCGAAATGCATGACAACAGGGTTCTTCTATTCGCCGATTCGCTGACACCAGGTGTACACACCCACAGCTATCTTGTCAGGGCCATAACATTCGGCTCCTTCAATGCACCCGGTACAAAAGTCGAAGAAATGTATGCACCGGAAACCTTCGGAAGAAGCGAAGAAATAAAGATCAAGATTTCCCTCAAATGATCAAAAAAAGAATTTTTATTGTCGCCCTCCTGTCTCCACCGCTTCTGTTCCTGGCTTCACTCTATATCCCCTTTCCCCGCGCTAAACTGGAACCGGGACCTGTTGTTTCTCTTCGAATCGTCGACCGCCACAATGTTCACCTTCGCGAAGTCCTCTCATCCTCGGGAGGGCACTGCCGATGGATTCCATGGGAAAAACTTCCGGATGGATTGGTCGCCGCCACCCTTGCCGCTGAGGACAAATATTTTTTCCTGCACAACGGAGTGAACCCTTTGGCCATGGGAAGAGCGATAATACAGAATATCACTCACCGGCGAGTCATCTCCGGCGCATCGACCATTTCCCAGCAGCTCATCCGGAATATCTATCACGGCCGAAGGAATATTTTCTCAAAACTTTACGAAGCCTGGATGGCCCTTCGGCTGGAAAAGTCTCTGACTAAAGAAAAAATTCTCGTCCAGTACTTGAACAGGATTTGCTTCGGTAACCAGGCCTATGGAATCGAGGCCGCTTCCCGTCTTTATTTCGATAAAAGGGCGTCGGACCTTAGCCTGGCCGAAGCCGCCTTTCTGGCCGGGCTTCCTCGTTCCCCCGCCGGGCTCAATCCCTACCGGTTTTTTCCCCGGGCAGAAGAAAGGCAGGAAAACATCCTTAAACGCATGCTGGCCTGGAATCTTATTTCGAGCGAAGCCTACGAACGGGCCGTCCACGAAAAGATCCGCGTACTACCGGCCAGCCAGAAGTTCCGGGCTCCTCATTTCTGTGATTTTATTTTGAAGCGGATTCAGGAATCAGGAACATTTTCCCCGGATTTGATCCGGACGACACTGGAATACTCGCTGCATAAAAAGATAGAAATGCTCGTTCAAGGACACCTCAAAAATAACGAAAAAAAAGGAATCACCAACGCCGCGGTTGTCGTTTTGGAGAACAGCAGGGGAGAAATCTTATCCATGGTCGGGTCCGGAGATTTTTTTTCCGTAGAGCATGACGGACAGGTTAACGGCGCCCTGTCCCTTCGCCAACCCGGATCGACCCTCAAGCCTTTCACCTATGCCCTGGCCCTGGAAAACGGTCTTACAGCGTCCTCCCTTCTCGAAGACCGTGAAATGAGCCTTTCAACACCTGAAGGGTCATTCCGGCCCCGGAACTACGACAAACGCTACCACGGACCCGTGCGTATACGAAGCGCCCTCGCATGCTCCTATAACATACCGGCTGTTTCCCTCGTCGAAAAAATGGGGCCTGACCTGCTTTACTACCGGCTTAAAAAAAATGGATTTACCAGCCTCACCAAAAGCCCCGGTTTTTACGGCGTCGGGCTTACCCTCGGCAACGGCGAAGTGACCCTCTTGGAGCTTGTGCAAGGTTATGCCACACTGGCCCGGGGTGGAAGATGGATTCCCGCTTCCGCTATTTTAAACATACGAAGGTGCGACAATCGGAATATTTCCCTGAAAACCGACGGCTTCAGAGATGTTTTTTCACCCGGGATTTCATACATTATCACCAGCATCCTCGCCGATCATGACGCCCGCGTCCCCGCCTTTGGCCTAAATACTCCTTTAAATCTTCCCTTTCCCTGCGCCGCCAAAACAGGAACATCCAAAGATTTTCGCGATAACTGGACCATTGGCTACACTCCCCGGTACACGGTCGGTGTCTGGGTAGGAAATTTTGATGCCGAACCGATGCGCAACATCTCAGGGATAACAGGCTGCGGCCCCCTCTTTCATGATATCATGCTTCTTCTTGAAAAAAACGGTCCTTCACTTTCCTTTATCACACCAAAAGACATCGTCCGTTGTTCCGTTTGCCCGAAAACCGGGCAAAAAGCCGGCCCTCTATGTCCCGGCAGTATTGAAGAAATTTTTATCAAGGGAACCGAACCCAGGATTAGCTGTCCCCTTCACCAGGCACAGAGAGGTGAACAGGCCTTTATCCCCCTTTCACATTCTGCTTGGGCCCGGCCACAGCGTCAACCCAGAATTACATTTCCCGCAGATGGTGATGTTTTTATGATCGATCCCGTTTTAAGAAAGGAATACCAAACACTTATTCTGCAGGCATCCGTTCCTGAAAGATATTCCGTCAATAAAGTGGAGTGGTGGATCAATGAAGAACCGGCCGGTATTTCTTCCTATCCCTTTCGCTTCCGCTGGAAACTGGAACCCGGTTCTTATATAATCAATATCCGAACACTGGGATCGACCGTCATGGAAAGCCGCCCCATCCGGATCAAAGTCATTTCCTGACGGTCGCAGAATAAAAACAGGAGAGCTTCCCATGAAAAGAAGACAAGCTCTACTGGCCATCGGCAGTACTGCCCTCGCAGGCCCACAACTGTTTTCCAAGGAAAAAAGGAGTTATCCCATGAAAAAAGAAATCAAAACAGACAAAGCGCCCCAGGCCATCGGCCCCTATTCGCAAGCCATTGCGGCCAACGGCTTCATCTTTGCCTCCGGCCAGATTGCCATCGACCCAAGCACAGGAAATCTTTTGGACGGAAGCATTGAAGAACAAACCCGCCTGGTCCTAACCAATCTAAAAGCCGTCCTGGAAGCAGGAGGTAGCTCTTTCGACAAGGTTATCAAGTGCACGGTTTTTCTACAGGACATGAACGATTTTGCTAAAATGAACTCCGTTTACGGGGAATTCTTTAAACCCCCCTACCCGGCCCGCGCCGCCGTCCAGGTCGCTCGGCTTCCCAAAGACGTGAAAGTGGAGATAGAGGCCATCGCCCTAGGGTAAAAAAAAACATAAAAGATCTTGATCATCTTTTTTTGCTGAGTACCATTTTATTTTTAAATGAAGGAAAAAATGTCATCCCGCCGTTCCGGGCGGCAGAAAAAAAAGCACGAATACGGCCAGTCCTGGATGTTGGCTGCCGCCCTGTTGGACGGGCCCCGAACAATCGAAGAGTTGGAAGAATATTACCGGACCATGGGCCGCCGTTTCGGAGTGTTCACCGACCTTGTAGACAGGGAACCGCCTTTCCGCCGCACGGAAGACAAAAAACAGCAAAAAACAAAAATGCGCCTTAACATGGAGCGCAGCCTTTCCATTCTTCTTCAGCGTGGTTGGGCTGTGGAAAAAGACGGAACCTATAATGTGACAGACGAAGGCCGGGAAGAAGCACAGCTTATGCTTAATGACCTTGAACGCGGCGGCCGAATGCTCGAAAAAGGGACACGTCCCGAAACCGTATCAAAAGCCACCCTTATCGTCCATTTTGTACTGGCGGCCGTGAAGCTTCCTGCGGCTCTTCTGTCGGGAAGCGTAGGCCTTCTCAATGATTCCCTCGACACCCTCATGGACGGCGTGTCCAGTCTGTTCGTTTTTTTCGGCATTCGCTCAGGCCGTGAACGTCTGGTCAGCTACATCCTTTTACTTTTCATGATGGTAACCGGGGGTTACACCTTTTATAAAGCGCTATCCCGGCTTATTCATCCACAGCCTTTAACCGCCGATTTAACCGCATTCACCGCCGTTGCCGTCTCAGCCTGCCTTTGCGCCCTTCTCTGGCTTTATCAAAAATATTCGGGCCTCAAACACGGCTGCGTCCCTCTGATTGCCCAATCCATTGATTCCCGCAACCATATCATCGTGGCCGGGGGAGTGGCCGCCGGACTGGCAGCTGCCGCCTTTAAGTTTATTCTCCTGGACCAAATCGTCGGCATTGCGGTTTCCTTCATGATAATAAAAGGAGCCCTTGATCTTATGATTGACCTCCTTCGAAGCCGTGGTGACGAAGAGCTTGACCTGAGTAAATATGGATTCAGCCGTCTTGGCCGGTTTCGGCACATCCAAACCCTCCGCTGGCTTCTTTATGAAATAAAGAAGGGCCGTATCACCACAAAGGACGAATTACTTGGGCAGGCTAAAGTCGCCACTGATTTTAAGCGTATCGCCTCTTTGAAGGCTTTGGGTCTTGATGAACAGCCCGATCAGGAAAACAAGCTCAAAAAAGCTATTGAAGATTTGTTCGACAAAGGTTTTGCCGAAGAAAAAACCATGACATCCGGGTACAAATCTCCCCAAGAAAAAACCTTTCTTCAGCTCACTCCTGCAGGAGAAAATGAATTAAACCTGGCCCTTTCGAATCCCTGGAGATCTTCCGTACGCTTCCCATCCTTTCCCCGAAACAGGCTCCTGATATGGCTGGCATTTTTTGTGCGTATCATTATAAGTGCAGCCCTGTTCACCGGGATTTATGCATTGGGGCGCTGGCTGATCGGACTCTTCCCCCCCCAGGATATCTGGGATACCGGATCTTGGCTTTCTTCTGTCTGGCCATCTCTCAAAAATATTCTTCTTTCCACGACTTTCAGAGCAGGGCCCTTTCCTTTAAACGGTGCTCAGGGAATATGTTTCCTATTAGGTCTGATGTTCTTTTACAACGGCAGAAGACTCCTTCACAAATCCAGCCATCTGATTCATCATGCCCGTGAAGACAGGTCATCGCGGCCTTATTATTTGATTACCGAAGGCCCCTTTTCTTTCTGCCGACATCCGATGTACGCGGGAATTCTTCTGATCAATATGGGGATCGGTATCGGGCTTCACTCCGTGTATACTCTCGCCTGGGCCGGTATGGTTCTCTTCATCCAATATTTTTCCGTTCGTCTGGAAGAAAAAAAACTGTCACAGTGGTTCGCCCGGGATTATGAAAAATACGCCGCCCATGTAAAGCGCCGCTTTCTGCCATGGTGGGCCTGGCTCCTTGTCCTGACCGCATACATCGCTGCCTGGATAGGGATCTGACCTCCCTGTCAAGTCATTTAATAATCTAACCGTACTACCTATCATCTTGTCATTCAAAATCTAACCATAAGTTATTTTTTTAAGCTTGCCA
>JAFGMO010000082.1 GCA_016927475.1 Candidatus Aminicenantota bacterium
AAATTCTTTGGATATGTGTTTGATGATGTTCGAAACGGTCGCACCAAGCACCTTTCGTATTCCTATTTCTTTGGTGCGCTGTTCGGCTGTGTAAGAGGACAGGCCTAATATCCCGAGACAGGAAATAAACAGAGCAAGGGCTGTGAAGACGGTTACGATCTTTCCGATGGCCTGTTCAGTGCGGTACTGGTTTTTAATGGTCTCGTCCAGAAAAAAATATTCAAAGGGGTACTCTGGATAGATTTCTTTCCACTTGCTTTCCAGAAAAGACAATGTGTCAGACACGTTATGGGGGGATATTCGGACACAGGCTTGTTGAAACCAATTGGGATCGATCCTCATGGCCATGGGAATGATTTTGTTGTGAAGGGATTCAAAATGGTAGTCCTCGACAACACCGATAATCCTTCTCTTTGAATCCCAAACTTGAAGCTCCTTTCCGATGGGATCTTCCATTTCCATGGCTTTTACGGCGGCCTGATTGACCACGTAGGCATCGGCGGCGTCCGTGGAGTATTCCTTTGAAAAAAACCTGCCTTGAGCCATTTTAAGGCCGAAGGTATTCAAATAATCATAGTCCACGTTCGTCATGACCATCTTCACCTGCTGGTTTGTCTTGCCCTCCCAATGGACATCCCCGTATCCTGCGTTAGACATCCACCTGTAAGGAGCGATATCCGTCAATGTTATCCCTTTAATATGGGAATGGGACAGCCACTCTGTTTTGATGGACTGAATATTCCGATTGATTCTTGAGCCGATGCTGAAATAAACGATATTATCCCTATCAAATCCCACATCACGCTCTTTCAGATAATGGACCTGCCTGAATACCATCAGCGTGCCGAGGATCAGGAAAACGGATAAAGAAAATTGGAGCACAACCAAAACCCTTCTGAAAAACGCCCCTTTACCGCCGCTCATCCATTTTCCTTTAAGCACCTTAACCGTTTGAAACCTGGAAAGCACGAAAGAAGGATAGCTGCCGGCCAACAATACCGTGAGAAAGATAATCCCAAACATGCCAAGGATCATCGTTCTCTGGAACAGCAGTTCCCATGTGAAACTTTTTCCGGTCAGGTTGTTAAACACCGGGAGAAATAAAAAAACGAGTCCCAAAGCCAAAACGGAAGCAATCACTGTCAACATCAAAGATTCACCGAAGAACTGCCGGATAAGATTTTCCCGGCAGGCACCGACGGCCTTGCGGATGCCCACTTCTTTGGCTCTATTGGATGACCTGGCGGTTGTCAGGTTGATGAAATTGATAGAGGCGATAAGCAGGATGAAAAAAGCCAGAGCGGAAAAAAGATAAACATAAAGGATGGTTCCTCCCGTGTCGTTCAGCGGATTGAGGTGCATCCGCGTGATCGGCTGAAGAGACAGAGTCCGTTTGTCTTGATGGCGGTGTTTTTCCACAACATCGGAAATCTTGGCGTCGACAGATCGCACGGGTGTGTTTCTAGCGAGCTGTACATAGGTACGTATATTGTTGACTTTCCATGTGTTAAGATTTCTGTTCATAGCTTTTGCCAAAGCCATCGGCAGAATGTACTGAAAATCCATGTGCGACTGGGAGGGATAGTCTTCAAAGATTCCTGTGACCTTCATGTCGAGTCTGGTGTTGAAGGTCAATGTTTGACCTAGGGGATTGGAGCTTCCGAATAACTTCTCAGCAACCTCTTCCGACAGAAGAATAGATAAAGGATGATTGAGAGCCGTTTCTGGATCACCCTTCAACAAGGGAATCGTGAACATTTTCAGAAAATCCGGATCGACCATGACTCCGTCTTCTTGATAGATCTCTTTATCCTCATATTTAAAGAGGTTTTTCCCTTGTCCCGAATAGCGGGACGTGTGAACGACCTCGGGATACTCCGCCTTCAGATAGGGGGATAAGGCCGTAGGGGTGACCGTGCTGCCGTTGCTGAACGTGGCCACGTATAAATCTTCGGCATTTTCATGAAACCGGTCGTAGCTCAGCTCATCCTGAACCCAAAGCAAAATCAAGATACAGCAGGCAATGCCGATGGCCAAACCGGCTGTGTTGATGAAACTATAACCTTTGTGTCTGAGAAAGTTTCTAAGTGCGATCTTGAAATAGTTTTTAAACATGATTGTTCTCCAAATCATCATGCGGACTATACATCGAGGAATAACGACTAGAGCATGAAACCAGATCCATCGTACGGCCCCGGCCCTGCCCCGGTATTTTAGGATTCCGGTAAATTCCTCTTCAATATCCCCGAAGTAAGCCTCGTTGTTTTCGAATGACTGGCAGCGCTTTAGCAGCCAGTAAGGAAATCTTGGTATCCGGTTCTTTCGTTCATCCATCAGGGAAATTCCTTTCGGAATGACTCCTCATCGATACCCGCCCAAATCCGGTTATGCCGTTTGAAGGCCATTTCCAACGCTTTTATCCCCTCTTTTGTTATATGGAAAAGAACTTTTCTTTTTCCGCCCCGCACGGCTGACGGTTCCCCGAAATGTTTGGTGGCATAACCCTTTCGGGTCAATTGGTCGAATGTGGTGTAGAGGGTGTTGTAAAAATAATCCCTGCCGCCGATCTCTTTGACTTTAGTCTTGATTTTAACCCCATAAGCGTCATCTTTGAGCCGCCAAACGGCCATCAAAACCAATTCTTCCAATTTTGTTAGTTCTTTCATTCTTTTGATCCTTCCGATCGGGAATACCGATATTATATTATACGGGAATACCGATAAAATGGTTGTCGAGGATTTTTACTATGTTTGAATCCATGATCGTGTCGTTTCTGGTGTGCTACTTTTATCTCAGTAAGTCAGTGGTTAGGTATCAAGGAAAATTGTGAAGGATTTGTCGCTATCCAACGCACTGCTCTGGGGCCGTAAAGGGCAAAGTTCCTGGAGGTCCCTTGCAGCAGGATGTTATGTGATGCACGTTGACACCTTACCCAAAAGCTACTCGTAAGTTTCACAATGAGAAATTTCACAACCATGAATTTCCATTAGAAATTCGGAGTCCCCAATGGATATTAAAGGAGTCGAATACCACTTACAATATAAACAATAAAATACTAAGATTAAGCTGAAATTTTGCGGGGATTTTCGATGATATCACTCTATTACTGGACCCGAAAGGCTCTAAGACTTCGTTTTCCAGAACGATTCAAACACCCCAGGTTTCTTAATTGCTGATTTCTAGTACCAAAATGGTCGTTTTAAGCTTTATTTTAGCTTAGTAAATCAAGCTATTTACTCTATTTTCAACAGGATACTAAGGTCCGTCCCCCATTCTCCAACGGTGTATCATTTACTGCCTGACTGAAGATTAACAACGTAAATAAATAATGTTTTACCTCGATTTGTATGATAACCGTCTTTAAATGGGGCCAAAAACTCATCAGACCAAGGTTCCATTGAACAGTCATTCACGTAACCACATACATTCATAGTGCATTCCGGTATAGAAAGTCTTACTACAAAATGCAGTATTTTTTTGCCTTTATTTTTAATCACCTTTCCGCTTACCTTATGAACGATTAGTTCGCCAGAAACATCCGGTGGGGGGCAGTTTTTTACAGGAGGGCATTTGTACGAATATTTGATATATTGCTTTACAAAATCGGATGTGTCACGATCAGAACGGTACATAGGGATAACAGGAAGGTAGTTTTTACTGCCTTCCTCTATTTCATAGTCTCCAATTATTTTGTTGCCCGTTATATGAAAAGGAACATAACAGCTGTATTCATGTGGCAAAGTCATCCCGCACTCACAGCTTTTATAAATAACCTGCAAATAACCAGTTGTTTCCTCCTTTCCATATGTTATTCCTGTAAAATTGGAAATTAGCAGGATTACAACCCCTATGAACACACTTTTTTTGAACATTATCACCTCTTGTTTACTTCTTAACCAGTTCCACCCTGCGATTCAACGCGCGGCCTTCCTCTGTCTCATTGGAGGCCACAGGAACCAAAGGGCCTACTCCATAAGGATCAAGCCTGCCCTGGGCTACTCCATATTTTGTTCCTAGGGCTTTTACAACAGCCTTGGCTCTTTCGAGGGAAAGTTGCATGTTGTAAGTGATTTTTCCGACATTATCGGTATGCCCAACCACATATAGATTCAACTTGGAATTTTGTTTCAGAAGCTTCGATATCTCCTTCAGAGTCGGCTCGGACTCTGGTTTAACCGTGGCTTTATTAAAGTCAAAATGGATGCCGTAAACAGATGCATGTCCGGTTGAGCTTATATCGCGAGCAAGACTTTTGGCATCTGCAACAACTTCTTGCACCATTGCCTTTTTCTCTACAATTTTCAGTGCATATTCTCCCCCGGTTCTCGCATCTACATAAATCCACGTTATTTTCCCGTCCTTTTCCACCTTGAGCCATGCTTCATTTTTAGCTTCGTAAACCGTCGAACCTCCAATCTCTTTTATGGCATTTTCATAGTTCCTGAGGACCTGAAGTTTGCCGGGAGCCTTCTTTTCTTCCTTGATCTGATAGTAAATGTCATATATATGCCCCTCGACTTTAATACCTTCCCCTTCTTCATCTTTGAAATCAGCTTTGCCGAACTCCTTATATTCATAATCTGAAATGTAAAAGTTAGGCATTCGGGTAAGCAGGGGGTGGTCTTTGCTGCCTGCCAAATCCTCCTGTGCAACGGATAGAATAGGTGTTAGTAACAGAGAAAATAAACATAAGCCTAAAACAAAATAAATCTTCTTTTCCGCCATACTATTCCTCCATTTATAATTATGTTAATGTCCATTCATTATTTAACCTGCATTATTCATAAATTTGGCCGACAACAACAGATAATTTCAATAATAGATGTCATTTAATGGTGATTTTAGGTAAAAATGATAATGAAACATTTTCCATGACCTTTTTCAAGAAAATTTCGGCCAAATTTACCCTTAGGGCGAGCCGATCTTCCCGCATCTGCTTTGTTGCAGCCTGTTCGCGGTGCCAAGCACAGCTTCACAGGCTGACGCCTCGCAGCTACGGCAAGCTTGACTCGTGAATAAAGCAGGTTAACTGGCTTATCTTTCAGGCATGTAACTATTCGCTGCCTCATAGTATTACATTCGAAATAAGCGGCCAAAACCGCTTTGCAACTCAACAGACGGGCGGTTTTGGTCCGCTGGATTGAGTTGTTAGCAATATTTTTATTTATCCAAATAATTTTGTGCCTATCATGCCTATGAGAAAACCTAACGTTGCTCCAAGAGCAGGTTCCCATTGTTTTTTCATTTTTGATAAAGGAGCAATATCTTGAAATATTAAATATAAAATACCACCTGCAGAAAATAACATGATTCCATTTGTGATTTTGATTTGGGTAAATAGAAGATATTTTCCGAGGATAGCACAAAAAACACCTAAAAAACTGAGAATAAAGAATACGATTATAATATTTTGGGGAGAATGATTGTTTTTTCTGAGATCAAAATATGCGTTAAATGATTCTGGCAAATTCTGTAATCCTATAAAAAAAGCTAATAATATCCCTAGATTCTGGTTATGCACAAAAATAGCACCTAAAGCAATTGCCTCAGGAATAAAATCCATTAGCATAGCCATCGTTTGAGCTAAAAGTCCCCCTTTTTCCTCTATAATTTTATCTAGAAAGAAAAAAACTATAGCTCCAGCAAAGAATATAATTGAAAAATTTGCAATAGAAAAGGATTCAATCCCTTTAGGGGTAAGTACAAACGCGATAGCAGCAATGAGTATCCCTCCGCCAAAAGCTACTGTCCAATGGAGAATATAAGATTCGATATTTTTTTTAAAGCATTTTTCAAAAAGTCTTCCTAAAAGGCCTCCTATAAATATAGTAATTCCAGCAAGGAGAGAATAAATAATAATTTTAATCATTTTATTTATCTTTTTCTAACTATTACTATACAGCATTCTGTTTTTTAGGCAAATCTCCTAAATTTGCAGCGGAACGAAAAAAACACATAAACCAAGCAGACAGTATCCGATTTGTCAGCCTGATGTCACAGCTTCCCATTCTTGTTGATTATGAAAGCCCACGGAGGGTAATGTATGATCTTATAAGAGTAGGACGGTCTCACCGACTCTCGAGTTATGACGCATCCTATCTGGATTTGGCCATGAGGAAAGGATTGCCGCTGGCTACCCTGGATAAGAATCTGCACAAGGCGGCAAAATCAGTAAATGTACCGCTTTTGAAAGAATAGATGGTATATTCCACTTCATTTTGTCGCTAACTTATGTGTTTCTCATTGGTTATACTGAAACCTGAGACCATTTTTGGGGCATCTTCCCGAATGAAAACCGCTTCGAGCAAAGGCCTATTCAGACAGGACTTTTTTCAACTCTTCTTTGAAGGGAGGAAGAATCTGAAACAGGTCACCGACAACACCAAAATCGGCTACTTTGAAGATGGGCGCTTCATGATCTTTGTTGACGGCGACGATTTTTTTGGAAGAAGACATGCCGGCCAGATGTTGAATGGCTCCGGAAATGCCGATCGCCAGATAGAGGTTTGGTGAAACCGTCTTCCCCGTCTGTCCGACCTGATGCTGATGGTCTATCCAGCCAGAATCAACCGCTGAACGGGAAGCGCCGACAGCGGAATGGGGAAGAAGCTTTGACAGGTCCCTGAGAAGATCGAAATTCTCAGCTCCTTTCATTCCCCTTCCTCCGGAAATAATGATTTCCGCTTCCGTAACATCAAGTTCGGAGCCTTCCTGTCGAACGATTTCTTCCAATTGCGCTTTGATCTGATTTTCCCCAATGGCAACCTCTTTTTTCACAATTTCTCCCCCGTTTTGCTGAGCCTCAACGAGCGGAAAAACGTTGGGCCGGAGGGTTGCGACTTGAGGGATTCCGCTCAATCCGACCGTAATAAAGGCTTTCCCTGCATAGATCGGCCTGATAAAAGTGAGGCTTCCGTTTTGAACAGCGGTTCCGGTACACTCGGAGGCCATGCTTACTCCCATTTTTGCTGCGCATCGAGGAGCCAGATCTTTACCCATGGCTGTAGCGGAAAACAGAAGAATCTTCGGCTTGACTTCTTCGGCCAGGGTGAAAAGAGCCTGAGCATACCCGGAGGAAGAATAACGGCTGAGAAGTGAATTCTCCAAAACGAATACTTTGGCCGCTCCGTAAGGAAGGGTTTCAGAAGCCAGGTTGTCCACTTCATGTCCGATGAGTACGGCACAAACCTCAAGCCCCAACTCATCTGCACGCCTTTTTCCTTCAGACAAAGTTTCCAGGGAGGATTTTTTGACCTTGCCTTCACGATGTTCCATAAATACCAATATCATCTTCATCTCCTCTCAGATCACCTTGGCTTCCTCATGGAGGAACTGAACAAGCTGTTTCGCCAGATCCTGAGGTTCACCCTCGATCTTTCTTCCCGCCTGACGTTCCGGTGGGCTTTCCATCTTCAAAACGGATATTTGAGGCTTGATGGCCTCTTTATCCAGACCAAGTTCTTCCAAGGAAATAACCGGAATCTCTTTCTTTTTAGCCGCCATGATTCCCTTCAGCGTCTCATAGCGGGGCTCGTTCAATCCTTTCTGCGCACTGACCACCGCCGGCAACGGGAAAGAAATTTTTTCTGATGCGCCTTCGATTTCTCTTAGCACAGACCCCTTGCTCCCTTCTATCTCCAAACTGGTCACGACATTCCCTTGAGGCAAATCCATAAGCTCGGCAACCATGGCAGGAATTTGGGCATTATCCGCTCCCACTGACTGTTTTCCAAAGAGAAGCAGGTCATAATCCCCGGCTTTGTTCTTGAGAAACTGGACAATGATCCGGGCCGTCCTTAAACCGTCATAGGATTCAGGATTATCATCCTTAATGAGAACGGCTTCGTCCGCCCCCATTGCCAGGCATTTTTTCAGAATCGTCGTCGCCGCGTCAGATCCTACAGAAACCACGGTTACTGTCCCTCCTTTGGCTTCTCTTATTTGAAGCGCTTCTTCAACAGCGTATTCATCATAGGGATTCAAGACAAAATTCAGCCCTTCTTCGATAATCCGAGCCTCATTATGAGCAATTTTGATTTTTGACTCCGTATCCGGCACTCTTTTTACGAAAACAAAAATATTCAAATGATCCTCCTTTTATCAAAATATCTTTTTCCCCGCCCTTCGATATCCACGAGAAAAAACATAAAAAATGAATACCTTTCCCCATATGGGGCTCAAACGGCCTCCTGATTCAGCTACTCTGTGTTCACTTCGAATTTCTTTAGCAGAAGCGAGGCGTTTGTTCCTCCGAAACCGAAAGAATTAGTCAAGGCGTAGGTAAAATTACCCTTTCGTGATGTATTGGGCACATAATCCAGGTCACATTCGGGATCAGGCTTTTCATAATTGATCGTGGGAACCAACACCTTATGTTGTAAACACAAGGAAGTTATCGCAGCCTCAACGGCTCCGGCTGCACCAAGCAGATGTCCCGTCATGGACTTGGATGAACTGATAGGCACTTTATTGGCATACTCCCCAAAAAGTTTTTTGATGGCCAGTGTTTCAATTTTATCATTGTAAGGAGTGGACGTGCCATGCGCATTGATATAATCGATCTCATTTGCCTGGATGCCGGCATCGTTGATGGCGTTCCTCATCGCCCGAACGGCTCCCTCCCCGTCCAGACTCGGGGCCGTCACATGGTAGGCGTCTGAACTCATTCCATAACCGACTATTTCAGCATAGATATGAGCTCCCCGCTTCAAGGCGAAATCCAACTCTTCCAGAATAAGGATTCCGGCTCCTTCTCCCATGACAAAACCATCTCTATCAAGATCAAACGGTCGCGATGATTTCTCAGGGTCATCGTTTCTGACAGAAAGGGCTCTCATAGAGCAAAACCCGGCCAATCCGAGGGGAGTAATGGGAGCTTCCGTTCCTCCCGCGATCATGACATCAGCATCCCCATAGGCAATAGTACGAAAGGCATCTCCTATGGAATGAGAGCTTGTCGCACAGGCGGTACAGGTTGCGGAATTCGGCCCCCTTGCTTTGTATACAATAGAAATTTGTCCCGCCGCTTCGTTGATGATAGTGGCAACCAGAAAAAATGGGGAAATTCTGCCCGGGCCCTTCTTCATCAGAATGTCATGTTGTTCTTCGATAGTACCAATGCCCCCGATACCGGATCCGACCAAAACTCCTGTTCTTTCCCCTTCAAGTAAGGACCGGGCAATATGTGCATCCTCAACTGCCAACTGAGCCGCTGCTACTGCGAACTGGATGAACGGATCCATCTTCCTTGCTTCCTTCCTGTCCAAGAAGTTCAGGGGGTCAAAATCATATGCTTCGCCCGCTATACGGCTGGTGTAACCACTTGTATCAAACTTGCTGATTCGTCTTATGCCGCTTTTTCCCTCGAGGAGAACCCGCCAGTTTTTTTCTCTCCCTATGCCTAAAGGAGTAACCAAACCAATCCCTGTGATCACTACCCTTCTAGCAGAGTAGTGTTTCTTGCTGGAAAGGATTTCGCCCATCAATGAACAGAGGTTTTACTTGGAAGAAATATGTCCTATGACGTAGTCCATCGCTTTCCCGACCGTGGTCAGTTTTTCCGCTTCATCATCGGGAATGTCCATATCGAATTCGTCTTCAAGGGCCATGACCAACTCAACCGTATCCAGCGAGTCCGCACCCAGATCATCGATAAAGGAAGCTTCTTCTGTTACCTGGTCTTCACTGATGCTAAGCTTGTCGGCAACAATGGCTTTCACTTTTTTCAGAAGCTCTTCTCTTTCCATTTTTCCCTCCTATGGTAAACAATCATAATTCTGGACGATGGCTACATGAGCATGCCACCGTTCACACTGAGAACCTGTCCGGTGATATAAGCGGCATCATCCGAAAGGAAAAACCGAACCGCTTTTGCAATTTCCTCCGGTGTGCCGAACCTTTTCATAGGAATTAATCCCATGAACATTTCCTTTACCTCTTCGGACAATTTATCCGTCATTTCGGTTGCAATGTATCCGGGAGCCACGGCGTTAACCGTTATTCCCCGCGAGGCAACTTCTCGGGCTAATGATTTTGTAATCCCGATGACCCCTGCTTTTGAGGCTGAATAATTCGTCTGGCCCGCATTTCCCATCAATCCGACTACGGATGATATATTCACAATCCTTCCATAACGTTTGCCCATCATATTACGAATAACAGCCTTCGAAAAATTAAAAACGCCTTTCAAATTAACCGCAAGAACAGCATCCCACTCTTCTTCTTTCATGCGCATAAGAAGATTATCTCGTGTTATGCCGGCATTATTAACCAGATGGTCAATTTTTTCCAGCGTTTTTATTATTTTTTCCGTCACGGCAACAACTTGATCAAAATTAGAAACATCAGCCGCATAAGAATAAGCTTCGCCTCCATTTTTACGGATCAAATCGGCAACCATTTTTAGCTTTTCTTCCTGGATATCCACCAGGGCTACTCGCGCTCCGTTGGATGCGATGTCAAGAGCGATGGCCGCTCCAATGCCCTGCGAGGCTCCGGTCACAATCGTTGTTTTACCCTTTAAATCCATCAAGCTTTCATCCTTTCGAAATATTGGGAGAAGCCGTCCATTTCAGTTTCAATTTTTTCCTGAACCTTGTTGGCCACAAATTCTTTGGCTGTCCCAATGGCATTCTTGACAGCTTGAGTATTGGACCTTCCATGGCCTACGACACAGATTCCATTCAGTCCTAATAAAAGAGCTCCCCCATATTGTGAATAATCCATTCTTTTATATAGATTTTTCAGGTTTCTTTTCATAAGAAAAAAGCCTATCTTTGAAAATAAATTTTTCATGATCTCACTGCGTGCCTGAGATAAAAAATTTTCGACGACGCCCTCGCTTACCTTGAGAGCGATATTCCCCGTAAATCCATCACTTACGATAACATCGGCCTTTCCGGAATATATGTCTTTTCCTTCTATGTTTCCGACGAAATTTAAAGGAGAAGCCTTCAGCATTTTAAAAACTTCTTTGGTCAATTCGTTTCCCTTGCTTTTCTCTTCACCAATACTCATCAAGGCAATCCTGGGTTCTTTGAGTCCCATGACCCCCTGCATGAATAAATGCCCCATAACGGCAAACTGTTCAAGGTGCCTGGGACGGCAGTTTGCATTGGCCCCGACGTCCAAAAGAAGCGTCGGCCCCTTTCCAGAGGGAACAAGGAGGGCAAGAGCCGGCTTTTCAACACCATTTAAAGCCCCCAGAATTTTTTTGGAGATATAAACGATGGCCGCTGAATTGCCCGTGCTGATAAAAGCATCGGCTTGCTTTTCTTTGACAAGTTGGGCGCAAACTCGGAGTGAAGATCTTTTCTTCCTTCGAAATGATATCAAGCCTTCTCCCATACCGATGTACTCCGCCGTATTGATAATGGAGATATTAGCACGATCGTGGTTTAAGCGATCAAATTCCTTATGGATTATATTTTCAGCCCCGACGAGAATGACTTCAATATTGAACTCCCGCGAAGCCTGGATAGCACCGGCTATCGGGATTTTAGGGCCGAAATCTCCCCCCATTGCATCAACGGCGATTTTCATAAAATCTCCCTGTTATTCTTCTGCTTCTTCAGTGACTTGTCTTCCCTTGTAGAATCCACAATCAGGACAGGCCCGGTGGGGAAGTTTCGGAGTCCCACAGTTGGGACAAATGGATAGCGAAGGAAGAGAAAGAGCGTCGTGAGCTCTCCTTTTCATTTTTCTGGAATGAGAATGTTTTCTTTTAGGATTAGCCATGGTACTCTATCTTTTAATAAAATATTTGAGTTTATCCAACCTGGGATCGGAATCTTCTTTAACACAAACACATTCTCCGCTTTGGATCAGTTTTCCACATACCGGACAGATTCCCTGGCAGTTTTTGGAACAAAGAGGCTTGACAGGGAAAGAGAGATTCAACTGCTCGAGAACGATCTCTTCCAAATCAATATTCTGGCTGTGATAAAAAAGCCGTCCCAAATCATCTTTCTCCAATTGCTCCTTGAATTCATCCCTTTCTTCAGGAAAATATATCAGGTCAAATTTGGAATCAATGGGAAATTCAAAAGGAACAAGGCACCGGCTGCAGATAAAGCTTACACAGGTGGTTATTGTTCCCTTGATAATGATCTCATCTCCGATCATTTTTATATGAAGATCGGCATGAAGAGGGCGAAGAAAAACAGCACTCTCTTCGACGAGGTCCGTACTCGGAAATTCAAATTCCCGGCTGATTTTAAGTCCCTCTTGGGGAATTTTTTCTATATCAATAATCATATTTTCTCCAAAATAATCATCTAATTATAACATCTTACTTCCCAATGTCAACAACACCCTTTCTTATGATGAAATCCCCCAAAAACGGCATCAAGCTTTGTATAACCAGTTTGTAACACATAAGTTAGCTACAAAATGACGGTGAAAATCCCATTTCTGGAGCACCTTTAACCGCCCTAATACTTCAAGGTTCATCCTTTCTTCTCGTAATTCGGGACTCCATCCCTTTCATGAGGATAAAAATTTTGTTGTTTTACAGTATCAAATCTTTACACCGGCTTCCCGCTGCGGTTATAATGGGGAAAAGTAAAGTGACAAAACAACAGGGCTTGAACTCACAAATTATCCATAATGGAAACACCTATCATATCCAAACTCAAGACAAAGGGCCAGGAATGCCATATGTTGAATCCATAATCTACAAATCCGGACAGCTTCTCACCATCCAAAAAACGGACTATACTTCTTCTCTAAACGACCCTCAGCTTGAAAAAAAGATCGCCCAGATTATTCGAGATCAACATTACTCTATTATGAGGGAAATTTCGAAGGGTAAATTCTAAAAAATCCTGAAAACCAGGTGTCCGGTCGATGGAGGAAAAGGCAGAAGGCGGTAACTTCCAGAATACTTATCAGCATTGCTCAAGTCTCTCCATGAGAAGGAATTACATTGACGCATAAACGCTTTTTCCTGATCGACGGCTCCGCCATGTTTTACCGATCCTATTACGCCATCCGCCGGCTTTCCAACTCAAAAGGAATTCCAACAAATGCCGTCTACGGTTTTCTCTTGATGATAAGAAAATTGATCAGCCGGGAAAATCCGGAATGTCTAGCTGTCGCATATGACACCGAAGGACCGACCTTCCGCCATAAAGAATATAAAGAATATAAGGCCAACCGGAAACCTATGCCCGAAGACCTTGTGTCTCAAATCCCGCTGATTAAATCTTTAGTAAAGGCTCTCCGGATCCCAACCTATGAATTCCCCGGATATGAAGCGGACGATGTGATGGGCAGCCTGTCTCGGATAGCCCATGAGGAAAACCTCCCCACGGTTCTTGTCTCAACAGACAAGGACCTCCTCCAGCTTGTCGATAGGAATACATCGGTTTTTAATCCGGTCAAAGAAATTTACTTCGATGAAAAATCAGTAAAAGAACAATTTGGAGTTCATCCCCACCAGGTGACCGACGTTTTAGCCTTATGGGGAGACGTCTCGGATAATATCCCCGGCATTCCCGGAGTGGGAGAGAAAACAGCGAAGTCTCTCATCAACCGTTTTGGCTCGATTGATCATATGATACAAAATATTCACACAATCGAGAATCCGAAGCTCAGGAAAAACATTCAAGAAAACATCGACAGGTTAAAATTGAGCTACAAGCTGGCTTCGATTGAAAAAAACCTTAACTTGCCTTTCAAGCCTGAGGACGCGTCCCTTTCCGAACCGGACCTAGAGGAATTGATCCCTCTCCTCAAAGAACTGGAATTTTCCTCGATTATTGCTGAATATACAGACAAACAAAAAACATCCGATGTGAGCTACACAACAGTCCACGACGAAAACAAACTCCGAAATTTAACGGAACAAATAAAAAAAGCAGGCTATGTCGCCATCGATACGGAAACCGACAGCCCTTTTCCAAACAAGGCCAACTTGGTTGGAATCTCCTTCTCATTTGCGCCTCGATCCGCCTTCTATCTGCCTCTACATCATGATTACGAAGGAGCCCCCGCCCAAATTCCTGAAGAAAAGGCTTTCATGCTTTTAGGAGAGATTTTGGCCGATCCCTCCATAAAAAAAACCGGCCAGAATATCAAATACGATCTCATCGTTCTTCAAAAAGCCGGCCTCGAAATCAGGGGTATTGAACACGACACGATGATCCTCTCTTACCTTCTTGAACCGAATTGGGGCAAACATAATCTCGGCCGCTTATCCCAGAGCTACCTGCAAACGAAAGCCACAGAGTATGAGGAAATCACCGGCAGGGGAAAAAACCAGGTGACAATGAATAAAGTGGACATCAAAAAGACCACTCCCTATGCCTGCCAGGATGCCGATTTTGCTCTCCGCCTCAGCGCCATCCTATGGCCGAAAGTTAAAGAAAACTCAATGGAAGACCTTTATAAGAATATTGAGATTCCCTTGATCGAGGTTCTCGCTTCCATGGAAAAAGCCGGTGTTAAGGTGAACGTTGAGGGCCTCCAAAAATTATCCCGGGAGATCGAAGACGACCTGGGCCGTCTTCAAAAAAAAATTTATGAGGCGACCGGTGTGGAATTCAATATCAATTCTCCCCAGCAGTTGGGGGATATCCTGTTTGAAAAACTTCAACTCCCATCTTCCCGGAAAACAAAAAAAACAAGACAATACTCTACTAGTCTGGATGTGCTTCAGGAGCTGGCCGTCTCATTTCCCATTGCCCGGTATGTTCTCGAATACAGACAGCTGTCAAAGCTGAAATCGACATACGCCGATGCCCTTCCACTCCTCATTCAGCCGGACACCGGACGGATCCATACCTCTTACAACCAAACCGTCGCCGCTACGGGCAGGCTTTCCAGCAGTGATCCCAACCTTCAAAACATTCCTGTTCGTGGAGAAATGGGCCAAAGGTTCCGGCAGGCTTTCATCCCAGAAAAGGATTCTCTTTTTCTCTCCGCCGATTATTCTCAAATTGAACTCCGTGTCCTGGCCCATCTATCAGAAGACCCGGCATTAATCGAAACGTTCCGGAAAAATAAAGATATTCATCAAGAAACAGCTCTGAAAGTTTTCGGCGATTCCCTCTTTCTGTCGGATGAAGAGAAAAGGCATAGAGCCAAAATAATCAATTTCAGCATTATATACGGAGCATCTGCGTTTTCTCTCGCCAGGGAACTGGGCACAAGCCAAACAGAAGCGCAAAAGTTCATAGATCGATATTATGAAAAGTACCCAAAGGTGCGGGAATACCTGGATGCCATCGTAGACGATGCCCGGCAAAGCGGATTTTCAACCACCCTTTTCGGCCGAAAAAGGCAGGTGCCGGAACTGCAACACAAGAACCGGCATTCCCAGCAGGCCGGACGGCGGATTGCCCTCAACACACCGATCCAAGGCTCTGCGGCCGATCTTATAAAAAAAGCCATGATTGAAATTTTTTCAAAGATGAAGCAAAAAAATCTTCGGTCAAAAATGATCCTTCAGGTTCATGATGAACTCGTTTTTGAAGTCCCCGATGACGAAACGAAGATGATGGAAAAACTGGTCAAGGAAAATATGGAAAAAGTTTTCCCCCTCAACGTCCCTTTATTGGTCCACCTGGGATGGGGGATTAACTGGGCCGAAGCAAAATAACCTTCTGATATACCCGGAATTTCTTATAAACCTTTCCCCCCATCCGTTCCATGGTTGCCCGAACCATGGTATTTTCCTCAAGTTCGTGGTGGGTGTCCATAAACTTAAATCCCGCCTCCCGGGCAGACATAAGCACACTCACGCCCATAAGAGCGTCCAGGCCCATTCTTCTGTATTCCTTCTTGATGCCCCCCAAGAGAAGGTCGAGTTGTTTTGTTTTTTTTGCGCTACGAAGAATTTTTATAAAACCAAAGGGAAAAAGCCGTCCCCGCGCCTTCTGGATACCGATTGACATGTCCGGTATGCCGACGATGAAGGCCACGACCTGCCCATCCTTGAGAACTCCCTTTATAAAACGAGCGTCCAGAATGGAATAATATCTCCTGGCCAACTCCTCCATTTCCTTTTCTTTTAAAGGAGAATACCCATAGATATTACTTTCGGTATAAACCTCATTCATAAGATGAAGAAAGGGTTTTATCCACTTCTTGATTTCCCTTCTTTTCTTGAATTCGACAAGCTCAAAATTCCCCCTGCGAACGACACGGTCCCTTATGCGGTGAAAAAATTCGGGGATTTCCGTCGGAACCTCAAGCTTGTAGACATAATAATCCACATCTTTTTTATAGCCCATCTTCTCCAACATTTCCGGCATCCAGGGATAGTTGTGATAGGTGACAATGGTAGCCCTCTCTTCAAATCCTTCGATAAGAAACCCCTCGGGGTCCTGGTCGGAAAAGCCATAAGGTCCGATAAGCCGGGTCATCCCCTTTTCCCGTGCCCATTCTTCCACGGAACGCAACAATTTGCGGACGAGCTCTTCGTCTTCCCCAGTCTCCAGGTAACCGAAGCGGGCTGTTTTCTGGTTCCTCAGCTCGTTGTACCTGTGATTGATGATTCCCATGATCCGGCCGACCGGTTTTTTCTCTCTGAATGCAAGCAACATGATGGTATCACAGTAAGAAAAATGATCATTCTTCTCCGCCCTGAAGTAACTCCATTCATCCATATAAATGGGAGGAACCCAAGTGGCGTGGCCGGCATGAATTTTTTCCGGAAGAAAGATAAACGTTTTCAAATCTTTCCGGGTTTTGACCTCCCTTATTGTCACATTCATATTCCTATGACTATTCTCCCCACTCCATTTATCCTATATTATTTGACAAAAATCAATTTATTTTTCATGTTGACAACACACACTACGAATTTATAAACTTTTATTTCTTTATCGAACATGGACTAGGATGTCAAACTCTGATAAAAAAAGGAAATGAAGAGACACACCTTTCCGCACGGAATACATCCCCCGGAACTCAAACATTTAACGGAAAGCAAGGACATTGAAACCGTCCCTGCCCCCGAAACTCTCGTTATTCCTTTACATCAACACTTCGGAAAGCCGGCTAAGCCTCTCGTGGAAAAAGGGGATGATATTTTCCTTGGCCAAAAAATTGCCGAAAGCGATGGTCTTTTTTCAGCCTCGGTCCACTCAAGCGTATCGGGTAAGGTGAAATCCATAGATCCCTTCTCCCACCCCGGAGGAAGCCCCGTGCCGGCCGTAACCGTCATCAATGACGGCGAAGACCGGACTGATTCGAAAATCCTCAAAAAAGAAATGTCCTTGGAAGAAGTAGCCCGGCTTTCCTCCAAAGAAATTTTAGAAAAAGTAAAAGAAGCGGGTGTCGTCGGCATGGGAGGAGCCGCTTTTCCAACAGCGGTAAAACTGAATCCCCCTTCAGACAAACCCATTGACTGTTTTATCCTCAACGGCTGTGAATGCGAACCGATGCTCACAGCCGATGACCGGCTTATGCAGAAATATCCGCATGAGATCATTAAAGGTGCCGAGCTGGCCTGTAAGGCAACAGGTGCGAAAAGGATCATTATCGGTATCGAGGATAACAAAAAAAAAGCATACGCCCTTTTTTGCCAACAGGTAAAAAATTGTCCCAGTATTTTTCTTTCAGAAAGCGAGAGGCCTTTCAGAGAAGTTGCTCTTCTGAAAACCAAATATCCCCAAGGGGCTGAAAAAAATCTTATTTATGCCCTTCTCAAAAGGGAGGTTCCCCGAGGCGGACTTCCCTTTGATGTAGGCACTGTCGTCCAAAATGTGGCTACATCCAAGGCCATATGGGATGCCGTCAGCCGCAACCGTCCTCTGTATGAACGCATCGTAACCGTGTCGGGATCAGGCGTCAATGAAACAAAAAATGTTTCCGTACGGATCGGAACCCCCATTTATCATGTTTTAGACTTCTGCGGCGGTATAAAGGAAGACGCGAACCTCTTGATCATAGGCGGTCCCATGATGGGCATTGTCCAATGGACAACCGACGTGCCCGTTATTAAAGGAACCTCCGGGATTATCACCTGGAAAGTGAGTCAAGCTCCTTTAGAGTTTTCCTGTATTCGTTGTTCAAGATGTGTGGACCATTGCCCTATGAGATTGGTTCCCACTCAACTGGCCAAACTTGTCAAATATGATCATCTTTCAGAGGCTGAAAGCTGGGGGATATTGGATTGTGTCGAGTGTGGGAGTTGTCAATATATCTGTCCCTCAAAAATACCACTTGTCCAATGGCTTCGCTTGGGAAAAACAAAAATCATCAGTAAAAAAAGGAAAAAGAGCGCCTGATGTCGAATAACAAGCTGATTATTCAGTCTTCTCCCCATTTCGGGGACAAAGACTCCGTTCCTCGAATTATGGTCACCGTCATCATCTGTTTACTTCCAGCCCTTGCGGCATCTGTTTATTTTTTCCGATGGAGGGCGGTTATCCTTATTTTCTCCTGTACGGCGGCCAGCCTTTTAACGGAAGCCGTTATCCTCAAACTGAGAAAAAAACCCCTTCATTCCCTTTTTGACGGATCGGCCGTTATCACCGGTCTTTTGCTAGCCATGACACTTCCTCCTTCGCTTTCAGTGGAACTGGCCGTTATTGGAGCGGTCATTGCTATCGGTATCGGAAAACAGGTCTTCGGCGGCTTAGGAAATAACATATTCAATCCCGCCCTCGTAGGCCGGGCCTTCCTCCAAACAGCCTTTCCCGTCGCCATGACAACCTGGATTCCTACGGCAACACTTCAAATAGACACGGCAACATTTGCCACTCCTCTTGCCGAATTAAAATTCCAGGCTGCCGCCGCCCAGGGAACATTAGCTTCCTTAAAGGACCTTTTTTGGGGGAACACCGGGGGATGCGTGGGAGAGACGTCCGCTTTCGCCCTTTTATTGGGAGCGGCCTATCTTTTGTACCGCAAAGCCGCCGACTGGAAAATTCCCGCAGGAATTATTCTTTCTTTATTCTTGTTCACAGGGATCTTCTGGTTGGCTGATCCGGCAAAATACGCTTCTCCCCTTTTTCATCTTTTCTCAGGAGGCCTTTTGATCGGGGCCTTCTTCATGGCTACCGACATGGTGACCTCTCCGATTTCCGCCAAAGGGACCTGGATTTATGCCGTCGGAATTGGCGGTACCATCGGTCTCATCCGGCTTTTTGGCGGTTTCCCGGAAGGAGTCATGTATTCCATTCTTTTTTGGAATACCTTTGTTCCTTTACTTAACCGTTACACGCGCCCGCGCATTCTGGGAGAAAGGAGAAAGAGTTGAATCTTTCCGCCAGAATGATCATTGTTCTGACATCCGTCGGTTTGATCTCGGGCTCCTTTTTAACGGGGGTAGATCTTCTCACAAGAAGCCGGATTGAAGCCAACCGGCAAAGGGAAATCAAGGACGCCATTACCCGGGTTGTTCCCGGAACAGAAACCAGCAATATCGTCTATGAAGAAAAATCTTTTACCATATATGAGGGAAAGGATAAAAGCGGCCAAAGGGCCGGATTCGCACTGTACACTTCGGGTACAGGCTTTCAGGACAAAATTACTCTTATGATCGGAACGGATGAAAGCTTTTCGACGCTTAACCGCTTGTTTATTCTTGAACAAAAAGAAACCCCCGGGCTTGGTGCAAAAATTACAGAGTGGGATGAATTTCTTCGCTTCTGGGAAAACAGAGACTGCAGCCAGTCGCTTTCTCTCCGTAATCCACCGGCCGATAGCCCGGACGATCTTTCCTATTCAGAAGTTAATACCATAACCGGAGCGACAATATCGTCAGAGGCAGTCCTTGACATCGTGAATTTTTCGATCGAAAAGGCCAAAACTCTCCACAAGGAAGGAAAAATCTGAGGCAGGAATAAAATGGCAACAAAAAGCATCAGCGCGGAATTTACAAAGGGGTTTTGGGATGAAAACCCTGTTTTCCGCCAACTTTTAGGGATGTGTCCTACCCTTGCGGTGACGACTGCCGTGATCAACGGGATCGCTATGGGCTTGGCCACAAGTTTCGTCCTCATTTTTAGTTCTCTCGTTGTTTCATCCATCAAAAAGATTATTCCCAGTCAAGTTCGCATCGCCAGCTATATCGTTATTATCGCTACTTTTGTGACCATGGCCGATAGGTTTCTTGCGGCCTTTTTTCCTCCCATTTCTAAAAATCTCGGTCCCTATGTCCCCTTGATTGTCGTCAACTGCATTATTCTTGGCCGCCAGGAGGCGTTTTCCTCAAAAAATTCCATCGGCCGTTCCTTGATAGATGCTCTTGGTATGAGCTGTGGATTTATTCTGGCCCTTCTTCTTCTGAGTTCCATCCGGGAACTTCTGGGAAGCGGAGGGATACTGGGCCACCAGATTTTGGGTTCTTGGTTCAAACCGTGGATCATCATGATTCTTCCCGCTGGAGCTTTTTTAACCTTGGGGCTGCTTCTAGGTCTGGCTCTCTTTATCGAAAGCAAAACAAAGCCTGGGAGATAACACCGTGGAATTACTGGCAATATTCATATCAGCGATCCTGATCAATAATTTTGTTCTGCATTATTTTTTAGGCATCTGTCCTTTTCTCGGTGTGTCAAAAAAAATCGACTCAGCCGTCTCCATGGGCCTTGCCGTTACCTTCGTCATGACCATCACGGCCGTTGTTTCATGGATAATAAATCACTGGATTCTCATTCCCAAAAAACTGGAATATCTCCAGATTGTCTCATTCATACTGGTCATCGCTTCTCTTGTCCAGCTTGTCGAGATGTTTATACGCAAAGCCAGCCCTCCTCTTTATCAAGCCCTTGGTATTTACCTTCCGCTCATTACGACAAACTGTGCCATCATGGGGTTGGCTCTCCTGGCGGTGTTGAAAGAATACAAATTCCTGGAAACGGTTATATTCGGATTTGGATCCGGTATCGGTTTCACTCTGGCCATCGTTCTGATGGCGGGAATACGGGAGCAACTTGAACTTGCAGATGTACCAGAGCCTCTTAAAGGGGCAGGGATATCGTTGATCGTAGCCGGCATAATGGCCCTCGCCTTCACCGGCTTCTCCGGAATGATTAAATGACGAACATCTTATGGCCTATCATAACCATGGGAGCTCTTGGGCTTCTTTTCTCCATCGGGTTGGTCCTGGCTTATAAAAAGCTTCGGGTTGAAGAAGATCCAAGAGTCGTCAAAATATCAGAAGTTCTTCCTCAGGCTAACTGCGGGGCTTGCGGTTATTCAGGCTGCAGAGCCTTTGCAGAGGCCGTCGTTAAGGGCGAAGCCTCTCCGAACGGCTGTCCTGTCGGCGGAGGGGAAGCCTCCGAACAAATTGCGGATATACTTGGTGTCAAAGTCGAAGATACCGCAAAAAAAGTTGCGCGAGTTCTTTGCCGGGGCTCTCTTGAGGCAGCAAAAGACAGAGGGTTTTACACGGGAATATCCACCTGCGCCGCTGCCCATCTTATTGGCGGGAACAAGCAGTGTTCTTTTGGATGTCTTGGTTTTGGTGACTGCGCCCGGGCCTGCCCTTTCGACGCTATAGAGATGGGAAAAGACGGTCTTCCGGTTATATCAGAGGAAAAATGCACTGCCTGCGGGATTTGTGTTGAAGAATGTCCCAGAGATATCATCGAACTCTATCCTGTTTCACAAGATATTCTTGTCTTCTGCCGGTCACGTGATAAAGCCGCTCTATCCCGAAAATTCTGTAAAAACGCCTGCATCGCCTGCGGAATATGCGTCAGGGCCTGTCCCGAAGGGATTATTCTCGAAGACAACCTCGCAAAAATTGCGGATTACAGTAAAATCAAAGAAGAACACATTCCGGCCATCGAAAAGTGCCCGACAAAGGCCATCGGCCGTATCAGCCAAGAATAAAATGACGGACAAAGCACTGGTCATTCGAATTGATGATAATGGCTTTGCCTATGTTAAGATAGACGCGCAGAAAGCATGTAATGAATGCAGCGCACGCCACATATGCAGCGGACTAAAGAATGAAAGCGGCCTTCTTGTGGCCGTTAATCCCATGGGAGCAAAAACAGGGGATGAAGTAACCTTAAATATTCCTGAAGGAACATACAACAGAGATCTTATTCTTCTCTTCGGAGTTCTCCTTACCGCTCTTGTTTTGGGAACAGTAATGGGTTATCTATTATCCCCCATTTTCCATACCAATCCTTCAAAATCAGGACTTTTTGGTCTTTTTCTTATCCTTATTCCGTCCGGGGTTTTCCTCTTTCGTTATCTAAAAAAAAAGAGTAGAATAGAACACTATCCGGTTATCATAGATATCCTGAATAAAGGAGTCCGCAATGGATAGACGGAATTTTTTAAAAAAGATGGTCTACACTCCGATCTTCACGCCTCTCTTGTTATCACAATCATCAAAACAAGATCACCTTGAGCTGTTTGTTATTTCGGAATCTCCCGCCAGCGTACTCGGAGTCCTTCTAAAAGAGATCAAAAAGTATGTTCTTGTATCAGGAACTGACTATTTTCTCTCTCCGTCACATCCACAAAAAAAGCTATTAAAAAATGGACTGTCACGCTTTGGATGGAAAGAATCCTCTTCGACCCAAAAGGCTAATCTTTTCCTTAATTACCAGATTTTAGAAAAGGATTCTTTACCGTCGTTCACCCTAGTTAGAAACGGGAAAGTACAAGACATCAGATCAAGAGAATTCTATTCTATCTGGAAAAACATGTACAGATATCAACCCGCATCCAGACTTGTCACATCAGCCTGTTTAAAAAATACAGGTCTCCTTCCCGGATCCTCCGCCACTGTCTCTATCTCAGGAAAAACGATAGAAATATTTTCTCTGGATAAAAAAAGGCTCCTCACTTACACCACGCCAACAGGAAAAGTTACTATCGCTGTGGAAAACGGCAAGGTCCGAGTATTGGATTCCGATTGTCAAAACAAAATCTGTACATATACCGCGCCAATATCTTTATCCGGAGAAAGAATCATCTGTGCACCGAATCATTTTTTTGTTGAGATAAACGGAGAAACCCCCATAGATACCATTATCGGATAGTCCCCACCAAATTAAAGTTTCATCGGCATAAGGACATAATTGTACTTCATTCCTTCTTCGGATTCAGGACGCATTAAAACTGCGCTATCTTTATCCTTAAACTCAAAAACAACCTTTTCTGATTTTACCGTTGTCAAAAAATCCAGAATATACTGAGAGTTAAAACCGATTTCCATCTCTTTTCCACTGTAATCCAGAGAAATATTATCCCTCGCCTCTCCCATCTCCGGGTTGGATGAGAATAAACGAATGAGATTTTTTTCAATAGAAAGTTTTATTCCCCGTGATCTTTCGGTCGAAAGAAGAGAAACCCTTCTTATGGAATCGGTGATTGCCTCCCGTGAAATACTGGCTTTATACGGATTGTCTTTGGGAAGGACAGCCTCAAAATTGGGAAATTTTCCTTCGATAATCCGTGAAACCATCGTTCTATTCTTTATCCTGAAGAAAAGATTACTTTCATCAAGGTCAAACTCGAGACTCTCATCTTCAAACTTCCTCAGCTCATTGAGGGTTTTTTTTGAGACAATCACTCTAATCTCTTCCCCCCAGGATGTGTTTTCGAGAGATTTTGATACGTAAGCCAGCCTGTGCCCATCCGTGCTTACCATTTCAAGCTTGCCGTCTTTCAGAATCAAAAGTGCTCCATTGAGGTAATAACGATGTTCCTGTGTAATGGCGAAATAAACACTTTCGATCATATCTTGAAGAACATCAAGGGGAATAACAATGTTTTTTTCGAATTTCGATTCAGGCATCTGAGGATAATCTTCTTTTGGAAGACAGAGAACCTTAAACTCCGTCTCGCCCGAAGTGATACGCATCACAAGGTCGTTTTCCTCACTAAAGATAATAGGTTTTCCTTCGGGTAATGATTTAACAATCTCAAAAATTTTCTTTCCTGATATTGTTATCGATCCTTTTTCTTCGCCTTTTGCCGGAGAATATGTTTTTAACCCAACCTCAAGGTCTGTTCCCGTCATATCAACCCGGTCTTCATAAACATCGAGTAAAATATTCGCAAGAATAGGCATAGTGTTCCTTTTTTCAACAATTCCTTGGAAAAGATGAAGTTCTGGAATTAAATCTTCTTTTTTTAAGGAGAATCTCATTTTTCCACCTTTCTACAGGTCATTCTTTTTCTTAATAATATTAAATAATATTTCATTAATTAAAATCAAATGAATTGTTGAAATGTGAATTTTCACTCTAATTTATTGATTTAACTACTGAATATGGTTAATTAAGATGTTTATTTCGTTGTCGAATTCACGGTTTTTCGTTCTTAATTTCTCAATCTTACGAATACTATGTATAACTGTTGTGTGATGTTTTCCACCGAATTTTTTCCCAATTTCAGGAAGGGAGGACTGCGTTAATTCTTTCGAAATATACATGGCTATCTGTCTAGGAAAAGAAAATTTTGGGGAGTTGTTTTTTGATTTGAGCTGGGAAAGTTTTATTTTGTATTTATGACAGACCAGTTTTTGAATTTTTTCAACCGTGACAAGATTTGAGGAAGAATCCAGAAGTCCCTGAAGAGCTTCTTTGGCCAGGTCCAGGTCAATCCCTACGCCTTTTAGAGAGGAATAGGCGACAATACGCCGAAAATAGCCTTCGAGTTCCCTGATATTTGAATGGACCTTATCGGATATGTAGAGAGCAACGCTTTCAGGGAGATGGACAACCTCAAGTTCAGCTTTTTTGTTAAGAATAGCGATTCGAGTTTCAATATCAGGTGGTTTAAGGTCAGCAATGAGGCCCCATTCGAACCGGGATCTAAAGCGTTCTTCAAGATTTTTTATTTCTCGGGGGGGGCAGTCACTTGAGATCACAATCTGTTTTTGGTTGTCATATAGATGATTGAATGTGTGGAAAAATTCTTCTTTTGTCCTCTCGCGACCGCTGAGATAGTGGATATCGTCCATGAGAAGAACATCAATATTTCTATACTTTTGCCGGAAATCAAGAATTTTTCCGTATTGAAGATGGTTGATGAGGTCGTTCATAAATTTTTCTGTTGTAATATAAAGGATCTTATGCCGGTGGTCCACTTTAAGCGACTGGTGACCTACGGCATTCATCAGGTGTGTTTTTCCCAGGCCTGCGCCTCCATATATATAGAGAGGATTGTAGGATTTTGCTGAGTTGTTCGCAACAGCCATGCAGGCGGCATGAGCAAATTGATTGCATGACCCGACGACAAAATTTTCAAAGGTATAGTGAGGATTAAGATTGGGATTGAGAAGCCCTCCGTGTTTGAGATTCCGTTCTTTTGGTGATCGCCTCATAAATGTGGATGGAGATTCATCAAAGATAAACTTTATATTGAATATCTTATTGAAAATTTCTTGGGAACAGTTGTTGATCAAGCTCGAATAGTGAAAAGAAAGCCAGTCTTTAAAGTAGGAATTGGGAACCTTGACATAGAGAGAATCGGCTTCTTGACCTATATAGGAAGTGGGTTCAAACCAGGTTTCAAAACTGTTCTTGTCAATTTTTTTCTTGATGAAATGTAGAATTTCAAACCAAGGATTTGATTTTTCTTTAGTTTCCATATGGTCGGCTTAAATTTCCACAGAATTATCCACAGATGTGGAAAAAATTCAAGGTTCGCTGATTTCAGTTTGAAAATGCGGGGGTATGATATCATGGGGAATTCAGCAATTCAAGCGATTATTAAAATTTTTTTAAAAATCGTATCCAATCCAGAATTTTGTCATCAAATCTCCGGCTGAATTCATGTTCAGCGGATCGGAAAAACTTGGAATTTCCAGTCTTTTGACAAACTCAATATGGATAGGGAGCCCGAGGAAAAAAAACTGGAAACCGAATCCATATGATCCGAGGGCATCGATAATAGAGGATCCGGTTGAATCATAATAACGGGCGGGATTATCTCCTATTTTTGAGCGCGTCAGATCAAAGAAAAAAGCTCCCCGGACAGGCCCTATCTGGCCGATTAGGGTAGAGGCTGCATTGATCAGAGGAAAGCGGAATTCGATGTTGGTATACCATCCTTCATTGGCGACAATCGAGAAGAAGTAAACCGAACGAACCTGGTTGTTTCCACCGTAGTAGAAAATGAAGGGATTATCACCCCGGCTGGCGAAGGCTTTAAAACGTACGGCGAAAAGGGATTCCCCACCAATGTAAAAGTATTTCCGCAGGTCTGCCTCAAGAGTTGTATTGCACAGGAAATTATCTGAGACGGGGATGGCCTGGCTTAGGGAGAGGGCAAAAGTGTGTCCGTTCTTGGGTCCGTAGTAGTTAAAAAGAGTCGTCTCTCCGATAAGCGATACGGAAGCTTGGATAATGTTTCCGTTTAAAAAATAAGAATAACCGCCATAGCCGCCGTAAGGCGACCCATATTGATAATCTTCTTCATAGTTATAGTATCCGAGGCCCGCTTCCATGCGGTAATAGCGGTTGAACGGGTATAAGGCTGCTACTGTTGCTCCGGAAATCGTTCGTGTGGCGATCGCATCTTCGTATGTTATGGGATAGGCAGAATAAATAGGGTCGTAGTAATATTCGTAAGGATAATAATAAATGGTGTACTGAAATGCGTTGGCCATGAATTGAAGCCTTCTTTTCATATTGAGATAAGAAAAGCTGTAGGACCGGTAGGTTCGAACCTGATAGGCCACAAGATTGAAGGCGTGGTCTCCAAGGAGGTCGGTGAATGTTATGGCGGATCCTCCGAGGATGGAACCGTCCGTGGAGACGATGGCGTTGATCGGTGGCCTGCCCATCAAGAATAAGTTTCCAAGGCCTTTATATTTTTTTATCTTTTTTTCATTGATGTCCAGGGTGATGATGGGCTCGAAACGTTCGTATTTTTCATCCTCTGTTCTATCTTTAAACTCCACTGTTTTTATCTCTTTTCCCTCAAGTTTGCTGGAGAAAATTTGAAAGGCTCCCTTGTTGAAGGAAGCGAAAACGATCTTCTCCGGTTCACCGGGAATGGGATTGGGGAAAAAGTTACCCGTTCGAACGTCCGTGTACTGAATCATCGTTCCAGAATCAAGATCCAAAGAGTAAATATTGAAGGCACCGTTTCGGTCGCTTGAGAAGTACATCTTTTTTGCGTCCGGGGAGAAACTGGGAGCGATCGTATTTTCGCGGCCAAATGTTAGCTGCTTTTTTTGTTTCAGGTTGTCTAAAGGAGAAATGAACAGTTTATCGAAGGCATCAAGACGAAGGGTGTATGCGATATGTTTTCCATCCGGGGAGATGACGGGAGCTTTTTCGAAAAGGTCGTCTTCGGTCAGATTGGTGATCTTTTCGGTGGACAGGTTCAAACTGTAAATATCGTGCTGGCTATCAACAAAAGCGGTGAACACGATCTCATTTTTGCCGGGAATAAAAGCGGGGGCAGACGGATGGTCAACGGGAATGTTGATTTTGTCTATAATATCGCCGGTTATAATATCGACAATGAAAAGGGAGTGTTTATGACCTGCTCTGGCAAAAAAAGCCAGCCGGTTTCCGTCATCCGACCAAGCCAGATCGCGTCCGTACGAAGGATCAATCTCTCCTTTGATGTATTCATATTTTATCGTGTAACCGCCGGTGATATTTTTGATTTTGGATCCGTCTTTGACGGAGAAGAGGAGAATGTCGTAATCTTGATCTTTGATATTTATAGTCAGAACCGCCGCAATTTCTCCGGAGGGAGAGAGGCTGTGGGAGAAGGAGAAAAAATACGGATTCATCGGGAATTTGGGCCCGATGGGAAGACTGTAGTTCTCAGGATTTTCTTTAAGCAAAAAATCTTTGTATTTATCCCGCATATATTTTTTAAATTCATGATAAAATTCTTGGGGGGGATTATTGAATATTTGGAATTTCCCCCTGCTTTGGATGACTTGGTAACGGGGAAAACTTTTAAGCGAACGCCAGAACTCACGAATGGAAGACTTTCCGAATTTGTCCTCCATGAATTCATATATGGCGTGTCCGAATATGTAATCCATGCGCAGCATAGCGTATTGTGATATGAGGTTCCCTGATTCCGTAAAGAATGGAAACCGGTCGTTGAGTACGGCATCCCGGATCGTCAGTTCATCGACGATACTCCATGTCTTTGACGTGTATTCGCTGAATCCTTCAAAAACCCATAAGGGGGGACCGCTGAGAGAATATATGGAGCCCGTCGGGCTTCCCCAAAGAAGGTCAAACTCAAAAATATGCGTCAATTCGTGTTCGATAAGGTCCTGTAATTCATCGGGTGCCATGTCCGCTCTAACGATGACCCTGTGAAGAACAGGCTCGGATACACCGAGAACATCTTCCGTTAATGATGTTATATTCGTTTGGACCAGGTCGGTGGAAGAGTTATAAAAAATAAGGGGGACTTTTTCCGACAGATGGTGCTTGAGTTCGTTGCTGACAAGCTGGTAGGCGCTTTCGGACATTTCGGCGACCATCTTGAGCAAGTTGCGATTTTCCGTGTAGTAGTGGATATCAAAATGATCTGTTTCGTAGTGTTTCCACTGGAAATTTTCATAGTTGACTTTGTTTTTCATGTAATAAGGAAAATATATGCTTTGGGCCGCCCCGAATGGGACCCAAATGAGTGTAAGAAATAAAATGATGAAAAGGCTTGTTTGTTTTTTCATGACGGCACCCTTTTTATTTGATGATGAGGCGTCTTTCTTGAAATCTTCCTCTTCCTGTGAATATGGGGAAAAGACCTTCTTTGACTTTTTGAATCAAGTCATAAAAGGCAAATTCTGAGGTTTGATTGGTATTGGCATAACCTTGGGATTCTTCATACTTTTTTTGGAAAAGGATCTCTCCCGTTTCCGCATTGATGAAAAAAATTTGCAGGGTCAGCGAATAGAAACGTCTTTCTGCAAGCCTCTCTTCCCGCTTGAAGGGATCTTCAAAACGGCCTCCCCTGGCCTCTCTAAGGGATTTTCGAATTTCTTTTTTGAAGGAAGATTTTCCTGTTAAAAAAATAGATTTTTTTTCGGAAGAACCGAGCTTTTTCCAATACTCTTTGTCATTGAAAACGTTTTCTTCCTGTATGGATAAGGACTTCTGGTCTATATCCCCTTCGAAGTACTGTTTGAGCTCCGAAGAAAAATAGTCTTTGATTTGTTTATTCAGTTCGAATTCGATTTTATCCGTGTCTTCAATACTGAAGTCGGTGATGAAAATTTTTTCGTATTTGCCGAGATCGATTTCCTGTTTTTGTGGGACGGGAATACGAACTTTCCATTCAGTGAGGGATTTGCATGAGAAAAGAGAAAGGATAAGAATGATAAGAAGCAGTCTATTTTTTTTCATCTTTTTTTTCTTGCCCGGATGAGAGTACTTTTTTAAATTTCTCGTAATTGTCTGTAATAAATTCATTATCAGGTTGAATGTATAGAGCTTTCTCGTAGGCTTTTTTTGCCTCTTCGATAAGGCCTTTCGCTTCATAGGCTACGGCTAGGTTGTTGTAAGCTGCGGCCGAATTCGGGTCTTTTTCAATGGCTTTTTCCCACCTGAAAATCGCTTCTTCCCAGAGCCCTAATTGTGCGGCTTTGATCCCGAAATGTATTTGGTTGTCTACAAGGACACCCGAACATGAAATCATCCACGAAGAGGCCAATAAAACGAGTGCGGCTGATAAATAATGTTTATATTTCATGGTACTTTAAAAGTACTTCTTTTTCATAATTTCGTCAAGATGAACCAATGCAGCAATATTTATGCCATGCTTTGCTGATGGGAAAAGAGAGCGGATGAAAAATAATTGTCCTTTTTCCAGGTCAACTGTCTTCAAAGGAGAAGGATAAGAATATGAAGGAAGAAATTTTTTTTGGGGTGTTACAGAAAAATAAAATGGTGCCTGGGTTTTAAGCGCTATTTTGTGTGTCAAATTGTAAAGATTCTTAACGATGAAAAGATATATTCTGTGCTTGGATTCTTCTTAAAAATATGTTATAAAGGCTTTTCTGAGAGAGAAAATCAATGGGTAAAGTATGTGAGATATGCGGTAAGGGCCCCAAATTCGGACAAACTTTAAGTCATTCCCACAAGGCCTCCAAAAAAAAATGGAACCCTAATCTTCAAAGGGTTAAAGCGCAGACTAAATCAGGAGTCAAACAGATTTGGGTTTGTACACGATGTATTCGCTCCGGAAAAGTCGTTAAAGTCGTCTGATTCTGTCCCCCAACAAGCAAATTTTCTGTCAGGTTCTTTCCACGGAAAAAATTTCTTTGATTCCCGTAATTTTCTGTATGATCCTGGTAAGATGGTGAATATCCCTAATCACAAGAGTAAGCTTTATCTGGGCTTTTCCATCCGGGAAAGTCAAAACATCTGCTTTTTTAATGTTGCCTTCTTCTTTAGCAATTATGGCCGTTAGTTTTGCCAGGAGCCCTGGTGAGTCGTCTCCTTTGATCAGAAGTTTTCCAGAATAATGCCCCGAAAGCGATTTGTCCCAGACGACCTCGACCATCCTGTGTTTTTTTAGAATTTCTTTTTGTACCAAAGGACAGCGCCGGGAATGGATGGTAATACCTTTGCCCGATGTGATGTACCCGATGATGGATTCTCCTTTTATGGGGTTACAGCACTTAGCCAAATTAAGAAGCGAGGCTTCCGCCGCGGTCATTTTTAGGGGAGAATCTGATTTCTTTGAGACACGATGGACCACTTTTCGAAGAAGAGGCGCTTTTTTTTCTTTGGATTTTGTTGCGGCAAAAAGCCGTTTAAGTATTTTTTTATCCAAAACGATCTTTCCCGACCCAAGTAGCTCGTAAAAATCTTCGACTGTCTTGATTCGGTAATGAGTCAAACGGGAAAGGGAGTCCAATAGATTACGAGGGTTTTTTTCAGAATGCCTGTTCAGGTCGACCAGTGTTTTTTTCCATAGCTTTTTCCCCAGGGCGGTGTTTTTTTTCTTTTCCTCGAGGTTGAGCCAGTGCCTGATATGATTCCTGGCATTGGAGGTGAAAGCAATATTCAGCCATTGCCTGCTGGGTCTGGCCTCGGGTGATGTTATGGCTTCGACAAAATTTCCTGATTTCAGGATCGTTTTTAATGAAGCTTTTTTCCCATTGATCTTCACGGATGAACAATGAAGGCCGATTTCCGAGTGGATCTTAAAGGCGAAATCGAGAGCGGAAGCTCCCAGGGGTAGAGAGACCATTTTTCCTTTGGGAGTGTAGACGTAAACTTCTTCGGGGACAAGGTGCTTTTTAAGATTTTCCAGGAATTCTGTAGGATTTTTTTGTTCTTTATAAAATTCCGCCATCTCGCGCAGCCAGTGAAGCCGCGTATCTTCTTTGATAATATGATTCTGGTCCTCTTCTTTGTATTTCCAGTGCGCGGCGATTCCGTTTTCTGCTATTTCATGCATTTCATGAGTTCGGATCTGGATTTCGATGGTCCGCTGTTCCTTTGTTATGATGGTCGTGTGAAGGGATTGATAGAGATTGGGTTTGGGCATGGCGATAAGATCCCTAAATCTCTTAGGAAGATGCGGCCAGGACTGATGAATGATTCCTAAAGAGGCATAGCAGTGGTTTATGGAGTCGGTAAGCAGGCGAAGGGCCATAAAATCAAAAACCTGTTCGAAATCAATTTTTCGCCGATTCATCTTGTTATAGATACTATAGGGACGTTTGAGTCGTGAAGACAGCTCTGCCGGTATGTTATTTTTTTTCATAATAAGGGAAAGATTTTTGCTCAATTTATCAAGCTCTTTTTCCGCTTTTTTTTTCAGCGGTTCGACTAAAGAAGCTATCTTGAAAAAGTTTTCCGGGGATACATAACGAAAAGACAAGTCCTCAAGCTCGGCTTTAATCCTGCCCATTCCCAACCTGTTGGCGATGGGTGCATAGATATCAAGAGTTTCCTGAGCCACTTGTTTTTGCTTGTCCTGGGGAAGAAATTTCAAGGTTTTAAGATTGTGAATGCGGTCGGCAAGCTTGATAAAAATGACCCGCAGGTCATCCGTCATGGCCAGGATGATTTTCCGGATGCTTTCCGCCTGGCGGGCTTCGGGAGAGGATTCTTGAATGCGGCTGATTTTGGTAACGCCTTCAACCAATTGGGTGATTTCTTTGCCGAACGTCTTTGTCAGTTCGGGAGCGGTAACATCCGTATCCTCGAGGACGTCATGGAGCAAGCCCGAACAAATCGTTACCACGTCGAGTTTCATATCCGCCAGCATATTGGCCACTTCCAAGGGGTGGCTTAAGTAAGGTTCTCCCGAGCGGCGAACCTGGCCTTTATGGGCCTGAGCTGCAAAAACGTAAGCTTTTTGCAGCTGCGTGGAATCCTTTCCTTTATAGTATGAAGATACTTTTTCAAGGATATCGTCAAAACGGATCATGATTTTATCTCGTTTTAATCATTTTTGAGAAAGCCGTCGATTTTCCTGTTCGATGATCCATTCGACAGCTTCCAAAAGGTTTTGGGAAATGTGCGCCGGCGGCATATCCGTTTTTTGGAGTTGCGGCAGGGAGTCTTTTCCATATCCCGTCAGAACGAGTACAGGCCTGGCCTGGATATTATATCCGAAGGCTATATCGCTTACTTTATCCCCCACGACATAGGATCCCTTCAAGTTTATGTTGAGGTCGGCGGCAGCTTTAAGGGCCATGCCCGGATTTGGTTTGGCACAGTCACAGTCCGCTCTATAGCGTGGGTCTGGGGAGCTGGTGAAGTGGGGACAGAAATATACGCCATCGATATGGGCGTTATTCAACTCGAATTCTTTCTTCATCTTATTATGGATGTCGAGAAGGTTTTTTTCTTCAATAAGCCCCCTTCCAATACCGGATTGGTTGGTCACGATTACAGCCAGTAGCCCGGCATGGTTGATCTTTCTGACGGCCTCGAAGCTGTAAGGATATATTTTGATCTTATCATAGGAGTTCGGATAGCCGACATCTTCGTTGATGTTTCCGTCTCTATCGAGGAATACAGCGATTTTTTTCATTTCAAAAAGGACCGGCAGGCTTCATAGACTTCTTCGGGGGAGATAGACATCATGCACCGGTGGTCAAAAGGGCAATCCCTGTAGAAACAGGGCCAACAGGCAGCTTGCTTAAAAAGAACCTTTGATGGATCTTGAAGTGGACCCGTAATTTTGGGGTCTGTGGGACCGAAAACGGCGACCACGGGAATCTTAAACGCATTTGCTATATGCATGGGACCCGAATCATTGGTGACAAACACATCGGCCTGACTGATGAAAGCAGAGAGTTGGCGGATGGTTGTCCGTCCCGAGAGGATAATCGGTTTTAGGTCCATGGACGAGGCGATTTTCTCGGACAGGGGAATCTCTTCCGCGGACCCCGTGATAATGATATTTCCTTTGTGATTTTTTTGGAGAAGGGATGCCAGCTCGGCAAACCTTGAGACCGGCCATCTTTTTGCCGAGCCGTAATAGGCGCCGGGATTGAGGAAAATCAACGGACGGGAAAAGTCGACGTTTAGCTTGAGAAGACTCTCCCGGGCCTCCTTTTTTTCATCGGAAGAGAGGGGCAGAGACAGCTCTTCGGTATATATTTTCATTCCAAGAAGGCGGAGAAGTGAAAGGTAATATTCGGCTTGATGAATTTCCCCGATGCTGTTTTTCTTAACACTTTGGGTAAGGAGAAAACCCCGTCCGTCTCTATTGAATCCCCAGCGATGGGGAATGCCGGCAAGGAAAAACAGAAGAGCCGAAGAAAAAGAATTGGGAAAAAGAAGTCCTGCGTCAAAGAGATATGTTTTAAGCTTTTTAGCTGCGGAACGATAACTTTTGATGCTGCCCGACTCGGGAATGGGAACAAATCCTTTGACAAAGTCGAAAGAGCGGAAAAGACCTTGAACCCATCGGTCAGCCGCCAGCCAAATCTCGGCTTCCGGATGATTTTTCTGAAGACACTTCAAGGCGGGAATGCATAGAATGGAATCACCGATCCAGTTGGGTGTTCGGACGACGATTTTCATGACCTTCATTTTAATCTTGACGAATAAGGTTGTCAAAACAGGACTTGTTCGTGGCCTTTGAGTTTTTTATCTTGGTCCCATCAGGGCTGCATGATGTCCAGGTGTGGAAAAGGGGCCCGAAAAAAATCAGGTCGTTTTCTGCGGTGGAAAGCCGTCTTTTTCTTTTGATTCCTTATTCGTTTTTTTGGATTCAGGTTTGCTCTTTTTGTAGGAATGGGGAGTCGTTTTTTTTCGTGCATAATCCGTAATGTACCAGCCATTCCCTTTGAATTGGATGGCAGGTGCGGATACCAGTTTTGTGACTTTTCCTCCGCAGCGCGGACATTTTTTTAACGGAGTGTCCTTTACGCTCTGAATGATCTCAAATACGTCTCCACAGTCTGAACATTTGTATTCATATATCGGCATGTTTGTCCCTATACATAGAAAAATAATATTAAAAATTCATTATAGCAAAGAAAGGGTAAGAATTAAAAGGTAACCTGTATTATTCAAGAGCCAAGCTTACCGTAGATGTAAGGTGCAGCCTGTGAAGTTGTACAGGTTAGACGATTTAACCGGTCAATGGAAGACGATGGCTTCGAATACGTAGATTTCAGCTCCCCTTCTCCAGGCTTCGGAGGGAAGGCCGGCCTTGAGGCAGGCCTGGCGGAGAAAAACCTCACGCGACCAGTTCTGTTCCACGGGGACTTGCGGAAGAAGAAGGCCCCGCTTGTTCCCTTGGGCTATAACCAGTCCGTGTTTACCAACCTGAATACGGGAAGGGTCATGGATTCGTTTTAGCGTGGTAAGAACGGAAATTTCGATCTCCAAGCTTTCCAATTCTTTGGGTTCGACAGGAGGAAATCTTCCATCCTGCGTGGCGGCGTACACGGCTGCTTGGATGATGGTTTGATAAAGCGGCGCCACCGGTTCGATGAAACCGATGCAACCCCGAAGCTGTCCTCGTTTTTTTAAAGTGACAAAAGCTCCGCATTTTGTCAATAACTGAGGATTTTTCGTTTCATAGTTTATGATTTTTTTTTCACGGACATACTCATTGATGGCAAGACGGGCCAGGTCGAGAAGAAGTTTTTTTTCTTGTGCGGAAAGAGAAAAATCCTTTTTCTCCTTCGCATCACAAATGGCGCCTGAGAAATATCCGACGACGTTGTCCGCACCTCCATATCGAGAGGAGTCTCCATAAGCCAGAATATCAACCTTTGGAATACCGGTTTTTTTAACATAAAGAAGAGAAGAAACGACGGCGCCCCCGCCGCACATGATGTTTTCACGGGCTTCAAGTTTTTCAATAAGGGCGTTCGTTTTCAATTCTTGAATGAGGGATATGGTCTGTTGGTCCACCTTATTAGCCGTATTTTTTGGGAAAAAATGAGACATGTCCGTTGATGCGATAACCAGCGTGTTTTTATCCGGAAGTATTTCGGCAAGAGCTTCAGCGAGAGTTACGATAGTTTTTCGTTGGGGAATACCCATGACAATAGGAACGATTTTTGCTTGAGGAAGAGCTACCTGAATGAACGGGACCTGGACTTCGATGGAGTGTTCTTCCCGGTGTGCTTCGGGGATGTATCCGTATCCGGTTTTTTGGGAGATGGATTCCGCCAGTTCGTTATCGACCTCAATGACGCCCAGGGGGGTTTCATATCCGCCCTTTTTGTAGATTGAACATCCGGTAAATCCGAAACGGTGAGAAGGACCGATGATGACAACCGAATCAACGTTTTTTCCCATAACGGATTGATATGCCGTAGCAGCGATGGGGCCTGAGTATATATACCCAGCGTGGGGGATAATCAGGGCGCGTATATTGGCAACGCGTTGGGCGTGTTTTTGGGCCTCCTCGATGTATTTATTGATTTGGGTGGTGAGCTGTTTAGCATTTTCCGGGTAAAACTGGCCGCTCCAAACGGATTTCCGTATTCCCTGGCTGAATCCGGTACAGGCGATCAATAAAAAAAGGAGGATTCTCTTTTCGACGTGTTTGCTCATTTTGTTCCTCTTTTTTGACCTGAATTTTTCAGGATGACTTATTCACCCCTAAATATAATGTACACCCGGGAAAAAATCAAACTGCATGCTTTAGGAAAATATTGACTTTTTTCTTTAATTTAGGTAAAAAATGATAAGGCAGGAGAGAATGAGGAAGATCATAAAACCATTAATTGCAATAATTGTTGCGGGATCGGCATTTTTCTTTGGTTTTTATATTGGGCAGGAAAAGATAAAGACAAAGATACCTAATTTTCAGGATTAGGTCTAAGAATCATATATCCGGGTTTTCGTTAAAGGAAACCCGGATTTTTTTTTAGGAATTCGAAGAAATAGTCAGATATCTCGGGATGACTTTTCCAGTTTCTAAACGTCATTTCTGTCCAATCACCATTGGCATACAGGATCTTCATCCTTTGGAGTCGGCTCAAACTACCCACATCGAACTTCAGGCTCAGGAAGGAATATCCGGTGCCCGGTCGCGGCTTGATCTCTAGACGGGAGGGGCCCCCTCTATCCTCAAGGAGTTGGATGAAAAAATCTTTTTTAAGTTCTTCAGCATTTCTACTGAATACGGGAGGCAAAAAACGGGATAAGCGGCTGTCCGTTCCCGTCTGCTTGAATTCAAAAATCTCCACTTCTTTCAGATCGAGGTCTTCCAGCCAGATTTTTTCACCGTTACAATAAATGATGAGATTTTCTCCCCCGCTATGCTCCATTCGAAGATAATGGGGTTTTTTGAAATATAATTTTCCTTCCGTGACTATCTTCTCTTTGAGTTGGGAAATCTGTTTGGTCTGAGTGAAGCTGCAGGAAACGGTGTCGGTTTCATTGAATTTTTCCTCGAGCTTGGAAAGGATTTTTTCCACTCTTGGGTCTTCCGGACCTGCATGGAGTAGAGGATATCCCAGTGATAAAAAAAGAAGCATGATCGGGATCAGATACTTTTTTGATGGCGGCCTATGATTAAAAATTTGCCTGACCTCCATGAGGATTATCATTTTATAATGTTAGCCTGGTTATTTCCAGTCAGCCAAAAATATATTGTTTCGGTCTGTTCACGGTGCCGAGCACAGCTTCACGGGCTAACACCTCATATCTGTGGTAACCTTGACTCGTGAATAATACAGGCTGGCATTGACGAAATATCCGGCCGGTTTTATAATAAAATTCAATTATTCTTTTATCGAGGTAAAACTATGAATTGGGGCTTATATGGATTTCTTTTTGTTTTTGCGATGTTTATCTTGCTCATGCTCATTAATCCCAATCTCTCATGTTTTGGGAAGAGAATAAAATCTCCGTTATATCCTCTCTTTCGTAAGAAAAAAAAGCATCGGAAGACAGAAGATTACGGATTCAAACTGGTGGAAGGGAGTCCGAAGAAACAGGTAGCGGTGAGAAAACCTTCGACCGAGCAAGAAAGCAGAAAGGTTGAAGACTACGGATTCAAGCTGTTCGATGAAGAGGAAGGCCGGCATGAAAAAAAGGGGAAAAAGGGGGAGAATTAATACCCTTCGGCCGGGAAGCCTCGTCGTTTTGATTGCTTCCTGGCTGTTGATACAAACCGCCTGTGTTCCTTCCCGGATTCTTTTATCTCCTTTACCACAGAGTATTGAAAGCCTGGAAGGTTATGCCTCGATCAGGATATCCGGTAACGGCGTAAAGAACAGGGCCAAGTTTTCATTTGTTTTCAGGTTTCCCCGGGAAGGAAAGATTCAGGTAAAAAACGTTATCGGGAAAACGCTTTTTCAAATCCTTATTAAGAACCAGGGATCCTATTTTATTCTTCCCTCCAAAAGAGTTTATTGGCAGGGGGACCAGGAGGACCTCATTGAGAAATTTCTGGGCTTCAGTCTGAGCATGGCAGAGATGGCAGGATTGATGACGGGAAATTCTTCTGTCTGGCAGAGAGGTGGAATTTCCGCAGGGTGGGAGATCGAAAAAGATGCCTCAGGAAAAATACTTTCAGGGGAAAGGAAAAATTTCCGTTTTCAGGTCAAAGAATATATAAACGGGACTTCAGCAGTGAAAGAGCTGGAATTCGAACATGACCGGGGCGAAGGATGTTTGAAAATTCTCCAGATTCGTTTCAACGGAACGGTGCGTAATGAGATTTTTTCGGAAAAGTTTTTGGTATCTTTTAACAGAAAAACATGGCCTGAGATTGAGCGTTTGTTGAACAATGAAAAGTAACCTGCATTATTCGTAAATTTGGCCGACATTTTCTTGACAACGGTCATAGAAAATGTTTCATTATCAGTATTGCCATAGAATACGTTTAAACGACACATACTATTGAAATTATCTATTGGTGTCGGCCAAATTTACGAATAATGCAGGTTAAATCTTTTGCTAAAGTCAATCTGGGTTTAGAGATCCTTGGAAAAAGGCCTGACGGCTATCATGATATTCGGACATTGTTCCAAACCGTAAACCTGTACGATATCCTTGAATTTGAAATTTTACCTGAAGACAAAATTCTTCTACACGGAAACGATAGATCCATCTCTTGGGGAGAGGACAATCTTATGTTCAAAGCATCATCTTTGCTTAAAAAGGAGACAGGTGTTTTAAAAGGAGTAAGAATTCGGGTTGAAAAAAACATTCCCGCCGGCATGGGACTCGGGGGGGGGAGCAGCAATGCAGCCGTTTCTCTTTTGAGTTTGAATACGTTATGGAATCTCGGTCTGAACAGGAATGATCTTTTGAAATGGGCAAAAAAATTAGGCGCTGATGTCCCCTTTTTTCTCTATGGAGGATTCTGCCTCGGCCTGGAAAGGGGAGACCGAATCCTAGAGAAAGAGGATCTCGATGACGTCTTTTTTTTGTTGGCCCTTCCGGATTTTTCGGTCAGTACAGCTCATGTTTACAGAAGCCTCCCCATGTCCTTGACTTCAGGAGATAAAGGCAGTAAAATTAACGAGTTTTTAACGAATTTTGACTTTGGATTACTGGAAAATAGACTAGAAAAAACCGTTTTCCGACTATATCCTCAACTCAAAGCTATTAAACGCTTGATTCAGGTTCAGGAACCGGAGCTTTTACTCGTTACGGGCACGGGTTCCGCTATAGTTGGTCTTTTCCGGAAAAAGGATGAGGCGGAAAATGCGGGAAAAGCGATAGAGAAAAAATTTCCATATCGAGTTGTTAAGTCGATTTCCCGGAGCGAGTACTGGAAAGGAGTTACTATTGGGGTGTAGCCAAGCGGTAAGGCAGCGGACTTTGGATCCGCCATTCGGAGGTTCGAATCCTCCCACCCCAGTTTAAGGATAAAATCCTTTTTATCATAGAGTGCCGAGGAGAAGCGAAGGTATGGATAAGAATACAATGAAAGTATTTTCAGGATCCTCAAACAAACCTTTGGCTGAGGAGATCGCCGGCTATTTGAAAATCAACCTGGGCAAATCCACCTTGGAACGTTTCAGTGATGGAGAGATCCATTTTTTCATCGATGAGAATGTCAGGGGTGAAGATGTTTTTGTGATCCAGTCGGGAAGTTATGACGCTAATTTCCACATGATGGAACTTTTTGTCATGATAGATGCCTTAAAAAGGGCTTCTGCGGAAAGGATCACGGCTGTTGTCCCCTATTATTGCTATGCACGCCAAGATTGGAAAGACCGGCCGCGGGTTGCAATCTCCGCCCGTTTGGTTGCTGATCTTCTGGAGGCGGCTGGAGCGGACAGGGTGTTGACCATGGACCTTCATTCTCCTCAAATTCAGGGTTTTTTTTCTGTCCCCGTGGACAACCTTACGGCAGGGCCTGTACTGCTTAAATATGTCAAAACACTGGAGCTGCAAAATCTAGCAGTGGTATCTCCTGATGCCGGAGGAGTGGGTCGAGCCCGGTATTTCGCAAAAAAGCTTGAGGCCGGTTTGGCCATAATTGATAAAAGAAGACCTGCTCCCAATGTCGCCCAGGTTCACAATGTTATTGGAGATGTAATGGATAAAGATGTTGTTATCCTGGACGATATGGTCGATACTGCCGGAACTCTTGTGCAAAGCGTTGAAGCCTTGAAAAATGAAGGCGCCAAAGAAATATTCGCAGCATGTACTCATGCCGTTCTTTCCGGACAAGCGCTTAAGAGAATCAATATTTCCCCCATGGAAGGATTGATCGTAACGAATACGATTCTTTTGGACAAGAAAAAAGAAGCCTGTGAAAAAATCCGTGTTCTTTCTGTTGCCGGGCTATTTGGGGAAGCGATTCGAAGAATAAATCGAGGGATGTCCGTCAGCTCGTTGTTTGAATAAAAAGGAGGAAGACATGGGCTTTTTGATCAAATGTGAACGAAGAAATGATTTTGGAAAAAATGCGGCCCGAAGGTTGAGAAGAGAGCAGATGATCCCTGCTGTCCTCTATGGAAAAAAAGAAGAGAATGTTCCCTTATCCATTAATAAAAAGGACATTTTCAACATATTGAAATCAGAGACGGCCGAGAATACTATCTTCAAACTGGATTTTGATGCAGGGAAAAAGGATGTTATGTTTAGAGAACTGCAAAAGGATCCGGTTACCGATGAAATTCTCCATGCAGACCTGATTCAAATTGCCATGGACAAGCCTATCCAGATTTCCGTCCCGGTGTTAACTGTTGGTGAAGCCGTAGGCGTAAAAGCCGAAGGAGGATTTCTTGATTTTATAACCCGGGAAGTGGAACTTGAATGCCTGCCGAAAGATATCCCCGACCATATTCAGATTGATATAAGCAGTTTACATATTGGCCAATCCCTCAAGGTGGAAGACCTCGATCTGCCTCAGGTAGTCAGTTTGATAAGCGAACCCAATGTAATCCTGGTTAATGTTGAGGCTCCTCATAAGGAAGAAGAAGTTGTTGTTGAAGAAGAAGAAGAGATCATCGGAGAAGAAGAAGAACCCGAAGTCATAAAAAAGGAGAAAGAGGAGGCGGCGGAAAAGGAAAAGAGTGTGGAGGAATGATCGTTGTGGGCTGTTGTTGGCCTGGGAAATCCCGGATTGCGTTATGCCCATACAAGGCATAATGTCGGCTTTGCCTTCATCAAAATGCTGGCCAAAGATTGGAACATTCAAACAAAAAAAAGGGCTTTTTCCAGTAAAGTGGGAGAAGGAGAACGAAAACGAGAGAAAATTTTTGTAGCGATGCCTCAAACCTACATGAACAACAGCGGATTTGCTGTTAAAAAAATCGTGGACAACAGGAAAATCGAGAAGGAAAAGTTGATAATTATTTATGATGATCTTGACATTCCATTGGGCGAGATCCGGGTCAGAAAAGAAGGAAGCGCCGGAACTCACAAGGGTATGGATTCCGTCATCAGGGAACTTAAGATAACGTGTTTTCCTCGAATCAGAATCGGTATCGGGCCTTCATCACCCGTAAAGGACACCATAACATTCGTTCTTTCTCCTTTTGATGAAGAGGAAAAACCTCTTATTGATGAAGGGCTGAGGAAAGCCCGGAACGCTTTGGAAATGATATTCGATAGAGGAATCGAGAACGCTATGAGCGTTTTTAACCAAAAAATGGAGAGAATATAAAATCTCCAAGAAAACATTCAATCTGATGTGGACAGATTGAAATGAAGCCCTCCTTGTTCCTTCACTATTGAGGGAGGGGCTTTAAATCCGAAAGGAGGAGACTATGCGTCAGTACGAAACTGCATTCCTTGTTTCCCCAAAACTTGAGGAAGAAGAAATCAAAGCCACCATTCAAGAGACGGCTGATATCGTCTCTAAGAAAAAAGGAAAGATAGTCAAGCAAGACATTTGGGGCAAACGGAAGCTGGCTTACCCCATTAAAAAGCATGAGGAAGCCTATTATGTTTTTTTCACCTACGAAGGAGAGGCCGATATACCGGCTGAGTTGGAGCGACGTTTCAAACAGAGTGATAAGATCATCCGCTATCTGACGGTGAAGAAAAGCGAAAAAGAAAACATTAGAAGCAAAAGAAAAAAGAGCAAAGTTACGCGCAGAAAGACATCATCCGTCGAGAAACCGTCCCCGGAAGTCGAAAATGAAGAGAAATTGTCCCCCGAAAAAACCGATGAGGAGAAAGAATAATGATGAAAAATCCGAGAAGCGAAAAAGGCGGATACAGGCGATATTTTTCTCCAAAAAAGAAAGTGTGCCGTTTTTGCCAGCGGAATGTCAGAGAGATTGATTATAAGAACGTCGACCTTCTCAAAAAATATGTTCCCGAAAGGGGAAAAATCTCTCCTCGCCGGGTCACCGGAACCTGCGCTTTTCACCAGAGAAAACTTTCTGTGGCCATAAAAAGAGCAAGACTGCTGGCATTGCTCCCTTATGTTGAAGATTAATCCCTTTTTGAACAGGAGGAACAAATGAAGATCATTCTGAAAGAAGACATAGAAAACCTCGGACGCAAAGGGGATATCGTGAATGTGGCATCCGGATATGGACGTAATTATCTTATCCCTCAAAAAAAGGCCATTCAAGTCACGCGGTCCAATTTGAAAATGATTGAGATCGAACAGCAGGCTTTAAAGAAGAAGATCGAACAAGAGAGGCTTTCTTTTCAGGACCTCATTAACAGCCTCAACGCTACAACATTGACGTTCAAGAGGAAAGCGGGCGATAAGGATGTTATCTTCGGTTCTGTCAGCGTCACAGACATTAGGGAAGAATTGGACAAAAAAGGTTTGGAAATTGAAAAAAAGAAGATCGTTCTTGAAGAACCCATAAAAAGGTTGGGCAACTACACCGTTCCCGTGAAAGTTTATCATGATGACCGGGCGGAGATCAAGGTGGAGGTTGTAAGAGAAGAGGAAGCCGCAGCGGTGAAAGAAAAACCCATTCCAGAGGTGAAAGAATCCCCTTCAAAGCCAGATGTTTTAGAAGAAGAGGAAGGGCCGGAGGTAAAAGAGGAGGAAATACCGGCTGCCCTTCCTCCGGCCGAAGAGAAAGGGGAACTCGTTGAGACCAAACCTGAGGCCGAACCTGAGGAAAAACCTGAAGAGCCGCCGGTAAAAGAGAAGGCAAAAGAAAAAGAGGCCGTAGGCGAAGAAAGCGAAGGAGATAAGGAAGAGGCGGAGGAAGAGAAAGAGGATAAGACAAATAACATAAATCAACCAGAAACTGGCGATACGAGCGGGGAAGAAGAGAAGGATAAGCAGGAAGAAGATAAAAATCCCGATTAAAAATTCTCCTTCTGGCTTCACACAGATGAAACATTTTTGATTTTTTAGATAATTTGGATTAAATATCTGGAAAATGAGGTGTGTCTCAGGGTATTATATAAACATTCGGGGACAGACTCGAAAAAGATTGATCTGTAAAAAGAGAGAGGCATTGTGGATCTTGATCTCCTGTTCTTGAAAAAAACGCCTCCGCACAGCCAGGAGACTGAAAAAACGGTTCTGGGAGGCATCCTTGTCAACAATAAAAACCTGAATGTTGTTCTTTCTGTTGTAACGCCTGATGATTTTTACAAGGATGCAAACCGGGAAATTCTGAACAAAATCATTCAGTTGGTCGACAAGAATATTCCTGTTGATCTTATATCGTTAACGGAGGAACTCCAAAAAGTCGGCCAATTGGAAGAAGTTGGAGGAGCCGCCTACCTTTCTTCTCTTATGGACGGAGTCCCGCGAAGCTTGAATATTGAATACCATGCCCGGATCATCAAAGAAAAGGCTCTCTTAAGACGTTTGATCCTTTCTTCGGCCAAAATCATCAATGCAAGTTATGAACAGAAAGAGGATGCCGACCAGCTTCTTAATGAAGCTCAATCTTCGATCATCGATGTTGCCGAACAGCGAATCAAGCCGGGATTTATCCAATTGGGTAGGCTGACCGACTCGACACTCGATTCCATTGATGTTCTGAGGAAACACCGGGATGCCGTCACGGGTATTCCATCCGGATTCCGGGACCTTGATAACCTGACGGCAGGATTTCATCATTCAGAATTTGTCGTTATCGCAGCCCGGCCGTCAATGGGAAAAACCGCTCTGTGTTTGAACATATCACATCATGTTGGTGTTCAAACCGACTATTCCGTCGGCTTTTTTTCGCTTGAGATGGCCAAAGAACAGCTCGTCATCCGCCTTCTTTGTGCCGAAGCGCTGCTGGATATTCGGGATGTCCGGCGGGGTTTTATCTCCGAGAAGGATTTCAGAAAGCTGCAGATGGCCTCAGCGTCATTATCTCAGGCTAAGTTATTTGTAGATGAGACGGCCGGCCTCACGGTCATGGAGATGAAGGCCAAAGCCAGACGGTTGAAGATGGAACACAGCCTTGACATTTTGTTTGTGGATTATATGCAGTTGATGCGGTCAGGCGGAAGGTTTGAAAACAGAACCCAGGAGATGTCATTCATATCCCGTTCTTTGAAAGAACTGGCTAAGGAGATTCAGATCCCTGTCGTTGGAATTTCTCAGTTAAGCCGGGCCCCCGAAAAAGGACGTCCCAAGGCAATTCCACAGCTTTCCGACCTAAGGGAATCAGGAGCGATAGAACAGGATGCGGATGTTGTTGTTTTTATTTACAGGCCCGAAATATATAAGCCCGATGATGAATCCATCAAGGGAACAGCGGACCTCCTCATCGCCAAACAGAGAAACGGACCGACGGGAAAGGTCCAGCTTGCTTTCTTGAATAAATACGCCCTCTTTAAGGATAGGGCCACGGAACCCTATGAACACCAAAACACCTAATGGTCCTTTATCTCCAGGGAATGTTTTTAGGCGATTTTTTTTGCTTTTGGGGGACTTTGGTCTGGTTTTTTTTCAAACCCTGAGAAATATCTTCCGCAAACCTTTGGAAAAAAATATATTTCTTCAGCAGCTTGAAGAAGTAGGTGTCCGGTCTCTTCCTGTTGTCATCCTTACATCAGCCTTCGGCGGACTTGTTTTCAGCTTGCAGACCTATGTCGGATTTCACCGCTATGTCGGTCCGGGTTCGGAAGCCTACGGTGGGCCGATTATTTCCCTGGGATTGTGCAAAGAATTTATCCCGATCCTGGTGGGACTAATGGTGTCCGGCCGGGTGGGGTCAGCTATGGCCGCTGAGATCGGGACCATGAAGATCACGGAACAAATAGATGCCCTTTACAGCCTGGGTGCGGATCCCAACAAATATTTGGTGGTTCCCCGCACACTAGCCTGTATTTTTATGCTCCCTTGCCTGACACTGTTCGGTGATGCTATCGGAATAACTGCAGGATATTTCTACAACGTCGTTTTGATGAAAGTAAACGGAGTGGTTTATCTGAGAAACACACTCATTTATCTGGAGTTATGGGATATCCTCAGCGGCCTGATCAAAGCCGCCTTTTTTGGTCTTATCATTGCTATTGTCGGCTGTTGGCAGGGCATGAAAACCGAGGGAGGGGCTAAGGGTGTAGGCAAAGCAACGACGGTAACGGTCGTTGTTGCCAGTATAAGCATACTCATCGTCAATTTTTTTCTCAGCAAGGCCCTTCCTGCAACTTTAAGCCAATGATCCGGATAGAAAACCTTCACAAATCATTTGGGAACAACAAGGTTCTTCTTGGAATAAACCTGAAGATAGAAAAGGGTGAGTCGATGTGCATCATAGGACAGAGCGGTTCGGGGAAGAGCGTCCTCATCAAGCATATGATAGGGCTCTTGAAACCGGATGAGGGGAAAATATTTATCGATGGAATGGAGGTCACAGGACTGGGTGAGAGGGAGTGGATGTCGGTCAGGAAAAAATTCGGAATGCTTTTTCAAGGAGCCGCTTTGTTTGATTCTCTGACCGTCGGACAGAACGTTAGGTTTGGATTGGAACGGTACACCGACTATTCCGATACGCACATCGACGAGATTGTTCGGGACAGCCTGGAAAAAGTCGGCCTGATCGGGATAGAACATCTCATGCCTCATGAGCTCAGCGGAGGCATGAAAAAAAGAGTTGCCTTAGCCAGGGCCATAGCCTACAGCCCCGAGATTGTTCTTTACGACGAACCGTCGACGGGAATCGATCCCATCCGGGCAGACGCCATCAACGATATGATCATCATGTTGAAAAAGGAAATGAAGATTACTTCTGTTGTGATCACCCATGATATTATCAGTGCTTATAAGGTTTCGGATAGAATAGCCATGCTCTACCAAGGAAAAATCATTCAGACGGGAAGTCCCGAAGATATCCGACATTCGGATCATCCCGTTATCCAGCAGTTTATAAAAGGGGAAGCTCAGGGGCCTATTGAAAATTGGTAAAGAATAATGTTAAAAAAGGAACAGAAAAGCCTGATTCCGGCTTTTTTCCGGAAAACGAAACAGGGGTGAAAAACCCCTTTTTCTTTATAAAATTAAAGCAGGTTGTTCCTGTTTTTGCGAAAGAAGAATATGCAGGAAAGAATTGTGGATTTTCTTTATCCCATGCCCAATGATTTTCGGCATTTATTACGGATTTTACTAGGCAAAAGGACACATCGATGAAGCGGGAGATGAAAATCGGTATTTTTATGGGAATGGTTTTACTGGTTATGGCTGTTCTCATTATTATTATCGGAGACATGAGTTCCCTCTTCAAGAAACGGGGCTATCCGCTTTATGTCCTGTTTGACTCCGCGGCTGGATTGGAAAAAAGTGCTATGGTGAGGATGGCCGGCGTGAGAATCGGTACGGTGGATGGGATCCGTCTTCATGGGATGCAGGCACAGGCAATCCTTAGAATCAATCAGGATGTCCATATCCGGAAAAAATCTCAGGCGACATTGGCAGCTTTGGGACTCTTGGGAGAAAAATATATAGAAATCCTTCCTGGGGATGGGGAGGGTTTTTATCAAGCCGGTGATTATTTAGAAGGCATCAGCGCCGTCAGTTTCGACCAACTTGGAACCCTTTTGTTGTCCATCGGCTCGGAAATACAGGAAGCAGGAAAGGCGGTTAAAGAATTGATTGGGGAAGAAGGGGGGCAGGAAAATTTTCGAAATACTCTTGATAACCTGTCAACATTTACAGCCGATTTGAAAGATTTTTTTGCCCGGAACAGACAGGAATTGACCACCGGTATTAAAGATTCAAGTGAGGTCATAGCAAAGTTAGAGGATAGGCTGGATGATCTTTCTGATAGTTTGGACAGGTTGATGGAGTCGGTGCGCCAGGTTATCGACGAGAACCGGGAAAATGTCAAAACGAACCTGGAAAACATAAAAGAACTTATTTCTCAAACGGAGAAAGCATTAAATCTTTTGAATGATTCCCTGAAAAAAATCAACCGAGGTGAGGGAACGTTGGGAAAACTTATCCACGAAGAAGACCTTCACGAAAAAGCCGAAAGTGCCGTGAATAATGTTAGCCGGCTGGCTGCCCCTGTTGCCTCGATGCGTTTTCTTACCGATTTCCGTATGGACTACCTCGCTGACAGCGGGAAACTTAAGGGTTTTCTCAACCTGGAATTCTGGTGGGGAGATAAAGGTTTTTTACTGGCTCAGATTGTTCAAGATCCCGGGGAAGAAGATTTTGATTATTCCCTCCAAGGTGGATACCGATGGGGATCCGTAGCACCGAGGGCGGGTATATTTGAGTCTTATATCGGAGTGGGCTTAGATATTTATTTTTTAGAGGATAGATTCAGGTTCAGTGTGGATGGATATGATTTCAACAGGAAACCCCGTCCTCAATTCCGGTTGACGACCCGGTTTAACGCGACGAAGCATATTTATCTTTTTTTGGGTCTTGAAAATTTCACGCTTGCCCCTGATAGGGAATTTTTCTTTGGATTGGGATTGGGAATTTGAAAAAAACAAAATCTGTTTATACGTGTCAGGCATGCGGATTCCAAACGCCCAAGTGGGTGGGCCGGTGTCCCAGTTGCGGGGAATGGGAGACCATGATCGAAGAGATCTCGGAAACGGTGGAAACGGATGTGAGATTATCCACCGCCGCGCCCGTTCTTTATGAAAACATTGAAGAGAGTGAAAAAAAACGCATTCAAACGGATATTAATGAATTGAATCGTGTTCTTGGCGGGGGGGTGGTTCTCGGCTCATTGGTTTTGATCGGCGGAGAACCTGGAATCGGAAAATCAACATTGCTTCTTCAATTAAGCGGAGAGTTTGCCGCCAAAGACAGGAAAGTCCTTTATGTTTCCGGAGAAGAATCTCTGGAACAGATAAAGATCAGGGGGGAAAGAATCGGTTTGAAGAAAGGGGATCTTTTTTTGCTTGCGGAGACGAATCTGGAAAGAATTATCCTTCAAGCAGAAAAGTTGAAACCGGAGATTTTTATTCTGGATTCTGTTCAGACCGTATTTTCTTCGACTTTGACATCGAGCCCGGGAACGATCAGCCAAGTTCGGGAAGTTGCGCATAAGGTATTTCATTTTGCAAAAACGAAGAAGGTTCCTTCTTTTCTTGTGGGCCACATCACCAAAGAAGGATCTCTTGCGGGACCTAAAGCGTTGGAGCATATGGTGGACGTTGTTCTTTATTTTGAAGGGGATAGAGATCATAACCACCGGGTGCTGCGGGCATTCAAGAACCGTTTCGGTTCGGTCTCTGAATTGGGGGTTTTCGAGATGCGCGGTACGGGGCTGCATGCAGTTGAGAATCCATCCGCTTTTTTTTTGAAGGAACGGTCGCGTGAAGCGGTGGGAAGCGCGGTCGTTTGCACCATAAAAGGATCTCGTCCCCTGCTGGCTGAAATCCAGGCGCTTGTTTCATCAACTCTGTTTGTCGGAAGTCCGCGGCGCATGACAATAGGTCTCGATCACTACCGCGCCTCCATGCTGCTGGCGATCCTTGAAAAAAACCTGGGATACGGTTTTTCCGGCGAAGATATATATTTGAATGTCGCAGGAGGTCTTTCTTTAGATGAGACTGCGTCGGATTTAGGTGTGGTCGTCGCCGTGATTTCATGTATGAAAAATAAGCCTGTTCCTCCCGAAATTTGTGTTTTTGGAGAGGTGGGACTGAGCGGCGAAATCCGTTCCGTGAGCCAGCCGATGGCGCGTATAAAAGAGGCGCAGTCCCAGGGATTCACCAAAATTTTTCTTCCTGAAAACAATCTATCCCGGATTGAAAAAAGAGAAGTAAAGGGAGTGACACTAGGCGGTGTACACAATGTAAAAGATACATTGATGAATATATTTTAAGGATAGATATTATGGGTAATATTATTTTTCGCATTATTCTTGTCGTTTCCGTCTCGGCGGCGGGCTATTTTTTGCCACCGTTTCATTTTTCACCTTATGCCGGGGCCGGACTCGGATTGATTTTGGGCCTTTTTTTTCTTTTTCTTGAGTACAGAATACGAAAGTCGGATTTCAAAATCGTCTGGAGTACCGCCGCGGGCACATTTTTAGGACTGATCGTAGCCTGGGTTGCAGGTTTGCTCTACGGGATTATCGCACCGGATGCCGTGACAACGTCTTTTATCCGAATCTCTTTGCTTATCATTTTGCCGGCAGTCGGTTTTCTCATCGGATCCCAACGTTTTGAGTGGTTTGATCCCCTCCAATTGGTCCATTTTTTCAAAGAGAAAAAAGTAGGGGGCAGTGTCAAAATCCTGGATACGAGTGTCATCATCGATGGAAGAATCGTAGAGATTTGCGATACGGGATTTATCGAAGGATCACTCATTCTTCCTCAGTTTATTTTGAAAGAACTTCAGCTTGTTGCGGATTCCTCCGATTCGGTAAAGCGACAGAGGGGACGAAGGGGATTGGATGTTTTAGACCGGCTTCAAAAATCATCACAGGTGACTGTCGTCATTTCTGAATTGGATTTTGTCGAGATAAAGGAAGTGGATTCCAAGTTGATTGAGTTAGCCAAGCATCTGGATGCCAAAATAATCACCAATGATTTTAACCTTAATAAAATTGCACAGCTGCAGGGGATTCCCGTGCTAAATATTAATGAACTGGCCAATTCACTGAAACCGGTCGTCCTTCCCGGAGAATCCATACGTGTTTTCATTCTGAAGGAGGGAAAAGAAAAGGACCAGGGTGTTGCTTATCTTGATGACGGAACGATGGTGGTCGTTGATAATTCCCGTAAAATGATCGGACAAAATATAGACGTCACGGTTACTTCTGTTCTTCAGACCACCGTCGGGAAAATGATATTCGGGCGCTATAACGAAGATTCACCATGAATGATGTTTTTGCCGTCATCGCTGCTGCAGGAGAAGGGGAACGTTTCGGGGAACAAAAACAGTTTGTCCGATTACGGGGAAAAGAGATATTGGAGCACTGCCTTGAAGTTTTTGAAGAACATACGGAAATCGATGGTATCGTTCTGGTTCTGAAAGATGTTACCAAAGAAGACTTTTATAAAAGCCGATTTAAAAAGATTTTTGCTGTAGTCCAAGGAGGAAATAAAAGACAGGAATCCGTTTTTTCCGGGTTAAAGGTGATTTCCACAAGAGAGGAAAACCTGGTTCTGGTGCATGACGGTGTGCGTCCCCTGGTGACAAATGATCTGATCAGCCGTGTGCTTCATGCCGCACGAAAACATGGAGCGGCGATTCCTGTTCTTCCGGTCGTGGAAACGGTAAAACGTGTTCAAAGGGAGATCGTTGTGGAAACTCTGGACAGGCGGCTGCTGATGAGGGTTCAAACGCCTCAGGGTTTTCATCTCAAGATCTTGAAAGAGGCTTTTGATAGAGCCCGGGCTGAACATTTTTACGGCACAGACGAAGCTTCTCTTGTAGAAAAAAGTGGATTCAAGGTTTTTACCGTCCCCGGAGACCCGCAGAATATCAAGATAACGACGCCTTTGGACGTCAAATTTGTGGAGGCATTTTTTGTCGGATAGGATAGGTCTCGGTTACGATATCCACAGGATGGAGAAAGGACGCCCCTTGATCTTGGGAGGCGTCGAGATTCCTTTCACCCGGGGACTTATGGGACACTCCGATGGAGATGCGTTGATCCATGCATTGATCGACGGTCTTCTCGGTGCTATGGGAGAGGGTGATATCGGCACATGGTTTCCAGACACCGATCCCGCCTATAAGGATATACGAAGTACGGAGCTGTTGAAAAGAATTATGCAGAGAGTCAGGGAGCGTGGTTTTTCGGTAATTCATGTTGATTCTATTGTCATTGCCGAGGAACCAAAGCTGTATCCTTTCATCAAACACATGAAGGAAGAACTTTCATCCCTGCTGGATGTTCATCCGGATAATATAGGGTTGAAAGCTAAAACGAACGAAGGATTTGGGCCGGTGGGGCAGAAACAAGCAGTCATCTGCTGGGCCCAGGTTCTCCTTGGAGAAAAGAATCCTGCCTGATGAATAACACAGGAGCCTGTGCTAATGAGTGGCGGCATTATACCTAGTAGGATCGACGAAAGTCGTGCGGTTCCGGCCGTTCTGTTTGGAAAGGTACAGAGCTCCGTCAGCGGCCTTGAGGAGAATAGAGGCATTTTGGTTGCGTTGGGGTTTAATCGTGGCGCAACCCAGGCTTATGGTGACATAAGTAGATATGAGTGAGGTCTCGTGAGGTATCTTTATTCTTTCGATAAGACTGCGGGCTTTTTCGGCCACGCGATAGGCACCCTCTTTATCTGTTTCGCTCAGAACCATGACAAATTCATCTCCTCCATAGCGGGCCACCATATCGCTGGAACGCTGGCCGACTTGTTGTAGTGACACGGCAACTTTACGGAGACAATCATCCCCCGCCATATGCCCGTAGTTATCGTTGTAGAGTTTGAAAAAATCAATATCGATCATTATGAGCGAGATGGGGAGATATCTTCGAATAGCTCTCTTCCATTCATAGTTTAAAAACTGAGAGAACATACGGTGATTAAAAATGCCGGTTAGATGATCCTGAATGGAAAGACGTTCCAGTTCTTTGTTTGCTTTTTCCAGCTGAAGGGTTTGTTTTCCTATGAACTCTTTTAACGTTTTTTCTCTTGTTACGAGGTGTCTGACCCGGAGCCTGAAAAGGCCGAGCCCGACAAGAATGGCGGCCAGGACAGAGATGAGATAAAATAAAAAGGTTTGATGAAAGTGTGCTTTTTGGGTGAACGAAAAGGAGACACCGGGATCGGTCCAATTCCCCCCGCCTCGCGATGCCATGACCCTGAAGATGTAATCTCCCGGAGGAAGGTTGGTATAATAGATTGAATTTTTGTTTCTTGCTTCCATCCAGTCGTTTTCGAAGTTTTCTAATTTGGTTTTGTATTCCGTTTTTTCAGGATAGAGAAAGGTCAGGGCGGCATATCTAAATTCGATCCTGCGGGTACCCGGTTTCATTTCAAGAGGAGATTTTACTGGAACGGGTTTGCCGTCTACTAGAATTCCTTCAATAATAAGAGGAAGAGCCAATCCGCTGAATTTCATTTTATTCCGGTCGATGCCCACTGCACCCCTCATAGTCGGGAACCATAAAGTACCATTTTCAGTTATAAGAGAGGAAGGCTGGGATCCGCCGTTGCATTCGAGGCTTTTCATCCCGTCGTTGAGGTCGAAAAACCTGGGTTTAAGAGGTATATTCGATGTTCTGTCGTATTGAATAAGGTCTTCCCTTTTAAAATAAAAAATTCCCTGGTTCGAGCTCATCCAGAGGTTGTCATCTCCATCTATCCTAACGGAATATATCATGTTGTCTAAAAGTCCGTCGGTTCGTTGATACAAGGTAAAAATGCCGTCCGAATTGCGATAAAGACCGCGGGGTGTGGCGAACCATAATGTATTTTCTTTGTCGATAAAGAGGTCCAGGATGATCGTATTCCTCAAGGGAGACAGTGCACCGTATCTCTCAGGGCCTGTTTTGGTGATCTTAAAAACCCCTGTATGAGTTCCCAGCCAGAGAGATCCATGCCGGTCCTCTTTGATACAGAAAATCATGATTTGGCTGGAATCCTTCGCGAGAGGATAAGGTGTTACGGTGTTCCCTTCTATCTGAAATACTCCGTTGTTGGTTCCCAGCCAGAAAACACCTAACCGGTCTTTGTGAATGACACGTATGATTTCGTTTCCCAGTCCTTCCCTGCGTCCGTAGACTTTGACAACCCGCCCGTCGGGCTTCATGCGAGCCAGGCCTTTGATAGTTCCTATCCATAGGTCGCCCTCTTCTTCCTGATAGATGGAACGGATTACATTACTGGGCAGGCCGTTATCCATGGTGAATGTCTCAATAGTTTTGCCGCTGATTTTTGACAGACCTCCATTGTTGGTTCCCACCCAGAGATTTTGGTCTTTGTCCTTAAAAATGGTCCAGACTGGATCAACATTCAAACCGCTTTCGGTATCGAGAATAGTAATCGTTCGTTCTTTAAGGCGGTTGAGACCGTAATGTGTTCCAATCCAAATGCTGCCTTCTTTATCTTCCAGCAGGGCAAAAACTTCGTTGTTGGTGAGGCCATCCGAGACGGTGAATGATTCAATTTCTTCCTTGAAAAATCGGAGAAGACCGCTGCGAGTTCCGATCCAAAGGCACCCGTCTTTATCTTTCAACAGATAATGAATGACATCATGGCGAAGTTCTTTTGTCAGGATATTTCTTTGTATTTCCCCGTCAGAAAACAAAAAAATTCCCCGGCCTTCCGTTCCGATCCACATACGACCCGCTTCGTCCATAAGGATACTTGAGATAGCAACATCTTCCAGTCCAAACCGTTGGGGGGGTGCTTGATAGTCACCGCCGGGAAATCTTTGTAGTCCTGAACTTGTGACGACCCAAATGTCTCCGGAAGGATCTCTAATAATCTGCCGGACCTGTTGTCCGGCTGAAAAATCAATGGGAAAGATTTTTCCGTTTTCAAGGATGTTCAAGCCGTGATTTTCCGTTCCGATCCAGAGTTTCCCGTCGGGAGCTTCTTTCAAGGTGGTTACGAAGTTGCTGGAAAGCTCATCCTCCAGGTCATATGCTGTAAATTGTTCCTTATTGAAAAAAAGCAGCCCCCCGCCCATTGTTCCGATCCACAACCCTCCGCTGTGGCTTGAATGAAGGCAGACGATCGAGCTATAATGCATTTCGGTGACATTGGATTCATCAAATATAGTGAAATCATATCCGTTGAAGCGGAGAAGTCCGTGTTGGGTTCCGAACCAAAGATACCCGTCAGACGTTTGAGCGATGGTTTGGATTTTATTTTCCGGGAGACCGCCTCCGGATGTCCAGGTATTATGGATATACTGTTTGAAACTTTTTTCGGGGTCTAGAGCCAAAGCTATGGTAGAAGCCATGACAAGAACAAACAGAATATAGAAGCACCTGCAGAATTTTCCCCATATAGGATGAAAAAAAGCGGCCATCGTCCCCTCATTATATATTATAGAGAGAAAGGAATGTCAAATACTCTGAATGGGTGGATAAGGGTTCATATGTCCCTAAAACATAAGTTGATATAGGGCGATCAATAGTTATGAAACCTATGGAGAAGAAAATGATTGGTGGGGATTAACCTTATGAATTATTGGAAGGATTGACGGAATATGAGGGTTGGCCGCAAGACACTTGGTAATCAGGGGAAAAAAACCTTGCGGCCGACCCTCTAACCTGAATGACATCGAAATGTGAATAATACAGGTTATTCATTTTGGCAGGATACATTTTTTTTCGGCAACGTTCAGACAAAACCTGTGCCGTATCTTCATAAACGAATGTTACGAACGTCATCCGACTATGTTGCTGATAATTTGATATCCGGCCCGTTTTCCCGTTTTGACCATCTCCACTGCCGTAGGAGAACTGATCAGACTGAATAAAACGAAACTCAGTAAAACAGCCGCTGTGAAAATCAAAATTTTTGTTTTCAGTTTCATTGTTTCCTCCTTTTTATTTTTTCAACATTGTCTTCACTTATATATTTAAGCAAGGAACGTGCCAAGTGGACTAATCCGGGGGTTTGCTCGAGTGGCGGGAATCGGAATGAAATAAAGAGTGTCTGGGTGAGAACAAAATGTGTCCGAATACGGACGCTCATTGAATTATTTTTGGGTCCTGAAGATAAAAAAAAGCCCGCAGTTTGCTTCGACTTAGGGGAAGAAACTGCGGGCTTTAAAGGGTGGGAACCGTCTGAAGGCTTAGTCTGCCTTTTTGACTTGAGATACATTGTCTCACATAGTCGATGGTCAGAAGGCCCCACATCATAATAATGGTGCTCAACAATCCTTCGAGCATGAACCTCTATCCTATGACTGAGATGGTGTAGTTCATACCTGAATTTTCAGCCATGCCTCTCGAAAGAGGTGTGTTGCCGGCTTTCTTGCCGCTCTTGACGAGGTCAATCGCAGCGTTTGATGAAAGCAGGTTGAAACCGAAAAATGCGATCAGCACCGCGACAAAGAAAATGAGAATTTTTGTTTTGAGTTTCATTTTGTCCTCCTTATTTATTCTTCATATTTTCTTTTTTCATCTTCATCTATATAAACGCAACAGGGGGGGAAAAGGTTTCCATTTGCTTGAGAAAAAGAGAAGGTTTTTGTAGCGGGTAATATTGAGTATAATGACAGGGACATTCTATACACGAGGAGAAGATGGAAAAAATCAGAGTACGTTTCGCTCCCAGCCCGACGGGTTATATTCATGTTGGAAACGCACGAACGGCGCTTTTCAATTGGCTTTTTGCTCGAAAGAACCGGGGGGTCTTTATTCTGAGAATCGAGGATACGGACATCGAACGATCCGCAGAAACGTACGAAAAAAAATTGATCGAGGACCTTCGCTGGCTGGGAATAGAATGGGATGAAGGTCCGGATACCGGTGGGGCCAGGGGGCCTTACAGGCAGTCGGAGAGAGGGGATTTGTATCAAGAGCAGGCTCAAAAGCTTATGAATGGAGGGAAGGCCTACTACTGTTTTTGCTCTCCTGATGAGCTTGAAAGAGAACGGCGTGATGCCGTTGCTTCCGGAAGACCGGCGGTATACAGTGGAAAATGTCGTGGACTTGCTCCCGAAGACGCCAGAAAGAAAGTCGAGACGGGGAATCCGGCCGCCGTACGCCTTCGGACTCCGGGAAGAGGGATGCTGACCTATAACGACTTGATTCGCGGGCCCTTGAGTTTTGATCTTGCCCTTACCGGTGATCCTGTATTGATTCGTTCGAACGGGATGCCGGCCTATAATTTTGCCGTTGTGGTCGATGACACCCTGATGGGAATTACCCATGTTATCAGAGGCGAAGATCATATCTCAAACACTCCCCGGCAGATTCTGACCTACGAAGCGCTTTCTTTTCCTCTTCCTTCTTTCGCCCATCTGTCCATGGTTATGGGGCCGGACAACACCCGTCTAAGCAAAAGACACGGTGCCACAGCCGTGGATCAGTTTCGGCAAGACGGCATTCTTTCTTCAGCGCTTTTTAATTATCTGGCCCTTTTAGGCTGGGCTCCTCCGGATGGAGAAGAGGTTCTGGATGCAGGAAGGCTGATCGAGCTTTTTCGCCTGGAGAAAGTCAGCCGTTCCGCTGCTATTTTTGATTATGATAAGCTCAATTGGTTGAACCGTCAGCATATGAAAACAATACCTTCGAAAGAAGCCGCCCGGGCCGCCTATCCTTTTCTGAAAGAAGAAGGTTTGATGCCGGAGAATATGACGGAGGAACGATGGGAATGGCTGGAAAGGGCGGTTGGTGTTCTTATTGAAAGAATCAACAGGTTCTCCGAAATACCTGCGGAATTCGAGCTGTTTTCTAAATTCTCTCCGTCCGAAATGGACCATGCCGACCGTGAAGACTTAAAGATGGAATCATCACGAAAAGTTTTGCGCTTGTTTATCGAGAAAACCAGCGAAGACGAAAAATTAGACTTTGACCGCTTTTCCGCCCTAACTCAAGAGATCAAACAGGAAAGCGGCATCAAAGGGAAAGATCTCTATCATCCTCTTCGTTTGGCTCTCACGGGATGCAGTTCTGGATTGGATTTGGACAAATTTATTCCTCTTGTCGAGGAGGGGGCTTCCTTGCACTTACCCAAATCGATAAAAAGCTGCCGGCAGAGGATTTTTGAAACTCTGAACAACCTGGAATAATCTTTGGGTGATGTTAGCCGCAAAAAAGGATGAGTCTATTATCCCTATGAAACGGATTTAAAAGGGAAAATTTTTCCAAGGAGGGAGATGTCCCCTTTTTCATCGACCAGAACAGCTCCATATTGGGGATATTTCTGGAGAAGACCTTCCTGGTCACGGGAGACAAAAAGTGCGGTGGACAGGGCGTCACAGATCAGGGTTTCGGGCCCGAAGACTGTTATGCTCTGCCAGCCGCGGGATGGATAACCCGTTTTTGGGTCAAAAACGTGGTGATAACGGGTGCCGTCTTGAATAAAAAAACGCTGGTAATCACCGGTCGTTGCGGCGGCCGTATTACGAAGCGGAACCATTCCGATGATGCCGCCTTTCCTTGGATGTTTAATCCCGATCTTCCATGATTGGTTTTCCGGATTGTTCCCCCAGCAAAAGAGGTCTCCTCCCGCGTTGAGGAAGCCGTGCTCGATCCCCAGGTCCTGAAGGGCGCGGACGGCGAGGTCGATCCCGTACCCTTTGGCAATCCCCCCCCAGTCCAGCTCCATTTTTTCGGGAAGCTTCAAGTGTCCGTTTTTAAGTGCCGCTTTGTCCAGGCCAACATGGCGCAGGGCTTCTTGTACTTTCTGCGGGGGTGGAATCTTGTGGGAATGGTCGCGAAAGCCCCATAACCGGGACAAAGGGGCCACGGAGATGTCGAAGCATCCATCGGAAGCCCGGTAGACTTCGAGGGCCCGTAGGAAAAGCTCTTTAACCAGGGGATGATCCCGTTCCTGGGAATCCGGCGAAAAAAGCCGCTCAATCTTTGTGAAAAGATTTTGCAGATGTTCCAGGGCATTTTGTTCAGCGCGAGGGCTGCAGAATATTTTAACTTCACAGAGTGTATCGAAAAAAAGCAGGGTTGATGACCGCCACTTTTCCGGCCTGCGGCAGGCGGGGGATAACAAGATAGCCGACAAAAATAATCCTAATGAAACGACAAACGGCTTTGGATTTTTCATGGTCGTCACGTTCTCACGGGGGGAAAATATCATGAATCTTCTAAGGGGTCAATTCCGCCTGCTGCGAATAAAACCGTCCTAAAGACGTGTTGTTGACAATACCGGCTTGTTCCTATATTTTGGAGGGGCTAAGTCCGGGTTCGTTTATGTCTCACACAGTTGGTTATGATACCGCTCCATCCCCAATGTTTGTATTCGAACGCAAAAAAACTGTCTTTTATTGGCGGCATAATATAAAAAATCAAGTCTGGAACAGAATGATGTTTTTCATTCTTCTTCATATAAAAAGGGAGTGAGAAATGGAAAAAAAATATTCCTGTATGCAGCTGACGGCCTTGGTTGTTTTAAGGATCTTAATCGGTTGGCATTTCCTGTATGAAGGTATCGCCAAGCTGCTTAATCCTTACTGGACATCAGCGGGATTCCTTTCGGATTCCAAAGGTTTTCTTTCAGGCTTTTTTTCATGGATTGCCGAAACCCCTTCCGTGTTGAAAGTTGTGGATTTTCTCAATATTTGGGGTCTTATCGCCATCGGCGTTGCTCTCATAGCAGGTTTTTTTACGCGAACGGCCGTTGTCTCGGGTATGGTTCTCCTTCTCCTTTATTATCTTGCGAATCCACCGTTCATTGGATATTCGTATACATCTCCCGCTGAAGGCAATTATCTGTTTGTTAATAAAAATCTCATCGAGATGTTTTCCCTAAGCGCTCTGCTTTTTTTCCCAACGGGAAAGATCATAGGACTGGACCGTCTTCTCCTCAGAAAAAAAACGGCGGATTGAATTTGGTTTAGGAAAGACGCCGTGGAGGAAAAAACATGACTGAAGAAAAAAAGAACGAAAACAAAGAAAAAGAGGTCAGCACCGGGCGGAGAGATATCCTCAAATCCCTGGCCACACTTCCTGTCTTTGGGGCCTTTTTTTACGGCCTTTATAAAAAGAGGCAGGCTGACAATTTCAAAAAGAATAGTATTTTATCCGAGCTTGGATTGGGAGAAAAAGCGCCCGAGGTGCTTCCCAAGACCACGTTCAACAAAGCCGGAGATCTCATCCGCTTGGGTATTATCGGGTATGGCGGCCGGGGGGAATATCTGGTTCAGGCTGTAGGTTTCGCCCATCCTGATATTTGCGATCTTTCCGGTGAAGACAAAGATGAAATAAAAAGGCGCAAACAGCGCTTGGAAAATTTTCTCGGGCAGGAAGATCTGAATGTTGCTCTAGCCGGTGTTTGTGACGTATTTGATGTTCGGGCGGAGAGGGGTTTGGCGGCATCCCGGAATGAAACACGGCCGGGAGCTAAGGGGCTCCCGGAAGCCCGTCGATATCACCGATACCAGGATATGCTGGCCAGTGACGAGATCGACGCAGTGATTATCGCCACCCCGGACCATTGGCATGCTCAAATGACCATCGATGCCGTCAATGCCGGGAAACATGTCTACTGCGAAAAGTGTATTACAAGGACCGAAGAAGAAGTCCACCGGGTTGTGGAGACCGTCAAAAACAGCAATATCACATTCCAGCTTGGCCATCAGAACCCTCAGCAGAAGACGTTTAACAAGGCTAAGGAGATCATAGATAAGAAGATTTTGGGGAAGATTAATCTTGTCGAGACAACTACCAACCGGAATACACCGACAGGAGCCTGGGTTTATGAAATTCATGAAAAGGGAAATCCGAGAACCATCGATTGGGATCAATTCCAGGGACCGGCCCCGCACCGCGTTCCGTTCAGCCTGGAGCGATTTTTCCGCTGGCGGTGCTGGTTCGATTACGGGACGGGACTTTCCGGAGATCTCTTTTCCCATGAATATGACGCTGTCAACCAGATATTAAATATCGGGATTCCGAAAACCGTTACGGCTTCAGGCGGCATCTATTACTTCAAGGATGGGAGGGATGTTCCCGATACTTTTCAGGTCGTCTGTGAATATCCGGACCGGAACCTGACCTTGATTTATTCGGCCACCCTTGCCAACAGCAGAAGCCGAGGACGGATTTTCATGGGGCATGATGCTTCCATGGAAGTAGGAGGAAGCCTGACGGTCACGGCCGACCGGAACTCATCGCGTTTTAAGGATAAGATAGAGAAAAGTATCATTGATACTTCTCTTCCCCTTTTCACCTACCGGCCGGGTTCAGAGGGAATTGATGCCATCACTTCGGCGACGGAGAAATATTTTGCCACAAAGGGGCTGATGTATACCTACCGGGGGGGAAAGGTTGTTGATTTGACCCATCTCCATGTGAAAGAATGGATCGACTGTATTCGCTCCGGTCAAAAACCCAGCTGTGGTATCGAGCGTGGACTGCAGGAAGGCATTACCTGCCACATGGCGACCAAGTCTTTTCTGGAAGGGAGAAAAGTCGAATGGGATCCTGTTCTAAAGAGGATCGTCTGATTCCCAAAACTGGGATTCCATTTTTTGGAGGATCAAATGAGCGTTAGGTTTCGTCTCGGAATGATGATGTTTTTGCAGTACGCCATTTGGGGAGCCTGGGCTCCCATCCTTTCGGATTACCTGATGAACACGTTGAATTTCAGCGGGATTCAGGTAGGCATGGTCTACAGTCTTCTTCCTCTGGCGACCATTATCGCTCCCTTCATCGGAGGGCAGATAGCTGACCGCTATTTTTCCAGTGAAAAATTCGTGGCGATTCTGCAAATAACCGGAGGGGGGCTTTTGATAGGAATCTCGACCGTTACCGACTATTCACTCATGGTCTGGTTGATGCTGTTTTACTGCATTCTTTATGCTCCTACTCTGGCCTTGACGAATTCCATTGCTTTTATCAACTTAAAAAATTCTGAAAAGGAGTTTGGAGAGATCCGTGTCTGGGGGACCATCGGCTGGATCGCCGCGGGTTATGTGCTTTTCCTGTGGAGGCTTGTTTCGAGGTCAGCCGAAGGGCTGGCTTACAGCGGAGACACTCTTTTGCTGGCAGGAATTTTTTCCTTGATTATGGGGCTATTCGCTTTCCGCCTGCCTCATACGCCCCCCCAAAAAGAGGGGACCAAACCCTGGGCTTTCCTGGAAGCCATCAAAATGATGAAGGAGAAAAATTTTCTGGTTTTCATCATCATCTCTTTTGTTGTCGCTACGGAGTTGATGTTTTATTATGTGCTGACGGCGCCCTTCTTGACCTCGAAAACGATCGGGATTTCCAGCACCTATCTTCCCTGGGTCATGACCATTGCCCAGGTTGCCGAAATTTTTGTTATGGCCTTCCTGCTCCCCTATTTCATTACCCGGATCGGGATTCGTAAAGTCCTTGTAATCGGTGTTTTGGCCTGGCCGCTCCGTTATGTCATTTTTGCTCTGGGGAAACCTTCCTGGCTGGTTGTCGCTTCCCTTTCTCTTCATGGTTTTTGTTTTGTCTTCTTTTTCGCCGCCGCTTTTATTTATGTGGATATGGTAGCACCCCGCGATATCCGCCATTCGGCCCAAAGCTTGATCACCCTGGTTACTTATGGTATCGGGAACTACATTGGGAGCTTGTTTGCCGGGAAGGTGCAGGATTATTTCACAACAGCCGGGGAGACGAACTGGACTGGTGTATTCCTTGTTCCTTGTGTTTTGACCATCCTCTGTGCCCTTGCCTTCCTTCTCTTTTTCAAAGATATCAAGAAGCAAAAGGATATCGGCGCAGAGGCGTAGACAAAGGCTACCGGGAAAACAAGACATTGCTGAATGGCTCTTTTCTGATCTATTGTTTTTCGTAAAGGAGGTTCTGCATGTGTGAAAACAGATTGGGTGTCGGTCTTATCGGCGGAGGATTCATCGCCGGATTTCATATACGCTCCTGGCTGGGTGTCAGGGATGCGGATATCCTGGGCATCGTCAGCCGGACGGAAAAATCGGCCGAAGAAGCGGCCGCTTTGGCCAACCGGCTGAATGTCGGCGAAGCCCGCCCCTATAAGAGCATCACGGAAATGATTGCTGATCCGGAGATAAATGCTTTGTGGATTTTGGCCCCCAATTTCACCCGCCTTGAGGTCATGGAGGAGATCGTCTCAGCCCTTAAAAAGGGAAAAGGGGAACTGGTCGGAGTGGCCTGCGAAAAACCCCTGGGACGCAATGTCAAAGAAGCCCGAAGGATGCTGGAACTCGTTCAGGAGGCAGGGATTCTGGATGGGTATCTTGAAAACCAGGTTTTTGCTCCGGCGGTCGTTCGGGGAAAGGACATCGTCTGGACACGAGGGGCGGCCATATCCGGGCGTCCTTACCTGGCCCGGGCTGCTGAGGAACACAGCGGACCTCACATGCCCTGGTTCTGGGAAGGAAAACTTCAGGGAGGAGGCGTTCTCAACGATATGATGTGTCACTCCGTGGAGGAAGCCCGTTTCATGCTGACACCACCGGGGGCCGACCGGAATATTCTCACCCCTCTTACGGTAACGGCCTACGCCGACTGTCTCAAATGGCAGGACCCGGCTTATGCCGATATCCTGAAAAAAAACAGCCGGGGAAAGACGGATTATACAACACGGCCGGCCGAGGATTTTGCCCGGTCCCTCATCGAATACAGGGATGAGAAAGGTCGAAAGCTTGTCGTCGAGACGACGACTTCCTGGTGTTATGTCGGGGCCGGACTTCGGTTGACCATGGAACTCCTGGGGCCGGAATATTCTTTGGCCATCAACACTCTTGATTCAGGGCTCAAGGTTTTTTTCAGCCGGAATGTGCGCGGCAAGGCCGGAGAAGATCTTGTCGAAAAACAGAATGCGGAGATGGGATTGATGCCGGTGGTAGGTTCTGAAGAAACCGAATACGGGTATATTGAGGAAAACCGCCACATGGTTCAATCGTTTTTAGCCGGCCAAAGGCCCCGCGAAAATTTTAGCGACGGAGTCAATGTCACCGAGCTTTTGATGACGGCCTATAAAAGCGCCGAGGAAGGAAAAACAATCGCCTTTTCTCCGCCCGGTCTGGAGGATTATGTGCCGGCCGTAGCCAGAGGAGAGTGGAATCCGCGGACCGGCGATTGAGCCGGCGGTAAGAAGAGGCGATGATGAATAGACCATGACAAGGAGAAGGTCAAATGATAGAAAAATACATCAAATATGGTCTCATCCTTTTATTGATTATGGGTACAGCAGTTTCTGCGGCCGGGGATAAAAATGGCTTACGGATGACCGCAAATGGTGATGCGGAGAGGGAAGTTCGCATCAAAAAGTTCCCCATTGCCGTCCAGTGCTGGACCTATAGAAAATTCAGTTTTTTTGAAACTCTAGACCGGGTCAAAGCTCTGGGAATGGAATACCTTCAACCCTATCCCGGGCAGAAATTGGGCGGAAAATATGAGGAGATCGTATTCGACCACCATTTGAGCGAGGATGTTATAAAGGAAATCCAGCAGAAGCTTCGCGAAACCGGTATCCGCCTTGTCGCATACGGCGTCGACGGAATTGAAAATGAAAAAAAGAGCATGGAGCAGGTTTTTTCGTTTGCCCGGAAACTGGGCATTCGAACGGTCGTGACCGAGCCGAAATTTGACGATTATGCTCTTCTTGACCGAATGGCCCGGGAATTCGGGGTGGACATCGCCATCCACAATCATCCCCAACCCACAAAGTATTCACAACCCGAAGTGGTCCTGGAGCATGTTCAAAAATTCGGGCCCCATGTGGGGGTATGCGCCGACACTGGTCACTGGATGCGCACAGGCAGGGTTCCGGTTAAGGCCCTGCGGCTTCTGGAGGGACGGATACTGGATGTTCATCTCAAAGACCTGGACGCTTTTGGAAGGAAAGAAGCCGAGGATGTTCCCTTCGGACAAGGGGAAGCCGATATTCGAAGCATTTTAGCCGAACTGACGCGGCAGAATTACGCCGGTTATCTGACCATCGAACATGAAAAAGAGGACGACGCTTTAAATCCCGAGCCGGCCATTCGGAAAGGGTTGGAATATATTCGAAGCATTACCTATTATGACGACTATGAGGAAATTTTGTCTTCTTACAACGGGATGTATTCCAAACACGGCTGGAATCATTACGGACCGGGGACCTTCGAGTTGAATGAAAGGACAGGGGTTCTCAAGTCTTTCGGAGGGATGGGGCTTTTATGGTACGCCAAAAAAAAATGCAAGGATTTTATTCTTGAACTCGATTTCAAATGCGGGAAAAAAAACACCAATTCCGGCGTGTTCCTTAGGGTTCCTGAAGTGCCCACAAGCGATGACTATATCTATCATTCTTTCGAGATACAGATTTATGACAGCGGTGAGGGGATTCACAAGACGGCTGCCGTTTATGATGCTGAACCCCCCAGCAAGGACGCCTTCCGGCCGACGGGTGAATGGAACCATTACAAAATAACCTTCAAAGGGAAACATATACGTGTGGAGCTTAACGGGGAAGAGGTAATAAACTGGGAGGCGGAACCCAGGGGAAAGGTCAAGAATTTTGCTGATGAGGGATATATTGGTCTTCAGAATCATGACAGGGACACCTCCGTATATTTTCGAAATATTCAGGTCAAAGAATTGAAATAGAGTCTTGCTGAAATGGCCAAGATATGCCGCTTCAATCCCCTACTGGAGCTTCTGCGTTCCCAACCAGGCCGTGTTCAGAAGATTTTTCTTCAGAGAGGGAAACGGCAGGACAGGTTTTTTGAAGTGATTCAAAAGGCCCAAGCTTCCCGCATCCCCCTTGTTTATGTTCCCAAAACCAAAATCGATTCCATGGCCCGAAACCACCAGGGTTTTGTAGCCCTGGTTATGGAAAAATCGTTCTCACCAGTCGAAGAGATGCTCGAGGGCCGGAAGCGTCCGTTGCTGCTTCTTCTCGATGGCATTGAAGACCCACAGAACCTGGGAGCCATTATCCGGACTGCCGAAGGTGCGGGGGTGGATGGGATTCTTCTGCCCGAACGAAGGTCGGCCGGCATCAGCGAAACCGTTGCCCGTGTCTCAGCCGGAGCGCTGGCCCACGTTCGTATCGGACGGATTAAAAACGTTGTTCAGACATTGACCTCTCTCAAGGACCGGGGCCTGTGGGTTGTCGGAGCCGAAGGAGGGACAGGAAAAAATTGGGATACATTCGACTACACCGTACCACTGGTCCTCGTTTTGGGCTCGGAAGGAAAAGGACTTCGCCCCCTTGTCCGTGAAAACTGTGATCAGGTTTTATCCATTCCTCTCTTCGGACAGATCAATTCTCTTAACGTCGGAGCGGCCGCGGCAATTTTTCTCTATGAGATTATCCGGCAGAGGTTAAACATTGAATAAAACAAACAAACCCGGCGTAGATAATAATGGTAAGAAAAAAATGGCGAAAGAAGCAGCACTGACGGCACCCTTAGGGCTTGAAAAAAAGCTTATGCGGGAAAAACCGCAGCCTTTAAAATCCGAGAACATGGTTCTCAGATCCGTTCAAGCAGGAAATACCATGGCGTACCAGTATATCGTCCAGCAATACAAAAAAACGGCCTATTTCATCGCCCTTGGTTTTGTCCATAACACCGAAGATGCCATGGACCTTTCGCAGGATGCGTTCATTAAGGCTTTTCGCAAGATAAAAAGTTTTGATGCGGGCAGAGCTTTTTTCCCCTGGTTTTACCAGATCTTGAAGCGCCTTTGCCTGGATTATTTAAAGAAAAAATCTCGAAGACATGAAGTTCCCCTTGAAGAGGTTATTATTATCAAACACGAGGGAGTGGATCGGGAGATGAAGGATACTCTTAGAAAGGGATTGACGAAGCTGTCTCCCGACCAGCGGGAGGTCATCATCCTTCGCTATTTCCGCCAGCTTTCATACAGTGAAATTGCGGAAATGACAGGGAAGCCCTTGGGTTCCGTGATGTCTTCGCTGTACTACGCCAAAAAAAACTTAAAAAATGTTTTAGAAAAGTATCTGGGGAAAAATCCCCTTGAGCAAGGGTGATGTTATGGATCATCAAAAGATAAAAGAACTCATTTCTTCCTACCTTGACGGCGAATTGGACCGGGAACAGGAAAAAATCGTCATTTCTCATCTAAAATCCTGCCCGGAATGCCGGAGGGAACTTGAAGAAATGAAGAAACTGGAGGAAATCATGAGCCGAATCGAGCTTAAAAAACCACCTCAGGAAATGTGGCAGACCTATTGGAACTCGGTTTACAACCGTCTGGAAAGGAGAATCGGCTGGATTTTGCTTTCGGTGGGTGCTATTATTCTTCTATTTTTTGGCGGATACAAAATGATGGAAGGAATGATCCATGACCCGTCGATTCCATTCTTATTAAAGCTTGGAATTTTAGCGGGCTTGGGAGGAACCGTGGTCCTTTTGGTCTCTTTAGGCAGGGAGCAGTTGTTTACTCGAAAGCGGGAAAGATACAAGGAGGTCGAGAAATGATCTTGTCAACAATGGAGCAAGTGCCCGGTAAAAAGATTAAAAAATATCTTGGTCTTGTTAGGGGTAATACGATCCGGGCCCGGCATCTCGGGCGGGACATTTTGGCTTTCCTCCGGGGAATTGTAGGAGGAGAAATTCGGGACTATACCAAGATGATGGCCGAGTCAAGGGAGCAGGCGTTGGATCGCATGGTCGAGGAAGCGGAGGGTTTGGGAGCGAATGCTGTTATCGCCATACGGTTTACAACCTCGATGGTCATGAGCAGCGCTGCCGAAATCATGGTTTTCGGAACGGCCGTGGTTCTTGAAGAGCCCCATGACGGGTGACCCGTTGTCCCAAAAGCTGAAATTTCTTTTTTGGGTATTTTTTGTAGGGCTGACCCTGTGCTTCATGTGCACCACGGGTGAATCTGACTCTGTCGAAAAGGGCTATCTTTCCATCTATCTCCGGAATGAAAAAGTCGGCTATGAAGAATACACCTGGACCGCCGCGGAGGATGGATTTATTCTCTCCGTTCACGGAAAAACAACCAAACCGGTTCCCATCGATATCGAACACCTGACTATCCGTATGGATCCCGAATTCATTCCTTCGTTTTTTCATTTTAAAGGATCCCTCATGAATGTCCCCCAGGAGGTGACAAGCACCATCGTCGAGGGTGCCGTCGGCAACAAAATATTCGTCGCCGGTGAGGAACAGAGTATCCCCGTACAAGTGCGACGGGATGCCTTTCTTTTGCCCAATCCCATGTTCGCCCCTTATTTGGCTGTCACAAAAAAATTCCGCTGTTCCCTGACGGAACCGGTGGAACTGTCTGCTTACATCATTCCCCAACTGGAAATGCCGTTTACTCTCGGGCCAGAGGAAGAATCTCCCTGTACGCTGGTCATGCATCTGGGAATGACAGAAATGATTCTGGAGACCGATGAGACAGGCTTGCTTTTATCGCTAACCATCCCTTCCCAACATCTTAAAGTTGTCCTCGAAGAACGTTAAAAATCCGACTGGAGTGACGTTTCCTCACCATTCACTCTTTTCCAGGTATCCATTTTTACGAAGAGCCGAAATACGAAACTACCGGATCGGCAGACCCGATGGAAACCCAGTCGATTGACATCCGCACCGGATGACGACTTTTTTTAATGTTAGCATGTTGATACTCCGCCAAGAAATAAATACCTACAAATGAGTTAAAATAATCCTTGACAATCGGATTTATAATAACTATATTGTAGGTATAATGATAAAAAAAACAAAATCCAAATTCATTTCCCGTACGGAGGAGTATATTTTGTTAGCCGTTTGGCGTTTAAAGGACAACGCCTATGCGGTGACCATTCGAGAGGATTTAAAGACAACGACAGGAAAAACATGGGCTTTTGGGGCCCTGTTCGTCATTTTGAACCGACTTGAAAAAAAAGGCTTTCTCGAGTCGCGGATGTCCGACCCGACGCCAAAAAGGGGAGGAAAGAGCAAACGTTATTATTTGCTTTCTTCCCAAGGCGTACGATCGCTGGTTGAGGTAAAACGAGTGCATAACACCGTATGGGCCGGAACCGAAGACCTTCCCTTAATGCCATGAATAAGACACATCACTATCACAAGCCCCCCCGGCTCGCCACCTGGATGCTGAGAAGATTGTTTCCAGATTCCGGGCGGCAGTCCGTCCAGGGTGATTTAACGGAGGCGTTCCAGGATTTGGTTATGGAAAAAGGCCTGGGGAATGCCCGTTTCTGGTTCTGGGGACAGGTCCTGCGGTCCATTCCTCATGCCGGATGGGACATGTGCCTTTCATCGATGTCCATGCTGAGGCACTACTTCAAAACGTCGAAGAGAGTCATCGTCCGCAACAAAACGTATTCCTTGATCAATCTGGCGGGACTTGCGGTCGGTTTCACCTGCTGTTTTTTGATCCTTTCCTGGGTTCGCTATGAGCTCGGCTTTGATTCCTTTCATAAAAACGCCGGCGAACTTTATCGTGTCGTTTCGGAATTTCACAGCCCGGGGGGTGATATCAACTATACGGCCACAAGTCAGGCTCCTTTGGCGGAAGCGCTCAAAGAGAATTATCCTGAGGTGGTAAACGCAGCCCGGTCCATCCGCTGGGAAATACCGGCCGGTACATTTGGGAAAAAATTCAATGAACGTGTTTGGATGGTCGATCCCGCATTTCTTGACATGTTCAGCTTCGATTCCATTCAAGGTGAGGCAAAAGGTGAGGCTTTTGCTCATCCCGGCTCCATCATTCTTACGGAGGGTGTGGCGGAAAAACATTTCGGAAAAAAAGATCCCGTAGGAAAGATGTTTATGATGGGAAAAGGCACTCCTTTTAAAATTGCTGCGGTGATAAAGGACATTCCACCCAACTCCCATCTGGATATGGACTGTTTGATTCCGCTGGAATTTACACGCAAGATCGGCTGGGACCTCGATGAATGGGGGGGCTTTAATTTCAAAACATACATACAGCTAAATCAAGACACGGATGTTCAAACATTCAATCATAAAATACGCGACGTTCTCAAAACTTACATGCCCCGGACATCGACCACCGTCCGTTTGCAGCCGCTGAGTCATGTCCACCTTTATGATCTCAAAAGAGATGGAGGGCTCATCACTTATATCTATATTTTTACGTTCATGGCCTTTTTCGTGCTGGTCATCGCCTGCATCAATTATATGAATCTTTCGACGGCCAGATCCTCGATCAGGGGCCGGGAGATCGGAGTGAGACAGGTCATGGGGGCCGGACGCTGGCAGCTCATCAGGCAATTCACCGGCGAAGCTTTCTTTTTCAGTGCGGCCGCCGGGATTCTTTCGGTGCTGCTGGCCCATCTTTTCCTTCCCTTATTCGGGAAGCTGACGGGACGAGTATTTGCGATTTCCTATTCACCGGCGTCCTTTGCGTTTTTGGCCTGTATTGTGATTTTTGCCGGAGGGCTTTCAGGATTGTATCCCGCTCTTTATCTATCAGGCGTCAAACCGGTCCATATGCTCAGGAATACATCCCGCAGCCGTGGAAGCAGTGTCTGGTTCCGCAGAGCCCTGGTTGTGTTCCAATTTGCCGTTTCGATTTTTCTATTCATCGCCACCCTTGTTGTTTACAGACAAACGGAGCTTCTTAAAAAATCCGACCTGGGCTATGAAGATGAGGGGGTTATCTGCATGAACATGTCGGAATCCATTGCTATGGCTTATCCCGCTTTGCGCAGGGAGCTTTTGCAGATTCCCGCCGTAAAAGGAATAACCCGTACCAATACCAGACTGGATGCTCCGCAGTCTTCGGCGACAAGTGATGTCATCAGCTGGGAGGGACGGCAGGTGAACGAAAGCATGTCCATGCTTTATGTGATGGGTATGGACACGGATTTTGCTTCAACATATGGGATAAAGATGAAAGAAGGCCGTTTCTATTCCAGGGAATTCCCCGCGGAACTTCGCTCCGGTATGGTGCTGAACGAAGCGGCTGTCGAGGCTATGAATATGCGGTCTCCCGTTGGAAAAAAATTTCATTACTGGGATTTGGATGGAACCATCATCGGCGTCGTAAAAAATTTTCACTACAACTCACTGCATCATGCCGTCGAGCCGATGGTCCTCAAGTTCGGTTTTTCTCTGAATACCATCTCTATTCGGCTGAAGCCTGAGGATATCGACAGGACTTTGGAACGAGTGAGATCTGTATTTAAAAAAATCGTTCCCACTACGGCATTTGAGTATGAATATTTAGACGATAGACTGGAGAAGCTTTATGGTAATGAGAAGCGTATGGGAAATATCTCCAGGTCGATCGCTCTGCTGGCGGTGTTTATTTCCTGCCTGGGTTTATTGGGCCTGGCGGTTTTTTCCACCCAGCAGCGAACGAAAGAAATAGGAATCCGCAAGGTCCTGGGTTCTTCCGATTCTCGAATCATCTGGATGCTGATCAGGGAATTTTCTTTGTGGGTGCTGGCCGCCAACGTTTTTGCTTGGCCTTTGGCCTATATTTCGTCGCGAGCGTGGCTTCAAAATTTCGCTTATAAAATCCCGTTGGGTGTCTGGATTTTCTTTGTCTCAGGAAGTGCGGCTCTTGTCATTGCTCTGATGACGGTCGGCTTTTTGGCCTTAAAAACCGCGAAATTGAACCCGGTTGATTCTCTGCGGCATGAATAATTCTCGGGATGATGCTCTTGAGATATCATGTCGAAAGAAAAAATAGAAGAAGCATGAACTGTCCTTCAGAGATTATTTGGACTTCTTGACATAAAAAATGGTATACATCGCCGGGACCACGATCAGGGTCAGCACGGTGGCGAAGGCCAGGCCGAAAATGATGGTCCAGGCCAGAGGATTCCAGAAAGCTGCGTTATCACCACCCCAGTACATTTGGGGGTCCAACCTGGTGAAAAAAGTCTGGAAATTAAAGTTCAATCCTATGGCCAAGGGAAGAAGTCCCAGGATGGTCGACAATGCCGTCAGTAAAACCGGATAAAGACGGGTGGCACCGGCGTCGATGACGGCGTCCAGCTTATTTTTGCTGCCGGGAAAACGTTTGTCCGTATAATCAACGATAATAATCCCGTTTTTGACCACGATGCCGGCCACGGCGATAATCCCCATGCCGGTCATGATCACGGAGACATCCATGCCGAATAAGGCGAATCCCAAAAAAACGCCCGTAAAACTGAAAAATATTTGTGTGATGATGATCAGCGGTTTGCCCAATGAATTGAACTGGAATACGAGGATGATGAAAATAAGCGCCAGAGCAATGAACAAGGCTTTGACCAGGTACTCCCCTACTTCAGCTTGAGTATCCTGTTCTCCGGTAAATTGGACGGTATAACCCGGTTCCAATTCGAATTTTGGAAGAGCCCTGTTTATAGTTTGGATGATTTGATTGGCGTTGTATCCGGTCAGCACGTTGGAAGAAAGAGTGATGGTACGTTTGTTGTCCACCCGGGTGATGCTACCGTAGCTTGTCCGGTAGGTGATGTCCGCCACCGATGATATGGGAATACGGGAAGGGGACCTGTCTCCCCGTGGGGGCGCCGTCAGTTTCAGGTTAAGCAGGGCATCCAGGTTATCCCGGTATTCTTCCGCCAGGCGGAGCTGGATGGGATATCCCTCTTCTCCTTCTTTGAATTCGGATATTTCCGATCCATACACAGCCGTACGCAGCATTATACCTATCTGGGCGGTTGATAGTCCCAGCCGGTTGGCTTTGTCCCGGTCTACTTTCAGGATGATTTCGGGCTTGTTGACTTCCATGCTCGACTTCAGCTCTTCGATTCCTTCGACTCCGATATTGTTGATAAATTTTTGAAGCCTCTCTGTTATATTTATCAGTTTTTCGATATCATCCCCGCTGATTTCGATGTTGATGGGCATGCCGGAGGAAGGCCCCATGACATCGCTGTCGATCCGGATTTCAGCTCCCGGGATGCCGGACACGGCACTGCGGAGTTCTTCCAGGTAGGATTGTGTGGGTTTGTCACCGGTCCGGAATTTGTATTCGACGAAAGTCACGGTCACTTTGGCCAGCTTGTCCTGGGGAAACCTCTCGAACAACCCGCTGCCGGCGTTGACCGCCACGTTCGATACGACGGACTCGACATTCGGATTTTCATCTCCCAGAACATCAAAAACGATGTCCTCCACCCGGCGGCAGATGTCATTGGTCACATCGATATGGGTTCCTTCCGGCATGGTGATGTAGACATAAAGGCTGTTGGGATCTCCTTTTGGGAAAAAAACCACCTGAGGCCGGCGAAGGCCAAGGAGGATGAAGGAAAAGCTCATCAGTATGATGATTCCCGCCAAAACACCGAAAGGACGACGGCCTCTGAGAAAAAAAGCCAGAGATTTTTTATAAGTACCCATCATACGGGGCAGGAAGCGGTTCTGGAACTTTTCGATCAGGAACTGCAGCACGGTTTTCAATAGAAAATAAAGCAAAACTCCGAGCATCAGAATGTTGGCCGGCAGCATATTCCCTGATATATAGAAGATCACGGCAAGAAAGGCAATTCCTCCCGCGATAAGAAGTTTTTTCCGGGGAATTTTCCAGGGATTAGGTTTTTCTTCAGGGGGGATATATTTCATGAAGGAAACAGCAAAGACCGGATTGATAACGTAGGCGACCAGCATGGATGCAGAAAGGGTGATGATGATGGTCACCGGCAGAAAAGACATGAACTTTCCCGCGATACCGGGCATAAAAATTAAGGGAAAAAAGGGCGCCATGGTGGTCAGGGTTCCGGTGAAGACTGCCAGAGCCACTTCTCCTGCTCCCCGTTTGGTGGCGGGGATGATGGGCAGGTTGGGGGTGTTCATGTAATGCCGGTAAATGTTCTCCACCACCACGATGGAATTATCCACGACGATACCCAGCACCAGAATAAAGGACATCAGAACCACCATATTCATGGTGTATCCCACTACTGGAACAAAAATAAAAGCCACGATGATGGACATGGGTATGGCAATACCCACAAAGAGGGCATTGGTCTCCCCCATAAAAAACATGAGAACGAACACCACGACGATGAACCCGACGATGATGGTGTTGAACAAGTCGCTGACGTTGTTGCGGGTTTGATTGCTGGTGTCTCCGGTCAGAATGATGTTCAGGTTATTGGGAGACGTTTTCCGGAATTCCGAGACGATGTCTTTTATTTTATCTACGGCGTAGATCAGGTTTTTTCCGCTTTTTTTCACCACATTTAGGGTGACCACATCCTGAGAATTAAGCCGGGCGTAGCTTTCCCGTTCTTTATAGCCGTCCACCACCTCGGCGATGTCCCGGACTGCGAGACCATTCTGCAGCTGAATGTCCGCGATTTGATCGGCCGTGTCGAATTCGCCCACGAGGCGAAGGTTTCGCCGCATGCCGCCTTCATCGATCCGGCCACCGGAAATGGTCAGGTTTTCCGCGGCGACGGCGCTCTGGATGGTATTGAAGGATATCCCGGCGGCCTGCATTTTGTAGAGATCAACGTTGATCTGAATTTCCCGGTCGAGGGCTCCGGCGATATCCGCTTTAGAAATTTCCTCCAAGGCTTCGATTTTTTCCTGAAGCTCGTCGGCGTATTTTTTTAACTGGACCAGTCCGATATCCCCTGATAAGTTGATGAACAGGATGGGGATCTCAGAAAGATCGATGCGGCTGATCTGCGGCTCCTGGAAAAGATCGGCGGGCAGTTCCGACCTGGCGTCATCAACAGCTTGTTTGACGTCGAGGTAAGCTTGAACGTCATTGGTGGACAGTTCGAATTCGATAAAAATGGAGGAGTAGTCCTGGATGGATTGGCTGTTGATATGTTTGACACCTTCTATTCCTTTGATGTGTTTCTCAAGCGGCCTGGTGATAAGATTTTCCACGTCGGCGGGAGAGGTTCCCGGGTGCAGGGTTCCGATCATAAAATAGGGGAAAACGATTTCAGGAAATTTTTCCTTGGGGGTGCTGTTGTACTGCATGATCCCGAAAATGATGAGGAGGATGGTGAAGATATAGACGGTGGTCCGGTTTTCCACGGCCAGGTTGGATATTTTAAACTGAGGATGTTTCATTGTGATGTTCCATTGATGGATATGGGCTGTCCGTCTCCAAGGTTCTGAAAGCCGAAAACGATCACGTTTTCTCCAGATGAGAGGCCTCCGGTGATTTCCACGCGGTTGGCGTAGTCTTCTCCGGTTGTTATCACTCGTTTCCGGGCGACCATGTTGCCGTTTTTCTGTTCCGCCACAAAAATGAAGTTATTTTCTCCCGTCTTCTGGATGATATTCCGGGGAACCACCAAAGCTTGTGGGTTGGTGTAATCGTTGATGGTGACGACCGCCAGCATATTGGGTTTGATGTTTTTTATGGTCCTGGGAATCAGGATTTCGATGTCGAATGTCCGGTTGTCGGGATCGATAACCTGGGAAACGGCATGCAGCCGCTGTTCGAATTGTATTCCGGCTACAGGAATGGAGATTTGAGCGATATCCTGCTGCTCGATTCTGGTGATGTGATTTTCGGAAAGGGAGGCCGTGATCTTAAGACGGGATAATTGGACGATTCGGAAAGCACCGTAACCGCCGGCGGCCATTTCTCCCTCTTTAATCATAACTTCATCGATGGTTCCGGAAATGGGAGCCGTGATAAGGGTCATTTGATACTGCTCTTGAAGGGTCAGCAATTTTTTCTCCAAAGCTTCTTTATTGTTTTTGGCCTGCAGGTATTCGATTTCACTGCCGATATTTTTTTCCCAAAGCCGGGCCCGGCGTTCGAAAACGGTACGGGCCAATACCAATCCGTTCTTGACTTCTTCGATACTCCGTTGGATGACGGACGCATCCAATTCGGCCAGAATCTGTCCTTTTGTCACCCGGTCTCCGGTCCGAACATGCAGCGTTTGAACCAGCCCCGGAGTCTGGGGGGATACCAGGATATTTGATTCGGATTCCACCGTTCCTTGAACGGTGATGAAATGCCGGAATTCTTGTAGGGCCACTTCCTTGATTTGCACGGGGACAGGTTCCCGAAAACGTTCCGCGCCGTTTTCCGCCGAACGTTCAGCCCGAAGCCGGTCGATTTTTTCGTTCAGGGCATCTCTTTCCTTGATCAGGCGCTCAAGTTCAGATTGGTTGTTTGCGGGACGGCAGGCGTAAAGACCTAAGAGGATTCCCGTTAAGATGATGGTTTTTTTTATGCTTGCTTTTTTCATGGTTTTGTCCTTATGGTTCCGGTTTAATAATTATGGGTGATCCGGTCCAGCCGGTTTTTGGCGCTCAGCAGCCCGGACATGGCTTGAATATACTGTGATTGGCCGTTCAGGTATTTGTCGTGTGCTTGAGTAAGCTCCATACTGGATGAAACTCCTTCTTTGTATTTTTCCAGGGTTACATGATAAATCTTTTCGGAAAGTTCCCTGTTGGTTTTCATGTTGATATAATTATCATAAGCGGATTTCAGACCGCTGACAGCTCTTTCCATTTCCAGGCGCAGTCCTTCTCCGGCTTGAATCCTTGTCTTTCGGGCTTTTTCCAAAGCAAGCGACGCCTGCTTCACCCGGGCCGATTGGGCCCCGCTCTTGAACAGGGGGATGCTGACGTTTATGCCCAGGATTTGAGCCCGGAACCAGTTGGCGTCTTTGCTGAAAAAATCGATCTTGTCACGGTAGGAATTGCGCTGGTAGGAATAAAAAGCGGAAACGGTCGGCAGGTACTTGGACTTTTCGTTTTTCAAGGCCAGTTCGGCGAGTTTTTCCTGGGTCTGAAGAAGCTGATAATCAAGATTGTCTTCGAGTTCGAATTCTGCCTCCCATGCCTTCTCCGGATTAAGGGCCTGAATAAATGAATACAAAGAATCTTCCAGTTCGATCTTTTCGCCCAGCTCCAACCCCATTTGAAATTTCAGCAGTTTATAGGCTACCTCTATCTGGCGGCGAAGGGCTTGCAGTCCGTTTTTCAGGCTGTTGACGGAAACCTGGATCAAATCCACATCCGTCTCGGACACGAAACCTTCCTTGTGAAGCTCTTTGATTTCAAAATGGGTTTTTTGGAGGTTATTCAAGCTGGCCTGTAAGATTTTTTCGCTTTCTTCCGATACGAGGATGAGAAAATATGTGTCGGTAACCGTCTCTTGAATGTCCAGCTCCGTTCTCTCCAAACCCTGGTCGGCAAGACGGCGGTAAATCTTTGATGTTTGAAGGCCTACGAAATAACTGCCGTTGAAAACTAGTTGGTTGACCTGGACTGTGAACGTGGCGTTATGCTGAGTGCCGAATTGGACCGGAATTTTTTCGTCGAATTTCCCTTCAAAAAAATTGGGTATAAGAACGGTTGTGAGTTCCAGGTTGTTGAGGTAATTCAGAGAGGAACTGATTTGAGGAAGACCGGCGGCGGTGGTTTCACGTATTTTTTTTCCGGCGGATTCTACATCCAGCCGGGATTTGACAGCGTCGTAATTGTGCTGAACGGCGAATTCACGGGCGGCTTCCAGGCTGAAAGAGCGAGTTTTGGTTTTGTGCTGAGGAGAAGAAGCGGCGGATGCAGTTATGGCCGAGAAAAAATATCCGGCGATGAGAAAAAAAGCATGAATTTTGATGTGGTTTCTTCGTGTCGTATTTATCATGATATACCTTATCGAAATAAAATGTGTTTAGCCTGCACTATTCACGTGCCGACCATTACCCTCTTATCCCTCGAATCGTGAACAGCACAGGCGGTACGAAGGTTAAATAAGGAGGTTATGTGAGTGTTTCAAAACTCAACTATAAATAAGAATATTAGCATAAATCAAATAAAAAGAATAGGACTAATTTCAACTTAGGCTGGTCTCATTTTGTGATATAGATAGTGGTCTAAAACGGGCGAGGGAAAAAGAAGAATCTCATCGATTCAACCCAGAAAGAGGTCCTTTGAGGCAAAATTAGGATTACTGGTCAAGTTGAGACCGAGCATTTTCAGGCCCGCCTCGTCTCCGGGTGTCGGCATATGGGTCATATGGACTTCGCAGCCGCGGAGTTCAGCCAGTTGGGAAAGGGCCTGCTGGGCCGCAGGATTTGTTGTTGCGCTGATGCTGAGGCTGATGAGGGTTCCTTCGAGGTCGAGACTGGCGGATTTCGAGCGGAGGACATTCTTTTTCAAGGCGGAGACCGACTCTAAGATGGAGAGGGGAAGCAAGGGAATGGAATCAGGTATGCCGGCCAGGGATTTTACGGCATTCAAAACAAGACTCGAAGCGGCGTGCATCAGGGGGGAGTTTTTACCCGTAATAATAACTCCGTTTTTGAGCTCGATGGCCGCTCCGCAGTAAATTCCTTTGTGGCCCTTGTTGCGGGTTCTTGCTTCGTCAGCGGCCCGGCGAGCGGCTGGGACTGTTTTCCGGTCTTCAATAGAGACGTTCATCTCCTTCATCAGGAGTTCGACTCTTTCGACGACTTTTTTATCCACAAATCCCATGGCCTGCTCACAGCTGTAGCGGAAGTATCTTCGAATGACTTCCTGCCGGGCGGCTTCGGTAACAACCTCGTCGTCGACAATGCCTGCGCTGACCCGGTTGACGCCCATATCGGTCGGAGATTCGTAGATGGTTTTTTTATGGGTCAGCTCCTCCAAGATTCTTCGAAGAACGGGAAAGATTTCAATATCCCTGTTGTAATTGACGGCCGTTTTGCCGTATTTTTCAAGATGAAAGGGGTCGATCAGATTTTTATCTCCCAGGTCAGCGGTCGCCGCTTCGTAGGCGGCGTTGACCGGATGCTTGAGCGGAATGTCCCAGATGGGGAAGGTCTCGAATTTGGCGTAACCCGATGGGACACCGTGCTTGTAATCGTGGTACATCTGGGAAAGGCAGGTGGCCAGTTTTCCGCTTCCGGGGCCCGGCCCGGTGACGACGACAAGAGGTTTTTTTGTGATGATATATTCATTTGCTCCGTATCCTTCGTCACTGACGATGGTTTCAATCTCCGTCGGGTATCCCTTTGTGGTACGGTGAGTGTAGACACGGATACCTCGGTGCTCGAGCCGGTTTTTGAAAATTTTCACGGAAGGCTGGTCGTCATAGCGGGTTAAAACAACTCCGGAGACATCAAGTTCCCACTCTCTGATGTCGTCGATGAGCTTGAGGGCGTCTGCGTCGTAGGTTATGCCGAAATCCGCACGGATCTTCTTTTTTTCGATATCCCCGGCGTAGATACAGAGCAGGATCTCCGCTTTATCCTTCAGCTTGTTCAAAAGCTTCATTTTACCGTTGGGGTCGAATCCGGGAAGAACGCGGGAGGCATGAAAGTCGAAAAGGAGTTTTCCACCGAATTCCAGATAGAGTTTCTGCCGGAATCGGCGGACCCGATCGAGGATGGAAGCGGTTTGAGCCTTTAAGTAGGCTGTGTTATCGAAGCCTGTTTTTGCAGGAGCATGTATTGTTACCACGGAAAAACCTTATAGCACAGACAAAATCAAGCTGTCAAAAAATTCTTGAAGTTCTTGAAGTTTTAAGATGCTAAAGACACTTTCATCCCGTCCGGAATATTCCTTTTGGGGTTAAACGGTGAAGGAATACTTCCGGGCTGTCCGCCGAATGGAGATGATCGTTTCCCAGACCGCTTCTTCCGTAACACAGGGCGAGATGGCGACAATACGAAGGGCATATTTTCCGTTCAGCCTGGTCATGGAGACGGACCTTCGGCCTTCCTTTTTTATGTCCTCATAAATGTATTTTTGGAGATTGTCCAGCTCCGCGGCGGGAAATTTTTCAGGCACAATCCGTAAGCAGAGGATTCCGGTGTCCGGAGTGTGTAAGCGTTGAAAATCCGGATGGGAGTCCAGCTTTTCCCAGGTTTTTCGAACGGCCTTCAGGGGCGCGCCCAGCCTTTCCCGGATTCTTTTCATCCCCTGAAAACGAATGGCGGCGACCAGGGGAAGCGCCGAAAGGGGCCGGGTGGACGGCGGGGATTTGAATCCCGGGTTGGGTTCGGGGTCGTCCTTCCGGTTGAAATATTCACCGTAGATGGCCATTCGGTCGAAATCTTCCTTCTTTCGAACGAACAAGAGAGAATTGGGAATGGGTACGCCGAACTGTTTGTGGGGATCCCAGACGAGGGAATCGGCTCTTTCGATGCCTTCAAAACGGGAAGCGAGTTTGGGCAGCAGCCGAAAGGCCAAGCCGTAGGCCCCGTCGACATGATGCCAGACGTCATGATGTTCACAAATATCAGAAACGGCGGCGATGGGATCAATGGATCCCGTCGAGGTGGTACCGGCCGTGGAGACCACACAGAAGATTTCCCGTTTATCCCCCTTTTCTTCCAGCAAAGCTTTAAGTTTGTATGGATTCATCCTCCTCTCTTTATCGATAGGGATGAGGACCAGGCTCTGTTCGCCGAGTCCCAAAATGCGCAGGGCATGCCTCACGGAAAAATGGGCCTCCTGAGAAGCGGCCACCGCCAGCTTTGAGGCGTTCGGGAATCCGCTCAGCCCTTTTTGGGCAAGGTTAAAGCCCGTCCTTTCGGCATGCCGGTGAAGGGCGAGGTAGATGGCCTGCTGGTTGGCGTAGGTGCCGCAGTACATAAAGGTGGCGTCGGCGGAAGCCGAAAGCCCGAACAGCCGGCAGAGGGCTTGGCAGCACAGCTCCTCAAGCAAAACGCCGCCGGGAGATACGATCCAGTTGGTCACCCCCTGGTTGTAGCGAAGAGACAGCTGCGCGCCCAGTTCCGCGCCTTCTTCGGGAAAACAATTGTAGAGGGACTGGAATTCGGGAAGGTCATAGCGCACAAAATGGGGGATCAGTCTTTTTTCAAACATTTTTTCGAGGTCTTTTTTTGCCAAACCTTCTTCCTGAAAATTAACCAAGGGGGCCAGGTCTTCGGCAATTTCCTCGGGGGTAAACCCGGATGTGATGAGTGGTTTTTTTTCTTGCTTCATGGGATATCCTTTGTTTCCGCTAGAGAGAGCGCGGTTTGAAGAAGAATGTTGGCCCCGTTCACACAATCTTTCCAACGGGTGTTCTCCCGGGGAGAGTGACTGATTCCTCCGATGGAAGGGATAAAAATCAAACCCGCCGGGCAGATACGGGCCAAAATCTGGGCATCATGTCCGGCACCCGAGGTCATGTGAAGGGAGCTCAGTCCCAGGCAGCGGCAGGTTTTTTGGATTGTTTTTTGAATGATGGAGCTGGTAGGAACCGGCGGCGTTTTTTCCATGGGGACGATATCCAGCTTCGTTCCATACCGCCTGACGGTTTTTTCGGTTGCTGACAGCAGGACGGATTCCAGTTTTTCCAGTGTGGTTCTGTCCCCGGCCCGGAATTCGAGGGAAAGCACGGCCTGCCGGGGTATGACATTTACGGCCCCCGGTTCGAGATGGAGTTTTCCGACCGTGGCCGTACACCCTGGAAATTTGTTGAGAAGGATTCGGCGAACGGCCAGAATGAAAGAAGCGGCCGCCCACCCCGCGTCTTTTCGCTTTTCCATGGGGAAGGTTCCGGCATGGCCGGCGATTCCCGTGAACGTCAGGGAGAAAGAAAGGATGCCGGTGATTCCCGTCACGATGCCTATATCTTTTTTTTGGGCCTCGAGAACCGGTCCCTGTTCGATGTGAAGCTCGAGGTATCCGGAAAGAGTTTTTTTGTTCCGTGCCGCGGAGAGAATGGATTCCGGCGTCAATCCCGTGGAATTGAGGGCTTTTCGGAATGTTGGTTTTGTCGTGGTAGAAAAACTCAAGTCTTCGGTCTTGAGGTTTCCGGTCAAGGCCCGGCTCCCCAGAAATCCCAAAAAACGACCCTCCTCGTCAGTGAAGTCGACAGCTTCCAGGTCGGTATTAAACCGAAGGCCGTTTTCCTTGACTGTGCGCAGGACTTCGAGGGCGGCCAGGACGCCCAGGGCGCCGTCGAAACGTCCTCCCGAGGGAACGGAATCGAGATGGGAACCGAGCAAAACGACTTGAGCCTTTGGCCGGCCGCAGGGATAAAGGGCCGAGTGGTTTCCGGCGCTGTCCACATTTGTTTTCAAGCCGGCCGCTGCTGCCCTTTGAAGAAACCACTGCCGGGCCTTCGAATGAGCCGGGCTGAAGGCGGGCCGGTCGACTCCGCCATCGGATGTCGCCCCGATTTTCGCCAGAGCTTCAAAATCCCGGTGAAAACGGTCCTCGTTTATCCTCAATTTTTCCCACATAGACGTCTTTTCCTTTTTAACATAAAAAGTAAGGACAGTATATGATCCCTGATTATGAAGCCTGATTATGAAGGCTTGATTTGTTTCGGTCAAGCTTATAGAATAGGCAGGAATTCTTTCAAACGGCAAACCGGAAAATGACAAAAATCAAAGACTACTATCAACTGGAAAAAAACATTCTGAAGCTGAAGGAAAAGATCGATGATTTGAAAGAGAGCGAAGATACACAAAAAAAAGACAAAATAGCCGACCTGAAAAAACAGATCGAAGCCGAATGGCAAAAGATCAAACCGTTGTTGAAACCTCTGCATATCGTCCAGCTCGCCCGGCATCCTCAGCGTCCCTACACGCTGGATTATATCGATAATCTCCTGGATCAGTTTATAGAATTGCACGGCGACCGAAGGGTGGGCGACGACACAGCTCTTATCTCAGGCTTCGGATTTTTCCACGGCCGGACGGTGGCCGTCATCGGGCATCAGAAAGGCCGGACCACAAAACAGCGCCTTGATCGGAATTTCGGACAGCCCAATCCCGAAGGCTACCGTAAAGCGTTGCGCGTTATGCGGCTTGCTGAAAAATTTAAGGCTCCTGTTCTAACCTTGATCGACACACCGGGAGCCTATCCTGGGATTCAGGCCGAGGAAAGGGGGCAGGCGGAAGCCATTGCCTATAACCTTCATGAAATATCCAAGCTGAAAATTCCCATCGTCAACATAGTCATAGGTGAGGGGGGAAGCGGAGGGGCCCTTGGTGTAGGTGTGGGAGATTATTATCTCATGCTGGAAAATTCCTTTTATTCCGTAATCTCCCCCGAAGGGTGTGCAGCCATTCTCTGGAAGGACCAGTCGGCGGTCCAGCAGGCGGCGGAGAACTTGAGAATCGGAGCCCAGGACCTGAAAGATTTGGGGATCATCGATAAGATTATTCCCGAGCCTTCAGGAGGGGCCCATGTCGATCCAGAAGAGATGTTCAAGACCGTCGATGGGGAGATTCAAAAAATCCTCAAAAAGCTGGAAGAAAAACCTGTCGATAATCTTCTAGAGGATCGATACAAAAAATTCCGTAAGATAGGGGTTTTTACGGAAAAATGAAAAAGGCCGTTTCCGCCATAAAAGGCACCAAGGATATTCTGCCTCAAGAAATACGTCTTTGGCAGCGTCTTGAAGGGGAATGCAAACATGTTTTTGAGCTTTATGGTTACCGGGAGATCAGAACTCCCGTTTTTGAGGCGACGGAACTTTTTGAAAAAGGAACGGGCATCACTTCGGATGTTGTCATCAAAGAAATGTATACGTTCACGGACAAAGGAGGGCGTTCGCTAACCCTCAGGCCCGAATACACCCCCTCCGTTGTTCGCGCCATCATCGAAAACCGCCTTTACCTTCAGCCCGAACCGCTTCGGTTCTATTTCATCGGGCCCATGTTCCGCTATGACAAACCGCAAAAGGGAAGGTTCAGGCAGTTTCACCAGGTTGATATCGAGGTTTTTGATGAAAAAGAACCGGCTGTTGATGCTGAAATTGTCGAGATGGCCGATTTTTTACTGAAAAGACTGGGTGTAAAGGACATCAAAATCCTTGTCAACTCCGTCGGCTGCCGGAAATGCAGGCCTTCTTATCTGAAGGTTCTAAGAGAGAAAGCGTCCGGGGCCAAGGATGTGCTCTGCCCGGATTGTCTGCGAAAATTGGAATCCAACCCCTTGCGGATTTTCGATTGTAAAATCGAAGCCTGCCGGGAAGCCGCCAGGTCATTTCCTAAAATTACTGATTTCCTTTGTGCGGAGTGCGGGGAACATTTCAGCAGGTTTTGCGGTTATCTGGATGCTTTCGGATTGACATATACCATTGAGCCCAAACTCGTCCGTGGTTTGGATTATTACACCAAGACGACCTTTGAAATAGTAAGCCGGCGTCTGGGGGCTCAAGATGCCGTTTTGGGCGGAGGAAGATACGACGATATGATGAAGGAATTCGGCGGGCCGGACATTTGTGGTATAGGATTTGCCATGGGAGTGGAAAGAATCATTTCTCTTCTTTCCGCGGTTGAAGAGCCCCGCAAGATGCTCTTTGCCGCCTTTTTGGGACAGGCTGCTTTATCCAAGGGGATGGAACTTGTACGGGAACTTCGAAGACAGGGGATCGAGTGTCTTTTAGAATACAAAGAGAGAAGCCTGAAAAATCAGTTAAGCCGCGCTAATAAGCTGGGGGCGGCTTGGGTATTGATCATTGGTGAAAATGAGATAAAGAAAGGCGTTTACGGAATTAAGCGCATGTCGGACGGCGTTCAAATGGAAGGTGATTTGAAGGGCATTCTTGCTTTTATTGGGCAGCCTTTGTAGCGTCTCATTGAAAGTGGTTTTATGAAATCCGAAAATAAAACTTTAAAAAAAAGAAATTTGTACTGCGGCGAACTACGGTCTGAACACATCGGCCGGGAGGTGCTTCTTCAAGGATGGATCCAGAGGATTCGGGATATCGGCAACCTGGTTTTTGTCGATTTGCGGGACAGGGAAGGTTTAGCCCAGGTTGTCTTTTCCTCCGAAAAATCCGGTATTTTCAAAAAGGCTAAAAAGCTTCGTATGGAAGATGTCGTTTCTCTTCGTGGAATGGTCAGGGAGAGGGAAGTCCAATCAAAAAATGCCGCCATGCCGACCGGAGAAGTTGAAGTGGCAGCGGAAGATCTGAGACTCTTGAATGAATCCGAGGTGCCGCCGTTTGTTGTCGCTGATCCCCCCAAGGCTTCGGAGGAACTCCGTTTCAAGTACAGGTATCTGGATTTGCGAAGACCGTCCATGCAGCAAAACCTGAAAATTAGACATAGGGCCGCCCTGTGTACCAGAAATTTTTTGAGTGAGAATGGATTTCTCGAAATTGAAACTCCTTTCTTGACCAAATCGACACCGGAAGGAGCCCGGGATTATCTTGTTCCCAGCCGGGAGTACAAAGGAAGGTTTTATGCCCTTCCCCAGTCGCCGCAGATTTTCAAGCAGATTCTTATGATCGCCGGATTGGACCGTTATTTCCAGATTGTTCGGTGCTTTCGTGATGAAGACCTCAGGGCGGACCGCCAGCCTGAATTCACTCAAATTGATATCGAGATGAGTTTCGTAGAAGAAGAGGATGTGTTTGGTTTAACGGAAGCCTTGATGGCGGCTCTTTTTGACTTGATCAACGTCAAGATCCGGCCTCCCTTTCCGCGTTTGACGTATGAAGAAAGCATGCAAAGGTTCGGAACTGATAAACCGGACCTTCGCTTTTCGCTTGAAATAAAAGACTTGACGGAAACCGGACGTAAGGTCAACTCCGATATCATCAAGGGTGTTCTCGATGCCGAAAGATACCTGAAAGCCTTGGTTATACCCGGCGGAGGTCATTATTCCCGCAGCCGGTTGGACAAGCTGAATTCAAGAGCAAAGGAATTGGGGGGAAAGGGTATCATATGGATAAAACGGGCGGAAGGCTTCAAGTCTTCTTTAAAGCTGAGCGAGTCGGATTTCCAAAAAATTTGGGAAAAGACGGGGGCGGCCGGAGATGACCTTGTTCTTATGGCAGCTGATGAAGAAAAGACGGCTCTGGGAGTTCTGGGCGGATTAAGAACCTTTGATGATTCCTGGATGGACAGGGGAAAAGGGGCGTATGTTTTTTGCTGGATTACGCGTTTCCCCTTATTTGAATGGGATGAAGAGGAAGGAAGGTTTGTTTCCATGCACCATCCCTTCACATCCCCACATGAACAGGATGTTTTTCTCCTGGAAAAAGACCCTCTGCATGTCCGGGCCCGGGCCTATGACCTTGTGTTGAACGGTGTTGAGATCGGAGGAGGTTCCATCCGTATTCACGAGCTGGATCTTCAGAAAAAGATATTCAAGGCCTTAGGTTTGAAAGAGAATCAAGTCGAAGAAAAATTCGGTTTTTTTCTGGAAGCATTGAAATACGGCGCCCCGCCCCATGGTGGGATCGCCCTTGGTTTTGACCGGATTGTGATGATTCTGACAGGACGTGATTCCATTCGGGAGGTTATTCCCTTTCCCAAGACGACCAGCGCTCTCTGTCTTCTGACGGGATCCCCCTCTCAGGTCGATGCCCGGCAGCTTTCCGAATTAGGGCTTAAGATAGAAGACTGAACCTTTCCATCCAAATCAGGAATAAGACTTACCGGAGCTAACCGTTTCTTTAACATTCAAAAAACGTAGGGAATAACCGCCTTTCTTTCCGGAGGATAATCCGGGAAGAGGCTTCGGTACCAAAGGTGGTGGGAGCGTCCCCGGGGGATAAGGTTGGCCGCTGTAAAGACGGCGAAGGCCAATCCCGGAAGGGACCAAGTGGCCAGGGCCCAGCCGGTCCACTCGAAAATTTCGCCAAAATAATTGGCGCAGGAAACAAACTTAAAACAACCACCGTGGGGGATATGATAAGCATTCTCTTTTTTTTTACGTAATCTTCCCAGGATTTCGTCGGAATGAATGTTTATAGCCCACCCCCCTGCAAACAGAACAACACCCCCCAGAAACCGGGGATCGCTCAGCCAGGAGGAGGAATAGCCCTTGGAAAAATGAAAAATATAGCGGCCGTTGAGATAACCGTTCATGGTGTTGAAGATGAAGGCCATAAAAACTATGGCAAAGGGCATATTTTTCATGGGACCGGATTTGCGAATAGGATAGATAAAACTCCGGTTGATATAATGTGTTTCCCACAGCAGGAAAAAGATGATCCCGGTGATACCCGCATCGTACCTTCCTGAAATAAAGCATACTCCAAAAACGAGAGCGGCAGGCGCTTCCATGAAAATCCACCCGAGACGGGCGGAAATCTGGGGTCCCCAGCCGGGCCTGTTGTGTCGGCCGTAAGGAGCTGTCGTTATCCATAGAATGGGAAAAACCAAAGCGGCAAGGAGAAACTCAAGGTGAAGCAGGGTTTGGAAGAGCCGGAATTCATGAAAAACCATCGTCTTGGAGGCAGAAATTATAATGGAATATCAACCGAATGGCAATAAACCCAGGTTAAACTGCAGTATTCATAATTTAGGTTATCCTGTGTTAAGGCTCGTGAATCATACAGATTAACAAGTAAATAGGAGGAATCTGACCATAAGCGGTCTGCCTTGAATTTCGTGCGCATATGTGAATCATATGTGAATCATGTTGACTTTTTGAAAAGTTGCTGGTAATAAATACGAGGGGATTAGAGGAAGGATAATATATCGAGAGACTGTTTTTTGGCATATCGAAAGACATCCTGTTTTATGCCTGATATAAATCTTTTCAATTAATCTATTCTAAGGTGAATAAACCGAGTAAGGAGGAAAATATGCGCAAAGCCAAATGGTTCTTCACTTTCTTATTGGTTATTTCTCTGTCGGTCCTTATGGCCGGGCTTTACGGAAAGAGAAATACACAGCAGCAGGAAATCGCCGAGATAAACACCCGGATCAAAGCCCATAATATGAACTGGGTGGCCGGCGAGACCTCAATGACCAGGTTGTCTCCTGAAGAAAGACGGAAAAGATTGGGGAATATCAACCCCCTTTACATCGATCCGTCAAAGTTCGCCGCCATCAGCACGGATATTTCTATCCAAGCTTTGGTCGACTGGAGGAATAAGGATAGCTCTGATTGGATGACCCCAATCAGGGATCAAGGGACATGCGGAAGCTGCTGGTGTTTTGGAACGCTGGCGGTCGTCGAATCCGTCTGGAAGATCACCCAGAATAAGCCCACCAGCAATCCGGATCTTTCCGAGCAGCACCTTCTTTCCTGTTCGGGAGCCGGAGACTGTATAGTGGGAGGCAGTTATTACCAAGCATGCGGTTATATCAAGAACAGCGGGGTACCCAACGAGGCTTGTTTTCCTTATACAGCCGCTGATGATCCCTGCAATCCCTGCACTGACTATCTTCAAAAACTGGCCCGTATAAACGGGTATGCCTACGTTACACAGGGCGGCTATCTTATCAACCAGGATATCGGGATAACATCCAATACGGCCATTATGAACGAGCTGAATTCCCACCCTCTTATCGGATCCATGGAAGTCTACTCGGATTTTTACTCTTACACGGGAGGTGTTTACGAAAAAACACCCGGCGCCACATCGGAAGGCGGACACTGCATCGCCCTCATCGGATATGATTCCGTCAATCAATACTGGATTTGCAAAAATTCCTGGGGTACGGATTGGGGGGAAGACGGATATTTTAAGATCAAATTCGACGAAGTAGATGTCGGCAAGTGGGTGATGAAGGTCTGGGGAGTGACTCTGGCCAACAAACCCCCGGTTCTGAGTGCTGTTTCCGATCAAAACGTCAAGGAAGGCGTTGAGCTGAAGTTCCAGCTTCAGGCGACGGATCCCGACAACGATACGATTACCTATTCAGCGGTATCCATGCCCACGGGTGCAACCCTGGCCTCGGATACCGGAGAATTTATATGGACGCCTACTTACACCCAATCGGGAACCTACTACGTGCAGTTTACGGCAACGGACGGAATCTTTTCAGATACGAAAACGGGAAAGATCATCGTTGTCAACGTGAAAAAAGGTAAGGGCAAGTTCTAAAAAGGAGGGCCTAGATGAAACCATTGAAGATATTCCTTATTGTTTTTTGTGTTGTAGGTTTGACATCCTTCGTTCACGCCAAAACGAATGTTTATCTTTTTGGTGCCGGAAGCTTTTACCAGGCGGTTGAAGGAACCTATGAACCCGGCGTTACGGATTTTTCAAACACCGATGCCCATACTATTCTCGGTTTTGGTTTGGGAATCACTTCTTCTTCGGAAAAGATGTTTTTCACCGGTTTAGAGGTCCATTACAACATGCAGGGCAAGGTAACCATGATCGATCCGTCGGATAATGATACGGTGGAGATAGACACTTACAAAAATGTTATGGGTTTTCTAACGGTGGGTTTCAATATTGTACGGAGTGAAAGTTTGAATGTTTTTATCAATGGCGGCGGAGGTGTCAATTATATTTTAAGTGCGGAGACAGTGACTTATACGTCGACATTGGGCTATGAGACAATCATCGAACCCCCGGAGAAAAAGTATAATTTTATGGCATTCGGCGGTGCGGGGCTTTCTTTCATGTTTTCAGGAGGTGTCGGCGTATTCGCCTCAGGAAGATATGTTTATATCTGGACGGAAGATGAACCCGTGAAAACGATCATGGCTCTCGGAGGGCTGTCCTTCCATTTTTAAAAAGATTCTCGCGATATCGCGAAAGCTGTAGAATAAAAAAGGACGGATGACCCGGCATCCGTCCTTTTTTTTACCCTTTATTTGTCGAGTTTCAATCGGCCGTATCCGTAGACGTTATCCTTTCCGGCCGCACCCAGCTCGCCGGCCCGGCTCTGGAGAATGGTCCAGACCTCCATGGGGGTATAAGGGGTTTTCCCCAGCATGAGGGCGATGGCTCCTGCGACGTGAGGGGCGGAGGCCGACGTGCCGAAAAAGTTGGCGTAACCGTAAGTATCGGTCGATACCCCCGAAGGAGAAGCGATGTCCGGCTTGATGATTCCCGCCAAGTTGGGTCCGCGTGAACTGTAGTAGTGAATGTTGTAGGGTGAGGCGAAGTCGTTGGCACCGGCCGTGATGGCATGCTCCGAATCAGCGGGTATGACGAGGCTGCTGGCTGCGACGGGGTACTCTATGGCGCTGGAGTTGCCTGTAACATAGAGATCGAATGTGACATTTTTGGTGGCGCTGTATTTTCTGATCGCTGCGCCCCAATAGGTTGATCCGGTGGCGTACCAATAGCCTACAGCTTCCGTCGGCCACTGAGTGCCGTTCTGCCAGTTGTAGGAATGGTCGACATATTGCCAGATGCCTCCGGAGTAGATATAAAGGTACAGGTCAAAATCCTGGTCGGAACCGCCGTAGCTCGTTCCGTCCCAGCCTCCCCAGTCATACCATTTAAGATAGATGGCCGTTAAAGTATAACTGGGAACATAATAATAACAAATTTCGTCTAAGCCTGAGAAATTATGCCATTTGTCGCTGTCCGTATCGCTCCAGGTGCCTCGCCAGTGGTCCTGCGCTGCATTCCCAGCGGAGTTGACGTAAGGGACTCCGGCATCATAAGCTGTTTTGACGATCTCGCAGTAGGGTCCTGTACCGTCTCCTGCGCCGCCGGTGTAGTTGCCGGTCGATGAAGTGATGACGTTAACTCCCTGACTGAGAAGCCAGTCGACAGCGTCTTCCTTATCGTCGAGCGTGGAGTAATTGGCCAGGTAAAGATTTGCATCTGGGGCCATGTCATGAACGATTTCAGTACACGCCGTTCCATGGACGCTTCCGGCTTCGATGTCGCCGTCGGTTCTGAATGATTGGGCGGTAACCGTGCTGGGAAGCTCCGTGCCCAGAAGGCTTGTATATCCTTTAAATCCCAGGTCGAGAACGCCGACTTTGGCTCCGTTTCCCCTGTAGGCTGTTGTTGACTGCCAGGTGTCCGCTCCGGTGGCTGAGACTCCTTCAGTCGTCACCATCGTAAAATCACGAATGGGCAACCGGATGTATTTGACAAAGGGCAAATCCGCCATTTGAAGGAGGATATTCAAAGGAAGGCGGCATTGGACCCGGTTTTTGCGAATTTTTTCCACCGAGCCGCCCACGTTCTCGATGAATGTCTGAATCATGGTTTTTGCCTTGCTCTGCTCGCTAAGAGTAAGCCCTCTTAAGGGTGCTTCGACTATAACCTGGATGATGCCTCCCGGTTCAAGTTCTTCTTCGACTTTTTGGACAAAAGGCAAGGTGTTCGCATCTTGCCCGGCCAGATAATACTGGATTTTTTTATACAGGGCGTATTCCATTTTCGGGTGGCCGTCTTTTCCCATGTTTCCTTGGTCAAACAAATCTTGGTTGGGAGGAGGTGATTCCTGAACAGAGGGTTTGGAAATGAGGAACAAAGTAAAGACCGCCAATACGACGAGTCCCAAAAAAAGAGATTGATAAAGTTTCTTTTTCATGGTTTGTTCTCCCATTCTTGATTAAAAGAAAAATTTAAACCCGAGCCCGATGGAAATGGAACTCAGGTTAATCTTGCCGATATCCCCGCTGGATGATGTGGTGCTGATCTGATCGGTTATGGTCCAGCTTCCCTTGGGTTTAAGGTAAATATACCGGGCATCGAGATTAACGGCCATGCTTGGGTTCAGGAAAAAGTCCAGTCCGGCCCCTCCGTGGAAACCCAGGGCGCCGTCAACCGTTTCCTCAATAGTGAATCCTAAGGTGTTCCAAGAGCTTTCGAACGTGCTGTCCAGTGAGAACGAATTGAGATAATATCCGACTCCGGCCGAGATATATGGAGTTAGCTGAGGGGAAACGGGGAAACGCCCCTGTATGCTGAGCTGGAGAGGGATGACGGTCGTTTTTCCTTTACTCAGTCCTCCGTCGGCTAGAGATGCCGAATTCCCTTCTTCAGATTTGGCAAAGTATAATCCTTCGATACAGATCCCCAGGTTTTTCATGAGCAGAAAATTAAAATTGCCGCCAAACATGATACCACTTCCGCCATATCCCACACGCAGCCCGACACCGATCCTCGTCCCGGTTGGCTCTTCGTAGAGAGAAGGTCGGTCTTCTTTCTCTGGCGGGGGCGGTGGTGGAGGAACATAGCGTTCCGGCGGTCTTTGAACCTCTTTTTTCGGTATCGGAACCGTTTCAGGTTTCTTAATCGTTTTTTCTACCGGTTCATCGACGATCTCTTCTACGGCGCTGCTGTGGATATATCCCGACACGACAAAGCCGCTCTCATCGGGAGGAAGGTTGACATGATACCATTCTCCTGTTTTCTCTAGCGCTTTAATCACGGCTCCCAGAGGGACTCTCGAAATGACTAAACTGTTTGTATCGGGTTTAAGCCTTATGTTGGCCTGATCAACGACAACTCGGATTTGGAGTTCTTCGGCATGACTGTTGGGGACAGAGTACAGGAATAGAAAGATGGTTAAGTACAAAAACACACGTTTCTTTCCCATAATGCCTCCTTTATAAAATGGGTTTACCTGCTCCTTTTCTATCACAGCTTTGTGGGGCTGTCAATCAAGTTTGTTTCGAGTTTGTTTCGAAAATTATTCTTGCTTTTCGAAAAGAAGCTTCGAAACAGGTTCCTAGAAACAGATTGCTATTGCTCAATAAATTTCCTCTTGATATACTATGAGTGATTATTTAAGATGTGTTGTAGGTTTTCCGTCAAAAAGGAATCAAGTGCTGTCATTGAAAGAAATAACAACGGGGAAAAAGGGAGTGTCTCGGTTACGTGAGAAATATTAGGGGACTCACTACAATTTTATGTTTGAGGAGGAAAGGTATGAGGGATAAAAAATTACGGGGTAAAGTCCTTCCATTTTTCTTTTTGGGTTTTTTTGCGTTGTTTTTTACAGCGGCCGCTCTGTCTTCTCCATGTGCGGCGGAAACTAACGACGAGACCGTTATCTTTCCACAAAGAAAAAAAAGGCGGCGTCCGCCACGGAGACGGAGAAGCGCTCCCCCACCCAGCATAAGAAGCAGGTCCAAGCGGCCTCCTTCGGGACGCGGTCTGAAGCCGCCTCCATCGGGTTATCGCTCCCGGAGTTACAGGGCAGGAAGATACTTCCGTCCGCGAACATCGCCTTACCGATCCTGGCGGACACGAAGGATGATATCCAGGCCTCCGATTGGCTATCGTTCCTTCAACTGGCGGGGTTCCCCCTATTATTACTACGGTGGAAGATATTACCGTCCATACAGGGGAAGTTACGTGCTCATGTCGGCTCCATACGGTTATCGTATGAGGTCGCTTCCTCCCGGTTACCACACCTTTTATTACGATAATATCCCATATTATTACCATACGGGTTCCTATTATTATTATGATCCCGATGAAAGGATGTATGAGGTAATCGATGCCCCATTGGGAGCGGAAGTTCCTGAGATTCCGGAGGAGCATGAAGTCTTTTATATGGAAGACAAAGCATATTATCACTATGACGGTGTCTTCTATGATTACGATCCCAACCGGAGAGCTTACGTGGTTGTCAATCCTCCCGAGGGCCTCATCTTAGAGGAGCTTCCCTACGGGTATGAAACGGTACAATCGGAAGAGGGAGAATATTACTACTACAAGGGCGTTTATTACCTTCCGGTCGAGATGGAGGGCGGAACGTATTACGAAGTGGCAGGGGTGGATCCTTACGAAGACTACTAACATCTGAAAAATCCATTTTATTTGGATTTTTCAGATAGGGGCCTTATTTCGGTCTTGAGGGCTGCAGGGAAAGCCATCAGGGCGAAAAGAAAAGTTCTCCAGAGGGCTGCCGTTGCGGCAGGACCTAAAACTTCTCCTGATAACAAAGGAAGACCAGGAGTTTGTCCTAAAATGGTGGGCCAGAGGACATGCAGGGCTGCGGAAAAAATACCGATGCATGCACCGCAGATGGTTCCCGCCGCAAGGCGGTGGGGCAGACGCATTCCCCCGCTCCATCTTGTTACTGCCGCTGAAACAAAAACCGGAATCCATATGGCTGCCCACCAGATTTGGCCGAAGCCGGGTGTGTTTCCTTTGAGTTGGGTATAGATAAAATTTACGAGGCCCAAAACGCATGCACCGCCTAGGATACAAAACGGCATATGCCAAATCCGCGATTTAACATCTTCCCGTTTCTTTTTTCTTTGACGAAGACGGCGTCGTATGGTCAGAGGATAGTTGTAGAACAGGTCGAACACGGCGTGTTCCAACAGGGCACCCCTTTCACCGAAGACAGGGACGATATGGACGGCTCCCGTGGCCCAATGCCCGGCCATAAAGCGGGCGAGATCGGGGTATCGGTAGGCCATTTGAATCGGAAAAGCCAGGTATCCGATGTATTTGAAAAAACTCAGAAAAAAGGCGATGTTATAGTCTTTAAAATTTTTCTCTTTGAGGACGAGGAAAGAAACATACAATCCTCGAACCAGGGATCCGGGAGAAATTGGTGTCACCTGAAAGAGCCCCAGGATAATGCCGGCATGGAGTGATGCCTGCTGCCAGGAAAGCTCCGGGTGAAGACGAACATAAACAAGGGCCACAAAAACAGATACAATCTGGGTTACCGGAACGGTACATATATGTACGGCCAGGCTTTTCAAGTATTTTTGGATAAACGGTTCCTTTAACTGTTTTCTGATGTGGTCGGCTTCCTTGGGATTAAGCATTCCTGATTCTTCCCCTTGAGAGACCATGCTTAGAAGCCATTTTTCGCGTTCGCGGGCTTTAAAATACAGTCTCAGGGGGCGGGCGAAAATATTGTCCAGGACTTTCCGTGTGTATGAGAAGTCCGTTAGAAACCAGTGCAGACCGGCCGGCAGAATCGAAAGCGGATAGTGTGCCAAAGCGCATGCGGGAGAACGGGATATCTTCAATGCGCGGGATTCGGTAATCCTGCCGGCTCTGTGCCAGCGAATGAGGGACTCGAGGATATGGGCCCGGAAAGCCCTCCGGAAATAGGACATGCTGGAGAGCAACTTAAAGGCATGACGGCGATAGTCCATTCTTCCCCATACCCTGCGGAGGGAACTTCCAAGAAAGGGAATCATTCCCAGGATGTAGTAGACAAAAAACAGAAACAGGTTTCTGCTGAGACGCTCCATTTTGTTTTCATCAAGACAATTCCGGATCACCCAGCTTCGAAGAATAGACCTTCTGATCGATGCTCGCAATTTGGAATGGAATATGAGCTTCACGTGATGGTGGGGGATATCCGGAAGAGAATTCCTGTAGGCCTTGTCGGTTTTCTCGCATTCTTCGACAATTCCGTCCATGGAAAAAAATGCTTCCTTATTGTTCTGAACGAAAGTCTTAAGCTTGTCGATGTTTCCCCTGTCGAACTGGACAAGGCTTCCTCTGCCTATTCCTTTGAGGATGAGTTTGATGTCGACCGGGCACATAGGTAAAAAAGGAAGCAAAGCCAGGCCGGCCCGGAAATCCACGGCGACAAAGCCTCGTTTCGGATCGGGATCGGAGCTTATTCTTTTTAGGGCATTGGGCTGGCTTTTACAGGTCCACCATTCATACTGTCGGGCCAGTTCGACAGCACCCATGTCATGCATCAATCGGACAAGACGTATCATGAAATCTTTTTTTGCCCGGTACTCGGGTGAGCCTGGATGTCCCGATGAGGTTGTGAGATCTCCCCTTTTCCGATCGTCAAGATTATCATCGGCTTCCAGCCGCCATAACCGTCCGTTTATCCATTCGCTGATTTCTCCACAGCTTCCCATATTTTTATCGATGAAAGTTCCCAGTATGTTGACTATGTGATTTTCATCTCCCAGCTTCACCTGTGCCCCGCGGCGGAGAAGTTTTTGCCATAAGGCCGCTGCCCTTACTGCGACGGGATTAACCTGAAGAGAGAAGGGACCCTGGAATGCCAGAAAGTAAACAACATTACGAAACCACCGGCTGAATCCCGTTGGTGGGATGAAAATTTTCAGAGCATAAGAGCGGCCTTTTTCCAAATCGGGAAGAGGTTTGGTTTGAGGTGATATGTCAAGCAGTTTAGCTTTGTAAACCTGTCCGGCAAAACCGCCTCCGACAAATTTTTCGATTTCCAGCTCGGCAGAAGCTTTGTTCTCGGGAAAGACACTTCTGACTTCATAGCAGACGCGGTCGCCGGCGTCGTAACGCCGCGTTCGAAAGGGACGAAGGATGTTCTGACGGCGAAAGCTGTTTTTTAATGCTGAAACCGCCGAAACGGAATAGGAAAATTTCATGTGTTTTCTCGTTTTAGAAAGGCTTTATGTCCCGTAAAGTGTTTTCTAAAGAACTGCTTATAACAGAGCGCTTTGTCAATGTCAATCAAATGAGTTATTGAGTTATTGAGCAAAGAGAAGTTCCCCCAAAAAAAAGGGGAATCGTCAGGTAAGTGGTTTTTTTGTTTTTAAAAGATTGTCGACGATTTCTTTTACTTTCTGATCCCGGTCTTTGTGACAGATGAGGAGGGCATCCTCCGTATCGACGACGATAATATCTTCGATTCCCACAAGGGCAGTCAATTTGTGAGGGCTGTAAAGAAGACAGTTATTCGAATCCAGGAAAATCCCGCTTCCTTTTAAAGCATTACCGCCGGCGTCTCTCGGCCAAATATCTGTCAAGGACGACCAGGAACCTACATCCGACCAACCGAATCCTCCTTCACACATAAGGACGCCTTTTGCCTTTTCCATAAGGGCAAAATCGATGGATATTGAGGGAATTTTTTCAAAAATATCCATCAGCATTTGCTGGGATTTGCTTTTGAGGGATTCACACATTTGTTCCCAGAAGAAAAACATATCGGGAGAGTAAGTTTTTAACATGTGAGCGAATACTTTTGCCTTCCAGAGAAACATACCGGAATTCCAGAAATAATTACCATCTTTAAGGAATTCCTGAGCCTGGATACGATGCGGTTTTTCTTTGAATCTGCGAACAGGATAGAATTGCTCACCGAGGAATATTTGCGTTTTTTCGCTCGAAAATTGAATGTAGCCGTATCCTGTAGCCGGAAAATTGGGGGGGATGCCGAAAGTGAGAAGGTGTTTTCCTGTGCCTGCGGCTTCTGCGGCGGCAGTGAGTTTTTTTAAGAAGAGCGATGTATTGATGATCATATGGTCTGCTGGAAGAAAGGCAAGTACGGCATCAGGATTTTGAAGAAAGATGTGGGCAGTGGCCAGTATGAGGGAAGGAGCGGTATTCCTGGCCTGGGGTTCCATCAAGTAGTTCTCTTCAGGAAGGTTGAGAAGACTTTTTATGATTTTCGTCTGGCTTTCGTTGGCGATGGTGTAAATCTTTTTCCGGGGAATGAGGGGAAGCAAGCGCTGAACGGTCTCTTCAATCATGGTTCTTTCACTGGTAATGGCAAGGAATTGTTTGGGTTTTTTTTGCCGGCTCAAAGGCCAGAAACGGGTTCCGCTTCCCCCGGCCATAATAACGGCATGAATATCCATCAACAACTCCTTTCCGGCCCTGACGGATTTAAAAAGGACCTTTTAAGACTTGAGTTTTTTGATCGCAGTCTCAACGATCGTTTTCACCTCAGCTTGAATATTTTCTAAAGCTTCCTTGTTTTCGGCTTCAAAGCGCATGACCAATACTTCCTGTGTATTGGAGGGGCGGACTAGGGCCCATCCTTTGGGGAATGTCGCTCTAACCCCGTCTATATCGATGATGGGATAAGACCGGGCCAGTTCTTTTTTAACCTGCTCGACGATCTTAAATTTAACTTCATCGGAAGCATAAACCCTTATTTCCGGAGTGTGAACCGCTTTGGGCAGATCATCAAGCATTTCGGAAAGTTTCTTGTCCTTTCGGGAGAGAATTTCCAAAAGCCGTCCCGTTGCATAAATGGCGTCATCAAAACCGAAATAGCGGTCGGCAAAAAACATATGTCCGCTCATTTCGCCGGCAATAAGTGCTTTTTCTTCTTTGATCTTTTTTTTGATCAAAGAATGGCCAGTTTTCCACATGATGGCTTTTCCTCCCAACCTCGTGATTTCGTCGTAAAGAGTTTGGGAAGCCTTGACTTCGGATATGACGGCGGCTCCAGGATGGGCGGGGAGGATGTCCCGAGCGAAAAGGATAAGCAGCTGGTCCCCCCATAGAATGCCGCCTCTGTCATCGATCACTCCTATCCGGTCGGTATCCCCGTCGTAGGCGATCCCAAGGTCGGAGGACGTTTCTCCTACTTTGCCGATAAGATCTCTCAAATCTTCCGGAACGGTTGGATCGGGATGATGGTTGGGAAAACGACCGTCCATTTCGCAGAAAAGAGGAATAACCTCACAGCCCAATTTTTGAAAAATGGGAACGGCTACAACCCCGCCCGTTCCATTGCCTGCGTCGATAACCATTTTTAGGGATCGCTCAAGCTGAAGGTTTTTTATGATATATTCTTTGTATTCGGGAACGATATCGTAGGATTTTCTGGTTCCTTTTTTGTCAGTAATATAATCTTCTTTTTGAATGATTTCCTTGATTTTTTGAATGTCGTCACCGTAAAGGGTGTCCTTACCCAGCATCAGTTTGAAGCCGTTATGTTCCGGCGGATTGTGTGAACCCGTTATCATCACTCCCGCTTCCATGTTTTTGACGTAGACCGCAAAGTATAGAAGTGGCGTGGGAATGATACCGTATTCCGTTATGGAACAGCCTGTAGAGAGAATGCCCCGGGAAAGGGCGGAGGCGAAACCGGGCGAGCTCAGGCGGCAATCCCATCCGAGAGCCACTTTCTTTTTGCCGTTGCGGCGGAAGGTGGTCCCTATACCGCGACCGAGCGTTTCCACCACTTCTTCGTTCAAGTCTTTATCGACGATCCCCCTAATGTCATATTCTCTAAAGATTTCCGGATTGATCTTCATGATCCCCTCCTTTTTTATCCTTTCCGTCTTTCCAGGAACTCGAAATACCGTTTTTTTATTTCCGGCCACAACTTTTGTGAGGTGATGATGAATTCAATAAATTCCCTGACGGCGCCTTTGCCCCCGGGCTGAGAACAGACGAAATGGCTGTGTTTCTTGATTGCATGATGAGCATCACCGACTGCCCCGGCCAATCCCACTTCTTTGATGACTTCAAGGTCACCCAGGTCGTCTCCAATGTATGCCACTTCTTCCTTTTGAAAGTTTTGTTTTTTGAGGATTTGTTGGAGGGATTCTTTTTTGTCCAGAATGCCCTGATGGAGCTCCGTTATACGCAGCGTTTCCGCTCTTTTTTCCAGAGCTTTTGATCTTTTCCCGGTTATAATTCCTGATTGTATGCCGGCTAGATGGGCTAGAAGAATACCCGTTCCGTCCTTTACGTCGTATGTTTTTAGTTCTTCTCCATCCGGAAAAACCAGCAGACTTCCATCCGTTAAGGTCCCGTCAACATCCATGAGGATCATTTTTATTTTTTTTGCTCGGTCTTCAGCTTTCATTAGAACATCTCCGTTCGCCACAGGTCATGCAGATGAATGACACCCTCTACCATTCCCTCTGCGTCTTGAATGACAAGAGAAGTGATGCGGTTTTCCTCCATTAAATGAAGAGCCTTGGTGGCCAATTCCTCTTTTGAAATCGTGACCGGACTTGGTGTCATACATTCCAGGGCGGTTTTTTTCAGGAATTCCCGGCCGTGCTTCTTCAGCATTCGCCTTAAATCTCCGTCGGTGATCACCCCGGTCAGTTTTTTCTTTTCGTTGATGACACATGTCATTCCAAGTTTCTTTTCCGATATCATGTCGATAACATCGCTCATGAAGGTAGTCTGTATCACGACGGGAATATCATTTCCTTTGTGCATGAGGCTTTTGACTTTGATCAGCTTCCGGGCTATTTCTCCTTTGGGGTGATATTGGGCAAAGTCTTCTTCAGTGAATCCCTTTTTTTTCATGAGAGCTATAGCCAGGGCGTCTCCGATGGCCAACGAGGCTGTAGAACTGGCTGTAGGAATATATGGATTTGGCCCGGCTTCTTTCTCAACCCGTGCATCCAATACGACATCGCTGTACTTGGCCAAAGTAGACCGTGTGTTTCCCGTGATGCCGATCAGTTTTATTCCGATACGCTTGATAAAATCTAGAAGCTGGATAATTTCTTTGGTTTCTCCACTGTAGGAGATTGCAATGAGGATATCGTCTTTATGAATCATGCCCAAATCGCCATGGCCTGCTTCGGCCGGATGGATGAAGAGGGCCGGAGTTCCGCAGCTGGCAAGGGTCGAGGTAATCTTTCGCCCGACCAAACCTGATTTACCCATACCGGTGACGATCACACGGGCCTTTGTTCGAAAAAGAAGATCGACGGCATGGGCAAATTTTTCGTCCAGTCTTTGAGAGAGATTTTTGACAGCTTTAGCCTCGATCTCAAGGACTTCTTTCCCGGTTTGAATAATATTTTTTTTTGTCATGACCCTAATTCCCGGATGTAGTCTTTGATGCTGTCCTGGGCTTTTCCAAGACAAAGGAGAGACTTGAGAAGAATGTCTAATTTATTTAATATCAATGAGTTGTGTTTATCGGAAAGGGCTTTGGACGGGTTTTCATGCACTTCGATGAAGATCCCGTCGGCTCCGGCACAGATGCCTGCCCGGGCATAAAGGGAAATGAATTCGGCTTCTCCGCCGGAGTAAAAACCTTGTCCTCCCGGTTTTTGAGTGCTGTGGGAAGCATCAAGAACGACGGGATACCCGAATCTTTTCATCAAGGGGATGGACCGGATATCGACAATGAGATTATTATACCCGAAACATGTCCCTCTTTCGGTAAGCATGATCTGTTCATTATCCTGGCTGCGTATCTTTTCGATGATGTTTTTCATGTCCGGTGGCGATAAAAATTGCCCCTTTTTGATATTGAGCGGTTTCCGGGTCCGGGCTGCTTCGGTGATGAGATCGGTCTGCCGGCAGAGGAAAGCGGGAATCTGGATGACATCGAGGACTTCCGCAGCGGGTGAAACCTGGCGGGTTTCGTGGATATCTGAAAGAACGGGAATGTCCAGCTCCTCTTTAATCGAAGCTAAAATCTTTAATCCCTTTTCCAGTCCGGGCCCTCTGTATGACCGTATGGAGGACCGGTTAGCTTTATCGAAGGAGGCCTTAAAGATAAAGGGAACGCCATTGGAGCGGCATATTTCTTTGATCTGTCCAGCCAGAAAAAAGGCGTGATCCCGGTTTTCTAAAACGCAGGGACCGGCAATCAGGAAAAAAGGCCGGGCGCTCCCGAGGTTAAATTTTCCGCCGATCGATATGTCTTTTTTTGCGGTTTTCATAACACGCTCCGATGAATGATTTGAAAATCGGATGAGGTTGAAGAGGTTTTGACTTGAATTCAGGATGGAACTGGCATCCCAGGAACCAAGGGTGTCCTTTGAGTTCGATGATTTCGACCAGACCGTAATCCGGATTTTTTCCGGATATCACTAGGCCGGAACGCTTGAGGATATCTTCATATTCGGGATTAAATTCGAAACGGTGGCGGTGCCTTTCATGGATGGTCCCTTTGCCGTATATTCGTTCAGCCAGACTACCCTTTTGTAGTTTGCAGGAATAAGCCCCAAGTCTCATCGTTCCGCCCAGATCACGAATCCCTTTTAGTTCGCGCCATTTGAAAAAGATTTTATGTGGAGTCTTTGCCTGGAATTCAGTGCTGTTTGCCTTTTTCAACCCGGCAACATTTCGAGCATATTCGACAGCAGCGCACTGCATTCCCAGGCAGATGCCGAAGTAAGGAATATTTTGCTCCCGAGCATAGCGGACAGCCGATATTTTCCCTTCGATGCCCCTTGTGCCAAAGCCTCCGGGTACAAGAATGCCGTCCGCTTGAGCAAGAATTTTTTTGGGATCATCTTTTTCCAGGATTTCCGCCTCGACCCAGGAAATGTTTACCAAAAGTTGGTTGGCGATGCCGCCGTGATCAAGGGCCTGTTTCAGGCTGAGATAGGAATCATGAAGACCGGCGTACTTCCCGACGAGAGAAATATTCACGGTATCCTTCGGATTTTTTATCCTGTCTACCATGGCTTTCCATTGAGACAGCCGTCGGGTTTTTTTCGGTAGATCCAGCTTGGAAAGGATGATCTTATCCAGGTCCTGCTGGGCAAAAATAAGGGGGATCTCGTAAACATTGTCCACATCCTTAGCCGTTATAACGGCGTCAAGGGGGACATTCGTGAATAGAGAAATTTTTGCCTTAAGCTCCTTTTTCAAGAACCGGTCTGTTCGGCAGAGGATGATATCCGGCTGAATACCGATGGCCCTCAGCTCTCGAACGCTGTGCTGGGTTGGTTTGGTTTTTTGTTCGCCTGATGTCTTGATATAAGGAACCAGAGTCAAATGGATGAATAATGTATTTTTTTCGCCCAGAGATAATCTCATCTGTCGAATAGCTTCCAAAAAAGGCGCCCCTTCGATGTCTCCTACCGTCCCTCCGATTTCGACGATAACAATATCGTTCTTGTCGGCAACGGAAAAAAAGGCATTTTTGATCTCATCGGTAACATGAGGTATGACCTGGACGGTTTTTCCCAAATAAACTCCTTTTCTTTCTTTCTTGATAATAGACTCATAGATGCGGCCTTGAGTCCAATTGTTTTCCTGTGATGTCCTTGTAGAAGTGAAGCGTTCGTAGTGCCCCAAATCCAGATCGGTTTCCGCACCGTCATCCGTAACATAAACTTCTCCGTGCTGGAAAGGATTCATAGTTCCCGGGTCAACATTCAGATAGGGATCGAACTTTTGAAGTGTTATCTTGTAACCGTGGCTTTCGAGAAGAGTTCCTATAGAAGCGGCTGCAATTCCTTTTCCCAATGCCGAAAGAACGCCGCCGGTTACAAAAATAAACTTAGTCATTTTGAATTTGCTCTAACAATTTTTCCACACGTTTGATGTCACCGGGTGTGTCAACACCCTGCGTAATGAAGGGGATTTCTACCGTTTTGATCTTGTGACCGTATTCCAATGCTCTTAACTGTTCGAGTTTTTCTGTTTTTTCCAGTCTTGAAGGAGGAAGTTTGGAAAATTTGATGAGAAAATCTCTTTGGTATCCGTAGATGCCGATATGGTAAAAATAGTAGTCCTGAGCTTGAAACGGAATGGGGGCTCTGGAAAAATAAAGGGCATTTCCGGAATGATCGATGACAACTTTCACCTCGTTTTTGTCATGGATACGATCCTGATCGGTCTGCCGTCTGATTAATGTGGCCATTGGCAGATTTTCATCTTGAAGAGCTTCAACTAAAAAGTCGATCATTTTTCCATGGATAAGGGGTTCGTCTCCTTGAATATTAATGATGATCGGGGTATCGAGTGTTGAAGCGATTTCGGCTACCCGTTCTGTTCCCGAGCTGTGATGCGAAGATGTCATAACAACTTCGGCTCCAAACTTACGTGCGGCATCAGCTATTCTATTGTCATCGGTTGCGATAATGATCCTTTCGAGAAGTTGCGCTTTTTGAGCGCCTTCAAATACCCACCTGATCATGACTTTTCCCTTAATTGTTGCCAGAGCTTTCCCCGGGAAGCGGCTCGATTCATACCGAGCGGGGATAATACCTGTCGCTGTTTTCAAGAGAGAGATCCGGTGCTGACTTTTTTCAGGGGAACGACCTGGGCGGGATTTTCGGAAGTCTGGCAGGTGGCTTCAAGGTAGGCCCCTTCATCCACAACAAGCTTTGGCGTAATGACGGTTCCGATCACGCGGCCGTTGGAACTGATCTCTACTTTTTGAGTCGCCTTTATGTTTCCCTTTATCTCTCCGCTAATGCTGATATATCCTATTTTGATATCCGCTTCCACTTTGCCGTTATCACCGATGATGAGAGTGGATTCGGAATTGATTTTCCCCTTAAAAGAACCATCGATCCGGAATGATCCTTTGAAGTTCAGGTCTCCTATAAAAGTGGTATCCTTGTCAAAAAAGCCGGTGATTTTGTTTTCGATAAACTCACTTTTTTTGTCTTTCATGCTTATACTCCTTTGATCTTTTCGTAAAGTCTGTTCAATTCGTCCATAGAAAAATAAAATATTTTTATCATTCCTTTGTCCCGATTCCCCGTTATAGCGGTCTTGGTCCCCAGGATTTTTACGAATTCCTCTTCAAGGGCTGCGAGATCAGGATCGTTACGCTCCGCCGGGCATTCCATTTTTGCTTCTTTTTTTCTCTTGAGACTGGTTATTTTTTTTTCGACTTCACGGACGGACAGTTTTTTTTGTGTGATCTCCGCCGCCAGAGCCAGCTGGGTTTCGGGATTTTCCAGGGTTATAAGGGCTCTGGCATGCCCCATGGAAAGATCACCTTTTTCAATCTGTTTTTGAATAGTTTGGGGAAGTTTAAGAAGCCGCAAATAATTTGTAACGGATGTTCTGTCTTTGCCGACCCGTTCGGCAATATCTTTCTGGGTATAGTTTAGTTCCTCAGTAAGATTTTTGTATGCGTGTGCGATCTCGATGGGATTGAGATCTTCGCGTTGGATATTTTCTACTAATGATGCCTCAAGCTGCTTTTGCTTCGGTATGGATCGGATAAGCGTCGGAATTTTTTTGAGACCGACCCTCTGGGCGGCCCTCCAGCGTCTTTCACCTAGAATGATTTTATAGAAGCCCTCTTCTGCAACAACAACGACAGGCTGGAGAACCCCGGATTCTTTGATGGACTGGGCGAGTTCATCGATGGATTGAGAATCGAAGTTTTGTCTGGGCTGGTTTGGGTTAGGTTTTATTTGGTCGATATCGAGGTCAACCAGCCTTTCATCTTTAAGAATGGCATAATCTTCAGGGATGAAGGCTTTTAGTCCTTTTCCTAGCGCTTGCTTTTTCATGTGCTTAAAATCTCCCGGGCTAAATTTAAGTAGGATTGGGCTCCTTTTGATTTGATATCATAGAGCAATATCGGTTTTCCGAAACTGGGAGCTTCGGCCAATTTGACTGTTCTCGGTATAATGGTCTCGTATATGATTCCTGTTAATGAATTTTTAATTTCTTCGACAACCTGCTTGGAAAGATTGGTTCGTTCGTCGTACATGGTGAAAAGAATTCCCTCAATTTTTAAGGATGGATTGAAGTACTTCCGGACTTCGTCTAGAGTATGGAGCAGCTCGGGCATTCCTTCCATACAGAAAAATTCTGTTTGAACCGGTATCAAGATAGATTCGGCGGCGGAAAGGGCGTTTATCGTTAAAAAACCCAAAGAAGGCGGACAGTCTATCAAAATAAAGTTGAAAAATTTTTTAAGCTTCTGAAGCACGGCTTTTAATTTATATTCTCTGTTCTCTTGAGAATAAAGTTCGGCCTCGATACCGGCCAGTTCTTGGGAGCAAGGAGAAAGATAAAGATTATCGATTTCTGTGGGTTTCATATATTCTCTGGGATCCTTACCGTCCATCATGGCTCCGTAAATGCCTCCGGTTTCTGTTTTTTCAATGCCTAGTCCGCTTGTAGCCATGCCCTGAGGATCAAAATCAACGATAAGAGTCCTTGTGTTAAAATAAGCAAGAGAGGCCCCCAAATTAATGGCTGTCGTCGTTTTTCCAACCCCGCCTTTTTGATTGGCAATGGCGATTATCTTATTCATATTTCTTGATCTTTTTTTAATGTTCCACGTGAAACCTTTTGATGGCTGGTCTTTTGTTGTTGCATTTTAATATAAACATGAAGGTTGATGATGGCTGCCGGTGTAATCCCCGGGATTTTTTTGGCGCCCCCGAGTGTCCTCGGCCGGCCTCTTTCCAATTTTTCCGCGACTTCTCTTGTTAGCCCTGGGATTTTTGCATAATTTGTTTTCTCGGGAATCATAACGAGGTCAAGTTTCCTTAATCTGGCGATTTCTTTTTCCTGTTTTTGAATGTACCCTTCATATTTTATCTCGGATTCGATATGCCGGATTTCTTCATCTGACAAAGCGTTCAACAATTTTTTACATTCTATCACATTTTTTAGATGAACATCAGGTTTTTTTATGGCATCTATTATTCTGATAGTTCCTTCTTTTGTTTTGACCTTTTCCCCCTGGAGAAAAGTTATCGCCTTGCTGATTCTTTCTTGTTTTTTGAGGAAATTTTGGTACACTCCGTCGGGGATAAGACCGAAATGGTATCCATATTCCATCAATCTCTGGTCGGCATTATCGATACGAAGAAGGAGCCGGTATTCCGCCCGGGACGTGAACAGGCGGTAGGGTTCTTCGATTCCCTGGTTGATAAGGTCATCGATAAGGACACCAATATATGCTTTTTCGCGTCCCAGAATGAATGGTTTTTTTCCTTTTATCTTGAGGACAGCGTTGATCCCGGCCATCAATCCCTGGGCGGCTGCTTCTTCATAGCCGGATGTTCCGTTTATCTGACCGGCTAAATACAGCCCGGATATGCTTCTGGTTTCCAGGGTTGGATAAAGCTGGGTGGGTGAAACACTATCATATTCGATTCCGTAGGCGGGTCTGAGCACTTTAGCTTCATCAAGACCAGTGATACTCCTTAAAATCTTCATTTGCGTGTCGAAAGAGAGACTTGAGGAAATACCGTTGACATAAATCTCCGCCGTATCCAATCCTTCAGGCTCAAGGAAAAATTGATGCCGCTTGTGGTGGGGAAATTTGACGACTTTATCTTCAATGGAAGGACAATATCGCGGTCCGATACCGGTAATATATCCGCTGTATAGGGGTGAGGAATCCAGATTTTCAGAAATGACTTTATGTGTCTGCGCATTTGTGTAGCCTATATAACAGACAATCTTATTTTCCAGTTTTTTCTCTGTTCGGAATGAAAAAGGAATAGGTTCTTCATCCCCAGGCTGCGGAGTGAATTTATCCCAGTCGATGGTGTCCTTATGCAGTCTCATAGGGGTTCCTGTTTTCAGCCGGTAGATTTTAAATCCCAGATCCTTCAAGTTTTGGCTCAATTCCAAGGAGGCAGGCTCATTGGCTCTGCCGGCCGGATAATGATTAAGCCCGATATGGATCAAGCCGTTGAGAAAAGTACCTGGTGTCAGGATCACAGCCCGGGCTTTGAAGGTATTTCCGTCCAGGCATTTGATTCCGGTAATGCGGCCGTTATTTACCAACACTTCGGTGACAATCCCTTGAAAAAGCGTTAACCTCGGGATTTGTTCCAGCCATTTTTTCATTGTCTGCCTGTACGCGGCCTTGTCGGATTGGGCTCGGGGAGCCTGAACGGCGCCTCCCCGGCTTCTGTTGAGAAGCCTGAATTGAATCCCCGTTTCGTCTGCCAGGAGCCCCATGATCCCACCGAGGGCGTCGATCTCCCTGACAAGCTGCCCTTTAGCGAGTCCTCCGATTGCCGGATTGCATGACATCTGGGCGATGGTTTCGAGGTGAATCGTAACCAAACAGGTTTCGAGTCCCATAATACTGGCGGCATAGGCGGCCTCGCAGCCGGCATGACCTGCACCCACGACAATGACATCGTAATGGTTTGTGTTGGTCATTTTATTTATTTTCCGACGCAGAACCTTTTGAAAATATCCTTCAGAATGTCTTCTGCCCGGATTTCTCCTGTAAGCTGACCGATAATTGAAACAGATCTTCGAATTTCCTCGGCCAGAAATTCTTCCGGATATCCCTCGGACAGTAACTGTCTGCATTTTTTTATAGTTGTAAGAATGTCTTCAAGGATGTGTTTTTGCCGCAAGCAAAGGATAATCTCGTCTTGTTCTTTTAGGTGAGGAACAAATAATTCTTCCATTTTTTTTCGAAGAGTGTCTATATTTGTTTTTCTTAAGGCAGAGATTTTCACGTAAGAAATTGCCGGATTTTTTTTCAATATCTTATTGATATTCATCCGTTGGGGAAGGTCGATTTTGTTGAAGACCAGGATTGCTTTTTTGTTTTTATATTTTTCGATAGATTTCAAGTCTTCAGGGGTTTCTTCTTGGGAAACATCGAGAAGGATCAAAATCCCATCGGCATCCCGGGCCACTTTTTGAGCGATCCTGACCGCTGACTTGTCTGCCGGATGATCGGGACTGTTTATTCCGGCCATGTCAGTCAGGAAAAAAAGAGTATCGCCGATCTTAACTTTTTCCTGGATATAATCCCGCGTTGTCCCAGGATATGGCGTTACGATTGCTCTTTTTTTATTGATAAGTGTGTTGAAAAGGGTGGACTTGCCCGTATTTGTTCGTCCTGTGATGGCCAGAGTGAGGCCCTGTGACAAAATTTTTCCAATTTCGTAGCTTTCAATAAAACTTTTGAGGACCTGCTCTGTTTTTTTGAGAGAATTGTTTATGGTTTTTTTTGAAATATGAAGGCTCTCATCCGGAAATTCAAGACACGCTTCGACCTGGGTAAGGATGTGAATGATATCATCCTTAACTTTGTTTATTTTTTGGGACAGACTGCCTTGAAGCTGCCGAAAAGAAATCCGGGCTTGGGTCATTGATGAGGCATGAATCAAATCGTTGATGGCCTCGGCCTGAATGATATCAATTCTGCCGTTGATGAATGCCCGCAAGGTGAATTCTCCGGGGTGGGCACATCTGGCCCCCTCTCTGATGCAGAGGCGAACGATTTCATCGAGGATGACGGGGCTGCCGTGGCCGCTGATTTCGACCACATCTTCGCGGGTATAGCTATGCGGTCCGGGGAAAAAGGTTACGTAGGCTTCTTCAAAAAGCTCCTGTTTTTCGGGATGGAACAGATGACCTAAAACGGGGCGGCCCTTTGGAAAAGAAGACAGCTTTTTTTTGGAGCGGAAAATGGATTGAACGATGGGTAGAGCCTTTTCTCCGGTTAGGCGAACGATACCCAGCCCCCCGGAACCGGGGGGAGTGGAAATGGCAACAATAGTTTCATCAAGATTCATACCGAACACCGTTTAACCTTTGACTCGTGAATAACACAGGATAAATACTAATATCTTTTTTTAGAAAAAAAAAGGAGGAAATTGGGAATTTCTATCCGGACTGATTCAAGCTATTTCTGGTGATGTTTGAGAGGAAATATCTTTACACGCTTGAGAAAGCCGTCCCCGATGCTTTCGCTGGAAATCCCGGAAATCTGGTTGACGGCGATATGAACGATACGTCTCTCGTAAGGATTCATCGTATCCAGGAGTTCATCTTTCCCTGTTCGGGAAACTTGACGGGCGACCTGCTGGGAATATTCTCTAAGCTGACGTTCCTTGCGCTTGCGGTAAAAATCACAATCGACTTGAACTTTATGAGGGGAAAGTTTGTTCAGAATATGCTGAAAAGACATCAGCAGCACGGCGTCTTTCATGAGGAGTAAATATTTATCCGGCCCGTCAAAAATAACAAAGATGATGTCGTTTTTCTTTTTCAATTGGTATTTGATATCAAGGGGAAAGTGCGGCAGGATTTTATCCAGGAATTCCGTGATGTTGTTTGTTTCGGGCTCTGTTTTTGGCCAAGCCTGGATGACGATCTCTTTACTCTTGATTCCGAAAAGTTTTGTTTTTTCCGCAACGATTTCATAATTAAATTTGCTGCGGGGAAGTTTAAGAATGTGCTCGGCGAGGCTGATTACTTCTTCTAAATTTTTCCCTTTAAATTCTTGTTTCTGATTATTTTTTGCTTCGTTGTTTTCCTTGTTTTCCATGAGATGTACTCTTTTTCTTATGCATCATTTTATTCATGATGGATTGTTGGACGATCTGGAGAAGATTATTGGTCAACCAGTAGAGGATGAGGCCGCTCTGAAAATTCAGGAAAAAAATCGTCATAACGACCGGCAGGATCAGCATCATCTTCTGCTGGGTGTTATCGGCGGCTGTCGGGGTCATTTTTTGGGAAATATACTGTGTTATTCCCATAAGGATGGGGGTTATATAATAGGGATCTTTGACGGAAAGATCTTTAATCCACAGAATAAAAGGGCTTTTCCTGAATTCGATGGAAACCCTCAATAGCTGAAAAAACCCCCAGAATATAGGGATCTGAATGAGCATGGGAAAACAGCCCCCGGCCGGATTGATTCCTTGTTCTTTGTAAAGTTTCATCATCTCTTCGTTCATCTTCCGCCTCTCGGCCATATCCTGCTTGGCTTTTTTGTATTTGTTCCGCAGGGCTTTAATTTTTGGCTGGATTTCCTGCATTTTGGCCATCGATTTGGTGCTGGAATATGTCAGAGGGAAAAAGAGGACTTTGATGATGAGAGTCATGATCATGATGGAAATTCCCCAGTTGGGGAAAACACTATGAACGGCTTTTATGGTTTTGAGCAATATTTCAGCAATCCAGCCGAATAAGCCGAAACGTATCAACTTTTTGGATTGATGGCCGTAGGAGGAAAGGGTATCGTATTCTTTGGGTCCGATAAAGGCTTCACCGATTCCATCAACGGCAAGGTAATATTGCAGTGCTTCCTGGTTAGGATCCTTAAAAAAAGAGGCGCTGAGCGTGTTTCGAGAAGGAAGGAAAAGAGCGGCGAAATAGTTGCTTTCATAAGCCGCCCAAACAAGGCCATCCATACCCTGCCGTTCCTTGTATTTTTTTTCTTCATATCGGCTGGCTTTTTGGCCGTTGAAAAACACGGCTCCGTCTCCTCCGACAAATCTTCCTTTCTGTTCTTCCAGCGAAGCGCTTCCAAAACCGGGTCCCCAGAGAATTTGGGGGTCGATCGGCCGTCCGTTTTTTCTGACATTAATGTTGACGGAAAAATGATAGGAGTCGCCGTTGAAGATGAACTTTTTTTCCACCTGCACCTCTTCGTCGGCATAGATGAGGCGAAGCTCGCCTGTTTCACCAGCACGCAGGAGAAGATTTGATGTTGAAAAATCGTACAGAACATTTTGATTGAGTTTTTTGTCCAGAGGTGATTCAAGCATGGATGACTTTAAATATTCAGAAGAATATTCCGTTCTGATGGAAAAGGGCCATGTTTGGTTTGCGGTTCTATTCGCAACAAGTTCAACGGATTCTTCTTCTTCTTTCAAGTACAAGAGAAAGCTTTTAAGGACGGCTCCCTTGTTGCTCCAGACAGCTCTAAAAAGAGGGGTTTCCACCAAGATATCTGTTTCCTTTTCGGCTGAAACGGGAGAGAGAGGTTCAAACGGTTGTTCTTCGACCTGGGGTTGTGTGGCGATTGGGGGCTCATTTTCTTTGGAAGGTTCAGGGGAGGATGTTTGCTCTGAAGCCTGATACGGTTCTGTTTGCTGGGGAGGTTGTTTTTTAACAAAAAGTGCCTGATAAGCAAAGATCACTAAAAAAGAAAGCACGATGGCGAATAATAGTCTTTTTTCCATTTCCTTGACCTCTTAGGGGATAGGATCAATACCTCCGGGGTGAAAGGGATGGCATTTTAAAATTCTCTTCATTCCAAGATACAAGCCTTTAAAGAATCCGAATTTTTCTATTGCTCCGTACATATAGACAGAACAGGTGGGATAAAACCTGCAGTGTTGTCCCAAAAGTGGAGAAATTGCAGTGCGATATACTCGGATTAAAAAGAGTGCAATGTGTTTCATTAGTATCAAATTGTCTGAGAGATCACCTGAAGAGCATGCATGTATTCATCTCTCAGTTCTTCCATGGATGCCTCTTTTATTTCTTGTTTAAAAATGATGAGAATGTCCATGGGCTGTTTTACCAAGTTTTTATTTTTCCTGAAGAGAGTTCTCATCCATCGTTTCACCTTGTTCCTAACAACCGCATTTCCGACTTTTTTTCCAACAACGATTCCGATCCTGCTTTTCTTCAGGTTGTTGGAATAGTGGATGAGTTTAAAATATTTTCCTCTATATCGTTTTCCGTTTTTATAAAGATATAAAAAATCTCTTCTTTTTCTTATTTTTTCATCGGGAGTGAGTGATTCATCCATTAAGCCGTGAGACTTTTTCTTCCCTTTTGTCTTCGGCTCTTGATGACTTTCTGTCCCCCCGGAGAACTCATTCTCGCCCGGAACCCGTGATTTTTTTTTCGTTTTCTTCGGTTGGGTTGAAATGTTCTTTTCATTTTTATGTGCCACTTATCCTCGTTGAAAAATGTATGTTAATAAACCTGTTGTCTAAAGTCAAGGAAATTAACCCGGTCGATTCATAAAATTGCCTCATCCGCCATGTCAAGTTGTATTTGACTCGAGGAATATTCTCGACTATAATAACTCAAAATGGATGCATTCAAGGCCGGCGACAAAATTTTTTATCCAAACCAGGGATTGGGGGTTGTAGAAGATATACAAAACGAGAACCTTTATGGAGAACATATCAAGATCTACCATGTGAGAATCTTTTCGAACAACACCCTGATTCTTGTACCTTCAGCCAGTGCTAAAGAAATCGGAATAAGAAAGCCGATAGCTGAAAAAGCCGTTGATAAAATATTTGATTTTATGAGGAAAGGCGAGATCAATGTTTCGATGAATTGGAAGGGTAGGTACAAAGAACATGTGAATTTGATGAAATCCGGATCGATCCTTGATATCGCATTGGTCTTAAAAAGCCTCTTCTATCTCAGCTTGATAAAACCTCTTTCTTTTCGGGAAAAAAAAATGATGGAAAAGGCGATGGGGTTGCTTGTTTCGGAAATTTCCGAGGTTTCTTCTCAGCCTGGAGACGACATCGAGGACCAGCTCATGGAGAACCTGAATCTCTGTTTTTCCCATATCACACCCCGCGTTGAATCCTGAAAAGCACAAGAATGTTATTCCCTGCCATAATTCTTTTTGTTATCTTTCTTTTGTTGAGCGCTTTTTTTTCTTCTTCGGAAACCGCTTTTATTGCGTCCAATCCATACAAGCTTGATTACCTGGAAAAGAAGGGGACTTCAAAAGCGGGTTTGGTAAAATCTTTGCAGAAAAAAGTGGATGACCTTTTGGGGACCATTCTTTTTGGGAATACTCTCGTTAATGCTGCCGCCGCCTCAACGGCCACCTATATATTTGTCACGTTTATCCCCAACAAAAACCAGGCTGTTTTTTTTGCCACGCTGACCACCACATTCCTTGTCCTTATTCTTTCAGAGATCACCCCCAAAACCTATGCCGCATACAATCCGATAAAACTCTCGATGTTATTTGCCCGTCCGCTTAAATTTATTATTCTTATATTTTCACCTTTTGTTAAAACGTTTACATTTTTAGCAAGAATATTGGTGCCGTCCTCACGAAAGAAAGGGATGGGATTCTCCCGTGCCTTCGACAAGGAGGAGGTTAAGATCCTTCTGACAATGGGTGTCAAGGATATGTCTTCCCTTCGTAAAAAGATGATTTTTGGTGTGCTTGATATCGGATCCCGCCCAATAAAGGAGATCATGATTCCGCGTCCCCAAGTTTTGGCTGTCGATATTAAGATTTCCCTGAAAAAATTACTCGATGTTGTTTTGTCTGCCGGCTTTTCCCGTTTTCCCGTTTACAAGGGCCGCTTGGATAATATTGAAGGAGTTGTCCATGCCAGGGACTTGATTTTCTATGTGGCTGAAAAAAAAGAGTTTAAGATTGATGATATTTTAAGGCAGGCCTATTTCGTACCAGAATATGCTTCTCTGGAAAAAGTTCTTCGTTTGATGCAGGAGAAAGCCGCACATCTGGTCTTTGTGGTCGATGAATTCGGCACTTTTGAAGGGATCGTTACTCTGGAAGATATCATTGAGGAGATTGTTGGGGAGATCCAGGACGAATATGATGGACTGCCTGAAAAGTATTTCACCAAGCTTGAAGATGACCGCTTTCGAATCAAAGGAAAGATTCCGGTCAAGGAGATGAATCACAAATTGAATCTCGACTTGCCTTTAGATCCGGAATATACAACACTGGCTGGATTTCTTCTGAATGAATTTGGGCGAATTCCTAAGCAGGGGGATATCCTGAGATTCGGACATTATCAATTTGAAATTGAAAAAATGGTCAAGCGCCAGATACATTTTGTCCTTTTTCAGCGTGAAAAAAGAGAAACGGAACATACGAATGAAACTGATATCCAAGAATAAAAAAGCCACCTTTAACTATGAAATTATTGAAAGCCTTGAGGCCGGAATTGTTCTACTGGGAAGCGAAGTAAAATCAATCCGTGATGGAAAAATCAGTTTGAAAGAGAGTTACATCGAAATCAAAGAGGATGAAGTGTTTCTTATAAACTGCCATATCAGCCCTTATGAAGCGGCAAACCGTTTTAATCATGATCCGTTGAGGGAAAGAAAAATGCTTCTCCACAGGCGGGAAATCAAAAGGTTGGTTGGAAAGGTCAGGGAAAAAGGATTGACGCTCATCCCGACAAAGGTTTTTTTGAATGAAAAAGGAAAAGTGAAGGTGGAAATTGCTCTTGGTAAAGGAAAGCGGACATACCAGAAACGTGATGCCATCAAAGAAAGAGACCGTGAACGTGAAATGCGGGCGGAGATGAAGAAGCGATGGAGGTGATAAGTGTTTTATCAGGCGGCTGCTTCGACGGTTTCTCCGTCTATACCGACAACTATTTTTTTTATGTGGATTTTTGATCCGGACATAGCAACGGCTTCTTCCACCATCCGGTAAAGGCCCCTGCAGCAGGGAACCGACATAATAGCAACGGTTAAGGAATAGATGGTGTTGTTCTTCAAGATATCAGCCAGTTTAGGAACATAAGTCCTGGTGTCGTCCAATTTAGGACAGGCAATGACCAGTTTTTTTCCTTTCAGCAGCTTGCTGTGGAATCCGCCGAGAGCATAAGCCGTGCAGTCTGCTGCGATCAATAGGTCACTGTTATTGAAGTAAGGGGCCAAAGGAGATATCAAATGAAGTTGTATGGGCCATTGACTGAGTTCCGAGGCCTCTTCTTCGTGGGAAACCGTTCGGGATGCCGGTCTTCTGATCTCTTGGACCCTGCTCCCGGGACACGCTGTATGTTGACAAGAGTTTGCGTCCAAAGATTGCTGCAGTGAAATTTGTTCAAGTCCATGGATTTTGGTGGCCGCTTGGCGGCCTCGGGTATTCAGCACATGATTATAAGCGGCTTGGGGATTGTAATCCTTTCCTTCCTTTTCGACCACTTTTAGGGCACCCGTCGGACAGACATCGAGGCAGGCGCCAAGGCCGTCACAGTATATTTCATTGACGAGAACGGCCTTATTCTCGTCATCCAAAGCCAGGGCTCCCTCAACACAGGCTTCGGTGCACAGCCCGCAACCGTTGCATTTATCTCTGTCGATTTTGATGATTTCTCGTTTAGACAATTTTTCCTCCTATGATGGTGATGTGGTGCAATAATAATATAGGGAAATTCGGTGGTGAATTCTTTGACTTAAGTCAAATTCGGAATCGGCCTTAAACAGATTACTAAAGGGATTATGTGGAGATTTCTTTCCGCATTTTTATGCAGTTTCTAACAAGTATCTCTTTCCCTTTAACCTCGATCAGCCTCTCTTCTTGAAGTTTCTTGAGATTTCGGCTGAGGGTGGCGCTGATTGTGCCAAGAGCCTTAGCCAGCTCCGATTTTGACAGATTGAGCTTAACGGTACATATGTGTCCCCCGCAGCAGTGGGTAAGGAGATAGCGGATAATTCGTTCTCTGACAGTATGGAGGGTAAGGGTCTCCAGACGTTGAGTGAGTATGGTGCATTTTTTTGCTAGAAGAAAAAGAAAGAACCTGGCAACATCAGGATTTTTTTTGATAGCAAGCTCAATGGAACTTCTGGGGATGAAGAGGACTCGTGAATTTTTCACAGCCTGAGAAAAAAAGGGGAAATCCTCCCCCGCAAACATGATGGCTTCCCCAAAATAATCACCCTGCTTCAAACGGACAATTTCAATTTCTTTTCCCTGGCAGTCGATTTTATAAATGCGGATTTCACCGGACAATATATAAAAAAAACCGGAAGCCTTTGTATCGGCATGAAACAACATTTCGTTTTTTGCATAGTTCTTTTGGATTCCCAAACTTCTCAGGATTGGAATCGAATCTTCTTTCATGCTTTTCCTTTTGACCTGGATTTTTTTTGGGGCAAACTTACCGGAGCAACGTGAAACCGGTGAATGAAACGGAACAATGGCATTCCCCAAATTTTTACCATTTTACGATAGTTTTGTTTTGCCGGTAGAGGAAGTGATCCATCTATGGGCCAGTTTTAGTGCAGAAATCATACTTTCGGGATTTGCTTTCCCCTTTCCAACAATATCAAATGCTGTTCCATGGTCGGGGGAAGTCCGATAAAAGGGCAAACCTAGAGTGACATTGACGCCGGAGTCGAAAGCCATCAGCTTAAACGGGATCAAACCCTGATCGTGATAAAGGGCAATGACAAAAATCTTAGGCTGGTTTAAGGCCTTACGAAAGATGACATCCGGAGGGAAGGGGCCCTCAATCGGCATGCCCTTTTTTTGGGCCATTCGGATGGCTGGTAAAATCTCGTTGACTTCCTCTTTTCCCAACAAACCTTTCTCCCCGGCGTGGGGATTAAGACCGGCGGCAAGAAAAGTGAATTTCCGGTTGTCAAGACGGGATATTTGTTCGAAAAGCGTCAAAAGAAAATCAAGGAGAATGTCCTTCTTTACTTTTGCAACAGCTTCTTTAAGGGAAATATGGTGGCTTAAAAGAGCAACCTTTAGAGCATCTGACCAAAAGGCCATAATGGCTTCGGGGTAGAGGTGATGAAGAAAATCTGTGTGGCCTGACCATGGTATTCCGGCCATGGCCCATGATTCCTTGGATATGGGAGCTGTAACGACCGCATGAAGAAGGCCCTCCCTGGCTGCCTCGACACATTTTTGGAAACAGGCGAAGGATATTTTTCCATTTTGTGCTGAAGGGCTTCCTTTTTTGTCGGGAACGAGAGGCAAGGCTTCCTTCATGCACCGGATAGTAACATTCAGGCCGAGTTCTTCCTTTTCTTGATGAACGATCTTTTGAGGACCGAATACAATATATTCGGCTTTGGGGAGGGGTGATGAAAGGGCCTTAATTGTGACCTCGGGACCGATCCCGCCCGGATCACCAAGAGATATCCCGATTTTGGGAAGATTCACTTTTTTTGGTTTGTTTTTTCCTGAGTTTCTTGGTTTTCGTTGAGCTTATAGATGTATTTAATATTATTCTTAAATATAAGGAGGTTCGGCGCGTTTTCCCTGTTTACTTTAATACAGTCTTTGTCATACCATTCAAGGTAACCCTCAATGGTTTCACCATCCTGGAAAGTAACAGCCAGTGGTGTTTTTTTATTCATCTGTTTGAGATAGTAATAATTTTCTGCGGAAGTTTCGTAGGGGGGATTTGTTTTCTTTTTCAAGGTTTCACGTGACATTTTATCTTTGACCTCGGAAAGATTTGGACGAATAAGCTTCCTGTTCATTTTATATCTCCTGGGTCTATTGCCGGGATGAAAAGAAGATTTCTATTTTAAAATATGATAGCATTTTAATTTAAAATATTCAAGATAGACAAAATATCAAAGAGGCTTTTTAAAGCCCGTTAAAAGAATGAAAGTCGCGATAACCGGCGCCAGTGGGCATATCGGTATAAATCTCACCCGTCTTCTATTGCAGCAGGGGTTTTCCGTCAGAACATTAGTTCACAGAAACCGACGCACGCTCGAAGGACTTGAAACGGAGATGGTCGCCGGAGATATTTTAGATATAAAATCGCTGTACCCTTTTTCTGAAAATGTTGACGTTGTTTTTCATCTTGCTGCTGTGGTAACCATTCAGGGCGGAAAGGTCAAAAAAGTTTTTGAACATAATGTCGCGGGGACAAAAAATGTTCTTAAAGCCGCTCAAGAGACAGGAGTGAAACGCTTTATCCATTTCAGCTCGATTCATGCTCTGATTCAACAACCCTTTCATTCTGTGCTGGATGAAAACCGTTCTCTGGCATTAGAGGATAAAACGGCCTACAGCCGTTCCAAGGCTGCCTCTGAGGTTTGTGTTTTTGAGGCCATCAAGAAAGGGATGGATGCGGTCATCCTTAATCCAACAGCTATGCTTGGTCCGTTTGATTATGCTCCATCTCTATTGGGAAGGGCGATTATACAGATGGCTCTGGGGAAGCTCCGCATTCTTGTCCCTGGAGGATACGATTGGGTCGATGTTCGGGATGTCGCTTCAGCGGCAGCCGCTTCCATAGAAAAAGGAAAAACAGGAGAACGCTACCTTCTTTCCGGACACTGGATGGACCTGAAAACTCTGGCCGAACTGGTGATGAATCTGAGTAACTGCCGGGTGAAAAGATGGATATGTCCTTTTTGGCTGGCATTTATGGGACTTCCTTTTGTTCATCTTTACTGCAGAGCCAAAGCCAAAGAGCCTCTCTATACCCGAGATTCTTTAGGAGCGTTGAGAAACAGCCATCATGATATTTCCAATGCCAAGGCAAGCAGGGATCTTGGATACAGGCCGCGCCCGATGAAAGAAACATTGAAGGATACCCTTGATTGGTTTGAGCAGAACTATTTTTTCTCCGTCAGCTCCATGTAAATCACCTCGACAAGATTTTTCCAGCGTTGTTCTTCAAGAGGCAGTCCGAAAACCTTTTTAACGTCATCCAGTGATTTTCCCGCTTCGACCAAGTCCTTGACTTTTTTTTGTTTTTCTTTCAGCGCTTGATAATATTCCTGAATGTCTTCCCTGGCGGCAGGTTCGGAATGGCCGCTGAGAAAAATATCCGCGTCCAGGGCAAGGATTTGTTCCAGGGCATGAGCCAGTCCGAACGAACTGCCGTTCTTATGCATGTGGATCAAAGGGTCCCGGTTTTTGAAATAAAGGTCGCCCAAAATGGCTACTTTTTCCTGAGGAAAATAGATAATAATGTCACCGTTGGTGTGGGCGGGGCCGTAATAATAAAGCTCGAAGGCTGTCTCTCCGGAGTGGATCGTCAAACTTTCGGTAAAGGTCATTGAAGGCAGCGGGAGATTCGCTTTATTCTCGCTGTTATATTGGTCGATATGCTGCCTTGTATTTCTGTGTGAGATGATGGTGAGCCCTTGGGGAAATCCGGGTAATCCCTGGATATGGTCTCCGTCGCTGTGAGTGAGGATGATGTCGGTGACCGGAATATCGGAAACCTCCCGAATTTTTTTTTTCATGGCCTGGGCGGATTCGACATCCATTTTGGCATCGAAAACAAAAATGCCTTTTTCCGTAACCATACAGGCAGAGTTGGCCCCGCTTCCGCCCCTGAGTTCATAAATATTGCCTCTGATCTTATGGATCGTGACGGGGTTCGGTTCCTGGCGGTAATGAGGAGGCTGTTTTTTCTCTTGCTGTTCACTTTGAAGCTGGATGGAAAAGAAAAAGACAAGAAACAAACAAAAGGTCACATATTTTTTCATTCTGTCCCTCCATTATATTTTTTCATGTTGTATTTTTGGGCTATTTGAATTCGTTCTTTTTCGGGAAGGGAAAGCATGTATGTTTTCCATTTCAGAAATCTCCTTTTTTACCCATGCTTGGATCAGTGAATAATACAGGTCCATTATATAAAATGGTGATGGGAAATAAAAACGGGACTTGTCAAAAAAATGGGTGTCGTGATAAAAGAAGAAGTTATCGATGGCATAGATGAAACGAAGAGAGCGTATGTCCGTGAAGCAAAAAACATTAAAAGTGGGGGTGGTGTGCCCGACCCCCATCGAATACAGTATTTGCTGCAAAGGCTTACAGCTCGATGAAGAAAGATATCTGGCCGACCGCCTTTGCGCCTTTCGGTCTGAAAAAGGATTGGCCGTGGCCGCCATCCAGGCTGGACCGGGCAAGAGACCTTGTATTTCGGCGGCACAGCTTTTGGTCGAACAGAATTACGGCGATGTTATTATTGATACAGGAACCGCAGGAGCTTTAAATCCGGAACTGGCTGTAGGCGACATTGTCTGCGGGGACCATGTTTATGATTACGATAATTTTGGCGGGCAAAATTTTTCATCTTCTTCAGGCGAACGGATTGCGTTAACTCTTCTCACTGAATTAACTGCAAAAGGCCGTGAACTTCTAACGGCATTTATTTCGCAGATTGAGTCCGAAAGCAAAGGCCGTTTTTTTATTGGAGGGATCGCCGGCGGAGAAAAGGACGTGAACAACAGCAACCTTCGGAATGAAATATTTACGGCCACACATGCTTTAGCCTGCACCTGGGAATCTTTTGCGGTTATAAAAACCGCCGACAGAAACGGGGCATATGGGTTTTCCTTACGGGTGATTTCCGACTTGGCTTCCGAAGGAATGGAGGAGGAATATAAAAAAAATTGTGAAAAGGTGCTTAATCTTATAATGCCCGTCCTGGAGAAATTCCTTTTCGAAAAATGGCTGAGCCGCCTTTTAAATTTTTTGAACAAAAAGAGTGCAGATAAAGCCCTGAGGGATTATGATCGATAAGGAAAGAAGAGAAAACCGGTTTTTATTCTCTAAAATTTATTAACGATGAGGAGGCTGGAATGAAAACGATCATTGTTTACAGAAGCCGGCACGGATGTGCCGAAAAATCCGCCCGTCTTCTTGAGGAACAGATGAAAGGGGATATCGTTGTTTTTAACTTGAAGGACAAACCGAAGATTGATATCGAGGGGGCCGACGCGGTCATCATCGGAGGTTCTATTCATACCGGAAAGATCCAGGGGACCGTGAAAAAATTCTGCCGGGACAACCTGGCTCTGCTCCTTCAAAAAAAACTGGGACTTTATATCTGCTGCATGGAGGAAGGGGAAAAAGCTCAAGAGGAGTTCGAAACGGCATATCCGGAAGATCTGCGGTCCCATGCTTTCGTCACGGGCATTTTTGGGGGAGAATTCGATATCGAGAAGATGAATTTTGTCGAGCGTCTCATCATCAAAAAGGTGGCAAAAGTTACTTCAAGTGTCTCAAAATTTAAAAAGGAGGCCGTCTCAAAATTCGCTCAGGATTTTAATGCTTGAATCTTTTCTGCGTGGCCATATTCCGGATCGTCGTCGGTGCCTGAGTAAAAGCGATCCGGAACAGCCTATCTGTTTGTCAAAACTTCGGTTAAGGTGATATTTTTCCTGTCAAGTGTTATTCCCATGGCTTTGTTCAACTGTGCCAGAGAAAGATTGTAGTCGACAATAGCCTTGAGCTCGTTCGTCTGAGCGTTGGTGAATTCCCGCTGATACTGAAGGACATAATAATTGGTGCTCAAGCCGACTCTGAGCTTTTCTTCTTCTGCTTCCATTTTTCGTTTGGCCAGGATTCGGGCCGCCCTGTAGGCTTCGATCCGCCTGAAATTTGTCTGGACTGCCCGTACAGTATTTCCGATTTCCAGAAGGAGCTGCTGTTCCTGATTTTTAAGCCGCAACTGTGTTTGTTTGAGGTTTACTTTGGCCGTTGCGTAACTGGCCCGGGATAAGATCGAGCTGAGAGGAATATCCAGGGTCAAAGCTAAAGACCAATTTTTGTATCTAAAATTGAAGGCGTCTTTGATGGCGTCACTGGCCCCGCCCGGTATGATGGCGATAGGATCTCCGAAAAGGTCACCTGGAGCATATTGAAGCTGTGTTCCTGAGACACCGGGGCTCCAGTAGGAAGCGTTCAGATTAAGATTTGGGAGGAGCTGATTTCTGGCATAGTTGAGATTGAGTTGGTTGTTTTCAATGTTGATATGGGTTACTTTCAGGTCGTTGCGGTTGGCGTAGGCCGCAGCCAGAGCATCCTCAAGCGAAACATCCTTTTTTTCAAAGGACGGCATCTCCGAGGGATTAATCCGTGCTGTTGCTAAAGACCTGTCCTCCGCCGCGATATTGATCAGGGTCTTCAGTGTGTCTTCGGAATTTTTGACCATGGCTTCAGCCTGGATGATGTCGGCCTCACGTGTGGCCACTTCGGATTCAGCGCTTAATATTTCGATCTGGGCCATGGTTCCCACTTCAACGGCCCTTCTGTTTTTTTCCAGAAGGTCCCGGGCAAGATCCAGAGATTGCTGCCGAAGTTTAAGAATTTCTATGTTGTAGACGAGGTTCCAGTAGGTTTCTTCAACATTGTAGATGGTATCGATGATGCTGTCTTTCAACTGGTGTTCGCTGATGTCCAGGTTGTTGTTGGCAATGATGATTTCTCTGCGGTTAACCTTGAATCCGAAGTTTTTGAGAAGGGGCTGGCTGAAATCGAACTGAAGGGTGCTTCCGTAGCGGGGATTGATTGTTTGTGATCTTCGGGTTGTGTCACTCTTATACCCGTCCACGGACAGGGTAAAAGTGCCGCCTGTGGGAATAAGCTGGGATATCTGTCCTCCATAATTGTTTTGATTTGTTGAATACTCGTCGGCGGCATCGAGGAAAGAATAGGATGCTTGCTGTGTATCCCGTTTGCTGTAATTGAAGGACAACTGAGGAATAAACTTTTCCTTGGCTGAAGTAACGGATAATTCGCTTAACTCCGGATTCAGAATTTCGATAGCCAATCCCAGGTTATACTTCAGGGCTTTGGCGATACAATCTTCCAGGGAAAGGTTTAGTGTCTGCGGTTCCTGTTGTGTCCAAGCACTGGGTGTAAAAATGATTCCCGTTAAGATGAGTGCTGCAAAAAGTTTACATTTCATTTTGTGTCTCCTGCTTATGGTTTCTATCCGGTTTGTCCCGGTATTTGTTTTATTCATAGTGTAGGGCTTCTATGGGATCAAGCTTGGAAGCTTTTCTGGCGGGATAAAATCCGAAGAATATTCCGACCGAACCAGAAAAAATAAAAGCCAGGATGATGGAGCCGGGAACGATGAGCGTCTCCCAGCCGCCGAATTTAGCCAGCAGCCTGGAGGCAAAAACACCGGCCGCAATTCCCAGCAGGCCTCCCAGAAAACTGAGAACAATAGCCTCTGTTAGGAACTGAAGAAGGATGTCCCGTTCCCGGGCTCCGACCGACATGCGAATTCCAATCTCCCGGATTCTTTCCGTGACTGAGACGAGCATGATATTCATGATCCCGATGCCTCCTACCAGGAGAGAGACCAGGGCGATTCCTCCGAGGAGGTTGGTCAGGATCTGTGTGGATTCGGCGGCGCTTTCAGCGATCTCAGACATATTGCGGACGTTGAAGTCGTCTTCCGCACCGGGTGCGATTTTATGCCGGATGCGTAAAATTTCCTCGATTTGGCGTGTGGCTTCATCCGATCTTTTCATTGAGACCGCAGAGACATCGATGGATTGGATATAATCGATCCCGGCCAGCCGGTTCTGAACGGTGGTGTAGGGGGCCAGGATGACGTCATCCTGGTTGAACCAGCCGCCCGACTCACCTCTTTCTTTCATAACGCCGATGACCCGGAAAGGAATCCTTTTCACGCGGATGATCTGGCCTAGGGGATCGGCGCCTTCAAAAAGATTTTTGGATACTTCACTTCCCAGGACGGCGACCTTCTGGCCGGAACGGACCTGGCCTTCAGTGAAAAAAACACCTTGCTCGACGTCCCAGTTCCTGATCTCGGGATAGCTGTGGCCCACCCCGTAGATGGAGGTGTTCCAGTTTTTATTGCCGTAAACAACCTGGGCCCGGCTGTTGACCGATGGGGATACGGTTTTGACGGCGTCCGCCTTTAGGAGGGCCGCCGCATCAGCTTCGGTGAGGTTGTTGTAAGATCCTCCTCCCGACTGGCGCCCACGGAAAGATCGGCTGCCGGGGCGGACGAAAAGAAGATTCGTTCCCATAGACTGGAAACGTTCCTGAACGGCGTTTTTGGCTCCCTGACCGATGCTGACCATGGCGATGACGGCGCCGACGCCGATGATAATCCCTAGGGCTGTTAAAAACGAACGCATCTTATTCCGGGCCAGGGCATTCAGGGCGACTCGTATGGTTTTCAGTAGGTTCATATTATTCTCCTTGAGCGGTTGTTATCTTTTTTCTCCTGTATTGTCCTGTTTGACGATATCGCCGTCGCGGAGGTACAGCCATCGTGATGCGAATTCTGCGACCTCAGGGTCATGGGTGACCAGAACAATCGTGATTTTTTTTTCCTTGTTGAGGCGCGTGAATATTTCCATGATCTCATTACCTGTTTTTGTGTCCAGGTTACCCGTGGGTTCGTCCGCTAAAAGCAGTGTCGGATTATTGACCAGGGCCCGGGCAATGGCTACTCTCTGCTGTTCACCGCCTGAAAGCTGGTTCGTTTTATGGAGTTCCCGGCCGGCCAGACCTACCTGTGCCAGGGACTTCATGGCCATTTCTTTGGTGTTTTTCGAGGGGACGTTCGAATACAGAAGGGGAAGCTCCGTGTTTTCCAGGGCGGTGGTACGGGAGAGAAGGTTGAAGTTCTGAAATACGAATCCGATCTTTTTGTTCCGGATTCCGGCCAGCTTGTTTCTATCGAAGGTGGAAACCTCCTGAGCTTCGAGAAAATATTTGCCGCCTGTCGGTTTATCCAGGCAGCCGAGAATATTCATCAGCGTTGATTTTCCCGATCCCGAGGGCCCCATGATGGCCACGAGATCACCATGTTTGATATTGTAGGAAACGCTTTTCAAAGCCCTGACTTCTGTTATACCTATTTTATAGGTGCGGCTGATATTTTCCAATTGAATAAGGTTGCTATTTTCCATGGTTTGTTCCTCTAAAAAGACGATGGATTTCAAGAAAGAGGGTTTACCGCCTCATCATGAATCCTCCCCTGAATCCCCGGGAATCATTGCTGCTGCTTTCGCTCCCGTTCATTCCGGTGATAACCAGCTGGCCTTCTTCCAGTCCTCTAGCCCTGACAACCTCCGTGTAGGTGTTGTCGGTGACACCGGTCCGGATAAAAACAGGCCGCAGTTCTCCTTTTTCGTTTTCCATCCAGACAATTCCTGATCCCTTTTGATTGGCTCGCTGGAGGAAGCGGGCCAAAAAGTCGCTGGAACCCTGCTGTCCTTCCTGGGGGGGGCGGCGGTTTTCACTGCCTTGACGGGGTTCGCTTCTCCGGGGGGATGTCTGTCCCGAAGCTTGCTGTTGGGCCGTCCGTTCCTCGCGCATCTTGGTGAGTATCTCCCGCATCTGTTCCGGTCCCAGTGTCGGAGTGAACCGCAGCGCCGCGTTGGGGACACGAAGGACATTTTTGGCTTCTCCGGTGACGATGGACACCGTAGCCGTCATTCCCGGGCGCAGCTTTATTTCCGGATTCTCCACATTAACGATGGTGGTGTAAGTGACGACGTTCGAGACAATCTCCGGGGAATACCTCACCTGGATGACGGTTCCCTCAAAAGAATCATCAGGAAAAGCGTCGACGGTAAACCGGACTTTTTGATCTTGTTTTATTCTGCCGATATCCGCTTCATCGATACTGCATTCAACCTGCATCTTACTTAGGTCGTTGGCAATCTGAAAAAGCACAGGTGCTTGGAATGAAGCGGCCACGGTTTGGCCGACATTAATATTCCTATTGATGACAACGCCGTCTATGGGAGATTTGATGATCGTGTACTCGAGATCGACTTTGCTGGATTCGAGCTGGGAATCCGCCTGCTGAAGCCTGGCTTCCGAAGATTGAAGATCGGCCACTGCGCTGTAGTAAGCGGTTTCCGCGGTTTCCTTCTCTTCATAAGAAATCAAATCCTTTTCAAAAAGTTCCAGGGCCCGGTCCAGTTTTTTCTTGGAATTATCAAGAGTTACTTTCGATTTTTCCACACTCGCCTTAGCGCTTTCATAATTTGCCTCATTTTGTTTGACCTTGGTCAAAAATTGCGATGGGTCCAATTCGGCGATGAGCTGTCCGGCTTTGACTTCGGAGTTGAAATCGACGTAGATACTGGAAATACGGCCTGAAACCTGACTGCCGACGTCAACGATGGTTACCGGATTCAATGTGCCGGAAGTAATGACGACAGCTTCAATATTTCCTTTATCCACAGCTTCTTTTTTATACTTTTCCTGCTTGCCGTTTTTTTGCCGGAAAAGGGTGAATCCGAGAACGATTCCCGCGATGACGACAATGATGATAATGCCGAATATGAGCTTTTTCTTCATTTCTGGTCTCCTTTATCTTTTTTCTCTTTCGGAGGGCCGTTTCTTCTGGATTCGAATTGTTTTCGCCTTTCAGAATGATAACGGTCAATCATGGCCTGAAATTTTTCCTTTTGAGTGTCATTGAGAACACCGCGGATTTCGTCCATGATCTGGGTCCTGAGTTTTCTGAATTCAACGCGAATATCTTTGTGCAGGGATCGAAGCCGTTCATCGTTCTGCCTGAATATCTCACGGATTTGTTCCTGCTGTTCCGAGGTTAACTCCAGTTCCAGCGCCATGGTTTCCAATGTCGGAAAACGGACATTATCTCGCCTTTCCCTCCGATTGTGTTCGCGTTTTTCCAGAATAATATTTTCAATAAGAATTCCGCATAGCGTGCCGGCAGCAAAAACGGTGACGAGCGAAATGATCATCCAAAATTTATAGGGGTTTTTCATGGGAATGGTCTCCATAGCCGGGAATTTTCATCGAGCGAAGTGAAAATGAGCATCATGTTTTTTTCTTCAGGTTTTTCCTGTTCAAAAAGGGTTTGTGTTTCCTGAAAGGGATTGACATTACGGAGCAAGAGTGTCTCGGATTGGCTCAACTCTTCTTGATTGGAGGGCAGCAAAAAAATGATTCCCAAAGCCAGGATGATGACGAGCATAAGGGAGAGCGGAACGGTCCGAAGACCCCATTGTTTCCAGAGTATAAAGGAATCAAGTTTTCTCCGCGGCTGAAGTTTTGGCTGAAGCCGCTCCCAGAAATAGGGATTCGGTTCAGCGACCGGCTTTTTCTTGAGATCGGATAGAATAAGTTGATATTCCGCCTTTTTTTTCTGACAGTGCGGGCAGGCGGCTAAATGGGCTTGAAGTTTCTTCTCTTGTTCCGGCCCGAGACGGTTGTCAAAAGACCAAAAAAGAAATTTTTCAGCCTTTTTACATCTCATGATATGACTCCTTCCCGCACCATATGCGGCAGCATCTTTTTTCTCAGCAGTTTTCGGGCTCTGTGAAGCCGGGAATCCACCGTTCCCGGTGAAATGTTGAGAATTTTAGTTATCGTCTCGTAGGAGAGCCCTTGAATATCCCGCAAAGATAAAATGATGCGGTATTTTTCAGGCAAAGTACCGATCACTCTGCGCAGGAGTTTTTTTCTTCTCTCTTTTTCGTCCATTTCTTCTCTTTTCAGAAATTCATCTTCTATGGCTGCTGTATTCTCGACCTTCTCCGTAAAGGTAACTTTCTTTGTTCTTGCTTCCTTCCTTAGAAAATCTCTGACGGTGTTTACGGTTATCTGGTAAAGCCATGTTCCGAGCTGCGAATGAAGCTTGAATTTAGGAAGACCATAATAAGCCTTGATGAAAACCTCTTGGGCCATATCATCGGATACTTCCGGATTGTGCGTCATGCTTAAGGCCAAGTTGAATACCTTTCTTTTATAATTTTCGACGAGAACGGAAAATGCTTCCTGGTCTCCTTTCTGGCTCTTTATGACCAGCTCTTTCTCTTCCATTCAAAACCACTTTGTTTTCGTCCTCCGTTCATTCTTTAGACGAAGGAGACGAAAAAAACTTCCTTTTAGCCATTTTTTGAGGATCTTTTCTGATTGTAACAAAATACACCTTATCTTCCAAAGTCATACAATTTTATGAGCCTGAAATTTTCACAAATTTGGCCGACACTAACAGATAACTTTAATGTTATTTGTCGTTTAATGGTGATTTTAAAGAAAAGTGGTAATGAGACATTTTCCATGACCGTTTTCAAGAAAATGTCGGCCAAATTTTCCTTTCAGGCGAGCCGATCTTACCGCATCTGCTTTGTTGCAGCCTGTTCGCGGTGCCAAGCACAGCTTCACAGGCTGACGCCTCACATCTGCGGCAAGCTTGGCTCGTGAATAATACAG
>JAFGMO010000013.1 GCA_016927475.1 Candidatus Aminicenantota bacterium
GAACAATGAAAATTATTGCCTGTAATCCTGGATCACCCGGATGAACCGGGTGATGACTGGTGTTATTTTCTAGGTAATAATGCAGGTGTAAACTGCGTTATTCACGAGCCAAGCTTGCCGCAGATGCTAGACGTCGATGGACGAAGCTGTGCTCGGCACCGCGAGTCCATCGCAACGAAGCAGATGCGGTAAGATCGGCTCGCCTGAAAGGTAAATTTTGCCAACATTTTCTCAAAACGATCATGGAAAATGTTTCACTTTCAGTTTCATCAAAAACCATCATTAAATTACACATAATATTGAAATTATCTATTGTTGTTGGCAAAATTTATGAATAATGCAGTTTAATCTTCGTAGATATACTCTTTAAAAGTAAAAACGAGGCAGGCCAGGAACAAAAATCCGGCAGCAATCAAAAACAACATGAAAATCGAATTCCCAGGAGCCGTGGATTCCAGCCTGAACGTAAGAAATGAGAAGTGAGGTGAAGATGAAGCCGGAAGCAATGATTTCAGGTAATGAACGATGGTGAATTTTTGTGTCGACCCGGGAAAATACTGAATAACATTTTCCCATCCGAAAGCAAAGACCAATCCAAAAAGAATGGATTTTTTGATAACGGTCCCTAAAAAAGTAAAAAAAGCCGTATAGCAGATCAAGCCTAAAAGGAGAACACCGATGTCTCTTCCAAGTATTTTGTATAAAGACAGATCAAGCAAATTTTCAAAATTCAGTATGATAAAAGCGAGAATAATCCCTGTTGTAACAATAAAGCCCATCAGCAGAATATAAGCCGCATATTTACCCAGGACGACGGCGGACTTGCTGACCGGACGCGTGGTCAAATAGGTCAGCGTTTTGGATTCCACTTCCTCTGAACAGATGGACGACCCGAAAAAAAGCGCCAGAATAAGGATAAGAAACTGGAGGTAAAAGACCATGATCATGTTTGAAAAAACTGTCATACCACGGATGTATTCGCTCTGAGAAAATGCCTGGGGAATGCGTATCAAAGCCGCCATAGCAACAGGGAGCAGCCCGATCAGGATGAAAACTTTAGTCCGGCGTATCCTCCACCCGTATGAAAAGAAGAATGAAAAAACCCTTCCGATGGAATGTAAAAAAAACGAAAATCCCTTCATGCTTTTTGGATCCATTTTATTTTCCTACCAGATAATCGAATACAGCCTGCAGGTTATCATCAGGAGAAGTAATTTCCTCCACATTCAAACTCATCTCGACGATAAGATTTGGCAACATATCGAAAAGGCTGTCCCTGTTTTTCGTTTCAACACGAAGGCTTCGGCCGTCAGCTCCAAATTCAGCTTTTACGATAAACTCCTCTTTACACAGTCGTGCCGCCAGTCGTCGCGGATCACTGCATAAGATGGAAATGATGTGGGGATGGGTGTCGATAAGATCCCGTATATAGTGGATGTCTCCCTGGGCGAAAATTTTACCCTGATGGATGAGGATGATCTTCTTGGTCATGGCCTCGATCTCGGGAAGAACATGGCTTGAAACGATAACGGTTCTTCCTTCCTTCCCGTACTCCTTGATAAGACGAATGATCTTCCGCCGCCCCAGGGGATCCAGTCCGTTGAGGGGCTCATCAAGTATAATGATCTCCGGGTCGTGTGCGATGGCTTGAGCGACCTTGATTCTCTGACGCATTCCTCGGCTGTATGCCCTGATAACCCGGTTCCTATCTTTTTCCAGCTCAACCGTCTTCAAAGCCTTGGCGGCCCGGTCTTCAATCTCAGATTCCGAATAATGGTGCAGCTTGAGAAGACTCGTCAGAAACTGCCAGCCCGTCATCTCTTCATAAAAAGAATTATGCTCCGGACAAAAACCAATTTTGGAAAAAAGAACAATATTATTCCTGATATGTTGTCCCATGATCCGGACCTGACCGATCTTGGGAACAATCTGGCCGGTGATGAGTTTGAGAAAAGTCGACTTGCCGGCTCCGTTAGGCCCGAGCAGTCCCGTGATCCCGGCTTCAATTTGGAGGGTTACATCACTCAGACCGAGAACGTTTCCGTACCATTTGGACAGGTTTTTTGTTTCGATAACGGGATTCATTTGATCACTTCCACTCCCCTGACCCTTTTATGCAGAACAAGAACAGCCAATCCACAGATAACGGTCAATACAAGCAACGATAAAATCCAGGGAACATCATAGTGTCCTTTCTGCTGGAAGAAGGCGGCGCCGACCTGTTTCAGATTCCAACGAATGGAAAACAGGACAAAATATTGATTATGAAAAATACTATTGAATATCCCGAAAAGAATATCCGTGAAAAAATACACGGCGAAAATGAGGATACCCACATATCTTCTGTTCGTGCTCAGGGAAGATAAAAAAAGCGTATACAGCCCCAAAAATACAGCAATAATCACGGAATAAGCACATATGGATAGAGGAAGCCAGGGATATTGGACGAAAAAGCGAAAGTTTCCCGCAAACAAAAACTTCATCAAAAGGAAAACAATACCGGGAACCAAAGTCAGAATAAAGATAAAGAAAAAAATCGTAGATATTTTCCCCAAAAAATATTCGCTTTTTTTGATGGGACGGGAAAAATAAAGCTGCAGCGCATTATGTTTCAGATCATCGGAGATAAGCCCGGAACCGCTGAAAATCAGGATGGCGATCATGATAAACAAGAGAGAACCCTGCGTAAAATAAGAATAGAAGTACCCGGGGTTGGTTTTGAGAAAATCGGCCTGACCACTTTCAATGAAAGGGAAATCCTCTATCCGCTCGGCGATATAAATCCCAACCAAATAGATCAAGGCCGGAAGGAGAGATACCAAAAACGTGAATTTAAAAAATTTTTTCTTAAAAGTAAGACTGATTCCCAGCCTGGTTATGGGCCACCAGTTGAATCTTCTCTCCTCAAGCTTACCATCCCAATGGGCATATCCCTTTTCCTTAATGGTCATCAGTCCACTCCTACGACTTTAGCGAAAAGATCCTCGAGTTTTGTCTGACTCTTGACGAAGTGGCGGATTTGTATCTTTTCTTCAAAGGCCAGTTGAAAGATCTCCTGGACATTTCTATCCGGCGGCATATAAACCTTCAAAAGCCTGTCTTCCATTTCTTCGATCTTGTATTTCAAAGACCTGAGCCGGTCGATAAAGGAATCCGTACTTCCCTTAAGTTTCATTTCAAACATGCTGTAATCGATTTCTTTCAGCTTATCCATTTCACCCTGGGCCGCCAGGCGTCCTTTATCCAGAATGACAACAAAAGAGCATACGGCTTCAATATCGGAGAGGATATGGGAAGAAATTAGAATCTGAATATCTTTTTTTGAGGAAATATCCTTGATGAGCTCCAGAATCTCGATCCGCCCCTGCGGATCCAACCCGCTGGTGGGTTCATCGAGAAAAATCAGTTTGGGATCATGAACGATGGATTGAGCCAATTTCAGCCGCTGGCGCATTCCCGAAGAATACGTTTCCAGCATTCGGTACCGGCTTTCTTCAAGACCGACATAATACAGCACCTCATGTGCCCTTTTCATGGCTTCTTGGCGCGGCATGCCCGAGAGCTGACCTAAATAAGAGGTATATGTCACGCCATCCATGCCCGGAATAAAACAGTCATCTTCAGGCATGTACCCGACATAACGACGAATGGTATTCTGTTCGGATCTGATATTGTAACCCAAAACCCTTCCCTCTCCTCTATCCGGCCGCAGGAATCCAAGGAGAATACGAATCAAAGTGCTTTTTCCCGCTCCGTTGGGACCGAGAAGCCCTATGGCTCCATCAGGCAAGGCAATGGAAACACCGTCCAAGGCCTTCACCTTTCCATAACTGAAAATCAGATTTTTGATTTCAACATTCATTTTATATCTTTCGACACAAGGTCATCTTTTTATACGTTCCCAGCGGTAAAAAAGTTCAGCTTTCCGGAACGCTTCCCTTTATCCATGGGTTATTCAATCTTCCTCAAAACCATGGCAGGCCGGAATCCCTTCACCAAAAACTAATGCCCGGTAAGCTTTTTCCACCCTGTCCCAGTTTTCTTCGCGGTCGAGTGCCCAAAATCTTCCCATTACGGTAACGATCTCACCCAAGGACAGCTCCCGGCATTTTTCAATCACTTTACCGATATAAGCAGCCCCGCTTTCGGGTTTTTCCCCGCGGCGTCCGATGAGAGAATGAATGTAAACACGCTTGATCCCGCAGTTTTTGGCAAGCTCGAGCAAGGCGAACAGATGGTCTATCGTTCCATGAGAACTGTAAAAAGAAACAATCCCCAACATATGGAGATCCGCTCCACTAAGACGTGCTTCTTCAAACGTATCCACCAAGATCTTATTTTTAAAAAAATTTCCGTCTTCTATGGCTTTGTCGATTTTAATCCGGTCGAGAAGAATGCGTCTTCCGGCTCCGATATGAAGATGCCCGGATTCTGAATTACCAACGGTACCCGAAGGCATCCCCACCGCCTCACCGGAAGCAGCAAGGGTGGTATGCGGATATTTTTCCCACAACTTATCGAAATGACCCGTCCGTGCTTCACGAATCATGTTCCCGTAAGTTGATTCCCTTATTCCCCATCCATCCAGAATCAGAAGCACAATTCTCTTTTGTTTCCCCTTTGACTTCAGGGAACGAATAAGGCTCCTTCCCGTCATAACCTCTGGATATTCAAGTTCCAAAAGATCAAGGACCGTTGGAGCTACATCTGATAGCTCTCCTTGCTCAACCAAAGAAGAGAAAGGTCTTTCCGTTGAAAAATCGGCCAATATGAAGGGAACAGGATTACTCGTGTGCCCTGTGTTCACCGTCCCGTCTTTATAAAGCCATTCTTCCACCGTTCCGTGATCTGAAGTGACCAGAAGGGTAACATTGTTTTCGCGGCAAATCCGTTCTATTTCTCCAAGGGAACAGTCAACGTTTTCGACCGCTTTTAACACGGCATTCTTATCCTCAATATGCCCCACGACATCCACGTTGGCCAGGTTGGCCACGATCAAACGGATATCCTCCTGTTTGACAAAATGTTCGATCTGCTCAACAATTTTTTTAGCGCTCATCTCAGGAACTTCAGCATAGTTATCCACCTCGGGCGAAGGGATAAAAACTCTCTCCTCTCCAAAAAACGGATCTTCATTTTTTCCATTCATAAAATAGCCGACATGTACCGCTTTTTCAGATTCTGCAATTTTCACTATTTTTAAGCCAGCCCCGGTCACAACCTCGGCTAATGTTTTTTCTACCTTCCCATCAGGGGGAAACGCCACCCTGACATTCAGTCCGGCTTCATATTGAATCATGGTTACAAATCTGATCTCCATATCTTCTTTTGTTTTGAAGTTACTGAAATTCGGATCCGTCAAACTGCGTGTCAGTTCAACTTCACGTTCACCCCTGATATCGTAAAAAATAACAAAATTTTTGTTTTTTATGCGTCCTACCGGTTTTTTTTTCTCATCGACCAGAACAATCGGTTCCAACGCTTCATCTTCCTGTCCGGCTGCATAAGCCTTGGAGATTGCCTCAACTATCGAATGATCTCTGCGGTATTCTTTTTCTTTATCTGTCATAGGGCCTCCGGTTTCATATCGCCTTAATTATCCTGTATTATTCATTAATTTGGCCAACACCAACAGATAATTTCAGTTTTATCTGTCTTTAAAAAAGAATCTGCGGCAAAACAAATAATGAAACATTTTTCGTGTAGGATGTCAAGAAAATGTCGGCCAAATTTACCTTTCAGGCGAGCCGATCTTACCGCATCTGCTTCGTTGCGTCGTGCTCGCAGTGAACTAGCACAGCTTCGTACGACGACGCCTAACATCTGCGGCAAGCTTGGCTCGTGAATGATACAGGTTAGTAAGAGAAAGGCAAATCCTGGGATCACTGACTCAATCCTGTTCCAGAACCAACGACAATAAAGAGAAGGGATCGACACGGCTGTTATGAATCTTAATACCCCAGTGAAGATGAGGACCGGTTACTCTTCCTGTCGCTCCCACTTCCCCGATCACATCCCCTTTCCTGACCTTTTCCCCTTCATCAGCCAGGATTTCAGAAAAATGACAATACATCGAAAAAACGCCAAGACCGTGGTCGATGATGACCGTTTTCCCGGCGAAATAAAGATCTTCAGCCAGAACCACTGTTCCGGAATTGGAAGCCGCGACAGGAGTTCCGGATGGAGCGGATATGTCGACACCGCCGTGCGGAGAACGGGGCTTGTTGTTGAAAATCCTTCTCTCACCAAAATTGGGAAAAACTTTTCCCTGTAAAGGAAGACAAAAATTCCCTTCTCCTAACCAGTTTGGCGTCAACCGGGTATACAAAAGACGAAGAAGACGGGATTCCCGGCGAATGCGATCCAATGTTTCCGGAGGAGGAGTAACGTATTCTTCTTTAACCCATAATTCCTTAACCGGAAATTCCTTATCGGTTACCAAAAGCCGGCTGTTTGCCATCTCTACAGATCCGTTCTTGTAGTCGATTCGGATACGAAGCGGATAGGCTCCGGCCTTAACATCGAGGTCCAATCCGATTAAGGACGAAAAATGCTTCTGGGAACCCACCATAAGCATGGGAAGCTTTTTGTCCAAAAAATGAACCGTTGCCTTATCAATGGAAGCGGTTCTATCAATAGTAATCTTAAGAACTTCTCCCGGTTGAAAGGATCGACCCGACACTTCCACGCGGCGTCCGGAAACAGTCTGGAATACAACCATCTCTCCATGCAGGACAAATCCAGAATCAACCAAAAGAAAAATAAGCAGGAAAATGAAGGAATATCTTTTCATGGCTTCTCCATAAAATCCAGAACCAAACGGTTGAATTTTTCCGGCCATTCAAGCTGGGGAGCATGGCCGCACCGCTCGATCAAAAAAAGGCATGAACGGGGAATAAGTTTTTCTCCTATAACGGCTTGTTCTAAGGGAATCACCTTATCCTTGGTTCCCCAGATGATCATCGTCTTCTGCTTTAGATGGGCAGCCCCTTTTGTGATATGCTCCTGGATGTCCCTTCGGAAACCCCCAAGGCCTACACCGTAACGTAGAACTTCCAGGAAAACCTGCCGTGTTCGGCGGTCGTTGAACATGGTTAAAACACCATCAATTAAACGATCGGATATTTTTTCCCTGTCATAAAAAATTCGGGACAAAAAAAACCGGACGGTAGAGCGGGACCGCAGGCATAACGCTCCCTCACCCAATAAAGGCAAGGTTCCCAGACGAAGATAGGGAGTAACTTTTCTTTGAAAACCGGCATTATCGACGAGAATCAACCTCTCGATCCTTTCCGGTATTTCAATAGCCGCAGCAAGAGCGATCAGGCCTCCCATCGAATTCCCAGCCAGAGAAACACGGGAAAGGCCCAGAACATCCATCAGAGAAGACAGGAACCGGATTCCCAATCTCAGATTGTAATCCACAGGGGGTTTGTCGGACAGGCCAAAGCCAAGAAAGTCCGGGGCAATAACCCTGTATTTTCGTGAAAGTGATGGGATATTGGGTTCCCACCATTCCAGGGAAGCACCTATACCGTGTAGCAGGATAAGAGGTTCACCCTGCCCTTGGTCTACAAAACGGATTCCATCACCGCAAACATCAATCATCTCTGGTTTCATGAAAGGACAGGTATTATATTTTTTTTCTCAGGATGGCACCGGGAAGATTCCCGGTGTGTTCTCCTTTATCGATAACAATCTGACCGTTTACAATCACGTAATAGATCCCTTCAGGATAAAGGTGCGGATCCTGCCACGTTGCTTTGTCCATTACGATATCCCGGTCAAAAATAACGATATCCGCAATATATTCAGGCTGTATAGATCCCCGGCCGGTTAATCCAAATTTTCGCGCGGGTATCCATGTCATTTTTTTGACCATCTCAGTCAGGGGAAGGATTTTTTCCTCGCGAATATACCGTCCCAGCACCTTAGGAAACGTCCCATAAAGACGCGGGTGCGGCTTTCCCTTTCCTAAAAGCCCGTACGGCGCCACAGCCGAACCGTCGGAACCAATACCTACAAGCTTGTGGGACAAAATACGCTTGAGATTATTTTCATTCATCATAAAGATGACCATTTCAACCCTGTTTTTTTCTTCAATCAGCAGGTCCCGCATAAACTCAAAAGGTTCTTTTCCAGATTCCCGGGAGGCGCTAAGAACGCTTTTCCCCTCAAAACGTTTGTTTTTTTCTTCGACTACGGACGAGATCAGGATTTTATCCCAGGAACCAAGCTTTTTTTCTTGTTCGGTCATGTGTTCCCTAATCCGTCTTTCCAGGGTTGAGTCTTTAAGCCGGGCTAAAAATTCCTCCGTTGTTCCCTGACGGGCCCAAAGAGGAAACAGGTAGCTTAGACCTGTCGATCCTGCGACATAAGGGTATCGATCGCAGCAAATTTTAACGTTCTCCCTTTCAGCTTTGTTCAGCTTTTCAATAAGGGACTCTATTTTGTGCCAATTCCTCGGATAGGCGATCTTAAGATGTGAAATTTGAAGACTGACTCCCGTTTGCCTGGCGACCTCGACCGCCTCTTCCAGGGATTCCAGGAGAAAATCGCCTTCATCCCGCATATGAGTGGCATAAACTCCATTAAATTCCGATACGATCCGGCAGAGTTCAATAATCTCACCGGGTTGAGCGAAAGAACCTGGGGCGTATTCCAAACCGGTTGATAAACCGAAGGCACCGTTCTGCATGTTCTCCTTCACCATCAATTTCATTCTTTCCAATTCTTCCTGTTTGGGAGGCCGGTCATTAAATCCCATAGCTGCTCCCCGTATGGTTCCGTGTCCGGCCAGCGTGGTATAATTCAAAGCCGATCCCTTTTCCTCAAGCCGGGCTAAAAAACCTCTGATATCCATCCAGTTCAAATCAACGTCATAAACTTCTTTTAAATTCCCCTTCATTTCTTCATATATTTCTTCAGCAACGGGAAAAGGAGATGATCCGCAGTTGCCGCTGATGAGCGTGGTCACTCCCTGCCGTACAGCACTTTCAGCCTTGGGATTAACGATCAGTTCGATATCTGTATGATTATGCACATCGATAAATCCGGGACAAACAACCAGGTTTTTTGATTCGATAATCTTTTTACCCCGGTAATGCGGGATTTTCCCCATCTTTTTAATCATATTCCCACTGATACCAATATCGGTTCTCAGAAATTCATGCCCCATTCCATCCAGAACAAGCCCGTCTTTTATGACTAGATCGAAATCTTTGCGTGACCAGCAGCCTTTTAGTAAAATTCCGCAACTGGAAATACCGGCCGCGGCAGCAACATGTGAGGACTTTTTAAGGAAATTTCTTCGTGAAATATGGTGGTTCATAGTCTCTCCTTAAAAAGTATTTCTCGGTTTTCCGTGAAAAAGCATCACTTCCATCCATGTCATTGAGTAATATAAACAAATGAAAAGGATGTGTAAACAGCCTCCTTATGAATTAAAAAGGTCAGAAAGAAAAAGACACCGTTATCCCCTTCTTATCAGGCAAGAAAAAAAATCCCAGATCCAACATTTCCGGTTTTTCTTTTTGATGAAGGGAATGGATCTTTCTGGCCGTAAAATACCCGATAGCAGAACCTATAAGAACATCTGAAAACCAGTGAGCATCTTTATAAATCCGGGCACTGGCTGCGGCAAAAGCTAAAGAATAGGAAAGAATATCGATAACAACACTCTCGCTTTGTAGGGCGATTGTTGTCGCCACGGCAAAAACCCCTGAGGAATGGCCGGAAGGAAAAGAAAAATATCGGTTGCTGAATGTAAAGGGATGAAACGCCTGTTCCGACTCTCCGGTATAAGGCCTCGCTCTGCCGGCGGCGGCTTTCAAAGTCCAGACAATGGCACTGGATGCTAAAAAACTTTCCAAACTCATTATGGCCGTTTTTCTCAATGACCGATCATCTGCTATCTCACCCGAAGCATAAAGAGTAGCAATCAATCCAAAAAGCAACCTTCCATCTCCTAGATATGTCAAAACGTTAAAACAATCATCCGCCCTGGATGTTTTTCTCTCAATCACCCAATCCCTGATATCTTCGTCCGCCCAAAATGACAAGGCGCCCGCCCCTAAAACTGAAGAAAATATCAGAAAATCTTTCCCTTTCCACTGCACCGGAGATGTAAAAACATCCCATGTATGAACAGCCAGGTTGGTAAAAAACAGTTTCCCTATTCTATAGTCGTTTTTTTGCTTGTTCTGTTCTTCACCGGCACTCATGAACGGCACAAACCAGAGCAAACAGATAAAAACTGCTAAAAAACGCGGGAAAACCTTTCTCTTTTTTTCATTCATGTCCACGGCTGTTTCTCTCGGATAAAATCATCTTTTCCATCGTTTTGATTGTTTTTTCGGTTGCCCCTTGCAAAGATTGGAGAAGAGTCTGGGCTTTCCTTCCCATATTCACAAGCTCTCCACGGCTTGCCTGAATGAAAAGAGAAGTCACTTCCTGTCTGTTTCTCACAATCCGGGCGGCTCCCTCCCGGATAAATATTTCAGCAAGATGCTCGAAATTATCCATATGAGGACCGAAAAAAAACGGCTTTCCGAAGAAGGCCGGCTCCAAAAAATTATGCCCTCCCCAGGGAACGAGGCTGCCTCCGATAAAAGCCGCATTTGAAAGGTCATAAAAACGAGTTAATTCACCAAGGGTATCCAGAATAAGAATATCCCAAAGCTTCTCTCCGCTGTATGATGTTTTTCGGACGACAGAAACAGGGTACGAAGCGGAAAGTTTTTCGATTTCCTCCACTCTCTCGGGATGCCGGGGTGCTACGATCAATCCCATGGGATTTCCGGTTTTTTTTGCTTCAACAAAAGCCTCAATAAGAATGGCCTCCTCCCCACTCCGGGTGCTTCCGGCAATGATGATAACCTTATCAGGAGGAATGGATAATTCTTTTTTCAGTTGTGCTTTTTCCTCCTCATCCATACGGGATAAAACCACTTCACATTTCAGATTGCCGGTAACTTCCACCTTTCGGGAGTCGACACCAATCCTGATAAGCCTTTCCGCATCTTTTTGAGTTTGCATCATAAACCGGAATATATTGGAAAGAATACGACGCGAGACCAAACGAAAGCGGTAGTGTCTGCGAAAAGCCCGCTCCGACATTCTGCCGTTTATAACAAGAACTCCATGTGTCTTTTTACTGGCCACCCGAATGAGATTAGGCCACAGTTCCGATTCAGTTAAAACAAATATATCCGGATGGACCTTCAGAAAAAACCTCCTCACAATCCATTTAAAATCAAAGGGCACAAAAAACAGACAGCTGGCCGCTTTGATTTTTTCCTGGGCTATTCTCATTCCTGAAGGAGTCAGAACAGATACACATATATCCCAGTCCGGGTGTTCCCCGGCAATTCGATTAACAAGGTTCTGAAGAGAAAGAATTTCTCCAACAGAGACTGCATGAATCCAGATACGGTATGATTTTTTCTCGATATTGGGTAAATGTCTGCCCAAACGCTCTCCAAGGAATAATTTTTCCCCCTTAAAAACGCACATTTTTATCAAATAAAACGGGAGAGAGAAAAAAAAGAACAGTCCCATCAGAAAGGAATAAAGTGCATACATTTTCAACTGACTATACACAAATCAACTTTTTACTTCAATATGAATAATCCAGCTCCTTCTCGATTATTCGATTATTCTCTCGATTATTCTCTTGCCTAATTCCACACAATTTGTTAACCTTAACAAACTATATATCGCCGCAGATCTTACTCACCTCAGCCCCGAGCATACAGCTAAAGGGTTGGTGATTGTGTAAAGTCCGAACAACATAAGACGCGTTTTGAAAGGAATCGAAATGGCGGAAGATAAAAAGAAAACAAAAAAGACGGAAGAGCCAGAGGAAAAAACAACCGAAACCAAAAAAAAGGAAGAAAAAACGGAAGACTCTCAAGAACAACCTCAAGTACCTGAAAAAACCGAAGAGAAAAAAGACACAAAACCAAAAAAAACAGAAGACACGGATGAAAAAAAGGAAGAGGAAGCTAAGGAAAAGCCCCAAGTAAAAGAAGAAAAAGAAGAAAAAGAAAAAGAAGAAAAAACCAAAGAACCGGAAAAGGAAAAGACCGAAGAGCAAAAGACGGAAACCGAAAAAGAAACAAAAAAAGAGGTCCCACCCGAGGAAAAAGAAAAAAAACCGGATAAAACGCCTCCAGAAACGGAAAAGAAAAAAAAGGTCAATAAAATGACCTTGGGAGAGATAGACGCCAAACTGGCCGAGATCCAAAAGACAATGGGAGGATTTGATTCGAAATATGCCAGACACCTTCTTCGCCGGAAAAAACACCTCGAATCTTAGAAAAATATAATCTCATTTTCCCGGTCCGAAGGTAGAATTTGTAATCTTATCTATTTGGTAAAAATAGATTTACATTCATTTATATTTCTGGTACGATAAATCAAAAAAAAATAGGAGACAAAACGAGTGTTGCCCAAAGAAGAGACAAAAAAAATCATTGAAGACAATCGGATCCACAAATCAGACTCGGGATCACCTGAAGTCCAAATTGCTCTCATCACTAACAGAATCAACCAATTGAGCAATCATTTCGAAACCCACAAGAATGACCATAATTCCCGAAGGGGTTTATTGAAGCTGGTGGGACAACGAAAAAGGCTTCTGGAATACATCAAAAAAACCGACGTCAAAAGATATGAAAAACTTATCAAAAAACTGAATCTTAGAAAATGAAGAATCAAGAAAAATGCCTGAAATTAAAACTAACCTAGAAATAAATAACCGTACTCTTTCCCTGGAAATCGGACGCATCGGAAAACAGGCGGACGGATCCGGCCTTTTTCGTTACGGGGACACGGTTATGTTCGTTTCCGCCACATCCAAAAAAGAACTCAAAGAACCCAAACCTTTTCTTCCTCTTATCGTTGACTACAGGGAAAACACCTATGCTGCAGGGAAAATTCCCGGCGGTTTTTTCAAACGGGAAGGCAAACCATCAGAACGCGAAATTCTTATAAGCCGACTTATCGACAGGCCCATCCGATCACTCTTTCCGGAAGGATACACGTTCGACACCCAGATTATTGGATTCCTTCTCTCCGCCGACCTTGAAAACGAGCCGGATTTTATGGGAATCGTTGGCGCCTCAACAGCGCTTTACTGCTCGGATATCCCGTTTACCACTCCGATTGGAGCCGTCAAGGTCGGTTATATCAACAACCAGTTCGTCATCAATCCTACAGTCAACCAGCTCGAGGAAAGCTTGCTTAACATGATTGTAGCCGGTACCGAAGAAGGCACCGTCATCGTTGAGGCTTTCTGCAAAGAAGTAGAAGAATCTCTTATCATGGATGGAATTGCTGCGGCCCGTCAGGACATCCTCAGGATCATTGATGCCCAGAAAGAACTCTATAGCAACTTAAATATTCAGAAACGTTCTTTCAGTGTGAAAGAAATCGACTCTCAAAAATATAATGAGATGGAATCCAAACTTACAGCAGAAATCAAAGAATCTATGGAAATCCCGGAAAAAAAGAAGCACGATGCAAGACTGAAAGAAATCCTTGATCAGCAGCTGGCTGAAATCCCTCCTGAAGAAGAGGAGAAGATAGAAGAAGTCAAAGAGATTTTTTTCCAACTTCAGAAAAAAATTGTCCGGAACATGATTCTCCATGAAGGCAAAAGATCCGACGGCCGGACCTTTGATGAAATCAGGCCTATTAAAGCTGAAGTTGGAATTCTTCCCAGAACACACGGATCAGCTCTTTTCACCAGGGGAGAAACACAGTGCTTGGCGACAGTAACTTTGGGAACATTTGAAGATGTCCAGCGCCTTAACGGCTTGAATGAAGGCGAATCCAAAAGCTTTATGCTTCACTACAACTTCCCTCCTTTCAGCGTAGGGGAAGTGTCTTTCCTTCGTGCACCCGGACGAAGAGAAATTGGACACGGAGCCCTGGCAGAACGATCCATATTACCTTCTATTCCTCTCGATGAAGAAAATTTCCCTTACACCATCAGAATTGTCTCCGATATTCTGGAATCCAACGGTTCTTCCTCGATGGCCACGGTGTGCGGGGGTGTCCTCGCCTTGATGGATGCCGGGGTCCCTCTCTCCATGATCATCGCCGGTATTGCCATCGGATTGGTTAAAGAAGGCGACCAGTATAAAATCTTGACGGATATAGCGGGACTTGAAGATCATGTCGGTGATATGGACCTTAAAGTTGCCGGAACGGAAAAAGGAATAACCGCCATCCAACTCGATCTTAAAATTCCCTCTCTCCCTGATCATATCCTTCGTGAAGGATTGGAAAAAGCGCGGCTGGCCCGTCTTTCCGTTCTCGAAAAAATGAAAGACGCTCTCCCCGAACCCCGTTCCAAAATATCACCCTATGCTCCCCGAATCATCAATTTTTTTGTCAATCCTGAAAAAGTCGGTGATGTCATCGGACCGGGCGGCAAAATAATCAAGAAGATCATCGCTCAAACCAGCACGAAAATAGATATTGATGAAACTGGAAAAGTGACCATCGCGTCTCCTGATCCGGAATCCGTCGAAAAAGCTAAAAAAATGATCACCGATCTAACAGCTGAGGCGGAGATAGGGAAAACCTATGCCGGAAAAGTCATACGTATCGAGGAATACGGTGCTTTTGTTCAGATCCTGCCCAATTCCATTGGTCTCCTTCATATTTCTGAAATCGCTCCCTACCGGATTCGCAACATTCGCGATGCCGTGAAGATGGGGCAGGACATCACCGTCAAAGTCATTTCCATCGACGATGACAATAAAGTTCGCGTCAGCCGTAAGGCTTTGATATCCGGTTCCTCGGAAAATTCTCCTCCTCCCGACAGACATCCCCGCAGAAAACCGCCCCGGTACGGAAAGCCGGACAAAAATAGATACTGAAGTGGACGGTAAAATGATCGGTCATTCCAAGGGATTTACTCTTACCGAGCTGCTGGTCACTCTCACGATTCTGGCAATTTTGTCCGCCTCCATCCTGCCGTTGGTCACAAACACCCTTAAAAGAGAAAGAGAGATCGATCTGCAAAGGAATCTCCGATTACTGAGAGAAGCCATCGATCGCTACAAAGCTCTGGCCGATGAAAAAAAGATAGAAACCGAGGAAGAATCTTACGGATATCCTCCAGACCTTCAAACCCTGGTTGAAGGAGTAGAAGTTAAAGTCGAGGTGGAAGGAGGAGGGACCTCTCTTAAAGTGATAAAATTTTTGAGAAGAATCCCCAAAGACCCCATGACCAATTCTATCGAATGGGGACTTCGTTCTTACCAGGATGACCATGACTCAACCGTCTGGGGAGGGGAAAACGTTTACGATGTTTACACAACGAGTCTTGGTTTCGCCTTTGACGGCAGCAGATACCGTGACTGGTAATTCCAAGGTCCGGCACAAACAATTTTTCAAACGCAATGGTTTTACACTGATCGAAATGCTGATCGTTTTTACCTTGATCGGCATCCTGGTCGGTTTGGGAATACCTCAGTTTACAAACGCCGCAAAAAGAGCCAGGGAGTCGGTTCTCAAAGAAGATCTTTTTCAATTCAGGAAGCTGATCGAACAATACCGGTTGGATAAAGGCAAATATCCTCCAACCCTCCAGTCGCTTGTTGAAGAAGGATATCTGCGTCAGATTCCTGTCGATCCCATCACAAAATCCGCGGACACCTGGATCGAGGTTCCGGAAACTCTTTCGGAAGAAAATCTTCTCATGGGAGTCCAGCCGGGAATCTATGATGTACATTCCGGGTCCGATTTGATCGGCACCGACGGCACTCCCTACAACACATGGTGAGACCCGTTACATTTCCTTTTTGTTCCTCCAGCACGACCAACCATTTGCGTAAAGGTTATGTCCTGCTTATCCTCCTTTTTGCCGTATTTGTTCTCTCCATTGGACTTTTGGTGGCCGTCCCCATCCTTGAAACACAGCTTCAAAGAGAAAAAGAGGAAGAGCTAATCTTCCGGGGAAATCAGTATGCCGACGCCGTACGCCGTTTTGTCACCCAAAATCCCGGAAAATACCCGCAATCTTTTGATGAACTTTTAGAAGGACGTTTTCTCCGTAAACCATTCGCCGATCCCATGACACCAGATGGAGAATGGAACGTCATTCTCCTTTGGGAGACGGCCGGAAGCGGAAGCGGTTCGTCGCCACAAAAAGTCCTGGTGGCTCCTGAAATTTCCCTAACATCCATTTCAAATCCAAAAATTATAGGAGTCGTCAGCGCATCAACCCGGGAATCCATAAAAATCCTGGATGAACAAACAAGCTACGATAAATGGCTCTTTTTCTACGGGAAAGACCCTGATCAATTACCCGAGATCATTTTGTTCTCCGAACTGGAAAAAAAATGAACACATCGGTTCTTATCGTCGCCGGAGAAAAATCAGGGGAAAAATACGGCGCAGGCCTGGTTAAATGTTTTCGTGATCAGCACCCGGAAACACATTTTTTCGGCGTGGGAGGAAGACATATGTTTCAAGCGGGAGTCGAGTTGGCGGCTTCTATCGAAGAGATGAGCGTCGGAGGAGCGGTTGAGATCCTCACTCATATTCCCCGGCTTTACAGGATATTTTCCAGATTAACAAAGCTGGCAAAAATTCGAAAACCTAAAGCTGCCGTTTTGATCGATTCCCCTGACTTCAATCTTCGACTGGCCAAAAAGTTGTTGTCTCTCAAAATACCCGTCCTCTATTATGTCAGTCCTACGGTTTGGGCCTGGCGGAAAAGCCGCTTGAAAACGATTAAAAAATACGTCAGCAAGATGATGCTTATCTTTCCTTTTGAAGAAAAAATCTATCAGCAAAAAAACATTCCCCATATCTATATCGGCCATCCTCTTTGTGAAACCATCGAGGCCGGTCTTCCACGAGAAAAATTTTTTAAAAAATACGGTCTTGACCCAAACAAACAACTGGTCTCTCTTCTGCCGGGAAGCCGGAAGAGCGAGATCAAATATCACATGCCCATCCTGACTGAAGCAATAAAAAAAATATGCCTTATCTATCCCGTACAGTTTGTTCTTCTGCGGGCGGATAACCTCCCCAAAAACCTTTTTGATCCCTACGGAAATTCCCTTTCGTTTCCTCTGCCCATTCTCACAAATGACCACTCTTCCGCTCTAACACATTCCATTCTGGCTCTAATATCCTGCGGAACGGCCAGCCTTCAAGCCGCACTTTTGGGCACTCCCCACATCGCCTTTTACCGCGTTTCTCCCCTCACATTTAACGTTGGAATCCACTTCATAAAAATTAAGTTATACAGTATCGTCAATATTCTGGCTAACAAAAGCATCATCCCCGAACTCATCCAAAACCGATTCACCATCTCTGAGACTATGCAGGAATTCCGTGAGTTATTTGACTCTAAACAGAAACGAGACCGGATGAAAGAAGAGTTTAAACATTTAGCCCAGATTTTAGGAGATAAGAATGCTTCCGAAAATGCCGCCCGGGAACTCCAAATATTGATTGAAGACAGCAAGACCGGTAAAAATTGAAATCGGAAAATAAAATAATATAATGAGGAAGCAACTTTTTATAGAGGAGGAACTATGAAAAAAACATGTGGTCTTTTCTTATGTCTCCTTTTTACATGCTCTCTTGGTTTCGGGCAGGTAGATGAAATTCTACAGCTTAAGGAAAAAATCATCGATATTCAGAATGAAGGTAAGCTGGGGTTCCGCAATTTCACTCTCTGTTCAAAAATTTTCGGTTTCGGCTCCTATGTTCCACTCCGGGAGCCTGTTCTGGATAAAAACGATACCCTCCTTGTCTATTACGAACCGTTGAATGTATTCACCAACAGAAAAGAAGGGATCTACGAAATTTGGTACACGCAGGATATGATACTTCTCGACGCTGAAGGAAAAGTCATTCAGGAATGGGAAGACATTCTTACTTTTCACCACTCCGCAAAAGTACCGGTTTTGGACCTCTACGCCCGAAACAGCATCGACCTCAAAGGAATGCTTCCATCCGGCTCCTACACATTCAAGGCGATCCTCAAAGATCAGCTTAGAGGGATAACAGTTACAAAAACCTTAGATTTCTCGATCAGATAGCATCGGAAAGAACAAACTCGATCCGCTGGAAAAGTTTCAAACCATGCTCTTTGGCGCTTCCCGCTTTTAACTCCAGAACATACATGGCGGGTATGGAAGGTCCATAAGAAGGACAGGGAACTTTACGGCATGGTGGAACATTTTCTGCAATATGGACGATACGTTTGTTTTTATCCAGCCAAAGGATGTCCAGAGGAATAACCATGTTTTTCATCCAAAACGAATAGATACCTTCCCTGGAAAAAATAAAAAGCATACCCTGGTCAGACTCAATTTTTTCGCGATACATGAGTCCAAGCGCCCGTTCCGCCTCGGTAACTGCGCATTCAGCTGTAATGGAAAAACCGTCGGGAAGAAAGATTTGAACATAACGGTCTTTACTGCATGATCCGCTCGAAAAGAAAAACACCCCTATGAAAATGACTAATAGGATGATGGTAATATTACGTCTTTCTATCATTTTTTTACCTTATTGCACGGAAATCAACGGTACAAAGCGAACAGGAAGAAGAGGATTTTTCTTAAAGCCGGTCCCCTTTCTTATAACTAAATATAATTCCTGCATCGTCGTTCCGACGGGAATGACCATCCGGCCTGAATGTTTCAGCTGCCGCTTCAATTCCTTTGGAATATGAGCCGGAGCCGCCGTTACAATAATGGCGTCATAGGGAGCATATTTTTCCCAGCCTCGTGTTCCGTCTCCCGTTTTATAAAAAATATTCCGGTATCCCAGGTTTTCCAGGATGGAACGAGCCCTATTAGAGAGCTCTTCAATTAACTCAACCGTATAAACTTCTGCAGCAATCTCCGCTAAAACCGCCGCTTGATATCCGGAACCCGTTCCTACTTCAAGGACTTTTTCTTCGCCTTTCAATTTCAGGGCCTCTGTCATATAGGCCACGATATAGGGCTGAGATATGGTTTGGCCGTTCCCGATAGGAAGGGGCTCGTCCATGTAGGCGGATGATATCATGTTTCCCGGCACAAAAAGGTGTCGGGGGATTTTCTGCATAGCCGCTAGTACTTTCGGGTCCGAAACTCCACGTCGTTCAATCTGGCGCTCAACCATACGCTTGCGCTCGGAGACAAAATTTTTACTCACCGGCTATTCATCCAAAATCATGACATTTCTAAAAGCTTTCTCCTGAATGAAAAATGAGGATTCCCTCCCTCGCGAACAAGGACCAGCTTCTCCTCCTGGTTCTAGTAAGCCCTGGCAAAAACAACAACCTCATTAGCGGCTTTTCCGCAGGAAAGACATTGTCCCGGGGAAAAATCTTCACTATCCTTGTCCAGAATAACACGAATTGTAGCCATGGTTTCTTCTTTGATCTTTTCTTCGCAGTCACGGGAACCGCACCAACCGGCTTTAATAAATCCCCTTTGTTCTTCAATCATCTTTTTAAAATCTCTTGGTGAAGAGACGGTGTGAGTGTTCCTTCTCTGAAACTCCAGAGCCTTGGTGAAGAGGTTTTTCTGAATATTCTCAAGAAAAATGTGTATCTTCTCAGCCAGGCTTTCGAGCGCAACTGTGTTTTTCTCCCCGGTATCCCTCCGGACTAAGACGGCCTGCCGGGCTCGAACGTCACGAGGGCCTATTTCGAGACGAAGCGGAACACCCCTCATCTCCCAGTCCGAAAATTTCCAGCCGGGGGTGACTTCCTCCCGCTCATCCAACTCCACCCGCAGTCCTGAAGCTTTCAATTTCCTCTCGACTTCTTCAGCTACGGGAAGGATTTCCTTTTTCCAATCTCCGATTGAAATGGGAATAATGACTATCTGGATGGGGGCAATTTTTGGCGGAAACCTCAATCCCGAATCATCGCCATGGCACATGATAACAGCTCCGACAAGGCGTGTCGACACACCCCAGGATGTCTGCCAGGCATATTGAAGTTTCTGCTCACGATCCTCAAACCTGATATTGAAAACTTTAGAAAAATTTTGTCCCAAATGGTGTGATGTCCCCATCTGAAGAGACTTGCCGTCGGACATAAGTCCTTCTATGGCGTAAGTTTCCAAAGCCCCGGCAAATTTTTCTTTTTCTGATTTCCGGCCCGCCAGGACAGGAACAGCCAACTCATCCTCAACAAACGTTTTATATAGGTCAAGAATTTTTAATGTTTCTTCTTCCGCCTGCTCTCTGCTTTCATGAACGGTATGACCTTCCTGCCAGAGAAACTCCGTTGTACGCAGGAAAGGACGCGTCACTTTCTCCCACCTGACGATATTCGCCCATTGATTGACCAGTACCGGAAGATCCCGCCAGGATTTTATCCACTTTGAAAACATACTTCCGATAATGGCTTCCGATGTGGGCCGCACGGCAAGTTTCTCCTCCAGCTCTTCTTGTCCTCCGTGAGTTACCCAGGCCACTTCAGGGGCAAAACCTTCGAGATGAGAAGCCTCTTTTTCCAACAGACTTTCAGGAACAAAAAGAGGAAAATAGGCATTTTTATGCCCCGTTTCCTTGATCCTGGCATCCATCAAGGATTGGATGTTTTCCCAGACGGCATAGCCATAAGGGCGGATAACCATCATCCCTTTCATGGGAGCATAATCAGCCAACTCAGCTTTACGTATGATTTCGGTATACCATTTTGAAAAATCTGTACTTTTTTGGGTGATCTGCTTGACCAGCCTCTCCTCTTTACTCACTTTCTACTCCATTTCCCGGTCATTCTATCCACAGTCCGTTTTTTTGTCAAGAAAGGCAATATCTTGACGTTCCCGCCATTTTTTAAGTTTTTTTGGAAACATCAAAGATACCATACTTTGAGGGGTTCCATAACGGTTCTTTCATCCTCTGAAAATCCAGACATCTTACACCCGGCACCTCCCTACATCAGAGTTTTTCAGGTTTTCCTCAACTGTTATATTGACGCATCATCATCAAAGGTAAACAAATAAAGCAAGAAGGTGAGAATAATTATCCAAAAATTCACCCCTTTATTCATCCATAGGGGTGATTGACCCGCATGGGTAAAAATGGCATTTTAATCAAAAATCAAAAGAGATACATCGAGTATGTCCAATAAAGTGCAAGAAGACGAATCCCAGAGAACAAACAGGATCGAACAAGGATTCAAACTTCCTCTTCCCACTATTGTCGAATGGAAGGACGAGAAAGGGAGAGAATACAAAGAGGAAACAGTTTTGAATTATATCAGCCATACAGGTTCTTCTTTCTGGTTAAAAACCCCTGTAACTATGGGAACTAACTTGAGGCTGAGCATCGCCCTTCCAGAAAAACTGTCAGACAATAAAAATTTGAAGCTTATCATCAAAGGAAAAGTCGTTTTTATCGAAGCTGAAAAAGAAGAAGATATAAGCAAACGCGTTACTCTGAGATTTGAAAACAAGTACATTATCACGGAACCTTGATCACCACTGGATCAAAAAACCGCGTGACTGTCTCTTCAAAAAAATTGATTTCGTATAATAAAAGGGGACGATACGTAGGAGGAAAATCCAGGTGTTATTATCTTTTTTCTCATATCAATTATGTATCATTGTTAAAAGTTTTGCTCCGGTAACGTGAAAATGAAGAATGAAAATATTTCAGATCTTCCTTTTCTCAAATACATTTCCAGACAGGAAGATGAATCCGAGAGAGTCTTTGATCTGTACCTGCCTATACTGGTAATAGGCACTGATGCTTTTGGTTACCCTTTTCAAGAAAGAACCCAGCTATCTGAAATAAACAGCCAGAAAGTAACATTAACACTCCGTTCCAGGGTAACTATAGGAGCCGGCGTGAAACTCATGCTTGATATTCCCAAAACCCTCCTCTTGAAAAATCAACTTAAGCTCATATTAAGTGGAAAGGTAGATTTTGCCCAGCTTGAAGCCGATTCCGACGGAAAACAAATCATTAAAATTAGGCTGGACAAAAAATTTCACATTCACCCTCTTCCCTAAAACCATCCTTCTTTGCCCATCCTGGCATTTGACCCTTCTTATACAGTATTGTTAATCCGACTTGACAATGAAAAAACGATTTTATAACATTAATCTAAACTGAGATGAAAATTATCTCAATGAAGAGCGGGGAATTGTAGATAAAATACAATATGAACACAAAAAATAAAGTAGAGAACGAGATTAAGATTCTGATCTTTTGCATATCCGAGATCATATTAGACGGGATCCAGAATTCATTATCAAAATCCCAACATATAAAAATCACCCATATAGAGAGTAACACCATGGAATCCTTCATGGATTCCCTGAAAAAAAATAAACCTGATATTGTTCTCTTTGCCAATTCGGAATTCGTGCCTAATATTAGTGAAATATGCAAAGCAGTTAAGGATTTTTCAAAACCCAAAGAAAAATGCCAACTCCTTTTACTTGGAACCATCCCCTCTCATGAGGAAGTGGTCAACCTGCTGAATGCAGGCGCCCGCGGTTATTTCGACCTCAACTCTCCTTCAGATAAACTTCCCGAGGCTATAGAAACCATTTACAAAGGAGATATTTGGCTTCCCCGGGATAAGATGAGCAGCATCATGGACAGAATCATCTCCGTTGTTGGAAAAGATTTTAAAGACAAGCCTCTGGATCAGTTAACACCGACAGAATTTCAAGTTCTCCGTCTTATCGGCCAGGGAAAAAGCAACGACGAAATCGCCGCAACTCTTTTTATCAGCAAAAATACGGTCAGATCACATATCAAAAGTATCTATTCCAAGCTCAACACTCACAGCAGGCTTCAGCTCGCCCTCTATGCCATCAATTCCGCATTGTTTTAGGCAAAGGCTGATTTCTTGGGACGATTAACCATGACAAAAAAGCCTTCATCCAAAAAAAATCTCTCAAGCAGAAAGTTAGCCACATCCTCTCGTTTTCCAACACAAAACCGCCGTAAAGAGCTCCGCTTTGATCTCCCTTTGTCCGCAACGATCGAGGGGAAACTGCCCACTGGTGAAGATTTCAAGGAAGAAACCGTCATTCAAAATATCAGCTCGGGAGGAGCTTATTTCGCCCTTGACGCTAACATCATTATAGGATCCAAACTCAATGTTTTTGTCGAGATTCCGGATCAGAGCGGAAAAAATAAAAAAACAAAACTCTCCCTCGCCGGATCGGCTGTCCGTTTGGAATCCACTCATCTGGAAGAAAAGAGGATTTTCGTTGCTATGCATTTCAACAAAAAATACCGCTTCATCAATGAAAGAAGCACTTAACAAAGGCCTCCGCTTTTTTAAAAAAACAGAATATCCTTTGTGAAGAGCCACTATGCTTTTGGTTGCTTTAACGGGCGGGATCGCTTCCGGCAAATCCGTTGTTTCTTTTATTTTCAAAGAACTTGGTTTCTATGTGGATCATGCCGACAGGACGGCCCAAACCCTTATGAAACCAGGCAGTGACAGTTGGAATAAGATAGTCAAACATTTCGGCAAAAATATCCTGACCTCGGATGGAAACATAGATCGGATTCGGTTAGGACAGATCATTTTTTCCAATTCCGAAGAACGTCAATATCTCAACGGAATCATTCATCCTCTTGTTCATGAAGAAAAAAAAAGAACCATCGCCCGGCTTCAAAAAGAAGGCACCTTCGATATTTATGTATCGGAATCCGCATTAATCATCGAATCGGGCACCATCAGCTTCTACGACAGAGTCGTTGTTGTCGCCTGTCCACAACGAATTCAAATAAAACGTCTAATGGAAAGGGATGGCATCAGCCGGAATGAGGCCCTCCAAAAAATCCGCAGTCAACTCAGCACTGGGGAAAAAAAGAAATATGCAGATTATGTGATCAACTCTTCCGGTTCGATCCAATCGACCATTGAACAGGCTGAAAAAGTCACCCGTTATCTCAAAAGAGATTACACATTAAAAAAGGCCGGGAAAATATTGCGGTCTTCCCTCCTCCCCTATTCGAAAGAACAATAATTCCTAAATCCCAAACATTTTGCAGATCAAGGACTTGGAAAAGATTTAACCGCAGCGGCCAAAAGAGGTATTAAAATTTCGTGCTGCCCGATGAAATAAAAGCCGCGTCCCTTATCAGCCGGAGGTCTCATGACCACGTTTTGAGCCGGCCGGTAATGGCGAATAAAATCAAAAACCGCCGTCGAAAAGTCTTTCAAGACAAAGCCTTTATTGCGAACAAAAGAAACCGCTTTCAAAAAAACCTCAGGAAGAACTACGGCCGAACCCGCGTTGATGAAAACCCCGCCACCTTCCAAATCTTTCACCATCGAGCAGAACAGAAAAAAGTCTTGAAGAGATGTTTTCCCCAAATCTTCTCCCCTGGCTCTGGGATGGAAATGGATGATATCCGTACCCAAGGCGACATGAACAGTCACAGGAATGTTGCGTGAATAGGCATTATAAAGTAGGCTTTTGTCCTTAAAACGAAGGGGGGTATCGGTCATCATGCGACCGACAGCTTCTCCCAGTCCCAGCCCATCTTTCGCCCCTTTGCAGGCGGCATTGTTCAGCATCCCTCCTGTTTCTTCTGCCATGCCGAAGCTTCCATTTTCGATCTGCGCTTCTACATCTTCAGATGTCCGTCCGGAATATGCCAGTTCAAAATCGTGGATGATTCCGGCTCCGTTCAAAGCAAAGGCGGAAATCCACCCCTCATTCATCATGTCGATCAGAACGGGATTCAACCCTACTTTGATGACATGCGCTCCGAGGGCAAAGATGACGGGCTTGCCTTTTTTTCGAGCAGACTGAATCAAAAAGACAAATTTCTTAAAATCAGCTCCCGCAAGAATATTGGGCAAACTGCTGTAAAAATCCAAAAAGGATGCTTTTTTTTGCCAGGGACGGGCAAAATCTTCGATGTCAACCTTGCTCTTTCGCTTATCCAGGGGATATGTTTTTAGTCCTTCCGGAGACAGAGGTTTTATGCGGTATTTACTCATCAGAAGGTCAATCCCATCGATTTTTGAGAAATACGGGGCTTGAAATCGAAACGCTTTTTTGCCAAATCCTTAAGCCGGGATTGTTTCAACTAAGATTTTTCAATTCCTGTCCGGGACGAAATTTTATCCTTTTCCCTTTCGAGATCTTGATTTGCTTTTTTCTTCGAATGTCCCTGCCGAATCCTGTCTTTTTGGGAACGACCTTCAGGCTGGCAAAACCCCTGATTTCGATCTTTTCTTCGCGGGCGAGAGCATCCTTTAAGGAAGTTAATATGGATTCAACGATTGACAATGATTTTGCCCTGTTCAGATCCGAATTTTTCTCAATGGCTAAGGCAATATCATTCTTAATCATTGAAATCTCCTTAAATCGAATGGTAGAGTAAAAATTAAATTATTGAAAAGAAAAAGTCAAGATAAATTATTGATAAATTATTGACTTTGCCTTAATTCAGCCCCATAATGATTTTGATGGATTGTAGAGGACGGCAAAATCACCCGCCCTCCTGCGAAAAGACAAGCCAAGCGGGAATTGACGGCTGAAACCTCATAAGAGGGATAACGTGAAAAAACTTCTCATCATTTCTTCAATATTCCTCACAACCTTACCGCTTTATTCAAACATTATCAAAATTGATGTCAGCGCTCCCATTCATCCCGTAACTTCAGAATATATCAGGAATACGATCGACAGGGCTGACGAAAAAGAATCCCGTTTGATCATCATCATTCTCAATACGCCGGGCGGCCTGGATTCATCCATGCGGGAGATCATCGAGAAAATCATCGCCTCCCCTATTCCTGTGGCTGCATATGTTTCTCCCAACAGTGCTCGGGCCGCTTCAGCCGGTTTTTTTATCGGTATCGTCTGCGACCTTTTTATCATGGCCCCCGGAACAAATACAGGAGCCGCCCATCCCGTCGGTGTCGGTATTACGGGTCAACCGATGGATGAAACAATGGAGGAAAAAGTCACTCATGACGCTGCTTCCTACATCAAAACATTGGCTGAGAAAAGGGGCCGAAATACCAGGATGGCCGAAGACGCCGTCCGCAAAAGCCTTTCTTACACTGAAAAAGAAGCCCTCGACGGCGGACTGATCGATTTTATCGCCGAAGATATCGGTCAAATCATCGAGCATTTTAACGGAAAATCCATCAAGAGGTTCAACGGGCAGGAAATTACTCTGAGGTTGAAGGGAGAAGAGGTTGTCTTTATCCCTCTTTCCGCCCGGCAGAAATTTCTCTTAACCATTTCCAATCCATCCCTGGCTTATATTCTTTTAATGATCGGCCTCTTGGGTCTCTATTTTGAATTTTCCAATCCAGGAGCCATCCTCCCAGGCGTCTTAGGCGGCATATCTCTTCTTCTGGCCATATTCTCGTTCCAGATTCTTCCCATCAACTACGTAGGACTCATCCTGATCCTGCTGGCCATTGGTTTGTTTATTCTTGAGATCAAAGTCCAAAGTTTTGGAATATTAGCTATAGGAGGAGTTATCGCCATGCTTATCGGCTCTATCATGCTCATCGATACCCCCATCCCTGAACTGAAGCCCAGCCTGAAGGTTATCATCCCCGTAGCCGTGGGAATTTCCATCATTTTTCTTTTCCTGGCTTTTCTGGCTATTCGAGCCCATATGCAGCGGGTTCACACGGGTAAAGAAGGTTTGATCGGAGAAGTCGGAACGGTTCAGAAAGACCTTGAACCGGAAGGAAAGGTTTTTATCCACGGAGAACTATGGAATGCTGAAGCGGATGAAAATATCCCCAAAGGCGCAAAAGTCGAGGTGACGGAGGTCCTATCAAACCTAAAACTTAAAGTTAAAGGAATAAAAAAATAATCACCCCGTTAGGGGAGCATAAAAAAGAGGAGGGAAATTATGATTAGTGTTGCCTACATTATCCTTGGTTTTATCGTTATTTATCTATTGAATTCCATTAAAATTCTTAAAGAATATGAAAGAGGCGTTATCTTTCGTCTCGGCCGTGTCCTCAAAAAACCCAAAGGACCGGGGCTCATTCTCGTTTTTCCTCCAATCGACCGTATGGTCAGGGTAAGCCTTCGCATCGTCGTCATGGATATTCCATCCCAGGATGTCATCACCAAGGACAATGTCTCCGTCAAGGTCAACGCCGTCGTATATTTCCGTGTCATGGAACCCCAGAAAGCCGTTCTTGAGGTTCAGGATTATCTTTTCGCCACATCTCAGCTGGCCCAAACGACACTGAGGAGCGTATTGGGCGAAGTCGAACTTGACGATCTTCTATCAGAAAGGGAAAAATTGAACGCTCAGCTCCAGGAAATCATTGATAAGCACACGGATCCCTGGGGAATCAAAGTCCAGTTGGTGGAGATGAAACACGTGGACCTTCCTGAAAATATGGTCCGGGCCATCGCCCGCCAGGCGGAAGCCGAAAGAGAAAGGAGAGCAAAAATCATCCACGCCGAAGGTGAACATCAGGCAGCGAGTAATCTGACCAAAGCGGCGGAAATCATATCGAAAAATCCCCAGGCCCTTCAACTTCGTTTTCTGGGCACATTGACGGAAATTGCTACGGAAAAAAATTCGACCATCATTTTCCCGCTTCCTCTGGAACTTCTGAGATCTTTCACCCGAATGATGGATAAAGAGGACAAATAAGATCAGATGAGCAGTAAAGATTACAGGGAAATCCAATTGACCAGTTCCCAGCTGGTCATTATCCTAGTAGGCATTCTTGTTCTGGGTGCCGTGATCTTTCTTTTGGGGATCTCTGTGGGCAAAAAGCAGATCCAGATACAAGAGAATACCGGGCTGGCCTCAAAAAACCCCGGTGAAAAAGTGGAAGAAAAAGTTCCGGCTCAAACCCAAGAATCTCAAGATGCCATTCGGAAGGAACTGGCCACACACGAGAAACGCGCGGAACAACCCCAGGAAAAAGCTGGCAGCGAGCAAGCCCAAGGGCATTATTTCATCCAGCTTATCGCTCTCAGCAGCAAACCATCTGCTTTAGAATATGCCGAAAAATACCAGAAGCAGGGATTCAACGTATTGGTCCTTGATCCATTTCCTTCTGACAATCCGCCGAAATACAGAGTTCGTTTGGGAGGATACCAGACAAGAACATTGGCCGAAAAGGATCGAGACCGTTTGATGCGTCTGGAATCAAAAGACGAAAAAGATTATCTGATCATCAAACAATGATGGGGGAAATCAGAGATTCCAACGGTTTAAAGGAAATTCATTTCCCATAAAAATGGCAGGAAAAGGATTCAATCTCTGCGGAAAAGGAAAACCCTCTCCTCAATAATGGAATGGATAAGCCCATCATAAAACAATAAGAATGAAAGCACGAGATATACTGTTTTCTATAGCCAGCGGAGGTTTTTCAGCTCTGTTTCAACTGCGACACAACAATCTACCGGCGATACGAAGAAAAACTTCATCAATACGTCAAAGAAAATCAGGCAAGCCTGCTTCTGGGAACGAACGAACAAACCGAAGACGGCATCAATTATTACAACACCGCTGACGGATTGTACGGTCGGAGTGCCGCTCCTTATCAGCATTTTTCAATAGCCATCATCCGCGCCGTCGAAAACAGGCGGTTCCTTCTCCGGGCAGCCACAACAGGTATCTGCGGCATTATCGATCCCTACGGCCGCATTCTTGACAAAACCGAACTTATGACCGAAACCCTGCGTAATGAAACGATCCATCCCAGAAGCGACCTCACTCTCTATGTACGTCTGGGTGACATACTTCCCTACACCAGCTTGACTTTAACCCTTGTTTTCCTTATTCTTGCTCTTATCAGAAAGAAAAATGAAAAACCATAAAAATATCCCCAACCTTCCGGAAATACAGGCTAAAATCAAGGAATATCTCACAAAATTCGATGAAGTCCGAGGTTATCTTTGACCCGGACGGCAAAAATTCAGAACTCGAATCCATCAATAAAGAACTAACGTCCCCCGACATCTGGAAGAATACTTCCCGCTATCAAAACCTTCAGCGCCGAAGAAAACACCTGGAGAAAGAACTGAAGTTCTATTCCCTCCTAATGAACAAAAAAGAGGAATTGGAAGTTCTCTTTGAGTTGGCGAAAGAAGGGGAAAATGTATCTTCTGAACTGGAAAAAACGCTTGAGGATCTTGATAACACACTTTCGGCCGCTGAATTTAGAATGCTTTTTTTCGAAGAAGATGATGAAAGGAACGTTATCCTGACCATCCATCCCGGTGCGGGAGGTACGGAATCACAGGATTGGGCCCAGATGCTGCTTAGGATGTACCTCAGGTATGCGGAAAGAAAGGGATTTAAATCCGAGGTCCTCGATCAGGCTCCGGGAGAAGAAGCCGGATTAAAAAGCGCTACCATTCGTATTGAAGGTGATTACGCCTATGGCAACCTGAGTCATGAATCCGGTGTCCATCGTTTGGTTCGAATATCCCCTTTCGACGCTAATCAAAGAAGACACACTTCCTTTGCCGCGGTTTTTGTCTATCCTGAAGTGGATGATGATATCGAAGTGGATATCAATCCGGATGATCTCCGCATCGATACCTACCGTGCTTCTGGACGGGGAGGGCAACACGTAAACGTCACCGACTCCGCTGTCCGTATCACCCACATTCCCACAAACATAGTTGTTCAGTGCCAGAATGAACGTTCACAGCATAAAAACAAGGCTAGCGCTATGAGGGTTCTGAGGGCCCGTCTTTACGAACTGGAAAAAAAGAAAAAATTAGCGAAAAAAGAAAAACTGGAAGATTCCAAATCGGAAATCGCCTGGGGAAACCAGATCCGTTCCTATGTCCTCCATCCTTACCGGATGATCAAAGACCTGCGGACAAATGTCGAGGTCGGTGATATCGACAAGATCCTGGATGGAGATCTCGATGTTTTTATCAACGCGTCCTTAAAAAAAAGAGCAACAGAAAATAAAAACACATAAACCTTTCGTAACAGGCCGTTCACTATCCTTTCTAAAGGAAGTCTGAGACGAAAATTTTTACATCCTCAGACTTGGTGTAATTCATTCCATCCCCTTGGCTTCTTCCCAGAGTTTATCCATTTCCTGCAAAGACATTTGGTGGATGTTTCTTCCGCTTTTTTCAGCCTCTTTTTCGATATATTGAAAGCGCCGTATGAATTTCTTATTCATCTTTCTTAAAATCAATTCCGGATTCGCATCCAGGTGTCTGGCTAAATTTACCGTGGAAAACAGAAGATCCCCCATTTCCTTCTCTATTTCGTTTTTATTTCCGGAGATGAGGGCTTTCTCCATCTCATCGATTTCTTCCTTAATTTTCTGAAGAACTTCGCTCTGTTTTTCCCAGTCAAATCCGCAAGACGAAACACGCCGTCCTATCTGGACTGCTTCAAGAAGGGCGGGAGCTTGTGATGTCAATCCATCCAATACGGATTCTCTCTTTTTTTCCGTTCTTTTCATATCATTCCATTTGCGTTTGACTTCCCGGGTTGTCTCGGCCGTCTCCTTTCCAAATACATGGGGATGTCTTCGAATCATTTTATTGATGATGCCGTCCAGAACATGTGAAATATCAAATTGTTTTTTTTCCTCAAAAATCCTCGCAAGAAAAATCACTTCTAGAAGAACATCTCCCAATTCTTCGGCCAGGGCCACAGTATCTCCTTCCTGCAGGGCATCAATGGCTTCATAAACCTCTTCCAAAAAATAGTTGGCAATACTTTTTTCATCCTGCTCTTTATCCCAGGGACAACCTTTTTCTCCTCTAAGTTTTTCCAGGATGTTGACCAGAGATACGAACTTAAGGCCAATTCTTTCCGTATCATTCATGATTCTCACTCTCACTCCCTTGAATTCGGAATGTTTCTATTGTAACCTATGTTATTCACGAGCTAAGCTTGACGCAGCTGTGAGGCGCCAGCCTGTGAAGCTGTGCTTGGCACCGCGAACAGGCTGCAACCAAGCAGATGCGAAAAGATCAGCTCGCCTGAAAGGTAAATTTGTCCGACATTTTCTCAAAAATGGTCATGGAAGATGCATCATTATCAATGTTACCAGAAAATACCACTGATCGACATATATTATTGGAATTATCTATTGTTGTCGGACAAATTTATGAATAATATAAGGTAACATTTTTATTTCATTAGACTAAAAGATAGTTCTTAAAAACGGAAAGAGATTTTTTCCACACACAACAACACAAAAAAATGGCAGAAAAGAAAAAAGAAAACAAAAAAGACCCACAAGAAATTCCCCTTCCGCCTCTGGATTTCAGCTCGATTGTCCTTCCCTTTTTCATTCAGGCAACAATGAGTTTAGGACTTGTTGAAAATCCCAACGGTAAAAAAAAGGAGATCGACTTGAATACAGCCCAACGTTTGATCGATCTTCTGGATCTTCTCAAGCAAAAAACACAAGGAAACCTCAACCCGGATGAAGAAAAATTTCTCACCGGTTGTCTGCACCAGCTGAAAACACGATTTACGGAACTGGCGAACTCCTCAAAAAAATAATCCCATGAAAGTCCTGAAAGGGTTGGAAAAATATTCCAGCCTCGGCCTCAAAACTGCTTTGGCTATTGGAAATTTCGACGGTGTCCATCTTGGTCATCAAAAGATAATAAAAACTCTCGTTAAAATCGCAAAAGAAAAAAAGTTGGTGTCGTCCGTTTTGACATTCGATCCCCATCCAGAAAAATTTTTCAACCGCAGTGCTTTTTTTCACATCCAGACTCTTGACCAACGCCTTAAAGAGATATCCAATCTTGGCATCCAGACAACGGTCGTTGCCTCCTTTGACAAATCCATAGCTGAGCTGACCGCCGAAGAGTTCATCAGTAAAGTCATTAAGGAAACATTCCAGGCTAAGGTTTTGGTCGTTGGAGAAAATTTCCGTTTCGGCATCAAAAGAAAAGGCGATGTTGCCCGGCTCCAAGCATATAGCCCTTTAGAAGGCTTTCAGCTTTTTTCCATCCAGTCCGTAAAAATCAAGGCAAAAATGGTGAGCAGCAGTCTTATCAGGGAACTGCTTACCGCCGGAGATGTAGAAAAGGCCCGTCTTTACCTGGGAAGACCTTATGAACTGGATGGGATTGTCTTCCGGGGTTCCCTGCTTGGAAAATCTATCGGATTCCCGACAGCCAACTTGAAAACAGAAAATGAGATCTCTCCTCCCGGAGTCTTTTTAACCCGGGCACAAATCGATTCTTCGTCTTTTTTTTCCCTAACTAACATCGGATCATGCCCGACATTTTCCAAAAAAGGCCTTCATATTGAAACCCACCTTCTGCATTTCGACGGCAATCTATACGGGAAAAAAATGCGGCTTTTTTTTCTGAAAAAAATAAGAGACGAGATCAAATTTTCTTCACCTGAAAATCTCGCCCTTCAGATCAACCGTGACCTGAAAACCGCCCAAAAGTATTTTTTTCCGAAAGAATAGTCAGGGACAGTCATATTTACAGGCTGCACCTCACCTCAAGCCGACCTAGCACTGCGGCAACCAACCCAGCCTATCCCCTTGATTCATGAATAATACAAGACACTTCTCCTCGCTTGACTTTTGAGCTTATATAGTGCATTTTTGTTTTGAAAATTTTTCCTATTCGAGCCATTGAAAGGTCTTTCGGAAACGAGGAGTGACTCCATGGAAGAAAAAATAAAAGCACGGGTCATGGATTCCCGTAAAATCAATAGATCGCTCGCTCGAATGACCACAGAAATCATCGAACGAAACAGGGATCTTAATAACCTGGTTGTCGTGGGAATCCGGACACGCGGTATATATATAGGAAAACGCATATCAAAACTAATCAAGGATTTGGAAAAAGTCAACACCCCGGTAGGCGTCCTTGATATCACATTATACCGTGACGATTTTTCCGAATTGGAAGCGCAGCACATGGTAAAAAAAACAGAGATTAAGTTTTCCGTAACCGATAAGGATGTGCTCCTTATCGATGACGTACTTTTTACCGGCAGAACAATCAGGGCGGCAATGGACAGCCTTTTTGATCTCGGTCGTCCCAGGAGCATTCAACTCCTGGTTCTTATTGATCGCGGTCATCGGGAGCTTCCCATTCGGGCGGATTACGTCGGTAAATTTCTTCCCACTTCTAAAAGAGAAATGGTCCAGGTTCGCTTAAAAGAAGTGGATGAAGAAGATGAAGTCCTGATAACAGAACCCGCCGGAATCGAATAGGAGACTCTTTTGGGATTTAGTCACAAGCATCTTCTAGGCATACAGCATCTTTCAGAAGACGATATCCTATCCATTTTGGATACGGCCGAATCCATGGCCGAGATTTCTACTCGTGAGGTGAAAAAAGTCCCCACTCTCCGGGGAAAAACGGTCATCAACCTCTTCTTTGAACCCAGTACGAGAACACGAAGCTCTTTTGAACTTGCCGCCAAAAGGTTGAGTGCGGACATCCTGAATTTCAGCCTCCAAGCCAGCAGCGTTACAAAAGGAGAAAGTCTTCGCGACACGGTTTTAAATCTTGAAGCCATGAATCCCGATGCCATCATCATACGCCATGCTTATTCAGGAGCCCCCCATTTTGTCAGCACATTCTGCCGCTCACATATCATCAACGCCGGGGACGGATCTCATGAACATCCGACCCAGGCCCTGTTGGATGCTTTCACCATCCGGCAAGAAAAAAAGAAAATCAAAGGATTAAAAATTCTCATTGTTGGAGACATCCTTCACAGCAGAGTTGCCCGTTCCAATATTTTCCTTCTCAACAAGCTGGGCGCCCATGTTGTTCTGGTCGGCCCTCCTCCCCTGCTTCCCAGCATATTCACTTCCTTAAACGTTGAAGTTTCTCATGACTTCGACAAAGCCTGCATTGACGCTGATGTCCTCATGATGCTTCGCATTCAAAGAGAGCGTCAGGAAAAGTACTTTTTCCCTTCTATCCGGGAATACAGAGAGCTTTATACTCTGTCGAAAAAACGTCTAAAAAAAGCCAAACCGGACGCCATCATCATGCATCCCGGCCCTCTCAACCGGGACGTCGAAATTGCCACTGATGTGGCTGACAGCGTACAGTCAGTCATTCTCAAGCAGGTCGAAAACGGCATCGCAATCCGAATGGCCGTTCTTTATCTTTTACTAGGAGGAAAATCCCGTGAAATGTCTGATTAAGAACGGCCGGGTCATAGATCCTGCTTCCGGGACGGATGACACCCTGGATATCCTTATTGAAAAAGGCAAAATCGCTGAAATTAAATCCCGGATCGAATCCTCAAATATCCGGACCATTGATGCTTCAAGGCTGGTGGTAGCCCCCGGTCTTATTGACATGCATACCCATCTGAGAGAACCCGGCCGTGAGGATAAAGAAACGATTCTCACAGGATCCAGAGCAGCCGCAAAGGGAGGATTTACTTCCATCGCCTGCATGCCCAATACATATCCCGTTAACGACAACGCAGGCGTCACACGATACATCCTTACGGAGGCTCGCAAGACTAATCTCGTTAATGTCTTTCCCATCGCCGCCGTCAGCAAAAATTCCGAAAGCCGGGAGCTGACGGATATGGCCGACCTTGTAAGAGCGGGAGCCGTAGCTTTTTCGGACGACGGCCTTCCCGTGGCCGACAGCCAGATTATGCGCCGGGCGCTTGAGTATTCCAAGCCCCTGAATAAGCTGATCATCGACCATTGCGAAGACATGTCTTTGAGTGCAAACGGCGTTATGCACGAGGGGTTTTATTCCACCCTTTTTGGCCTGAACGGCATCCCTTCTTCCTCCGAAGAAGTTTTGGTCGCCCGGGATATTATTCTCGCCGAAAAAGCCGAGACCAGCGTCCATATCGCCCATATCAGCACAAAGGGTTCCGTTTATCTCTTAAGAAGGGCCCGGGAAAAAGGCATTCGTGTTTCAGCAGAGGTAACACCGCACCATCTTTTGCTTGATGACTCTCTCCTGGAAACCTATAACACCAATCTAAAGGTTAAACCCCCTCTCAGGAATAAAGAAGATATGGCAGCCCTTTTAGAAGCCGTCAAAGAAGGACTCATTGACGCCTTTGCTACCGATCATGCCCCCCACACTCCTGATGAGAAAAATGTAGAATTCGATAACGCTCCCTTCGGTATAAATGGATTGGAAACAGCGGTATCTCTTCTGTTAGACAAATTTGTCACAAAAAATATTCTCTCCCTGGAAGATTTCATTAGAATGTTTTCGACCAATCCCGCCCGCCTTCTACGGTTGGAAGGCAAGGGAGAGATCAAAAAGGGAGCCGATGCCGACTTGACTCTTCTCAATTTAAGAAAAGAAATCCTTGTCGATCCCAACAAATTTGAATCCAAGAGCCGGAATACGCCATTTACCGGATGGAAACTGAAAGGCCGGCCTGAAATGACCATTGTAGGAGGAAGGATCGTGTATTCTGCCCGGCCTTAACGCGAGCACAAGATCCTCAAATTTCCCTGAAGCGATGAAAACAAAATTAGCTTACCTCGAAAAACGGATAGGATATATTTTTAAGGACAAAAACCTTTTGATTCAGGCTCTAACTCACAGATCATTTGCCTATGAGAACCAGGAAAAAAATAAAGGCGACAATGAAGTTTTGGAATTCCTTGGAGATTCCGTACTCGGCTTCATCCTGGCGGATTTTCTCTGTTTAAGGTTTCCCGATCTATCCGAAGGTGAATTGTCCAAAATCAAATCGACGGCGGGGAGCACTTCTTCCCTTTCCTATTTCGCTAGAAAAATAAGGCTCGATAAGATAATCCTTCTTGGGAAAGGAGAAAACAGGAGTGGAGGGAGAAAAAAGAATACTATTCTTGCCGGAAGCTTCGAGGCCCTCGTGGCGGCTCTCTATCTCGACGGCGGGATAGAGACAGCCCGAAAATTCGTGAACAAACTCCTGGAATCTTTATTCAAAAAAATACATCTGAAAAAATACTTGATCAACAATTACAAATCCGCTTTACAGGAACACTTTCAGAGAGACAATCTTCCTGCACCCGTATATAAGGTACTCACCTCGGAAGGCCCTGATCATAAGAAATGTTTTACCGTCGAGGTTTTTTTCAAAAATAAGCCACTCGCTAAAGCCAAAGGTTATTCCGTTAAAACCGCTGAACAGAAAGCGGCACAAAAAGCTCTCAAAAACCTTCTAGGAAAAAAGATTAAGGCTTTCACCTCCGATACCTTCCTTCTGAAAAAACAATCATGATAGAATCGTATTCCTTCGGCAAAATGGTCGTCGATGGGCAGACCTATACATCAGACCTTATCATTTTCCACGATAAGATCGATGACAATTGGTGGCGGATTTCAGGGCACCATCTCGTTACGGAAGATATGAAACGAATCCTGCATGTTTCCCCAGAGATTATAGTCATCGGGACAGGCTTTTATGGTCTTCTACGAGTCGACAATAAAGTCCGGGAACAGCTCAATTCCATGAACATCAATTTGATTGCCGAAAAAACTAAAAAAGCGGTCGAGAGTTACAACAGATATTTTCTCGATAAAAAAACCGTTGGGGCTTTTCATCTAACCTGCTGAAAAAGAAGTGACATGTCGAAATGCTCCATATGCTCAAACCGGAAAGCAAAAAGGGTTTGTCCTGCCCTTGGAAAATCGATTTGCAGCTTGTGCTGCGGCAGGGTCCGCGAAAAAGAAATTAACTGTCCTTCAGACTGTGTCCACCTTCAAAAAAATAAAAGTTATCAGAATAAACGTATTCTTGAAAAAAAAGCACAATCAGCCGCTGGAATGCCTATCCCAGAAAAAGACATCCTTCGAGACAAAAAAATGGCCTGGCTTGCCCTGCATATTGAATCATTATTGGGTGAGAGAGCGGCCAGAGACACAAAATTTACGGATAAAGATGCCTTGAACGCTCTTGAATATTCCCGTGATAGAATTGACAGGGAATCAGCTTTGATTATAACTTCCACATCAGACTTTGGCCCCAAAAATCAGCTGGGAGAACAGATCTTCCACAACATACAACAATGCCGCTATGATGAAAAAAGGATTATCGTTCCCGGAGAAAACAACACCTATTCCAAAGAGGAAAAGATAAAAGTGCTTGACCGGATCATACGAGAGATAAAGTCATGGACTCGTGATAATGCGCAAAAAAGGATATTCCTTGACAGGCTGCTTGACCGGTTCGAAAAAATCATGCAACGTTCCCGCCAGTGAATAACCCGTTCCATCCATAAAAAATATCTATCCTTGAATAGTCTCAAAAAATCCGCTATGATAAAAGAAGTATATGGATATTTACAGTCGAAATACCACAGATTTTTTGTTTTAATCCCGTTTCCTGTATATCTATAACCTCCTCTCTCGCTTGAGTTCGAGGTAATTATTTATCCTGTACTATTCACGAAATGCAGGTCAAATCACAGAAAGGACATCCTGTGATTACGCCGGAAGAAAGGAGGTGATCCACGTGGCCCTCGTCATCGTTAACAAGGACGAGTCCCTTGAAACAGCTCTGAAAAGATTCAAAAGAAAAGTCCTGCGGGAATCAATCATGAAGGAAATAAAAAAACATTCCGTCTATTATAAACCGGGCGAAAAGAGAAGGATGAAAGAAGCACAAGCCCGTAAAAGGATGAGACGTCGCCTTCGCCGACAAAAAGACTTCGCTTATTGATTCTGCAGTCTCATGAAACCACAATACTCACAAGTTTTTTTGGAACAATGACGATTTTATGGATTTTTTTTCCTTCTGTGTATTTTTTTACTCTCTCTTGCTCCAGAACCATTTTAATCAGGTCTTCCCGGCTGATATCCACAGAACAATCAATATTGGCTCTCACTTTTCCGTTTATTTGAACGACAATCGTCATGGTTTCCGCCGCCAGATATTCCATATGACAAAGCGGCCATGGCTGTCGAAGTACGGATTCTTTTTCTCCCAGCTTTTCCCAAAGCTCTTCAGCAATATGCGGGGCAAAGGGAGATAGAAGAAGGACAAAGACCTTAACAATCTCCACTGGAATCCGGTCTTTTTTATAGAGCTCGTTGACAAGGATCATCATTTGTGAAATGGCCGTATTGAAACGCATCTGGTTGATATGTTCCCCCACAATTTTTATGGTTTGATGAAGATTTCTTAAGAGACCTTTTTCCGGGACACCTTCTGCCATTTTATCATTGAGACCGCCTGATCTTTCATCGACGATCAAGCGCCAGACCCTGAGCAAAAAACGATGAATCCCCTCGATCCCCTTCGTATCCCAATTGGCTGTCTGGTCAAAGGGACCGATGAACATCTCATAGCACCGAAAAACATCCGCTCCATATCTTTCAATAACATCATCAGGATTGACGACATTGCCCCGTGACTTGGACATCTTTTCTCCTCCCTCACCGAGGATCATACCATGGGCTGTCCGCCGGGCATAAGGCTCGGAAAAGGGTACAAAACCGCAATCATAGAGAAACTTGTTCCAAAAACGGGAATACAACAGATGCAGTGTTGTGTGTTCCATACCACCATTGTATAGGTCGATTGGCATCCAGTACTTGAGTTTATCCGAATCAGCAAAAGCCTTGTCATTATGGGGATCAGTATAGCGGAGAAAATACCAGCTGCTTCCCGCCCAATTAGGCATCGTATCGGTCTCTCTCTCGGCCGGGCCTCCGCATTTCGGACAGGGAGTTTTAACCCAATCCTTTATGGCCGCAAGCGGGGATTCGCCGGCATCAGAAGGTTCGTACCGCTCCACATCGGGAAGCAAAACCGGCAGGTCCTTTTCAGGAACGGGAACAAAGCCGCATGAACGGCAAATAACGATCGGAATGGGCTCACCCCAATACCGCTGCCGCGAAAACACCCAATCTCTCAATTTGTATTTGACGGCCGGTCCGCCCAATTCTTTTTCTTTAAGCCAATTTGACATGGCAGCTATGGCCTCTTCAACATTTTTTCCATTCAGAAATCCAGAATTAATCAGGATTCCTTCACCCTCATAGGCTTCACGGCTGATATCTCCTCCTTGAATAACTTCGACCACAGGAAGGTTGAACGTGCGGGCAAAATCCCAATCTCGCTGGTCGTGCCCGGGAACAGCCATAATTGCTCCCGTACCATACGAAATCAAAACATAATCAGCGACCCAAATGGGGATCGGTTTCCCGTTGGCTGGATTAAGGGCATACGCACCCGTGAATACACCCGTTTTCTCCCGGCTTATCTCACTTCTTTCCAAGTCACTCTTTTTTTTGGCGGCTTCAACATATTGTGATACGGCTTCCTTATGCTCTTTTGTCGTGATCTTTTCAACCAGCGCATGTTCGGGAGCCAAAACCATATAAGTCGCCCCAAAAAGAGTATCCGGCCGGGTGGTAAACACCTTCAAGGCTTCCTTCCCGCCTTGTATTGAAAATTTAATATCAGCCCCATCGCTTCTGCCTATCCAGTTGATCTGTTGTTTCATGATTTTATCCAGATATTCAACGCCGTTAAGGTCATCGATAAGACGCTGTGCATAAGCAGTGATTTTCAACATCCACTGTTCTTTATTTCTTTTTTCGACCGGGCCTCCGCAGCGTTCACACCGTCCGTTTACAACTTCCTCATTAGCCAACCCGATCTTGCAGGAAAGACACCAATTGATGGGGATATTGTCCTTGTAGGCCAGACCCTTTTCGAATAGCTTCAAGAATATCCACTGGGTCCATTTGTAGTAGGACGGGTCAGCCGTAATGACCATTCTCTCCCAGTCGAAGGAAAATCCCAGTTCTTTCAACTGCCTGGTAAAAGTGGCGATATTTCTTTCAGTGATAATCTTCGGGTGAATTTTTTTCTTGATGGCATAATTTTCAGTCGGAAGTCCAAAAGCATCAAAACCAATGGGATAAAGAACATTATATCCTTCCATCCTTTTTTTTCGGGCTATGATATCCAGGGCTGTATAGCTCCTTGGATGGCCCACATGAAGTCCGTCCCCCGAAGGATAAGGAAATTCAATCAAACAATAATATTTCGGCTTATCTGAGAAATCCTTTGCAGAAAATATTCTATTCTCTTCCCAATGTTTCTGCCATTTTTTTTCGATGGCCTTATGGTTGTATTTTTTCACTCTGCGTCTCCTGCTCCTCCAACAATCTATTCGATTTTCCTGTTGTATGAGGAATCGAATATCACTCCGGAAAAGGGTTAATCCTTTAACGAATTGTTGCTGATTATGTCACGGATTAAATCAAGTGAACCGGAAAGGTAGCCCTTTTCAGCTCCACAAAAACTCGTCTTTTCGATTCTTAAAAAACTTCAGGTTTCTCATGAATTTATATCCAGACAAAACAGAATTTTTCATTTTATGCTTGATTACCTGACCATCGGCATCCTTGTCAAGAAATCCTGATTGAATATTTTAAAAAAAATTATCCCTTAATGGCAACCATTTTCCCTGAAAAAAGATTCCTCATTTCAGGTCTTACTCATCAATTGCCCGATAAAACGCAGCTCGGGAATGTTGGTACAAATGATTTTAACGATGGCCGCTATGGGCACGGCCAAAATCATCCCCGCAATACCCCACAACCAACCCCAGAAAAACAGAAAAAAAAGAACAACAAGGGGACTCAATCCCAAACCCTGTCCCATCAGTCTCGGCTCAACAAAATTTCCCATAATGGACTGAATAAATATCAATATAAGAAGCAGCCAAAAAGCGGGCCACACGGTCTCGAACTGGAGCAAAGCAATGATTACCGGGAACACCGTAGCGATAAACGATCCGATGTTCGGGATGTAATTCAGGGCAAAAGTTATCAAGCCAAACAATACGGCAAAATCCACTCCAAATAATAGAAGAATGATCGTGGTAAAAAAACCCGTAAAAAAGCTGATGATTGTCTTAATGGCCAAATATTTCTGAATCTGGGAATCAATATTCTGAATCACATTTATGATCATTCCAGCCCTTTTTTTGCTGAATGACTTTAAAATTCTATCTTTAGTGTGCCCTCTTCCGGCAAGAATAAAAACGAGGAAGATCAAAACCAAAAAAAGCTTTGAAATGAATGACAAAAATGTGCCCAGTGAAGAAATCATAAAACCGCCGACCCGGTTTATGTTCAAATCATTGACCCAATTTTCCGGTTGCCAATCCAACCTCTCGAATTCCAGGCGTTCCAAAATAGAATAAATATTGGAGGTGATTTTCCTCCCATAATTAGGAAATTCAGAAGCGAATGTTTTTCCACTGGAATAGAGAAGCACTCCGCACAGATAGATGATCATGAAAGTTAAAATCAGAATGACGATGATGGAAACGGCCTTGGGAATTTTGAACTGGTTGAAAAACTCAACAATGGGATAAAGTATAAAGGATAGAAAAATCGCCAGAAAAAATGGAAAAAGGACAGGTTTGGCTAAACGAAGGACAAGTCCACTGATAAAGATGACAATAATAACCAGAGAAACGGCAACAACTTTATTTCCCTCCATGCTTCACCTTCATTTTTATTATAAAACAGACGGTACCGGGAATCCAGTCAATCGTTTTTTTTACATTTTTTTTAGATTATCTCACCCTATAAATCACCGTAAAAGGCGATTGATTAACCCGTTATTTTTAGGAACAATATAAACAAAAAACACCCGATCTATTTCTATTTTTTCTTAAGAAAGGTTGTTTATGAAAGTTTTAATCGCAGAAGACGACATCATTTCGAAAAAAATTCTGGAAAAGCATATAAAAGAATGGGGATACGAAGTTTTCACCACAGACAATGGAAAAAAAGGCTGGAACCTCATAAATAAACATGATATCCAACTGGCAATCCTCGATTGGATGATGCCCGGTATGAATGGGGTGGATCTCTGCAAAAAAATACGGACCGAATACCAAAAAAAAATGTCGAGGTTTATCTATATTATCATGGTAACGGGACGGGATCTCCAAGAAGACATCATTGCGGGTATATCCGCAGGAGCCAACGATTACATGACCAAACCCTTCAATCTCCTGGAACTTCAAGTTCGGCTGCAAAATGGGCGCCGTATTGTGGAACTTGAAGAAAATTGTCTTCGTCTCGCGACTTACGACAGCTTGACCAATCTTTGGAACCGGAGCAAGATTTTTGAATTTTACGAAGAAGAACTGTCCTGCGGACAAAAGCAAAATCAACCGACCGGAATCATCATGATCGATATTGACCATTTTAAAAACATCAACGACAGCTATGGTCACTATACAGGAGACATCGTTCTCAAGGAGACCGCCCGTTTGCTAAAACAGGCACTCCGCAACTATGACAAAATCGGCCGGTACGGAGGCGACGAACTTTTCATCGTCCTTCCTAAATGTGATCAAGAAGAAATTAAGGTCATCGGAGAACGGCTTCGCTCGACGATATCCAAATGTCATTTCGATATTCAAACACCTCCCCTGAAAATCACCATCAGCCTGGGAGGTGTCTCCTCGGATGTCTTCCCCAATGCATCCAAAGAAGAGTTGATTCAAGCTTGTGACAGAGCCCTTTACCAGGCGAAAAAATTGGGACGCAACCGCTTGGTTTCGTTCGATTCAAGTCTCCCGGACCAACATAAGTCTGTAGGCAAGGGAAAAAATATATGAGTTCAAAGGACAATTCCCCGCCGCCTTCTCCCATAGACAGAAAAGCCGTACTGGCCCGGATAGGTCAAGATGAAAAGTTTCTTAACGAATTGATCGAAATGTTTTTCAAGGATTATAGAGAAAAAAAATCGAACCTAAAAACGGCAATCGCCGAAAAAAATTTCAACACCATTCAAGAAATCGGTCATAGTATCAAAGGAGCCTCCGGAAGTCTCAGCCTTCCAGCCATCCAACAGACGGCCATGAAGATGGAACAAGCTGGAAACGAACGGGACATTAAAAGCGCAAAAAAAATATTTTCAACTTTGGAAAAAGAGGTTAACAGACTTATAGAAATATGGCCGACTTTATCTGACTAAATTTATGACGAGTCCAATTTCAGGATAAAAGCTCCTCTTCCTTGACGGCTTCAGAAAGCATTTTCAAATATTCGATTCCCGTCTTCTCGGAAGATTCCCCGATTTTCATCACTCCGCATAAATATTTTCCGGCTTGGGTTAGAAAAATGTTCTTGTAATACCGGTCCTTAAAGTGATATCCGTATTCGGTTTTTTCAGGACCGGCCTCTTTTTTGGCCTCTAAATAGAGGGATAACATTTTTTCTGCGTCTTCCTCACTATCCCCTTCAATGAGAAAACAGTCGAATTCCTCGTTATTGAAAAGATAGGATGTCATATATCCGTTATGAAGAAAGCTGTATCCCATGAAGTTTTCCAGGATAAATTTTTGGCTGTTTTCCACTCGTCCCTTTTCAGGAAAAAAACTCAGTGCTTGAGGCATAGCCCCCTTATCGCTCACCCGATCGATGATTCCCCTGGAAAATGTTTTTAATTCCTCAGAGGTTTTCTCTCCACAATCAAAACAAAGAAGTTTGACATAATAGCGTCCGACAAGAAAATTCAGGGTTTCGTCTTCAATGTATCCTTGAATACCGATATCAATAAAAGTACTTTCCGGAAACCGTTCTGCGCTGTAAATGCCAAATGCGTTCTTTTCCCGTCCCATGTCATAAATTTCCACGCTCATATTAGCGGAGAATCCTTCCTTTTGATACTGGCCGACGGATAATTCCTTAAAATCATAAGAAAGATAGATTTCAGCAGCTCCGTTGATGTATTCAAAAAGTGTTTCCGGGTGATAATTGAGGGGCTCTTCCGAAAATTTCCATCCCTCAACCTGGGGAAGAAGTGATTGAACCTTCTCTTCATCACTGAATTTTCCGGCAAAAACCACACCAAAAAGAATAAATAAAGCCGCAGTGGCCGTAATCATTTTGCTTCTATGGATTTTTTTCATGTTCCATACTCCTTTTGACTATTTCCGCCAGGCCCTAACCTGCATTCAGGTCGATAGCCAGACAGCCGGCGTTTTTATCCATTTTTTTATTCATTTTTAATATAAGAACAATCCAGCCATTTTACAAGCCTTCTCAATGCGTGATTCCACTGATGTTTCTAAGAAAACCAAAAAAAATGTGGGAACACCAAAAACCAAACCCTATTTGACAGACACTACGATCAGAGTTATTGTAAAATTTGATACTGACGCCGAGCAAGGTCTAATCATTGATTGGTGCTCGGCAAGCTCAATAAAATGGCACAATCAAGAGTGGTTGTTATTCACGGACGTGGAGTGCATATCTCCAACGGCCAGATCGACGAAACAAAAATCATTCATATGTTTCAGAGGGGATTTCAGCATCTTAAAAACGGGATAAGCCCCTCCGACTGCATTCGATCCCTCTTTCATTCCGATGAACACATCGGTTTGAAAGTCAACACCCTCGGCGGTCCCAAGATATCCACCAATCCAACGATTTCCCTTCTCTTGGCCCATTGGTTGACAAAAGGCGGTTTGAAACCCGGAAATCTCCTTATTTGGGACCGAAGCAATGCCGAACTGCGTCAGGCCGGATATCGGTTAACCGATAATCCAGGTGATATTCAGATATTCGGTACGGACAAACCGGGAGCCGGCTATGAAAATGCCTTGACTGTTAACCAGAGCATCGGAAGCCGTTTTTCAAGGATTCAATCGCGGTCCATCAGTGCTTCGATAAGCCTGGCCATACTCAAGGATCATGGTCTCGCCGGTATTACCGCGGGTATGAAGAACTATTTTGGGGCCATTCATAACCCCAATAAATACCACGATTTTAACTGCAATCCTTTCATCGCGGATCTTTTCGAAACTCCTCCTATCCTCCAAAAACACAAATTGACCATTCTGGACGGTTTAAATATCCAGTTCCATCGTGGCCCTTCTTTTCATGCGAAATGGAATCAAAAAGAGGAAATATTCATTTTTAGTACGGATCCGGTTGCGGCCGATGCAACAGGCTGGCGTCTTATCGAAAAGTTGAGGGCATCGGCCGGGCTTCCTACCCTGAAAGAAGAAAAACGGGAACCGGCATATCTTTTCACTGCCGAAAGGAAAGGGCTGGGCCGGGCAAATCTTAAATATATCGAGGTTATCGAAGATGAAATCTGAATGGATTCAGGCCGGTAAAAAAAAACCGTTATGAACGCTCAAAACAGGATATTATGATGGATAGAAGACATTTCATAAAAACTACAGGGGGACTCAGCTTAACGGCAGGTTCAGGCCTTCTCAATACCTGCAGCCGGCTTTACGCGTTTGACACATCCGCCAACCTTTCACGGAAAGAAGCCAGGTATTACAAAAAACACCCAGACCGGGAAATCGAATGTTTACTCTGCCCCCGATTCTGTAAGCTCGGAGACCGGGAACGTGGATACTGCGGAGTCCGGGAAAACATCGACGGAACGTACTACACTTTTGTCTACGGCAAAGCCTGTGCTGTTCATCTTGATCCTATCGAGAAAAAACCTTTTTTCCACTTTCTCCCCCAAAGCCGGACTCTCTCTCTGGCAACGGCCGGTTGTAACGTCAACTGTAAATTCTGCCAGAATTGGGAAATTTCCCAGGTTCGTCCGGAACAGGTGGAACACCAGGATTTTCCTCCTCACCAAGTTGTCCTCACCGCACAAAAATATGATTCCCCGATAATAGCCTATACATATACCGAACCTATAGTTTTTTTTGAATATATGATTGACACATCCATAGAAGCCCAAAAAGCTGGTCTCCGAAACGTTGTCGTTACCGGAGGACATATCAATCCCGAACCCCTTCAAGACTTGCTTCCGGCAGTCGATGCGATAAAGATCGACCTCAAGGCTTTTTCCGAATTGTTCTATACCGAATACGTCCGTGGAAAACTCCAACCTGTTCTCGATGCCATCAAGATCATCGCCCAAAGTTCCGTTTGGCTGGAAATTGTCTATCTTGTTATTCCTTCTCTTAATGATAGTCCTGAGGAAATTCGACAAATGAGCCGCTGGCTCAAACAAACGGCGGGAAAAGACGTTCCCCTCCATTTTTCCCGCTTTTATCCCATGTACCTGTTAAAAAATCTTCCTCCAACCCCCACATCCACCTTGGAGAGGTGCCACCGAATTGCCCGGGAAGAAGGCTTGCATTATGTTTATATCGGTAATATTCCCGGACATAAAGCTGAAAACACATACTGTCCCCAGTGCCAAAAGCTGCTCATTCAGAGAACGGGATACAGCATTGGCGAAAAAAATCTGGAAGAGGGCCGCTGTAAATACTGCGGACAGCCGATTCCCGGGATATGGAAATAATGTCTCTTTCTCGAGGAATTTTATAAAAAAAAGCGGCGGCCGCCAACAAGCTGGGATAATAGCAGAAGAAACCATATTTCTGGCGGAGACCGATCGATAAAACGGTCTGGAAAGATCAAGGGACAATTGAGGAACGATGAAATCGACCGATAGCCTTTTACCCGATAAAAAAGGATGGCTTCCTCTGATACTCGGTTTTTTTTCTCTCTCTTTCCAGGTTTTTCTTCTTCGAGAGTTCGCAGCTCACTTTTCAGGAAATGAAGCTGTTTTCGGCCTAACTCTTGCATCGTGGCTTCTCTGGTCCGGCCTGGGAAGCTTATCGGCTTCTCTTTTCCCTTTCCATGCTAAAAACCTCGATATCCTCTTCTATATTCTGATTATGATGGTGGCAATCGGGTTTACGGGATTACGATTATCCCGGTTTCTATTCGGGACTCTTCCTGGAGAAATATTGGGGCTTTTCCCCATCCTTCTCTCCTCACTGGCTGTTTCCATGCTTGTAGGTTTTCCCATTGGTCTTCTTTTTGTGGTCAATGTTTTTTACTGCGATCAAAATCTGACAAAGGTCTATATGCTCGAATCCTTGGGAGCGGCGGCCGGGGGAATTTTTGTTTACTTCTTTTTCATCCCGGTTTTTTCCAGTTGGAAAGCTGCGGCCATTATCGGAGGATTGGGTATGATAATAATTTTTTTCTCAACCGGAAAAAAACGGTTTCAACTCCTCCATGTTCCCGTCATTCTTTCCCTTCTTTTTTTATGGTTTTGTGACCTCCCCACACAAAAACTATACTGGAATCCATTCCATCTTGCCCAATCGACCGACAGTCCTTTCGGAAAACTGCAGATGATCAAAGAAGCTGAACAGATATCACTTTTCAGCAACGGATCTTTGGTTTTTTCCTACCCCAATCCGGCAGTTTCCGAGGAAGCCGTCCACTTCGCTCTCTTACAGAGACCGGAAGCCCGCAGAGTCCTCATGATCGGCGGGGGAATCGGAGGAGGTCTTAAGGAGGCTTTGAAATACCCCCAAACCAAAATCACCTATGTCGAAACCGATCCCGAGATTATCCGAATTTCATTGCAATATCTTCCTGTTGAGGAAAAGTCTTTGATTAACAACACACGGGTTCATCTCATCTTTCGAGACGGAAGGGCTTTTCTCCATGATCAGAAAGAAAAATATCATGCCATCCTTCTCAATCTGCCCGACCCCGCAACAGCCCAGATCAACCGGTTTTATACTTACGAATTTTTTCGTCTCGCCGCATCCCACCTTGATGAGGAAGGTGTTTTTTCCTTTCGAGTTTCCTCCGCCGAAAACTATATAAGCCGGGAGCTTCAAAATTTCCTTTCTTCACTTTATTTCAGTCTTAAAAAATCCTTTGCCTATGTCGAAGTTGTTCCCGGGACCAACAATGTTTTTCTGGCTTCAAAATCCACCCTATCCATCCGGCTTGAAGATATGGAAGAACAGCTGAGAATATTGGATTTGAATACGACTTTCGTCAGTCCCAACCTTCTTTTCGACCGTCTGAATCCTTTTCGTATCTCTTCTTTAAAAAAGAAAATTCTCACCGGAGACAGTACCATGAACCTGGATATGGCTCCCATCAGTTATTTTTACAGCTCTGTTTTATGGAGCACCCAGTTCCAGGGGCTGGAAAAACGTTTGTTCCTTTATCTGGCCAAGATTCCCTCTTTCTGGCTTCTCGACCTTCCCCTTATTCTCTTTCTAGGCATTCTTACCTTTTTTAGCCTGCGACAAAACAAATCACCTTTTTATCTTTTTCCTCTGGCCGTTATGGGCATGACGACAATAATCGTAGAACTTATTGTCATCCTTTCGTTTCAAAGCCGTTTCGGATACGTGTATAAAAGTGTGTCTCTTCTTCTTGCTTTGTTCATGACCGGTCTTTTTTGCGGGGCTCTCTGGGGAAACAGGCAGAAAAAATCCGGATACGGGTTTATTCTTCTCATCCAATCCGGGTTTGTTCTCCTTCTTATTCTTCTCCAATGGTCATTAGGCAAGCCTTTTCCCAAATTTTCCGGATATGTTTTTCTCCTTATTTTTGGTTTTTTGGGAGGATTTCTTTTTGTTCATGCCAACCGTCTTTACCTTCAAATCAAAAAAAATTATGGCTTGGGGTATGGTCTGGACCTTATGGGATCGTTTTTTGGGGCCATGGCAGCATCCGGTATTCTTTTTCCCCTTTTTGGACTTCCCCTATTGACAAAATATCTCCTGCTCGTTAATTCATTTTGCCTCATTTTTTTGCTCCTTGGATCGAAAAAACACTTTTTTTTCAAATCTTCTTGACAGAGTTTTTGAATTATGTTTTACTTATATCTAATTTTCATATATATTTATCCTATAGAAAATATAGGAATTATACTTTATGCAGGAAGTACTTAAATGCGTATTAATATATCCCGCAAAAATATTAAAAATTCGTTTGTCGAAAAAATCATCGAAATCAGCGGCCAAAACCTTCTTCATTGCTACCAGTGCGGCAAATGTTCCGCTGGTTGTCCCGCCGTCTCTGAAATGGATATTCTTCCCAACCAGATCATTCGGTTCGCCCAGTTAGGTCTAAAAGAAGAGCTTCTTAAATCCAAATCCATCTGGATCTGCGCCTCCTGTATGACATGCAACGCCCGCTGTCCAAAAGGCATTAACATCGCCGAAGTCATAGAGGCTATCCGGCTGATTCTCCTCCGCAAGAGAGAAGATCATGTTCAGATCGAAAAATTATCAGATGACGAAAAAACAGAGGTACCGCCCATAGCTTTGGTAAGTAATTTTAGAAAATTTACCTCATAAATATGAAAATAATCTCCCTAAATCTTTTCAAAACAAGGAATAATAATGAAGATAAGCTATTACCCTGGCTGTACTCTCAAAAACAATGCAAAAAATTTTGAAGATTCCGCACTTTGTTCCTTAAAAACCCTCGGAGTGGAAGTTGAAGAGCTTCACCGCTGGAATTGTTGTGGCACGGTTTTTTCGTTAGCCACCGACGATTTAATTCATCACGTCGCTCCCATTCGAAATCTCATCCGGGTCAAAGAAGCAAAAAACGACAGCGTGATGACACTCTGCGCGATGTGCTACAACACCCTGAAACGGGCCAACGAAAGAGTTAAGTCAGATCCGGAAAGTCTCCAAAAAATCAACGATTTCATGTACAGGGAAGATATCACCTATAAGGCCGACGTTAAGGTTCTTCATCTTTTAGAGATTCTCAAGAATGATATCTCTTTCAAAAAAATATCTGAAAAGATCTCCAAACCCCTTAACAACCTCAAGGTTGCCAGTTATTACGGATGTATGCTTGTCCGACCGGAAGGCATCGGGTTCGATGATATTGAAAATCCTGTTATCCTCGATGAACTCATGCAAATACTGGGAGCTAGCCCCGTAGATTTTCCCTATAAGGTTGAATGCTGTGGCGCCTACCAGACTGTTGACAAGCCAGAGATCATTGTTGAAAGGACACATGCCATCGTGGATTCCGCCCGCAATAATGGGGCGGATATCATTATTGTCAGTTGTCCCCTTTGCGCCTTCAACCTTGATCACCGCCAGAAAGAAACCCTTAAGAAATACCCTGAATTCAAGCACATTCCCGTTCTCTATTTCACCCAGGCCTTAGCCATAGCCCTGGGATGTCCCAAAGAGTCTTTACGGTTTGATCTTCATTATGTCGACCCGAAACCCATCCTTAAAGAAAAAGGATTGATCTCATGAACCAAAAAATTTATTTTGGAGAATTAAAAGCAACAAAGGGCGAAATTCATATTATTAGGGACCGTTGCAAAGGATGCGGATTCTGCGTCGAATACTGTCCCAAAGATGTCCTGGCACTATCGGATGAATTCAATATCAAAGGATATCACCCTCCCTTCGTTGAAAATGAGGATAACTGCGTCTACTGCCAGCTCTGTGAAAATATTTGCCCTGAATTCGCCATTTTTGTGACAAAAAAAGAGGAGGAAGACGTTGAAAAAGGTTAAAGCTGACCCTAAAGGAGTTTTAACAGGCGCCCATTATCTGGATGGTGACTTTGCTCTCGCCGAAGGCGCACTGGCGGCCGGCTGCCGTTTTTTCGGTGGCTACCCCATAACTCCCTCCACTGAAACCGCGGAAAGATTTTCAGAACGTATTCCCAGAGTAGGTGGCATATTTATTCAAATGGAGGATGAACTCGGATCCATCGCTTCGCTCATTGGAGCTGTTTGGGGCGGAAAAAAGGCTATGACGGTTACTTCCGGTCCCGGATTTTCCTTGATGATGGAAAATATCGGTTTGGCCTGCATGATGGAAACCCCCTTGGTCATCGCCAATGTTCAAAGAGGAGGACCTTCCACAGGGCTTCCGACATTAACCGGCCAGCAGGATATGATGCAGGCTAAGTTCGGCTCCCACGGAGATTATGAGATTATTGCCCTTTCTCCCGACTCGCCTCAGGAATGTTTCGATCTGACTATCGAAGCTTTCAACCTCTCTGAGACCTATCGTGTTCCCACCTTCATCATGACGGATGAATGTGTCGGGCACATGCACGAAAAAGTCGTCATTCCTCCCGCTGATGAAATCGAACTGGTCGAGCGGAAATGGTACACGGGACCCAAAGAAGCCTATCTCCCTTACAAACCCGACAAAGATTTGGTCCCTTTTATGATTAAAGCGGGAGACGGATACCGCTTTCATACCACCGGACTGACCCATGACGAACGCGGATATCCCGTGATCAATGCTGAGTGTCAAAAGGTCAATGTGACGAATATCATTGAAAAAATTAGAAAAAATGCCGATAAAATCATCAAAATCGAAGAAGATCAGATAGACGGGGCGGAAGTCGTCTTGATTTCCTATGGAATCACATCGCGCGTCGCCGTCAGGGCCGTCAGGCTGGCCAGGGAAGCCGGTATCAAGGTAGGGACAATGAGACTGATCACGGTCTGGCCTTTTCCGGAAAAAAGGATCAAAGAATTAGCCCCGAAGATTAAGGCTTTTATCATCCCCGAGGTCAACTACGGACAGATGGTTCGAGAGGTGGAAAGAAGCGCCGCAGGAAAAACCCAGGTTTTCGGAGTTCCCCACTGCGGAGGTTGGGTCCATAACCCCGAAGATATTCTTAACGTCATCAAGGAGGCTGTAAAATGAATGATGAAGCACGTCAAAAAAATCCTATCGAACATCTCCTCCGAATGGACCGCATTCCCCATATCTGGTGTCCCGGATGCGGAATCGGAACCGTCGTCACCTCCTTTGCCGAAGCCCTGCGCAAATCGAATATTGAACTGGATAAAATCGCCGTTGTTTCAGGCATTGGCTGCACCGGCCGGGTAGCCGGTTACATCAAACTCGATTCTTTTCACACGACCCACGGACGGGCTATTCCCTTCGCTACAGGACTGAAACTGGCCAACCCCGAATTAAAAGTGGTTGTCTTCAGCGGAGACGGTGACATCTTCGGCATCGGCGGAAACCATTTTATTCATGCCGCCCGAAGAAATATGGACCTGACCGTCATTTGTGTAAACAACTTCAACTACGCCATGACGGGTGGGCAGGTCGCCGCCACGACCCCCACAGACGCCAATGCCTCCACAGCTCCCTACGGAAATTTTGAACAACCCTTCAGTATTCCTTATCTTGCTGATGCAGCAGGAGCCTCCTATGTCGCACGATGGACAGCTCTTCATCTCCGCCGGGTCACTAAGTCCATTCAGGAAGGGATGGATAAAAATGGTTTTTCCCTCATTGAAGTCATCACACCTTGTGTCACCCTCTACGCCCGAAGAAACCGTCTGGGCGACGGGTTAAACCTTCTTAAATACTACTATGACAAATCCGAAATAAAACATGGTGCAGACACCCGGGATCTGGACATCAGCTACCAGGGAAAGCTCATTGTCGGAAAATTTATCGATAGAGAAAGACCCAACTTCATCGACGCCATGAACCAACATATGTCTACTGTTCTGGGAGATGACTACGAACTATACGGGAGAATTAACAATGACTGAGATTAGATTTTCGGGTTTCGGCGGACAAGGAATCATCCGCTGCGGTTTGATCGCGGGAAAAGCGCTTGCCCTTTTTGACAACAAGCATACAACCATGACCCAAAGTTTTGGCCCGGAGGCCCGCGGAAGCGCCTGCAGTTCCCAGCTCGTCGTTTCCGAGGACAGGGTCCTCTACCCCTACATCACCAAACCGGAGATCCTGGTGAGTATGTCCCAAGAGGCCTATGAAAAATACGAACCCGAGCTTCGGGAAGATGGTATCCTTATCATTGATAAAGACTTGGTTAATACCAAGCCTCCACGGGGAAAAATCAAAACCTATGCTGTTCCCTCCACACGATTTGCCGAGGAATTGGGAAACCGCATCATCGCCAACCTGGTTATGATGGGATTTTTCACCGCTGTCACCAAAATTGGGACGCCGGAAGCCATGAAAAAAGCGCTTCCCGGACTCGTTCCCGAACGTTTTCTCGATCTCAATATAAAAGCGTTTGATAAAGGATATGAATACGGGCTGCACGTGCTGGATGAAGAAAAATCCCACTGACAAAAAAACGGCTCTGGCCTATGAGGCATTCATGCCATATTTATCATAAAGAGAGAAAAAATTGAGCACACAAGAAAAAAAAGACAATATTTCCCAAGAAAAAGAAAACGTCGAAATCCCGAAGAAAAGAAAATCCAAAAGGATAGGAATCTTTGTGTGCCACTGCGGGATTAATATCGCAGGTACTGTTGACGTTGAAAAAGTCGCCAAAACACTTTCCGAACATGAAGGCATCATTCATGCTGAAGATTATGTCTATATGTGTTCCGACCCTGGGCAGAAAAAAATCACTGATGCCATTAAAGAACACAATCTGGACAGCGTCGTTGTTGCCTGCTGCTCTCCTTCCCTCCATGAATCCACATTCCGAAACGCCTCTAAATCCGCCGGCCTCAACCCCTATCAATGCGAGATCGCCAATATCCGCGAGCAATGCAGCTGGGTTCACAAAGACAAGGATAAAGCCACCAAAAAAGCCATTAAAATTGCCAAGAGCATCGTCGAAAAAGTCAAAAGAAACGAGTCCCTGGAACCGATCAGTATTTCCGTCACCAAGCGGGCTCTTGTTATCGGCGGCGGCATCAGCGGAATCCAGGCTGCCCTGGACATCGCCAACGCAGGCCATGAAGTGATCCTGGTCGAAAGAAACCCATCCATCGGCGGACACATGATCCAACTCTCGGAAACGTTCCCTACCCTGGATTGCTCCCAGTGCATCATGACGCCGAAGATGGTCGAGGTGTCCAAACATCCCAACATCAAGCTGATGACTTACAGCGAGATACAAGAGATTTCAGGGTATGTGGGCAACTTCAAGGCAAAAATCTTGAAAAAACCCCGCTATGTTGATCCGGATAAATGCACCATGTGCGACGAGTGCTCCAAAGTCTGCCCGGTTCTGGTTCCCAATGAATTCGATGAGAATATGACCGGCAGACGGGCCATCTATATTCCTTTTCCCCAAGCCATCCCGGCCACCTATACTCTTGATATCAATTCCTGCCCCGGTCTCATGCCCATCGCTTGCGGCAAATGTGCTGATGTTTGTGAGCCCAACGCCATAGATTTTGACATGAAACCCGAAATAATCGAGGAAGAGGTAGGAGTTATCGTGGCCGCCACCGGCTACGACCTTTATGGATTGGAAAAACTTGGTGAATACGGTGCGGGAAAATATCCTAATGTGATCAACGGCCTCCAATTTGAGAGGCTCCTTTCCGCTTCCGGCCCCACAAAAGGCCAGATTTTGCGTCCCTCCGACCATAAAGTCCCCAAAGAGGTTGTTTTCATCCAATGCGCCGGCTCACGTGATCCTGAGCTTCACAATGCCTACTGCTCGAAAATATGCTGTATGTACACCGCAAAACATGCCATGCTGTACAAACACCATGTCCCCGACGGACAGGCTTATATATTTTATATCGACATTCGTTCCGGCGGTAAAAATTATGAAGAATTCGTTCAGCGTGCTATCGAACAGGATGACGTTCTCTACTTGAGGGGAAAAGTCTCCAAAATTTTTGAAGAGAACGGTACGGTAAAAGTCTGGGGAGTGGATACGCTGACCGGTAAAGACATTGAAATCGATGCCGACCTGGTCGTTCTGGCTGTAGCCATGCGTCCTTCGAAAGGCGCTGATGAAATCGCCAAAAAACTCAAGATCGCCCAGGATAAAGACGGCTTTCTGGCGGAAGCCCATCCAAAACTTCGGCCGGTGGAGAGCATCACCAGCGGAATGTTTCTGGCGGGAGCGGCCCAGGCGCCTAAAGATATTCCTGAAGCCGTCGCTCAGGCCAGCGGTGCGGCCAGCAAAGCTTTGGCCATTCTTTCTTCAGACCGGCTTTACCACGACCCGATTGTGGCCAAAGTTGACGAAGAAACATGCAGCGGCTGTAAAATATGCATCCCCCTCTGTCCTTACGGAGCCCGCATTTATGATGAAGAGAAAAAAATTGTTGTCGTCAATGAAGTTCTTTGCGAGGGTTGCGGATGTTGCATCGCGGGCTGCCCATCCGGTGCAGCGCAGCAGAGGAACTTTACGGATGACCAGATCTACTCCATGATCGATATCATTTTGTAAGGAGAAATATCAGGAATAATGGAACATTTCGAACCCAAAATCGTATGTTTCGCCTGCAACTGGTGTACTTCCGCAGGGGCCGACCTGGCAGGCACATCCAGGATGGAATACCAGCCCAACGGCATCATGATACGGGTTATGTGCTCCTCGCGCATCGATCCCCAGCATATTCTTTGGGCTTTTAAAAAAGGAGCCGACGGCGTTTTTATCGGAGGTTGTCACCCCGATGACTGCCATTATATTGACGGAAATTACAACACATTAAGGCGTATCAAACTGCTCAAAAAGCTCCTTACGGATTTTGGAATCGAGCCGGAAAGACTTCGATTGGAATGGGTCTCCGCAGCTGAAGGAAAAAAATTCGTCATGGTCATGGATGATTTCATAGAGCAGATACGAAACATGGGACCGCTACGACTGAGTCAAGAGGCATCTGCCTGAATAAAAAAAACGATAGAATGCGCATCATAGTGAGCCCTTAATCAAAAACACGGAGGGAATAATGACGGAAGGCAAAAAAAAGACAACTGTGAAGACGTCCCCAAAGGAAAAAAATACAGAGGAAATGGTTACGGTCTTCATCATGGGAAAGGCCCACAAGGTTCCGTCCAAAGCGACAATCATGGGGGCCATTGAGTACGCCGGCTACCAGATAAAACGAGGCGCCGGATGCCGGGAAGGATTCTGCGGAGCCTGCGCCACGGTTTACCGGCTTCCCGGAGATTACAAGATTTATACGGGGCTTGCCTGCACAACCCTTGTTGAAGAAGGCATGTGGCTGTCCCAGCTGCCCGCCCTTCCGGCCCAAAAGGCCATCTACGATATCAACAAGGTTAAACCGGATGTGACGGCTTTTCAAAAATTTTACCCGGAAGTTTTTCGCTGTGTATCCTGCAATACCTGCACAAAATCATGCCCCCAGGACCTGGAAGTTATGGATTACGTTCAAGCGGCAATCCGGGGTGATATCGGGAAGGTCATGGACCTTTCATTCGATTGTATATGCTGTGGAATGTGCGCCATCCGCTGCCCGGCCGAAATCGTCCAGTTCAATGTGGGCTTGCTGGCTAAGCGTCTCTACGGAAAATATCTCAATCCGAAAAGCAAACAACTTGATAAACGAATCAAAGAAATCCGGGACAAAAAATATCATAAAGGTTACCTTGAACTGATGAAAATGGACAAAAAAAAGTTGGAAAAAGAGTATTATGCCCGGGATTCAGAAGCATGATATGGCTTTTCAACTCATAAGAATGTAAGGAGATAGATATGTACCCAGAATATATGCATCCATCATTGAAAAAAGTCGAACAAACACGCAACAAGAGGTTTGAGTTGGCCAAATCGGGAAAGCCTGTTTTCCCTCCCATGAGTGCTGAAGAACGAGATACCGTCTTGCACAAATTCCATCCGGATTATAAATCCGATGCCCGAAGAAAGGTTCATATCGGTCCGAACAAGGGAGAAGTTATCACCTCCGAGGTCGCCGACATCCTGGAATCTCATTCCCGTATCGATCCTTCATTGTTTGACCTTTCTTCTCCTGATTATGAAACGGATATTCTGATTATCGGAGGAGGAGGGGCCGGCTGCGCCGCCGCCATCACGGCCATGCAGGAAGGCTCCAAATCCGTTGTTTCTACCAAACTTCGTCTCGGGGACGCCAATTCCATGATGTCTCAGGGAGGCATGCAGGCGGCGACTTCCGTTACGGATACGCCAACCCGTCATTATCTGGATGCCATAGGCGGCGGACATTTCGACAACAAACCGGAGCTTGTCCGGGCTTTGACCGAAGACGGGCCGGAAATTGTCAAATGGCTTGAAAACCTGGGAGTCGTCTGGGATAAAGACGATGAAGGAAATCTTCAGCTTCTTCATGGAGGAGGAACTTCCCGGCGAAGAATGCACTCCTGCCGGGATTACACCGGAGCTGTTATCCTTCGTACCCTGATGGACGAAGTCCGAAATCATCCTGATAAGATCACCTATCTTGAATTCATGCCGACCGTTGAGCTGATTTTGGACAGCAAAGGCCGGGTCGCAGGTGGCATTCTCTATAACATGGAAACCGAAGAATATTTTACGGTAAAAGCCAATGCGACAATCATCGCCACCGGCGGATACGGACGCCTTCATATCCGGGGTTTTGATACGACAAATCACTACGGGGCTACGGCTGACGGTCTTATCATGGCCTACAGGGCCGGCGCCAGACTTCTCTATATGGATTCCGTTCAGTACCATCCCACCGGCGCCGTTTTTCCGGAACAGATCGCCGGCTTTCTGATCACGGAAAAAATTCGTGGGGCCGGAGGACAACCGGTCAATAAGGAAGGCGAACTTTTTGTTTTTCCCCGGGAGCCCCGCGATGTCGAAAGCTCAGCCATCATTCGGGAATGCTATGAAAAAATGATGGGAATAAAAACTCCCAGCGGCCGGCTTGGAGTCTGGCTCGACTCACCGCTTATCGAAATGCTCCAGGAAGAGGGATACATCAACAAACAGTTTCCAGCCATGCACCGCCAGTTCATACATTACGGTATCGACATCACCAAAGAACCCATGCTGGTTTATCCTTCTCTCCACTATCAAAACGGCGGGATCGAAATCAACGATAAATGCGAGACCAATCTTCCCGGGCTTTTCGTAGCCGGTGAAGCTTCAGGCGGCGTACATGGAAGAAACCGTCTCATGGGTAATTCCGTCCTGGACTACAATGTTTTCGGCCGCCGCGCAGGCCTCAACGCCGCCGCTTACATCAAATCCGTCAAGCTGGGTCCCCTTTCCTTACAGCACGTCTCCGATTATGAAAAAGCACTCAAAGACGCAAAAATAAAGACAAACCGTATCGCCCCGGTTCTCCTTCCTTCTTATACGCCGGAAAATGTGAGAAAACGCCAGTTGACCAGCCACTACGAAGGAACTTTAAGATAGCAATCAAAAAATGGCTTATATTTGACAATTTTTGTCATTATTGAGCATTTATGCGCTGTCCTGACTGCAAAATAAATCTGTTCTTTGTTGATTTTAAAAGACTTAGATAATCAAATAGAATGGCATATTTATTGCTTTCTATTAGGTGGGAGATTTTTTTTATATTATGAGCAATGCAAAGGTGGAAAAACGTTCTTCACGTAGATTCAAGATTCCTGGCGCCAAAGTTTATTTTCGCATCGACAGGACATCCTTTCTCCGCTCCCTAATCAAGAAACAATACCATGAAGAAATGTGCCACCTTGTCAATTTCAGCCGCGGAGGTATCAACTTTTTAACTGACACCTATATGAAAAAAGATGAGAAGGTTTTTCTAAAAATTTTTCTCCCCGATGAAAAAGCTTCTATCAATCTTAAAGGACGTGTTATCTGGCAGGTTTTCGATGTTGAAAAATCATTCAAATATAAAGTGGGTATCGAATTTTTTGAATTCAACGGAAGAACAACATCTGATATTGAAAAAAAACTTGAAAAGATTATGGCTCTAGAAAGTAAATTCTGTCCTTAACCTGTATTATCCTGCATCATTCATGAATTTTGCCGAAGCCAGCAGATAATTTCCAGAGTAGAAGTTACTTTTTGAAGTTTTGCGGCAACATTGATAATGAAACATTTTCTCAACCATTTTCAAGAAAATGTCGTCCAAATTTTCCTTTCAGGCGCCGACCCAACCTAACTCCTTGGCTCGTGAATAATTCGGATTAGTTATGTTCCTATTCGCCCGCAACAACAACTTTAGAATAATCTGCGATCTCTAAAAACAGCCTGCTTATTCCCTGTAATAAAGCCAGCCTGTTTCTCTGAAGATGCTTGTCTTCCGCCATGACCAGAACCTTATCAAAAAACTTATTGATTGAAGCACTCATGCGGAACACAATACGCTGAGCCTTTTCAAAATCCCCGTTGCTCATCAAACTCCGGGTATTATTCTTGATGATGGAAAAGGTTGTAAACAGTTCACGTTCTTCCTTTTCGATAAGCAACTCAGGATTTATCCGGAAAGAAGGCTGTCCCCTTAAAATATTGTTGACCCGTTTGACAATGAGAATCATCGGTTCAAAAGCCGGGCTGTCTTTCACACTATCCAGCGCTTTCAGCCTCAGATATGCATGAAAAACATTTTCCAGATCCGCCGCCATAGAAGCTGCGATGAGATCATAGCGGAAGCCCTGACGCTCAAAGACATAACGAAGACGGTCCGGAAAAAATTCGCTCAGGCAATAATTTTTTATCTCCCCGGCAGGAATTTTCAATTTTTCATCATAGCCTTTTAGAACTTTATCCAGAAGTCTGGGAAAAGAAAAAGACATTTTCTGATCAAGAATGATCTTGCAAACTCCAAGCGCTGCCCTTCGAAGCCCGAAAGGATCCTTAGAACCGCTGACCTGTATGCCAACACCCAATTGTCCGATGATGGAATCCATCTTGTCGGACAGGGAAAGGATAGCCCCTGCAGTCGTCGAAGGAGAACCATCCTCAAGACCGAGAGGTAAATAGTGCTCATAAATGGCTTTCCATACAGCCGAAGGATATTTTTCTTCCCGGGCATATAATCCGCCTATTTTTCCCTGAAGGGAAGGGAACTCATTGACCATTTCCGTCAGCAGATCCGCTTTGCACAGCTCAGCCGCCGCTGTCAGGTAAAGCTTTTCCTTTTCAGCGTCCAGTTTTTTGATTAGATAAGAGGCTACTTTTTTTATCCTGCTTATCTTCTCCTCATAAGAACCGAGGTCTTCCTGGAAAAGTATCCGGTTTAACTCCTTTGCCCTGGTTTTCAATGGAATTTTCAGATCCTGTCTCCAGAAAAAACGGGCATCTTCCAATCGTGCTTTCAAAACCCGCTCATTCCCCTTCTTGATGAGCGACTTGGAATCTCCTGAGGTATCGGCCACTCCAACAAAATAAGGAATTTGCTTTTTGCCTTGTACCACTGAAAACAACCGTTGCCCCTCGCGCAGTGCCGTACTCAAAACTTCCAGAGGAAGCTTGAGATATTCCTGCGGGAATTCTCCGAAAAAAGCAAACGGAAATTCCACATCATAAACAAGTTTGTTCAAAAGCTCTTTGTCGGGATGAAGATTTCCTTCTAGGGGAACCAGTAATTTCTCTATCTGCTTTAGAATATTTTTTCGTCTTTCATCCGGATCGATAAGAACCTTCCGCAATTTCAGATCTTCCTTATACTGATCATAATTTCGGACCTTAAAAACTTCAGGCTGAAGAATCTTATGTCCCTTGCTCTTTTCTCCAGCATCAATAGATTCCAGGCTGAATGGAACGATTTTTTCACCAAAAAGGCAAACGAGATTTCTTATCGGCCTTGAGAAGCGTAATGAACCGGTTCCCCAACGCATCATCTTCGGGAATGAAATTGAGGATAGAATTTTAGGCAGAATATCCGCGAGTATGTCGCTTGTTTTTTTCCCTGATCGGACGCGCTTAAGGCCAATGTATTCCCCCTTCCTGGTTTCGATTACGCTCAAATCCGCCACATCAACTCCCTGGGAACGGGCAAAACCTTCAGCCGGGGGAAGTGGGATCCCTTCCGCGGAGAAAGCAGCCGCCTTTGGCGGTCCCACAATCGTATCTTCCAAGTCTTCCTGCTTTTCTGAAAAATCTCCTTGTATGACTAATCTGCGGCAGGTTCCAAGGGATATGATTCTATAAACGTTTACATTGGAATCCCTCAGTTCAGCTTCCATCTTGTTCCGAATCTGATCCAAACCGCTTGTGATATGTTCGAAAGGCATCTCTTCGGTCATCAATTCCAAAAGAAAATCCATCAGGTTTTCCTTTTATCTCCGTGATAGAATGCGGCAATGGCATTCACCATGGCACGTATCCTTCCAATCATTTTAATCCTTTCGGTTACACTGATCGCTCCCCTGGAGTCCAAAAGGTTGAAAAGATGAGAGCACTTCAGACACATATCATAAGCAGGAAGCATCAAGCCCGTCTTGATTAAAATCCCGGCTTCTTCTTCATAAAGCCTGAAACTGCGCTTGAGCCCGTCTACAGCGGCATAGTTGAAATTATACTCTGAAAACTGTCTTTCCTCCTCAAAACGGAGATCCCGGTATGTCACATCAGGTGCCCAGTTTAGATCATATATATCATCCTTTCCTTCTAAAAACATTTCCAGTCTCTCAAGACCGTATGTTATCTCCACAGGAACGGGAAAAAGGTCTATTCCTCCTGCTTGCTGGAAATAAGTAAACTGGGTGATTTCAAGGCCATCCAGAAGGACCTGCCAACCAACTCCCCAGGCCCCGATGGTCGGTGATTCCCAGTTATCCTCATCAAACCTGATATCATGGTCTTTCAGTTGAATCCCTATCGCCTCCAGACTGTTAATATAAATTTCCTGGATGTTGTCCGGTGACGGTTTTTTAATAACCTGGTACTGTAAATGTTTCTGTACACGCTGGGGATTATCACCATACCTTCCATCTGTGGGACGCCTGGCCGGCTGAACATAGGCTACATTCCAGGAACGTTCATCCAGAACACGAAAAAATGTATCCGGCGTCATGGTTCCCGCTCCTACTTCGACATCGTAAGGCTGAGCCAGATAACAGTCTTGTCCGGCCCAAAAAACCTGAAGGTTTAAAATAAGATTCTGAAGGTTATGTTTGCCGGTCATTTTTATCCGACTTTTTCTCCCATTTTAAAACGGGATTACGGGCTGCTTTTGTTTCATCGAGCCTTCTGACATACGTTTGATGAGGTGCTTCCTTTAACAAGGTCGGGTTCTCTTTGGCTTCCCTGGCAATCTCTTTCATTGCCTGAATAAAATTATCCAAGTCTCTTTTTGATTCTGTTTCTGTCGGCTCGATCATCAGCGCTCCGTGAACAATCAAAGGAAAAGACATCGTCGGCGGATGAACATTGTAATCGATCAGCCGTTTGGCAATATCCAGGTTTGATACGCCGAGTTCTTTCTGAAACTTATCTGAAAATACACACTCATGGAGAGAAGGTGTTTCGTATTGCAAGTGATAATGTTCATCCAGGCTTTTGCGAATGTAATTTGAATTGAGTACCGCAAATTCTGCCACTTCCCTCAAACCTTTGGGTCCCAGGGACAAAATGTAGGCCAACGCTTTAACGGCAACAAGGAAATTCCCGTAAAAACTCCGAACCTTTCCGACGCTTTTCGGGCGGTCATATTCACAAAATATTTTTCCATTATCTTTCTTGATAACAGGCAAAGGCAGATAAGGTTCCAGGCCGCTTTTGACGGCAACGGGTCCTGCACCAGGCCCACCGCCCCCATGAGGCGTTGAGAATGTTTTGTGAAGATTAAGATGCAAAACATCAACATCCATATCTCCCGGACGGCAGACACCCAAAAGAGCATTCATGTTGGCTCCGTCCATATAGACGAAACCTCCATTAGAATGGACAATACCGGTGATTTTTTTGATATCCGACTCAAACACTCCCAGGGTGTTGGGATTGGTCACCATAAGGGCTGCAACTTCTTTGGTCATGTTTTTTTTAAGGTCTTCGATATCGATCCTGCCTGATCCATCAGAGTGTATTTCCTTTATCCCGTAACCACAGATATGAGCGCTGGAGGGATTGGTTCCATGGGCTGAATCCGGGATCAAGACTGTTTTCCGCGGATCTCCATGGTCCTCAAGACAGGCACGGATAAGCATCATTCCCAAAAGCTCACCCTGAGCACCTGCCGAAGGTTGAAGGGAGGCAGCGTCCATTCCCGTAATCTCAGAAAGGTATCTTTCAAAGACATAAAGAATTTCGAGATTTCCTTGGGAAAGTTCTTCCGGGGCATAAGGATGGATATAGCTTATGGGTTTCATCGAAGCAATAACTTCATTTATCTTGGGATTGTATTTCATGGTGCAGGATCCCAGGGGATACAAACCTTCATCCACACAGTAGTTGGTCTTAGAAAGACGGGTAAAATGCCGGACCACCTCGACTTCGCTGACCTGGGGAAAATCCTCGATTTCCGTACGAAGAGGCAGCCCTTTTAAAAGACTTGGGTCGCCGGGAACATCCAGTTCAGGCAGACGGAACCCTCTTTTCCCTTTTTCACTTATATCGAATAACAATGGCTCACGAATCATGGTGCTTGTCCTTTCACAAATACTTATAAAACCGCGCTCTTCAAAACATCTTTCAGCCGTTCTATGTCTTCCTTTGAATGCATCTCCGTGACACACACCAAAAGACAATTTTTCAGCTCCGGATACTCATTTTCTAGTTCATATCCGGCAATAACTTTTTCCCGCGTCAATTTTTTCGTGATATCCTTCAATTCGCCGCTCAACTGAATGGTAAACTCATTAAAAAATTCTCCCTTGAATTTGAGGTCAACACCAGGTATTTGAAGGATTTTATCCCGAGCATAACGGGCTTTATAAGCATTCTGCCCGGCTAATTCCCGCAGTCCCTCTCTGCCCAAAGCAGCCAGATAAATTGTAGCTCTGAGAGCACATAATGCTTGGTTTGTGCAAATATTTGATGTAGCTCTTTCCCGTCTGATATGCTGTTCCCGCGTCGAAAGAGTCAGTACGAATCCCCTCCTCCCATCGATGTCCGTTGTTTCTCCCGCGATCCTTCCGGGAAACTGACGTACAAATTCCTTGCGGCAAGCCATAAACCCAAGATAAGGGCCTCCAAAAGAAAGAGGAATTCCGAAGGATTGACCTTCTCCGGTTACGATATCTGCTCCCAGAAATCCCGGCGGTTCCAGAAAGCCCAAGGAAAGCGCTTCACTGACAGCGGCCACCATAATGGCTCCCCGGTCATGGACAATAGTTGAAATTTTTCTCCAATCCTCGACAGGGCCAAAAAAATTGGGAGACTGGCAGATGACGGCTGTCGTTTTATCATCACATTTTTTTTCAAGTTCATCAACATCAATTCGTCCGTCTTCGGCAAACCCGATTTCATCTACCTCTATTCCCAGGTTTTTCACATAAGTTCTGAGAACCCGGCGGTATTCGGGATGGACTGTCTTGGCGATAAGGGCTTTGTTTTTCCTATTGATCCGGTTGGCCATCATAACCGCTTCGGCGACACCGGAAGCCCCGTCATAAAGCGAAGCATTGGCGATATCCATTCCCGTCAACTGGCATATAAGCGTTTGGAATTCAAAGATGACCTGAAGCGTACCCTGGCTGACTTCAGGCTGGTAGGGAGTATAAGGACTGACAAATTCCCCCCGGGAACTTAGATAATCGACCACACTGGGAATGTAATGCGAATAGGCTCCCGCCCCTAAAAAAGAATGGTATTCGCTGTATGTATTGCGCAGGGACATTTTCTCAAAATAGCGTTGAAGTTCGGGCTCTGTTTTGGCCGGCGGAATGTCCAGGTCCTTTTTACATTTAATCTCATCGGGAATGCATTTAAAGAGTTGTTCTAAAGATGTCACTCCTATCCGTGCCATCATATCTTTCAGGTCTTTTTTACTTAAAGATGTGTAACTCATTTAGACTTTTCCTCGTTCAAATCCATCTTTGAGGGAAAAAAAGAATAAAATCTATTCCTCAATTCCTTCGAGGAATTTTTCATATTCGTCGACGGACATTAACTTCTGCAAATCACTTTCATCTTTAATTTTAATCCGAATGATCCAGCCTTCATCATGAGGTTTTTGGTTGATGAGCTCCGGGGACTCGTTCAATTTTTCGTTGAACTCGATAACCTCTCCCGAAACTGGGGAATAAACATCGGACACGGCTTTTACGGACTCAATCACTCCGATCGATTGATGAAATTCCAGTTGAGTGCCTTTATCAGGCATCTCGACATACACAACATCTCCGAGCTGATTCTGTGCAAAATCGGTTATACCGATCGTTCCGATATCACCGTCAATCTTGATCCATTCATGATCCTTGGAATAATAATAATCTTTTGGAAACATGAAATGCCTCCTCTTTATAATGTTGTTCGACTCACACGGAGCATTATACGCCCCGAGCTGTTTTCAAATCCCGGGGATCCCTTTCATAAATTTATCGACGGCAGTCTCTGATTTATTTTTGGGATTCCCGTTTGTAAAAAGGTGTCGGTACCACCTTGGCTTTGATTCTTTTATCTCTGACACCGACTTCAAATTCCATCCCGATCTCTGTATGATCGATGGGAAGATAGGTCAAACCGATACTTTTCTTCAAATAAGGAGCAAATGTACCGGAATTGACCTTAGCTACTTCATTATTCCCGATAAAAACGGGATAATGAGGCCTGGCGATTCCCCGCCCTTCAATCTCAAATCCAATGAGCTTTTTTTTAATTCCGTCTTCTTTTTGCCTGAGAAGGGCATCCCTTCCAAGAAAATCTCCTTTTTTGAATTTTATCAACCAACTCAATCCCGCTTCCAGTACGGTTGTCGTTTCATCGATATCATTCCCATAAAGCATTAGTTTAGCTTCCAGCCGCAGGGTATCACGCGCTCCGAGTCCAATGGGCATGACTCCATGACCTTTCCCTTTTTCCAGAACGGCCTCCCATATTTTTTCCGGGGAAGGAGAAAGCGTGTAAATCTCCACTCCATCCTCTCCGGTATAACCGGTCCTAGATATCAAGCATTCTTCTCCCGCAACCTCTCCCCGTCCGAACTGAAAAGAACCAAGTTCCTCGAAAGGAAATTTGGTCAGGTTTTTCATTACTTCCAGTGCTTTCGGTCCTTGAAGAGCCATCTGCGTGTACTGATCACTTTGGTTTTCTACAGTTACGTCAAAACCTTCCTTGTGCTGAACGATCCACTCATAATCCTTATCCGTATTGGAAGCATTGACGACAAGAAGATATTTTTCCGGTTCAAGGCAATAAACGAGAAGGTCATCAACAAAAGTACCCTGAGGAGTGGTCAAGGCTGTATAATGAGCCTTGTTGGGTGTTAATCTCGCAACATCATTGGGTGTTAAATATTGAACAAAATCCAAGGCCTGTCTTCCAGCAACCAAAATTTCTCCCATATGAGAGACATCAAAAAGACCCGCTTCACAACGGACAGCCATATGTTCTGTGATGATTCCGCTGAATTCAAGGGGCATCTCCCAACCGAAAAAGTCGATCATTTTCCCTTTGAGATCTTTGTGGCACTTATAAAGATGCGTTTTCTTCATGATATTTCCTCTTATATAAAAGAATAATGCAGGTTAATTAAGTATCACAGAACTTTTACGGATGCAAGAAAAATCCTTTGGGTCTTGTCCGAAAATAATAATCTGCTATAATTTGCCTGTTTATCCCCGCTAAATCCTCTGCGGCAACCGGCAGGAAAGGCATACAATGATAACATTCAAAGAAAAACTCAGAAAAAAAATCGCCTCCCGGCTCAGGTCGAAAGGCTCTTTTTTCCTTGATGACCTGGAACTGAATTACACTCCCCAGATGAAAATGGGAGACATGGCCCTGACCTTTCCTTTCCAAATAGCCAAACAAACCGGACGCTCTCCACGAGACATCGCTGTAGAATATCTTCCTCTTCTAAAAAACATTGAAGGTGTCGACAAAATTGAGGTGGCTGGAGCCGGCTTTATCAATCTTCACCTGAATAGAAAGACCTTTTTTGAAGGGAGATTCACAGCCTCCCGCTGCCGTTCTTATTTTGCGGAAGAGAATAAAATCATCATTGAACATACCAACATCAATCCCAACAAAGCGGCCCATATCGGTCATCTAAGAAACGCATGCCTTGGCGATACGCTGTCCCGCTGCCTCAAGGACAAAGGCGAAAACGTTGAAGTGCAGAACTACATTGACGATACGGGCGTTCAAGTCGTCGATGTTGTTTTAGGCTTCAAAGACCTTGAAAAAAAGGACCTTTCCGATATCGAAAAATACTCAGGCCGATTCGATTACTACTGCTGGGATCTATATGTACGCGTTTCTTCTTTACTGGGAGCAAATCCCCATTATCAAAAACGCCGGTCTGAAATCTTGAAAAAAATCGAACACAACATCGATCCGGAAGCATCAATGGCCCGCCTTATTACCATGCGCAACGTTAAGGCCCACTTGAATACGATGAATCGTCTCGACATTCATTACGACCTTCTTCCTTTTGAAAGCAGTATTCTTGGACTTAAATTCTGGGAAAAAGCCTTCGCTCTTCTCAAAAAGAAAAAGGCTATTTTTTTCGTAGAAGAAGGACCCCACAAAGGGTGCTGGGTCATGCCTTTCGAAGAAGACAAAGAGAAAGAAAAGATCATCGTTCGTTCCGACGGTACGGTGACCTACGTCGGAAAAGATATCGCTTATCAACTTTGGAAATTCGGACTTCTTGAAAGGGATTTTAACTATTCACTCTTTCCGGGTTCGGACAGTCTCTGGGTAACCTCGATCCATCCCGGTTCATCACATCCTTCTTTTGGCAAATCGGATAAAGTCTACAATGTTATCGATACGCGGCAATCGTACCTTCAAAAAATCGTGGTCCAGGGGCTAAAAGCTCTGGGTTTTTTCCCTCAAGCCGAAAAATCCATTCATTTTTCCTACGAGATGGTCGCATTATCTCCAAAAAGCCTCAAGGAGATCGGCCAGAAAATTTCAGGAGAAAAAAAGGAAAAAACATTTCACGAAGTTTCCGGAAGAAAAGGGTTGGGGATTAAGGCTGACGACCTGATGGACAGCTTGGAAGAAAAAGCTTTGTCTGAAATTGAGAAGCGCAATCCCGACCTTGAGCCCCTTCAAAAAAAGGAAATAGCCCGCAAAATTGCTTGCGGGGCACTCCGCTATTTCATGCTTAAATTCGCTAGAAACTCACTCATTATCTTCGATTTCGACGAAGCTCTAAGCTTTGAAGGAGAAACCGGTCCCTATCTCCAGTACACGATGGTCCGCTTGAAGAGTATCTTCCGCAAATGGGAAAATCAAGGAGGTCTTTCCGAACCTGACATTTTAGCTTCTGCCGACCTGAAAAACATTCCCTGGGATAGTCTAACCGACAAGGAAAAGGATGACCTCTGGGATCTTATCTTTTATGCAGCCCAGCTAGAAGAAGAGGTCCTTCATTCCATCAGGTCCCTTGAATTTTCTCATCTGGCCAAGTTCACCTTCAATCTCTGCCAAAAGCTGAATGCTTATTATCATCTTTATCCCGTCATCACCGAAAGCGAAAAAAATGTGCGTTCCGTCCGGTTGCTGGCCTTGATCCATCTCAAAAACGTTATATCAAGGGCTCTCAATTTGATGGGAATTCCTCACCCGGACAGAATGTGACCGGATTATGCCCTGCTGCAGTATGGCGGGCAAACAAGATTCAGAGGTCCAATCCTCATCCCATGCGCCCACTCTAATAATTCCCGTTATTCCCTCCTGATCATATAAACAAGGTGTGAAAGATGGATAGTATTGGTTGGAAGGTATCCGTGCGGGATTTTTTTTCTAGCCTTTATCATTCACGACAGGCTAGCTATCTTTCTTAATGACGACGACGGTCATATCATCCATAGGATCCACTCCGGAAATGAACGTTTCAACTTCTTCGTAAATGCGGGAAAGAAGATCCTGTGCGGATAACTTTCGGTTCTTTTTAACAAGACTGATAAGACCGTCTTCACCGAATTCTTTTCCCTCTTTGTTGCGGCTTTCGGTGATTCCGTCCGTATACAAAACAGCTGTATCTCCTTCTTTCAGAGAAATATTTTTTATGTCATACTGAACCGAAGGAAACATACCAAGACAAAGGCCGCAGCTTTCTAAGCGATTGACTCCCCCGTTTTTTTCAAATATCAAGGGAGGATTATGACCGGCATTGATAAATCTCAGCTCACCTTTATCGACGGTAAACTCAGCAAAGAAAAAAGAAATGAAACAGTTGGCGGCAGAACTTCGGTGGACAAAATCATTGAGTTTTGACACCATTTTCCGGATATCGACTTTCTCACTGATCTCCGAGTGAATGGCCGCCCGCAAAGAAGCCATCAACAGTGAAGCACTGACTCCCTTTCCCGAAACATCGGCAATAATAATTCCAATCCTAGAGGAATCAATGGGAATAAAATCATAATAATCCCCGCCGATTTGATAGCAGGGAATATTGTTGCCTGCGATCTCGATCCGAGGAAAATCAGGCTTTTCTTTAGGTAAAAAATCTTTCTGAATTTGAGCCGCCAAGTCCAATTCTTTTTCAATTCTTTCTTTTTCGATAACATCATCAATAAGCTTTGAATTTTCAATTTTCACCGCAGCCAGGTTGGAAAGCAGAGTCAGCAGCTTCAGGTCCTCTTCGGTAAAGGGCCTGGCAAGAGAGATACGGTCGGCATAAATGATGCCTATGATCTCCCGGTTGTTGAAGAGCGGAACGCACATAGCGGAGCGAATATTCGACCTGATGATGCTTTCCTTGGCTTTGAACCGTGTATCCGATTGAGTATCGCTCGTCAGTATGGAAGAATTCTGATTAACAACCTTGTCGATAATTGTTTGGCTGACCTGTATCTTTTCTCTCTGCAGTTTTTTATTATTTACCCTGACAACCTTTGGGATCATCTGAGGGGGATTCCCCTCTTTCAGCATCATAACACCTCTATCCATGGGGAGGTTCTCATTGATCAAATCCATAACATAGTCAAGCAGTTCATTCAAAGGCTTGTGAAGCAGCAGGGCTCCGCTGACTTTACTCATGACGGAAAACGCCCGGTGTTCGGATTTCATTCGCTCCAAATCCATGGGAATGCCGGCTTTTATAGTGGTGTGCAAATTGTTTTTTTCCAGGATTTTATCGAGGTGCATGATCGTATTTACATTTTCAGAAAATGGAGAAACATCGCTCATTTCTACTTTTGTAGAGAGCTCCTTATCCAGAATAATCCTTGTGGATCCGATGAGAACTTCATCACCCTTATTCAGTTCCGCTTTTATCTGGATTCGCTGACCGTTGACATAGGTGCCGTTTTTACTGGCATCATCCAAAACGTATACGCGGCCCTTCTCCTGTAAAATGGCAGCATGATAACTTGAACAAAAAGGATCGGGAATGGCGACGGTATTGTCATGAGCCCGGCCCAGTGTAACCTTTTCTTCTTTAAGTTGATAAATAAATGAATCACCGTTCTTTGGATAAATAAATAGTTTAGGCATGGTTTTCGCCCTCAATTATAATACCCTTAGTGGAAGGATTTCAAGGTCCACCGGATTTATCCAATATTTTTTGCATCCTTCGGCATCTTTTTACCTTTTCTTCGAGAGGAATTTCTTCAACCAGGGGAAACAACGCCTCTTTGACAACTTTAGGCAAAATGTTATCCAGCAGCTCAAGAGAATAATCGATCGATTTTTTTTGGCCTGTACAGATGTTTTGGTAAGCACGAATGACTTCTTCATGAGCGTAAACAAGACTGAGAAGCTCAAAAATATGTTTTAATTTACGGGCCAGGTTATTTTCAAGCTCCTTGGCTAAAAAAGCCTTTTTTTCATCGGATATCAGGTTGTGTATTTCACATATAATGCTGTAACTTTTTTTCATGAGATCGATTATTTTATCCTTAACCGTCCCTTCAGGGAAAATGACATCCGGTTTTTCGGATTTGAGTTTGTACATGGCCTCGATGAGAGAAGATTCCAGGTCAGGAACATTCTTTTTCAGCTCACGGGCCAGAAGCCTTGGCACTTTGACGGATCCGATTTTCTCTAAAATGCCGGGGATTGATTTCCGCACTTCCAGCGGAACCTGATCGTCGGCTAAATAATCACTGAGTATACCGACAATACCGGCTCCATATTCAATTAAAGTATAACGCGCCGTCCAATAGAGCGCATTATCATTCAACCGGGGAATAATGAGAGGAACAAATTCCCTGTTTTTCAGACGGGCGGCGCTTTCTATGGCGTAAGTGACGACATCAGACGATCTGTCCTTCAGCAGTTCTTTGAGGCGCAATGTCAGGGATGAACCGGCATCCATGAGTCCCAAAGCTTTGGCAATCTCCATGCGTGCCGTCTCCGAATCGGCTCTTTTTTCTTGCAGGATTTTGTCGACATGCTTTTGCATTACTTCTTGATAGATATCAAGGGACATGATTTCTTCAACCTGCCGCCCTAATTCCCCACCCTCCAAAACCTCATCCGTTGACGGAAAAAGGGATTCCCCATCAAGATCCAGAAGTGAGCTCATAGAATCCGCCATGATTTCATCGGATTTGCAGGAAATAACTTCCTCCAATTCCGGAGACCATTTATCCTTTTTAATCAGATCAAAAAGATTCATGGCATAAAGTACCGAACTCCTGTTTTTACTCTGCAACGTCTCAAAAACAAGTTTTGTCATATCAATATCAATTTTTTCTCTTATGAACTTATCTGCATTCTGCCACTTGATTTTCAAGTTCGTTTTGACAATATTGACGTATTCTTTTGTGATCAATATATTCAACAACATCCATACCAGGATAAAAAAAACGGTGATCAGGCTTATCTCTTTTAGTGAAAAATGAAAAATCGTAAAAAACAACAAAAGCACAAGAGCCGCAAGCCCTTTAGCTATCTTGTTTATGAACATATCGATAAAAACTTTTGCGGTGTATTTTACCTCCGGAGCAACAGGGATATAGAGAATTTCCCTGACCGATTGGTTCAGCGAATGGGCCAAACTCTTATCCGCTCCCTTTATCGAACAAGCCCAATAAATGACAAAAGCAGCCGGTATGAATAAAACGGCTATAGAACCAACAAGAAGAACAACCGGTGCAATGAGCAGCGCCGTTCGTATACCGAAATTTTTCAAGATCCTGTTGGTAAGAAAAATATGCAGAAGATATGAAAATACCAGCAGTGCCAAAAAGAAGCGCCCCAAAAAAGCCGTTCGAATATCTGTACCTTCGTATGTTGTGTTGACAACAACATTAAACTGAAAATCAACCAGAGTCGTCACCACGATGGATGCCAATACGATTCCAGCCAGGAGCAAAAGGTGCCGGTTCCGGCGGAAAGCTTGGAAACTCGTTCGCAGTTTCACCTTCTTTGTGGACTGTTCCTCACGGGCTGTGTTCCTTTCTGCAGAAGGAATGATCCTCACCCGGTTGACGATCAGCAAACAAAGTCCCAGCAGAAACGGGCAGATAAGAAGCAGGTTTTCCGTTCCTATTCCTCCGGCCAAAAAGGAGGCCACCAAAGCGCCGCCAATTCCCCCCAACAATCCTCCTGACACAAGAAACCCGACCAGTCTTTTAGCCTGTCGGGGATGATAAATATCATTGACCAGAATCCAGAACTGTGTCACTGATGTAGCCGTAAAAATATCCGACCAAAACCAATATATTATGGATAATCCCGGAACCTGTTTTTTAAAAAAAATCCAGAAAAGAACCAGGTTGGAAATAAAGAAAATAATGCTCAAGGAAATATAAACCTGTCTTTTCATAACTTGAAGGAGCCGGGAATTCAAGGAAACGACAAAACCTATAAGAAGAGCCGTTAACAAGTAGGCATAAGGCAGTTTCTCGGGACCGGGACCTTTCAGAAATAGAGAGATTTTTACTGGTTTGATAATATAGGCCGAAAACGTAATCAAAAAAAAATAAAAAAACAAAAGAAAAGTCGGTCTCATTTCTTCAGGCCGAAGATCGAAAAGATGAGCTATCATTTTTGAATGATTTTTGATTCCCATACTTGATCAGCCTTTCAATGATGGCTCCTCGATTTATCTTCCCGGTCTTTAAAACCCTTAAGCCATTTCAGAAGTGTCCGGCATCTTTCCTTTTTTTCTTCCTCGGATATATCCTCGATAAGGGGAATAAGAAGATCTCTTGTATCCTTTTTTAGCGTATTATCCAACAGCTCGATGGCATAAGCGATAGAATTTTTGGTTCCCGTTCTGATGTTTTGGAAAGCCTTATCAATATCTTCTCGAGGATAAACAAGTCCGAGCAAACGGAACACATTTGTCAGGATCCCTTCCAATTCCTTATCCTTTGAAGCCGCAGATTCTCCCTCGGTTGGAACAATTTTATTTTCATCCATCTCCAGATATGACCGGCAATAACTTTCGATTTTCTCTCTTATTTTTTTATGGACGGAATATTCTTCAAACCGGATAGCCGGATTTTTCGAGCAGATTTGATGAAGCGCATCGATAATTTCGGTTTCCACATCACTTTTTCCCTCATCCATTTCCCAAATGAAAAAATCAGCCGCTTCCTGGGTCCCGATTCGGGCTAAAACAGAACATAAAGATCTGTGAACCTCAAGTTCCATAGTTTCATCTCCCAGATGGTCCGCCAGCATACCAACGATCAAGTTTCCATACGTTTCCAGGGCATCCTCGATATCACCGCAAAGCTTTGGATCCGATAATTTTTTGATCATAAAGGTGACATGCTCACGAAGTTTCAGTTTGGCCGCGCTTTCAATGGCATACCTGGAAACGCCAGGTGATTTATCATCAAGGAAAACAGTGAGCTTATCAACAAGAGGAGAATCCGGCTTCATAAATCCAATTGCTTTTGCCGCTTCCATTCTCGCTGTTTCCGAACCGTCAACATCAGTCGTGATACGTAAAAAATGATTTTTTATCACCTGTTGATAAACGTCGAGCGATAATATTTCTTCCACTTCTTTCTTCAATTCCTCTTCACCTAATCCCTCTTCACCCCCGAAGAAAAGGCCTGCGTCCTGGGCGTCAAAAAGGGCGCCAACCGATGTAACTTTCGCATTCTCCGGCACATAACCCAAAAACCTTCTAATCTCAGGTGTCAGTTTCCCCTGCCGTATCAAGTCAAAAAGATGCATAGCAAAAAGATCATCGCTTTGTGTTCTGCTCTCCACTAAGTCAAAAACAAGACGGGTCGTTTCTCTGTCGATGTTTCTGTCGATCAAACTTTCAGCACGGTCCCACTTAAGGACGAGATTTTTCTTCACTGTATTGGTATATTCCCGGCTAACCTTGACGTTGAGAATGATCCAGACAAGGATAAAAAAAGCGGAAATTATACTGACAGATATTATCCACAAATTCGGTGGCAGAAGGAATATCAGCAGCAGGAAGCCGGCTCCGACGCCCTTAGCCAAACGGTTGAGAAACATATCAATAAAAACCTTCGCCCGGTATTTAACAACCGGTGATATAGGAATATACAAAAGTTCACGAGCCGATTGGTTTAAGGAGTAAGAAAGACTTTTATCCGCTCCCTTGATGACGATAGCAAAAAATATTACAGGCCAAACTGCGATGCCGAAGGAACAAAAAAACAATATTAAGGGATAAACAAGAAGCGCTAAACCAAGACCAAAACGCCTGATGATATTGCTTGTCATCAAAAGCTGCAACAGAAAGGCAAAAACCAGCATGCCTGCTGAAAAAATCCCGAAAAAAGCAGTGAGGTTTTCCTTGATGGAAGGCCAGTTGGCAATTATATTCTTCGATTGCCAATCAATAAAAGTTGACACAATCCCTGTGATAACAACAACTAAAGCAAGGAGCTTAAGGTAGCTGCTTTTTCTCACCGTGTCGAAACAAACGTGAAATCCAACTTTTGTTTCTGTAACTTTTTGTTTTCGGGTTTTTTCTTTTCCGGGCATCTTCTCTTCCAAACGCCTTTCATTCCATCGGAAAACAGCTCCTACAACAAAAATACACACCATCAGAAAAACGGAGGGGATAAAAAGAAGCGCATAGGACTCGTTCGACTTGGCAAGAAATCCAGTCAGTATTCCTCCGATAATCCCTCCAAGAATGCCTCCGCTACCGAAAAAACCGATCATCCTTTTAGCTTCACGGGGATTCAAGACATCATTGACTGTTATCCAAAACTGGGTGATAAGGAGAACAACAACAAGGTTTGCCCAAATCCAATAGGCCAAGGGAAGCCATTTCCATCCCGTTTGAAACAATAGAAAAAAAAGGATACACATCAAAAAAGAAAAAACAAGGGTGTAGATAATCAGAATCCGCCTTGAAATTTTTACTTGAAGTTTGGCATGAAAAGCCACCACGACTCCCACAATAATGGCCGTTGCGTATGCAATGGGAAGGTTCTCCGGACCGAGCTTGTCCAGATAACTTGCATCTCTAAGGGATTTGATGACTCCGAAGGCTAGAGTTATCAAAAAAAAGTAAAAAAAGAGAAGAAGGGATATGATTTCTTCGCCGGGGTTAATGGGAGTGATACGCTTTAAAAATTTATAGAGGCGTCGTTTGACCATTAAAAAGGTAATAAACCGTCATTCTGGAAAAAAACTGTTGAACGCCGTTTCTTCATTATCGAAAATCTCCAGTACCTTTGTCAGCATTGTCACCTGAAAAACCATATATAGTTTTTTCGATATTTTTGCCAGTTTCAGCTTCCCCCCCAAGTTCTGTGTCGATATATAACTGGCCAGAATCTCACCGACACCAAAACTGTCGATGAAATCCACCTTCTGGAAATTGAGCAGAATGTTTCTACATCCACTATCCAGGTTTTTTTTCACCATTTGATGCAGAGTTACATCCGTGATGTCTGAACGCCTGATTTCTCCCTCGATATCAAAAATGACGACATTGTCTTTTTCTCTGGAGTTTATCTTCATTTTTTTCTTCCCGATTAGAATTAAATCGTCTTCCTTTTTTTTTATCCCGAAGGACATCCCTCTTTCAGAACCATTCGTCCCCCGGAAACCCTATACTATTTTGAGTTCCTTCTAAGCTTTTATCAAAAGAGAATTCCAAAGTCAACACACGTTTTTTTACTTTAATCATTGTTTGTCCCTTATATGTTTTTATGATACACTTTCAGACGTCTCTGAATCGCTTCATAAGGAGAGTATACTCTTCCTTGCTTCATATTTTTTTCCTTACACATAACCGTTTTCTCTCCGGAGTATCTCTGAATGACGGATGACCAAAAAACACGAACTCAACTCATGGTCGAGCTGGAAAAAGCCCGGCGTCTAGACGGAGAGCTCGAAGCTTCGGACACAGCCCTCAAGATAGCCGAAACGGCTATTCGCAACAGTGAGGACCAGTTTAAAACCCTGGTCGAACATGCGCCGGCTGGAATCTTCATTTATGACACCCATCAGAAAAAAATCATTCGTGTCAATGCTAAAATCATTTCCCTGCTTGGATATCCTCAAGAACAGCTTCTCAGTCTCGACTGGAAAAAAATTAGCACTTCTGTTCAGCAAAAAAATCAGCCCGCTCAAAAATGGGGAGAAGAACTTGAAATTCAGGCCATGAAAGGAGAATCCGTAACCGTCGAATGGAATTTTCTTTCTTCTGAGGGAAAAGAAATCCCCGTCATTCTCCATCTTAACCGTCTTCCTCCTGAGGAAAAAAATCTGTTGCTGGCCAGTCTGACAGATATTTCCAAGATTAAGGATTCAGAACAAAAATACCAGGATCTTTATGACAGCGCCCCGGACATGTTCGTTTCCGTTGATTCGAAAACAAATGATATCGTCCGTTGCAACCAAACCCTGTGCGATAAGCTTGGCTACGAAAAAACGGAACTGATAGGCCGACAGGTATATTCCCTTTTTCATCCTGATTGTCTCGAGGATGCTAAGAATGTTTTTAAGGCTTTCCTCGATACGGGAAAGATATATGATGCCGAACTTCAGTTGAAAAAAAAGAGCGGAGAAAAAATACATGTCAGCCTGAATATTTCCGCTGTTCATGACACCGAGGGGAATATCAGGAAAAGCCGTACGATTTTCCGTGATATCACTCGCCGTATCCAGATCGAAAAAGTGCTTAAAGAAAGCGAGAATCATTACCGGCAGCTCTATCATTCCATTCCCGTACCTTACCAATCGATCGACCTCGACGGTACGCTTCTGGACGTCAACAAAGCCTGGCTCAACGAGTTGGGATACTCCCGCAGCGAAGTCACGGGAAAAAGGTTAGGGGATTTTATCGATCCGAAACATAAAGAATATTTCAAATCCCAATTCTCGATTTTTAAAGAGCAAGGTGAGATACAAGACCTCGAGTTTGACCTCATAAAAAAAGACGGAACGACTATCAGCGTTTCCTTTATGGGAAGAACCGCTACGGATGAAAAAAAGCGATTTCGAAGGACACACTGTATTTTCACCAACATCACGGAACGAAAAGAAATGGAGAAACAAATCAAAAAAAGCCTGGCTGAAAAAGAAATCCTTCTCAAAGAAATACACCACAGGGTCAAGAACAATCTTCAGGTAATCATCAGCCTCCTCAATCTTCAAGCACATAACATTTCAGATGAAAAATTGCAGGCCGCCTTTAAAGAGAGCCGTTCTCGTATATACACCATGGCTCTTGTCCATGAAAAGTTATATGAATCTAGAGATTTCACGGAAATCAACTTTAAGGATTATATAGAAACCATGGCCGTGGAACTTTTTAATGCTTATAAAACAGACAAAGACATCGAACTCGATTTCATGGTCCAGAATATTGTTCTTAAAATTGATAAAGCCATACCCTGTGGTTTGATCGTCAACGAACTTCTTACAAATGCTTTCAAACATGCTTTTAAAAGCCGAGAGAAGGGGCGGGTAGGTATTATTTTTAAGCGGTCGAATCCCCAGTTATGCCGTCTCATTATCGAAGATGATGGAGAAGGATTTCCAGCTCAATTTGATATATCAAAGGCAAACAGTTTCGGCCACCAATTGGTCAGGCTGCTGACGGAACAGATCCAGGGAAATTTATCCTTCGAACAGAAAAAAGGGACTCGCTTTGAGATTGTGTTCCATTCCTGACATGTATTATTCATAAATTTTGCCGACACCATTAGATAATTTAGGAATAATACAGGTAAAAGATTATCAATCGCTTGCAAGAAAAGGAACGGATAATCGCGAAACTGTTTTTTCTTTTCCCAACAGCTCGAGCACTTCAAAAATCCCTGGACTTTTGCTTCTCCCCAGAACGAGCATTCGAACTGCATGAATCAAAAGCCCCGCCTTTACTCCTTCCTTCTCCGCCCTAGCTCTAAGGACCTCTTCCGTGTTTCCGGCATCAAACCGGATCATTTGCTCGAAATCCTTCCGAAGCTCCGCCAAAAGACGCGGAAGCCTGTCATCTGCAAGGTATTTTTCCGCCCCGGCCGGATCAAACTTGATTTTCGATACTATAAAAGGTTCAATGCCATCGACGAGCTCGATGACGGTTTTAACGCGGGTTTTATACAGGTCTATCAAATGCTTCATCCATATTTTCCCTGGTTGCTTCTCAAATTTTTCCTGCCAAAGGTTGCGTTTTTTTATTATTTTTTTTATGTAGGGAAACATATCTTCAGCCGTCATTTGAGAGATAATCAATCCGTTAAGCCATTGGAGTTTAACGGGATCAAATACGGGGCTGGCCTTACTAAGTTTGTCCATGGAAAAGGAGCGATAAAGTTCCTCCAGCGTAAAAATTTTTTCCTCATCCCCCGGCAACCAATTCATACGGCATAAAAAATTGATAAGGCTCAAAGAAAAATATCCCTGTTCCCGGAACGCAAGGACTGAGGTCACTCCATGCCTTTTGCTGAGCTTTTTTTTGTCCGGCCCCAAAATGAGAGCTTGATGGGCAAACCTCGGTGACAATGATCCAAAAGCTTTATACAGAAGGATCTGTTTGGGTGTGTTCGATATATGGTCGTCCCCTCTTATAATATGACTGATCTTTTGGAGAATATCATCAACAACCACGGAAAGATGGTATGTAGGCAGCCCATCCCGCCTGAGAAGCACAAAATCTTCGATAGTATCCGCATTCACGGAAATGGAACCGTGAAGCATATCTTCGTAAGAAACACGTCCTCCCCTAACCTTGAAACGTATGGCTCGCGACCGGCCTTCATCTTCATACCTCTTCCTTTCTTTTGAGGAAAGAAAGCGGCAGTGCCTGTCGTATCCCCATATTTTTTCATCATGATGCCGGCTTTTCTTTCGCTCTTCTATTTCTTCCGGCAAACAATAGCATGGATAAGCATGTCCGTTCCGAACAAGCTCTTCAGCTTTTTCACGGTAAAGATCCAGCCTTTCGGATTGAAAAACCGGGCCCTCATCCCAGTTCAGCCCCAACCATTGAAGTCCCTCCAGAATGGCGCGGCTCATCTCCCCGGAAGAGCGTTCTACATCTGTATCCTCGATTCTCAAGACAAACACTCCTCCAAAATGCCGGGCAAAAAGCCAATTATAAAGAGCCGTCCTTGCGGCACCGACATGTAAATAACCGGTCGGACTGGGAGCAAACCGGACCCGAATCTTATTCATAAAAAAACGTCACCTTTCACATGTAAACCGGCCGAATGCGCAAAAAGCCGGTTACCTTTTTCTGAAGCGTGGGAACATTTTCTCGTAACAGTCCCAGTTTATCTTATAATTAACACGGGAAAAGGCTTCCCTTCGCTTTTCTTCATATTTTTTGGAAGTAAAATACTCCTTTAAGGACTGTGAAAAGGGATAAACCTGTTCCTCGGCCTTCCATTCATACATCCTTCCTTCCTTGTCTTGCAGACAATTCAGGTAGACAATCCAGGCTAAATCCTTGAAATGGACCTTCTTGAACAAACGGTGAATGGCGGCGACTTCGGCTTCCTTTTCCGGATTAACAAATATGAATCCCCGGGAAAATAAGACGGCGTTGTGAAAATATGCGGGAAAAGCCAACAGTCCATCCTTTTTCAGTAAACGTCCCAGGTAAACAAAAAGGTCTAAAATTTTACGTCCAAGGCTTAAACCCGGATATTTTTGTCCGGGAAGCGGTGATCTATTTGCTGTAAAATCCTTCAAAGGATTCTGAAGAGTCAACCAATCAAGGATCAAAAATTCAGATTTCGGAAAATTCAGTCCAGTCGGTTTTTTTGGTTGAAAAACACCTTCCCTGATCTTCAGATCGACAATCATGTTCTCCGGTTCTTTATTTTTATAATAAATCCGAAACCTCTGCAGGGGAAACTGTGAGGAATCCAGATCATAATCCAGAGGCCAAAGCTTTCTTTTTTGGGCATCCCGGGTAAAATTCCTCTTTTCCATAACCGTATAGACCTCCTGGAGAGAAAATTTTCCTAGAAAAAGGGTTGTCCAACCTTTTTTTACGGCCAGATCTCCAAAAAGGTCCTCATTGCCGAAAAGGGGTTCGTTTTTGATAAGCTGCAAATTTTTATAAAGAGGTTTTTTCATATCTTCTGTTCCTCTGCTTTTTCCTCCAAAATTTTATGTTATTTACAGCGATAAAACAAGCCGCGGCAAGGCCGGGTATCTTTTAACTGTTCCCTGTTTCTGCTATAATTAGAGCCCGATAAGGAGACGAAGAAATGAAGAAAGGAATTCATCCCGAATATGGTGAATGTACGGTAACATGCGCCTGTGGTAATACCTTTAAAACACGATCGACAAAAAAGGAGATCAGGGTGGAAATCTGCTCTCAGTGTCATCCTTTTTTCACCGGTAAACAAAAATTCGTCGACAGTGCCGGCCGTGTTGATAAATTTAAGAAAAAATACGGCGATATCACCTAGACTGTATTATTCATGAGCCTAAGGGTCAGCGGGGACAACAAAGCTTTCAGGAGAAATCCTTTAAGCTTTATATTTTTCCAAGAAAAAATAAGCCCGGCAATCTCGCTGGCTAACAAGTGATCGTGGCAATCCCTCGTATGCAATGATATTTTTTGCGATGACTATATGGCCCAGGAAATATCATAAAATAGTAACCACAACAAAACCATAGCTCAGGGTGGTCATCATGCACCAAGAACTGGAAAAAATAAGGGAAAAATATCTTAAACTCACAAATATGCTTTCTGACCCCGCCCTGCTTTCCCATCCCCAAAACCTCAAAAAGTTTGCCAAAGAACGGGCGGAAATCGAGCCCATCGTAAAAAAATATGAAGAATACCAGAAGATTCAAAAGGCCATCATGGAATCTCAGGATATTCTCGAAGAACAGACTTCCGACGATGAATTGAAGAAACTTGCCCTGGAAGAACTGAACGAACTTCAACCCCGGGAAAAAAAGGTCATCGATGAGCTTAAGTTTCTTCTTCTTCCTAAAGATCCCAACGACGATAAAAACGTCTTTCTGGAAATTAGGGCCGGAGCCGGAGGAGATGAAGCTTCGCTCTTTGCCCAGGATCTTTTCCGCATGTACTCGCGTTATGCTGAACGGAAAAAATGGAAAACCGATGTTATGAACACTAGTATTTCACCCATCGGGGGTTTCAAAGAAATAATCCTTAATATTCAAGGAACCAAGGTTTATGGATGCTTGAAATATGAAAGCGGCGTTCACCGCGTGCAAAGAGTGCCTCAGACAGAAGCCGGGGGCCGCATCCATACATCAACCGTAACCGTCGCCGTTCTTCCTGAAGCCGAGGAAGTGGACTTGAAGATAGATCCCAAGGAACTGAAAATAGAAGCCTTTGGTGCCTCAGGTCCCGGCGGACAGAACGTCAATCGTAATTATACGGCCATTCGCGTTACCCATATACCTTCAGGCATGGTGGTCTCTTGTCAGGATGAAAAATCGCAGCACAGAAATAAGGAAAAGGCCCTGCGAATCCTTCGCTCCCGGCTCCTGGATGCAGCGGAAGAGGAACAGCAAGAAAAAATCGCTAAAGACAGAAAATCCCAGGTAGGCAGCGGTAAAAGAAGCGAAAAAATCCGGACCTATAATTTTCCTCAATCCAGAATCACAGACCACCGTATCAACCTGACCCTGCATAAACTCGATGAAATACTTGATGGTGAACTTGATCCCATCATTAACAAACTTTCTTCTTACTATCAGGCCGAGGTGCTCTCAAAAAAAAACCATTCCTTTGATTGAGGAAATTTTCCATGCCCCTTGTCGAAAACCTGATAGAAGAAGGCCGGCGTATTTTATCAGATATGCCCCAAGCCCGCCGTGAAGCCCATATATTGCTTACGGCGTCCACTCATCTGTCTGAAGCTGAACTGTTCGCACATCCTGAAAAAAAGATCAGTACCGGTCAGGCCATACGGTTCCGGCACATGCTTAATCAACGCCGAAAAAACAAACCCCTTGCCTATATCATTGGCAGGAGCGAATTTTGGTCTCTTTCTTTCCAAGTCAATAAAAATGTTTTGATCCCCCGGCCCGAAACTGAATGTCTCGTTGAAAAAGCCCTTTCTGTTTTACCTGAAAACCCGGGCATCTTGGCAGACATAGGAACCGGATGTGGAAACCTGGCAGTTGTCCTTGCTCTGGAAAGGCCTCAGGCGGTGATATATGCTACGGACATATCGATGAAGGCCCTACGGACGGCAAAACAAAACGCCCGATGTCTCGGCGCTGAGCACATCAAATTTCAAAAAGGCCGCCTCTTTGAACCTTTAGACCGCCTGCATCCAAAAATCCTCTTCGACCTTATCATATCCAACCCCCCTTATGTCTCATACAGCGACTGGCATAACCTTCCCGACGAGGTCAGAAATCACGAACCCCGATCAGCCCTCCTGGCGGGAACTTCCGGAACGGAAATTCTTGAAAAACTGATAAAGGGCTGCCCTTTGTATCTGAAAAAAGGAGGCCGTGTCCTCTTTGAGATTGGATACGGGCAGGAAAAGAAAATTCAGGCTCTCTTTGGCAAAGAATGGAATAATGTTTCCATTCATCCCGATTACAAGGGAATCCCCCGTATTGTAAGCGCTGTTTTATGACGGCGAAGGCTTAAAAACATATCAATAATAAAAAACGGCCCTCCCCTTATGCACGTGAATATTCCGGATTCCGTAAGGCAGTGTATACCAGTCATCCAGACTTGAAATTTCCATTGGTTCCACCCGTGAAGCGATGGTGATGATCATATCCAAAACCATCGGATGGACTGGTTGGCCGTTTAAAAATATTTTTTTCATTTTCATGCGGCCCCGGCCGTTATCCACTTCAAGAAAAGCCTCAAAATAAATATCCATCTTTGGATTGAGAAAACGGGACAGCTTCTGCCCCTTAAGGTCCAGAAAGATATGACCTTCCAGTATGTTGCCATTGAAAAATTTCAGCTCCAACTTTTTCATAATCTCCGATTTTTCATGCTCTATCCGGTAGGCAATATAAGAATTGAACTCGCTCTCTTTGATAACTATCTCCCTCAGTGCTCCCTTTTCCGGTAATGTTCCGGCCGCCTGAATATGCCTTATAGCCTCAAAAACCTTCCGTGCCTCGGAAAGCGAATAATCCAGCGGGGCAGTCTCTGATAAAGAAACCAGGAAAGCCACTGCCAAAACCACAGCGGCCGTCCCCAACCCTTTTTTTCTTCCGGCCAAAAAGTCCAAGCTCATTTTTCAATCCCCTTATAATAAATGGGGACACACCAGTGGTTTTTGGCAATCCATTCGCAACCGGGCAGTTTTTCCTTGCGCCTGAGTAAAAAATGACAGGGAGTATCATAAACTTTCCCGGTGGAATTTTCGATGGGATCAAAAACAATATATTTATAAAATCCCGACGTCATACCTTTGGGAAAACGAACACGACGGGGAAAACGCTTGTTGAGAACACGTTCCGCATAGTTTTTCTTCCAGGCAACAATATCGTCAAGCCTGTCAACCTGGACACATCCGATGGCAGCCGTAAACTCGCTCATCCTGAAGTTCGAACCTTCCACTTTATAATCGGGTTTCCCGTAATTACGATATTTCCGGGCAAATTCAATCAGTCCTCTGTTTTGGCTTACCAACATTCCGCCTTCACCCGTAGTGATGGTTTTTGTGGCATAAAAAGAATAAATCCCTGCATCACCCCATGTCCCTGCTCTTTTATTTTTCCAGATCGCTCCATGGGCGTGGGCACAATCTTCCAGAAGAATAATCTTTCTTTTCTTACACATTTCGGCAATCTTTTCTACATGAAAGGAGATATGTCCCCCGATATGGACCAAAAAAACCGCTTCAGGCCGGTGAATCTCGATCTTTTCTTTAAGGTCTTCCGGATCGATACATAAATCATCCTTACCACAATCAACAAATTCTACTCTTGCTCCCGCTTTTATAATGCTCAAGGGAGTTGCCATGAATGTGTTGGAGGGACAAAGAACGGTTTTACCTTTCAAACCGAAATAGTCGAGGGAGGCCGCCGCAGCCCCGGACCATCCGGAAAAAGCCACAGACGGGATACCACAATATTTTTCCCACTTTTCCTCGAACAAGGAAGTAAATTTCCCTTCCGTCCACTGATGAGAGGTAAAAATTTCTCTCCACATCCGCTGAAGTTTCAGACTGTCTTCCATTTCAAAACCGATCGTGAATTTCACGAATTCTTCCCCTTTCCATAATGCAAGATTCTCTCTTTTTCCAAATTTTTTATCATAGATTTTTTCATCGCTTCAATAATATTTTTTGTCACATTGAGGATACAACCAAAAACGACAAAACGGATAGTCATCATGAAAAATTCGGCGGAAAAGGTCAAGGGAAAATTATTCTCTAAAAAAAGCCTTTTTGTGAGGAATCAATGACCGTGAAGAAGAACTCCCCCTATCCTTCACTTGCGAGGCGACAGTCAGGATTTAGTGTCTGAAAGGTGAGACCTCAGGTTCTTCTTCCGGCTTTTTGATGATGGAAATGATAGCCGCACTGCCGGCAAGAACGCTGGCAACACCGCATGGCGTAATGAAGAAAGCGAAAATGCTTTTTTTCTTATGCACTAAATAGACAAAATCATCTATCCGGACAGGATCCTTTACTTCCACAACAAAAACATTTCCTGCAATAATCTCATCCACTTCTTCCAACTTAGGAACGTAATCCGGTGGAATATTCCCTTGTGTATTTTCTGCAGGAGAAGTAACATCCACAAACAGCTTTTCAACTTTCTGGTAGAAATCGGTATAAAGGCTTTTAAAACGAATGTTGTCTCCCTTATGCAATGTCCCCTCTTCGATGAAAATCCACGCCATATTGTTGGCAATATCATACTTGAGGACATATCCTATTCTGACTTCATTCTTGGGAGGAAGGTCTTCGCTCACATAAGGTTTTTCAGCGGGATCCGATAAAGCGAAAATCACCTGGCCTGTTTCTCCGGATTTTATGGCAATCAGGTTGTTCGAATTAAAATTGTCGAAAGGAGTGGCAATTCCTGCGACATAAAATCCCTCTTTTACCCTTGAAATTCTGAAAAATCCGTTGGCGTCCGTTTTTCCGCTTATATAGATAGTTCCATCCGAAAGATTTTTTATTTTTACAATGGCTCCAACAACAGGTGTTGTTCCATCTTTTTCATAAACATATCCCGTGAGCGTTCCTTCACCGGCTTCTTGCGCTGCAAGATAAGAAAAACCGGCTAGCAGTATAAATGTTAATCCAACAAGAAACGGTGATTTCTTTCTCATTTTTTCCATAAATAATCCCTTCTCTAAAATTCTGACTAAATGATATTTACAAACTTATCCTTTGTCAAGAGAAAATATTGCTTGGAGTTCCTCAAGTGACATATAATATTTATATTATCTATTGGTGTCGTCCAAATTTATGAATAATGCGGGTTTATAAGATTGGGGCTCAGCACCAAGGTAAGAGGGCAATTAATGGTTGACAGTTTGAGCCATTCTGTGCTTTTATCTACATGAGATTTTCAAATGATCACAATAATCCAACAAAAAAGGGGAGCACATTGAAACATTGCAAACTTTTTCTTCTTTTTGGACTTATTGTTTTTTCCGCCCAGGCAGCCTCCGCATGGAATTTCTCACTGGTCGATTACGCCTTCACCACAGATGTTCTGGAAATCATTGACGAAGATTATTTTCAAGTGGAATTTTTCAGCGTTCTCAGTCACAATTCCGGCTGGTCGGCCAGAGTAGGCTATTACCGCCACCTGGAGGATTCAGACCAGGTATATGCTGATGGTAAAAGGCATTGGGAACTTGGATTTCGATGGCGTTTTTTTTTCATTCAACGAGCCCCCAACCTTTTCTTCTTGGGTATAGGTTTTGACAACCGTCCCGAAGACAGCACCATAACGCCTACAGCGGAAGCGGGAGTCAACCTCTGCATAAAACCCGTTATTCTAAGTGTGATCGGTTTTGCGGGTTATGAATTGCATTGGGAGGGCTCGGGACACCGTTGGATCAAAGGAATAGAGGCAAGAGCGGGTATCTGTTTTTAAACCCGTTCCCGGAAGGTACACCGCAACAAAACAAATAAGATAACCTCCGCGGATCAGTTTGAAGAGACGTTTTCCGCAGATTGATAAACTGAGATTTTTTCAAGCTCCACAGGAATGTTCACGGAGTTGATTTCCAGGATATTTTCTCCTTGTATGGTATCCAGAACTAGAGTTACTTTCCCATCCTCAATATAGTCTTCCCAAGCGACCATTCCGTTGAAGCATATGGAGACCAGGGGTGTCTCATTCAGGTCTTCCGATTTGAATTCAATATGGAAAACTTTCTTTTCCCCTTCAAAAAGCATTTTCTGAACAAAGTTACGTCTTTTTTTGATAATACGTTTCTTATAATCCATTTCACCCGGAAAAACCAATTTTTCAATCTGGGCATTGACCTCTTGTAGTTTATCGCTCATGTTGAGAAATTTGTAGTTATCACGCAAATTGAGAAGCGTTTTGAGATTATTCTTGTCGGCCTCAAAGGCCACCTCTAGAAACCTGGCCGCTTCAAATATATAATCAACCTTTTGATAGGATTCACCTAGCAAAAGGAGAATTTCGACATATTCCTCTTTTTTCTGATCGGAAACAACAACAAGACTTTTTCCCATCAGGTTTCCTAATGATACAATATCCCGGTAGCGGTTGTTCTTAAAATACAGATGGATCTGAAAAGCCAACCGGTCGAGATCCTTAAAGTCAGGATCCAGCTTTTCCGGAATGAAACGGCGGCTTTCCAAATAAGATATGAGCTCGCTGATCTCATGTTGTTGATTTGTAAGATCAAGATATGACATCACATGAGGCGAGACAGATTCCAGTCCTTTCCCCTGCTCGATAAGACACTTTGCCAGGTTTAAGTGGAGGGAACGTTTGAGATTTTTGTACTTTATCCGGTCGATAACTTCTTCATCCTGAAATATGTCATAAAATCTAATCCGTTTGATAATGTTTAATGCCGAAAGAAAATGGGCAACCGCTTCATCAATCTGATAATATTGATATTCCCGAACCCCCATATCGTGAAGGGACTGGACTTCATCAAAATCCAAGTTCTCAGCCCCGACCAGAAGTTCATGCCGAAAAGGGACGGGATGCGACCGTTCTCCTAAAAACCGGGCCGCCTCCCTGTAAACGTTCGCATTAACCGGAAGAACCGACCGGAGGATTTCTTCATCACGGACAGTCAGGTCCCAAATCTGAAGAACGGTATTCAGTTTCCCTCTCCATCCTTCTTTTAGAACATCCCTGAGAGTGTTCACGGCAAACCGTTTTTCATTATCGTCCAGACTTTTCCACCTGTACAAAAAAACCTGAATGACATCATAATGAATTTGAGAATGATGTCCTGTCAGACGAGCGGCTTTCTTATACTCAGTAAAACTTCTCGGCCAGCGGGATTCCTTAAAATACTCCATATGGGCAAGTGTTCGGGCGAACAAAAAGTGAACAAAAGGAGATGCCGGATTCATAGCGATGGAACGGTTGTAACTTTCTGCGGATTTTTGAAAAAAGCTTAGGGACCTGTTCCTGTCTTCCAGGTTGAGCATTCCCAGGTCAAAATATGCATTTCCCAGTTCGAAATAAACCGATTCATTACTGAATATTCCCCCGCTTGCTTTCTCCAGGATACGTGCTTTATCAGCAAGATTAGTCATTTTTTTTGCGCGGTTATAAAGCCACTGATTGCGGTAAATACAAATATCAGCCACCGCTGCAAAAAATATCAAGACAAAAACAATCCCCTTTTTCATGCTGCTTCCTCTTCCGCCTGATGGATAAAATTGATCATGTCTTACCTAAATTCAAAAAATACTCTCAGGAACATAAACGATATCATTTTCTTGAAGCTTAATATCAGGTTTTTTTCCTCTAATTATATCCTTGACGTTCACTTTGATTTCGTGTTCTTGACCGTCTTCCTCTTTCCTTTTGACAAGCACTCCGGATTTGCTTGCCCTTTCGGAAAAACCTCCCGCTTGAGCGATAGCTTGAAGCAGGGTGGGTATGTTCGATTTTTTCACACTTAAAGCTCCCGGGTTTCCGACTCTGCCGAAAACATAAATCGTTACCATTTTATCAACGGGAATATTGATGATATCCCCGGGCTCTAAAGGTATATTCAGGCGAGCATCTCCCTTCAGAATCAGATCCTCAATGGATATTTTCAGCGATTGGCTTTCCCCGTCAGGACGCTGTCTTATGATGATAATTTCTCTTCCTTCATCACCGGTCATCCCACCTGCTTGGGAAATAATCTGGAGTAATGTCTGACGTCCTAAAAGCTGATAGGTTCCCGGGTTTTTAATGGCCCCCAGAATAGAAACCCGCTTACTCTGGTATTCCTTTATGAAAACCGTTACCTGAGGATTATGGAGATATTGTTTTTCCAGCAATCCGCTTAATTTCCTCTCTAATTCCGAAATGGTCAAACCTTCAACTTCAACTTCTCCAAGAAGAGGCAGGGATATCTTGCCGTCCTCAGAAACCCGGACCGACTTGTTCAATTCCTCCAAGCCGAAAACGCTTATTTCCAGAAGATCCTTCGGTCCGATCCTGTACTCCGAGGTAAACCGTTCCTGTGACTCCCGGACAGTCTGAAAGGGAAAGCACGCCAGGACAACAGCGGTTACCAGGTAAAAAACACCCAGATTAAATTTTTTCATTTTACTGTTTATTGTACCCTATCTGGCGGAAATATCAATTCCCCCTTAGGAAAATATTCTCCCTAAGATATCGACGATCCGGGGAGCTGCTTTACCATCCCATAGAGGAGGTATTTTTCCCCTTGTTTTTCCCTTCTTTCGGAAATCCTCGAATGCCCTGTAGATTTTCTTCCGCTCAGTACCGACGATACGGTTGGTTCCCAATTCAACCGTAACGGGGCGTTCCGTGTTTTCACGTACCGTAAAACAAGGAACTTTCAGAACCGTGGTTTCCTCTTGAAGCCCGCCGCTATCCGTTAAAACCAAGCTTGAATCCTTCCAAAGGGAAAGAAATTCCAGATAAGGCAAAGGATCCATGATTGTGATATTTCCATCGGTAAAAAGGTTGTTCAATCCAAAAGACTCCAGATATTTACGGGTGCGGGGATGAACAGGAAAAACGATGGGAAAATCATGTGAAATGTCCACAAAAGCTTCCAAAATACCACGAAGGACGCCGGTATTTTCCACATTGGAAGGACGGTGAAGAGTGGCCACCGCATAATTCCCTTCAAAAAACCTGGGATGTGTCTTTTTTTTCAATTTTGGAAGCTGGGTCAACAATGTATCAACCATCACGTTTCCCGTAAAAAATATCTGTGTTTCGCTTTTGCCTTCCTTTTTAAGGTTTTGAACGCCGCTCTTTTCCGTGACGAATAAAAAGTCCGAGATGGAATCCGTAACGATTCGGTTGATTTCTTCAGGCATCCTCAAATCCCGGCTTCTCAGTCCTGCCTCAATATGGGCAACGGGAATTCCACATTTTTTTGCCACAATCGAACAGGCAAGGGTTGAATTCACATCTCCAACGACAACAACAACATCCGGTTTTTCCTCTTGACATGTTTTTTCGAACTCAACCATGATTACACCCGTTTGTTCGGCATGTGTTCCCGATCCGGCATTCAAGAAAAAATCAGGTTTTGGGATGTCCAGTTCCTCAAAAAATGCCTTAGACAATTCATAATCATAATGCTGACCGGTATGGACAATCCTGAAAATATGGCTGCCCTTCTTTTTTTTACCTTTCGCCGATATTCCCCACAAGTCGCGAAGAGCCCAGGCGATAGGAGCAATTTTGACAAAATTGGGCCTCGTACCGCCGACCAACAGGAGTTTCATATTACATCTCCTTCAACGTGTTCAGGATAACCTTTTTAGCATCCGGCTCAAACTAAGACGAAGTGAAAAATGTCTAAAAAATGAAGATAAATCGATCCTTCGGAAAACATCCGTTTCCAGGGGTAAAAAAAGATCCGTCTCGAAAGAAAAAATATTCTCGTTTTTCTGGTATACCTGAAGACACCCTTTTTCAGCAAAAAAATCATCGGGTTTTAGCCACCGCTTCTTGATCGCAGAAAGGACGGCGCTGGAAAGAGAAGAAGCCGAAAAATTTTTCACCTCAAGGTTCCTAGGAGCATACCCCCAGCTGGTCCGTATATCGATCAAACGGGGATCATTTTCCCTAAGAATCGGCAGAAAAATATTCTGTTCGCGTTTCAACGTTTTCGCATCTGCATGAAAAACCTGATCTTTCAAAAAGGGAAAAGGACTCATCAGTAAAAACTCAACAAATTCATCATCCACAAAGGGAGAAACAATATGCCCGAAGAATCGAACCATATTGATTTCTCCACCTAACCACTTTCGGAATCCTTCGCGAAGGAGAAAGGAATAGATCCGTTTATAGGGCCTTTCCCATCTGTCAAATTCCTGAAAAACGTTCAGAACTTCTTCGATGAATTCTTCTTCATGTTTCTCTAGCCTTTCATTTTTGAAAAGCTTATTAACCATTTCCTGTCTGTATTTCTCTCTTAGAACCCTGTTTCTTTTTTCCGGTTCAAGCAATAAGGAAATCATAAGATTATTGAAGATTGTTCCCAAAATTTCCGACGGACAAAGCAGCTCGCTTCCGAACAGCCCCGTTACAAAAAAGGGACTATGGTCAGTTAAAAAAGAATATCCGTACGCTTGGTGCGCATTTTGGATCGTGGACACACCATCAGAAAAATAAACCGCCTGTCGGGCATAGATGTCGTAAAAATCAATAAATTTTTCATCCAAAACAAGCGAACGATATTTTAAGCCCAGGTGATTGGCGATTTTTTCCGGGATATGAAGATCCGGACTATTTTTTTTGCCCCAAGAATAATAAAGGATGTCCTTGTTAAGTTGTAGCAAGATCGAAAGCACGGAACGGCTGGCAAATCCTCCTGTCAGAGAAGCACAAAATTTCCTCAGGTCCATAACGCTTAGTTTGACGGCTTCGTTGAAGCGGGAAGGAATTTCCTCCAATGTTTCATTCCAATTCCATCTAGGTTCTTCTTTAAGAGTTTTGTCCGGATCGTCATATCTCTTGAAATAATGCCCTGCCAGATCAGTTACAAAAAACGCTCCCGGAGGAAATTTTGAAATACTCTTGAAAAATGTTCTTTCCTTAAAAGAAAAATTCAGCAGAGATGACTGCAAAACGGCGATCTCATCGATCTCCGGTAAAAAATCCAACGCCTCAAGGATATAATTCAAAGAAGTGGAAAACAGGAAGGGCTTTTTCTCCATATAAGCATACAGATTCAACAATCCAAACCGGTTGTTGAAAACATAATATCTCGTGGAATCCTCATCAAAAATGCATAGGATAAAAATTCCCTTCACATATTTGACCATATCCGGACCGTATTTTAGATACAAGTCATAAACGGACGATGCCTGAAGAACCTTTACCGGAATTTGTGTTTCTTCTCTATATTTGTTATTTGAGAACATTCTGCCCGCAAGAAAAACATGGACACCGTCTTTTTCGAAATAGTTCCTCTCAATCGGTTCTTCATGATTCAGAAATTTGATCCTGAAATTGAATCCTGAAATTTCCCAGTCTCCAAAGGTACAATCCTTGTACAGATCCCGATTTGCCCCCCATGGAATATGAATGTCTTTGGATAACTCGTTTTTTCCCAACCAAAGAATAAAGTCAAACATCAAGTACCCTTAGTTTTTTGAGCTCCGCCATCTTTACCATCCATAACCGGCCGAATTGATGAATAATGCAGGTTACACAAGACATCACTTATGCCGAGAATGTCATTGTACTTGATTTTGTTTTGACAAACCAGAATTAAAACATAATAATGATGGTTGTTACCCTGAAAGACTCATACATCGTAACAAAGAGAAAGTTTCTGTTAATGCCTAAAAAAATGATCCATAAAACAGCTTTTTTTGCCATCTGGATTCTTGTTGGTTCAACATGCCTGCTCAGCCAGGAAATAGATCCTTTTTATGCAAAATTACTAAACCAGGGAGAAAAATATTTTCAAGAAAAAAATTACGCCGAAGCCCTGACAACATTCGAAATCGCTGCATTTGGTTTGAACAAGGATCCCTCGCTCCTTGGGAAAATTTATGCCTACATGAGCCTCTGTGCCTATTATGAAGCCGACAGGGAAAAAAGCCGGCATTTCCTCAATGAGGCTGTAAAGCTTTTAAAGATCGATGGTATTGAAAGGTTGAATATTCTTCAGGAAGCTAAACCTATCCTCTCCGAACTACTGGTAACATACAACTTTAAAGAATCCGATGCCCCCTATTTCAACCTTTCCGAAAAGGACAAAAAAAACTTATATAAAAAACATAAAAAAGAAATGGAAAAAAAGATCAAGAAAGATCCGGAAAATCCAAGCCTGTATTATGAGCTTTATGATCTTCACCGTAAAAACGGCAAAACAAACGATGCCGTAAAAACGCTCAAAAAACTCATCAAAGAGAACCCATCCGCCTTAAAAGCTTTTCATCTTTTGGGAAAGCTACATTTTTTCCAAAATTCCTATTCCGAATCCCTGGATTATTTCCAAAAGATTATTGAAAGGCAGGCCGGTACTTTTGTTGATGATGAATTACTGCTTGCCGCCTTCGTCTATACGGTAATCTGTCACTACCATACAAAAAATTTTGATTCCCTTGAATCATATGTCCATTTTATCAGGTACTCGGTTCCCGAAGAAAAATTGTGGCTTTTCTTACAAAAGGAAAATCTGGAATCGGAATGGGAAAAAATCCTAAACGGGATCAGCCTTGTTGCGCCATATTAATCCGCATTATTCATTCTTCTTGATTTCCTTTGAATCCGTCAAGCATAGGTTGTATAAAAAAAATATGGTCCTACACTTAACCTGTATTGTTGATGAAATGCCGGTTTGTTTGAGGCATACATGAGACAAAACAAAGAAGCAGGCCCGAAAAGGAAATTTTTTCAAACGATCTTTCCCATGCATGGGAACTTTTTACCCGTACGCATCATCAGTAAGATTTTTATCTCCAGCGGAAAGGCCGATGACGATCTGGGATAACCGCCTGCTTTTCGGAACGGCTGGTGTTCCTGAATCATCGGCCGAAAATTCTACCCTTGAGGGAATCAAACATGTCCATGCCCTGGGACTGGACTGTATGGAGATTGAATTCGTCCGGGGAATCCGGCTCAAGCCTGATATGGCCGTACGAATAAAAAAACAAGCCGCACATTTAAATATCTCTCTCAGCGCACATGCTCCTTATTACATCAATCTTAATTCCGATGAAACAGGAAAAAGACTGGTCAGCCAGGAAAGGATTCTGCACTCAGCCAGGATAAGCCAAATTTGCGGAGTACGCAATCTTGTCTTTCATGCCGGATATTACGGTAAAAAATCCCCCCAATCAACCTTCGAGACCATTAAAGAAGGATTGAAGGAAGTCCTCTCTATCTTAAGAAGCGAGAGGAACACGGTCTGTCTTCGAGTGGAAACCATGGGGAAAAAAGCGCAGTTCGGAAGTCTTGAAGAGGTCCTTTTTTTATGCCGGGAGGTTGAAGGACTGCAACCCTGTATCGATTTTTCCCATATACATGCCCGTGAAGGCAAAATCAACAGTTATAGTGAATTCATCAGGATCATTAGGAAGATCAAAAAAAAGCTTGGTAACGAATCAGTAAAAAATATGCATATCCACATCTCCGGTGCGGAATACAATGAAAAGGGCGAGTTGAGACATCTAAACCTGGCCGATTCCGACTTCTGTTATGACGAATGGATATCCGCTGTCAAAGACTTTGTCATCACAGGAAGCGTCATCAGTGAAAGCCCTGTTCAGGAACAGGATGCCCTCATGCTGAAAAAACTTTACTACGGGATGGAAGGCTGAAAAGGCATTCAGCTTTCCATCTTTACTTTTTTTTCACCAGGCGTATAATTTTTAGCAGGCACCCAAATCACCCGGCTTGCTTAATTCACAGATAGAGCAAGCAAAAAGGAAAAATCATGAAGGAATACAAATTATTCATACGCGGCAAATGGGAATCTTCTCGAAAAAAGCAGGAAATAAGGTCCCCTTATGACGGTAATCCGGTTGCCCTTGTCCATTTCGCCGATAAAAACCAGGTTAAAAATGCAGTAGACGCCGCTCATGAGTCTTTTAAAGAGACGCGAAAACTTTCCAGTTATGAACGATCACAAGCTCTGGCTTTTATGGCAACTGAGATTGCAAAAAGAAAAGAAGAATTGGCCCAATCGATAACGCTTTGTTCAGGAAAAACCATCACCTCCTCTCGCATTGAGGTGGACCGTGCCGTCAATACCTTCTCCATCGCTTCCGAAGAAGCCAAACGTTTACCCGGGGAATTCCTTCCCCTCGACTTGAATCCCCAGACAAAAGAACGCTGGGGATTGGTCCGCCGTTTCCCAATCGGGGTCATTGCCGGGATCACACCCTTTAATTTTCCTCTAAACCTTGTTGCTCATAAAGTCGCTCCCGCCTTGGCCGCCGGTAATACGGTCCTTCTTCGACCCGCTTCCCAGGTTTCGCCCACCTCTATCCTTCTCGGAGAAATTTTTGAAAAATCCGGTTACCCTTCATGCGGTTTGAATGTCATTCCCTGCGGATATGAGGCGGCCGAACATTTGCTGGACGACGACCGCATAAAAATGATCACATTTACCGGAAGCCCGGAGATTGGTTGGGATTTGAAAAAGAGAGCTCATAAAAAGAAAGTTACCCTTGAGTTGGGAGGCAACGCCGCCGTCATTATCGAACCGGATGCGGATATGGATCTGTCCTTACCTCGTGTTGTCCTCGGTAGTTTTTCCTACTCCGGACAGATATGTATCTCCATTCAGAGAATATTCCTTCATGAGGATATCTATGACAGGTTTATGGATGCTTTCATTGCCGCCGTTAAAAAGCTTAAAATGGGCGATCCTCTGGAAGAAAACACGGACATTGGACCTATGATTAATGAAAAAGCCGCGCTCCAGACGGAGGAATGGGTTCAAGAAGCGGTGCATCATGGTGCTCGTATCATCGTGGGGGGAAAACGAGAAGGCTCCTTCTTTGTTCCAACCATTCTGGAAAATGTCAAACCCGAACTCCGCATTTCATGGTTGGAAGCCTTCGCCCCGGTTGTTGTTGTGACGCGCTATTCCCATTTCAAGCAGGCCCTCGATGGCGTGAATTTTTCTATCTACGGACTTCAGGCCGGACTGTTTTCCAATGACCTCAAAAAGGCATTCCAGGCTTATGAAGAGCTGGATGTCGGAGGGGTTATTATCAACGATATTCCCACTTTTCGTATCGACCACATGCCCTACGGGGGAATAAAAGAGTCAGGTTTCGGCCGGGAAGGGCTCAAATACGCCCTAGAAGAAATGACGGAAATGAAGTTAATGGCTCTCAACCTGAAATACAAATCCACAAACTTCTGATATAACATAAAAAAACCATCAAGTTGCCCGATTTAACGACATAGGCTTGACACTTGCTGACCATCGTCCTAAACTAAAATCTTTTCGGTAATATTCCTGGAGGTGTACATGAAGGTTATTAATTTATCCAGCGTCAGGGACAAGGTTAAGGAAGTGGTTCAAGAAGCAAATTATGAGCTTCAAGAGGATACCTTAAAGATCATCAAACAGATGCAGGAAAAAGAAGAGTCTCCAGCCGGGCAGGAGGTTTTCAATCAAATCCTTCAGAATGCCCGGATAGCCAAGGACGAAAAACTTGGTTTATGCCAGGATACCGGCTTGGCCGTGTTCTTTGTTGAATTGGGAGAAGATGTAAAGTTTCAAAAAGAAAACGGCTTGGAGAGCCTCAGAGATGCCATAACCGAAGGCACCCGGCTCGGATATGGTGAGGGATTCCTAAGAAAATCCGTTGTTGAAGATCCGATCCGCCGTAAAAACACAGGTGACAACACACCAGCCTATATACATTGGGAGTTGGTTCCTGGAGATGTTTTTAAAGTTACCTTTATTGCCAAAGGCGGTGGTGCTGAGAACATGAGCCAGGTTCGTATGTTCGCCCCTGCCGCTGGACAGGAAGGAATCGAAGAATTTGTCGTGGAGGTCGTTGAAAAAGGAGGCTCTAATCCCTGTCCGCCGATCATCGTCGGTGTCGGCTTGGGCGGAAACTTTGAGTATTCAGCCCTTCTGGCAAAAAAAGCCCTGCTTCGCCGGCCCTTGGGTTCACACAACCCGGATCCCTTTTATGAGGACATGGAAACAAGGCTTTTAGAAAGGATCAACAACCTGGGGATCGGTCCCCAGGGAATGGGCGGCCGCATAACAGCCCTCGCCGTTCAGGTGGAAGCCTTTCCCTGCCACATCGCCTCCATGCCGGCTGCCGTAAACATCCAATGCCACTCACACAGGGTGATTTCTTTTGAGATGTAACTATTATTCAGGACGTGCGGGACGACATTTTTGGTCATAATGATTTTTTGTGTTTATGGGACCCCGATATTTTTTTCCGCTTTAATCCGAATTCTATATCATCATAACCTTGAAACGCCTTCCAGCACGCCCTGTTCAATCCAAACAAACCGGAGGTAAATAATGCCACAAAAAGGGTATGTTGAGATTTCGGTTGAGGGCTGTAAAGGATGCAATCTTTGTGTTCTTCACTGCCCCACAAACTGCCTCGCTCTCAACACAAAAGACACCAACAGTTACGGGCTGCATTATGCCTACCTCGCCGAAGAGGACAAATGCATCGCCTGTATGAACTGCTCCGTCATCTGCCCGGATGCAGCGATTACGGTTTATAAAAAAATGGCGGCGTGAAGGGAGGAACGAATGGTCGAAACCAAACTCATGAAAGGCAATGAAGCATTGGCCGAAGCCGCTATCCGTTCCGGCTTGCAGGCTTATTTCGGATACCCCATCACTCCCCAGTCCGAAGTCATTGAATACCTGGCCCGGGAAGAACCTAAATACAACTATGTACTTCTTCAAGCGGAAAGTGAAGTTGCCGCCGTGAACATGCTCTACGGCTCGGGCGGAGCGGGAGGAAGAGTGATGACGACCACCTCATCACCGGGCTTTTCTTTGATGCAGGAAGGCATTTCCTATATCGCCTGCGCCGAGATACCCTGCGTTTTCGCCAACATCGTTCGCGGCGGTCCCGGACTGGGTACCATCCAGCCCAGCCAAAGCGATTACAACCAGGCGACAAAAGGAGGCGGTCACGGCGACTACAACATTATCGTTCTCGTCCCCAATTCCGTTCAGGAAATGGTCGACCACTGCCGCCTGGCCTTTGAGCTGGCCGACAAATACAGAACACCGGCCATGCTTCTCTCCGACGGTGCCATCGGCCAGATGATGGAAAAGGTCAACCTCCCCGAGCCCATTGAGTATAAACCCAACAAACCTTGGGCAACGACGGGAAAAACTCCTGACAGGGAACGCAACATCCTGACATCTCTTTACATCAAATCCGAAACCATGGAAGAAAAAAACAAAATACTCCAGGAAAAATACAAGCAGATCATCGCCAACGAAATCCGCTTTGATGAATACAAAACGGACGATGCGGAAATCATCATTACCTCTTTCGGTCTCACTTCCCGAATCGCCAAAAAAACGGTCGATATCGGGAGGGAAGAAGGCATGAAATTGGGCCTTTTCCGGCCCATCACGGTTTGGCCTTTTCCCACCAAAGCGCTGGCAGAAATAGCTTCCCGGCCCCAAGTAAAATTTTTCATATCCGTTGAAATGAATGCGGGGCAGATGGTCGAGGACGTCAAACTGGCAGTCTGCGGCCAAAAATCCGTTCATTTTTACGGCCGCATGGGCGGAATTGTCCCCACTCCGGACGAAATTCTGGATGTTATCAAGGAAAAGGAGGCCGGCCGTGACTAATAAAGGACAAACCGGTTGCCCTACAGACAAAGGAGCGACATCATGAAAGAAGGATATGAACTTATATATAAACGTCCTGAAAGTTTGCTTCAAACAAGGATGCATTATTGTCCCGGCTGTTTCCATTCAACAACACATAAGATCCTTATGGAAGTCGTGGATGAGCTGGGGATTAAGGAAAAAACGGTCGGCGTCTGCCCCGTAGGATGCTCCGTATTCGCTTACGATTATTTGGATGTAGATATGCAGGAAGCAGCTCATGGACGTGCTGCGGCGGTGGCTACAGGCATCAAAAGGATACTCCCTGACAGAGTCGTTTTCTCCTACCAGGGAGACGGCGACTTGGCCGCTATCGGAACCGCTGAGACCCTTCATGCGTGTAACAGGGGAGAAAATTTCACTTTTATTTTTATCAACAACGGTATTTACGGAATGACAGGGGGTCAAATGGCTCCAACCACCCTTGAGGGCCAGAAAACATCCACCTCTCCCTATGGCAGAGATCCCGAAAAGGTCGGGCTCCCGTTGAAGATGTGTGAGATTGTCTCCCAGTTCAAAAGGGTGGCCTTTGTTCAAAGGGTCAGCTTCAACACGCCGGCCAATGCCCGCAAGGCAAAAAAAGCCATCAAAACGGCATTCGAGATACAGATGAAAAAACTGGGTACAACATTCATCGAGGTCGCTTCGAACTGTCCCTCACAGTGGAAATGCACGCCTGAAGAATCCCTGGACTGGCTGACAAATCATGTTTTTCCCTATTATCCTCTGGGTGTCTTCAAGGAACCCCCCAAAACAAAGGAGTGAAAAATGCTACAGGAAATGGTCTTCGCAGGATTCGGTGGACAGGGCGTTCTCTCCATGGGCACGCTTCTTGCCTATTCGGCTATGAAAGAAGGTAAAGAAGTCAGCTGGTTTCCCTCCTATGGGCCGGAAATGAGGGGAGGAACAGCCAACTGTATGGTCAACATCAGCGATGAATTGATCTCTTCACCCATTGTCACTCTTTTTGATGTAGGTGTCGTCCTTAATCTTCCGTCATTAAAAAAGTTCGAACCGCGGGTAAAAAAAGACGGAATCCTCATCTGGGAAAACAGCATTATCAAAGAACCTCCTGAGAGAAAAGATATCAACATATACGGCATTCCGGCCATCGAAAAGGCAAGCAAAGAACTCGAGAACGTCAAGGTGGCCAACATGATTCTCCTGGGATGTTTGGTAAAACTGATCAATATCGTGAAAAAAGAAAGCTTGATGACAGCTCTCAAGGATACTCTTCCTGAAAGGCATCATCATCTTATTCCTCTGAATAAGAGGGCTATTGACATGGGCATGAAACTGGTCTGACTTATCTATAAAAAAAGCCGATACCCAAAATATACTCTATGTTCTGAGACCAATTGAAATAGGGTATCTTATGAAAA